>NZ_PTPY01000034.1:0-236489 GCF_022696215.1 Pandoraea sp. LA3 | reverse complement strand
GCACAGTTCCTTGACCGGCATCCCGGCTTCAGCTTCCTTCAGAAACCCGATGATTTGCTGTTCCGTAAATCGCTTCTTCATGTTCGTCTTCTTCTCCGAAAACGAACTTTACTAGACTCCGGCTGGCCCTGTTCGTAGGGGGCAGGTCATTCTCCTGAACTGTGCAGCAGTAGATGTTGCCTAGCTCGTATGGTCCAGTGTCGTTGTATCGGGCCATCACATAGCAGTCCCGATTACGACCTCTTTGGTGATAATGGCCTGTTGCGATCCACCAGTCGTACCATTCATCAAGCGTCAGGTTGAATGTGATACCGCGTTGTTTGGCGTGTGATTTCTGCGAGAAGTACGCGCTCTTGTCTTTGTTGGTAAGGGTTGTCATGCCCTTATTTATGGACTGTGCTTCCCTTGACTTGGCCGAGAGCTCATCCCCCATCTTTGTGCGTGAAAGCAGAGTCACTTCGTCTCGATATAATCTGCGTTCCCAGATCGAAAGGGATACGATTTTTACATGGACGCCTTTAAGAAAATGAAGAAAGTTCTGTGGGTTAAATTCGGCTGGTCAGACTATTACCGTGGTGGTCCCGTAGATGGGAATTTCGCTTGGTTGGTAGAAAACGGGGAAAGAAACGGCGGAAGGGGACATGAGGCGTTCAACTTCAAGCCGTCTCAGGACGGCACATACTATTGCTATGTGCCACCGCAAGGTAAAGGATCGGCACCGTCAAGCGATGATCCTTACGGCTGGACTGTAATTTGCCTTGCCAAAAACCCCGCTCACAAGGGGATTTATATTGTGGGGTGGTACGAAAACGCGACGCTTTATGGGGACTGGCTGGCTCCCCCCGCTGACTTTATCCAGCAACGTGGGGATACGGATCGAGCGGGTTATGACTGGTCGTATTGCATTTCGGCCAAAACAGCATATTTCATCCCTCCCGAGTCACGGATGCTGCCGTTTTCAGATACATCGGTCCGCACAGCCAAATACTCCTATCTGGAAGGGCCGGAAGTCGAAGTCAATGAAACAAAGCAGCGAATTCTTGCTTTGTTGGAAGGACGTATTGAGGCGTTGCGTCCGTTTGCCGTGCGAAATCCCAGTGACAATTCCTGCCCTGACCCCGCGCTTGAAACCACTGACCCATTGAAAGGCTTCGGTACGCCTGAGCATCGGAAGAACGTCGAGTTGGCGGCCGAAAAAGCGGTGATTGAATACTACGAGAAGAACGGTTTCGATTGCGAGCGAGTGACGCATCTACCTTATGGGTATGACTTCGCTTTCTCGAAGGGAGACACAATGCTGCATGTGGAAGTCAAAGGGACTTCCAGCGTCAATCAGCAGTTTTTCTTGACTCGCAACGAGTACAAAGGAATGCAATCGAACGCCATGTGGCGTTTAGCAATGGTCACCGATGCATTGCGTTCTCCCAAGGTAAAAGTGTATGACGCTCGGGAGCTTAACGACGCCTTCGATCTAGATCCTTACGTTTATCTCGGAAGCTTTGTTCCGAAGGTTGCTGATTAGGCAACAGACGCCTATCGACCATCCACTTCACTGACCTTGGCGCGTTGGTGTTGTGGAGGGTGGCCGGTCATAGCTATTGCCACTGACCTTGCCGGTCGATGAATCCCCATTTCCCGTTCATGCGCACGGCAGCTTTTCCTTCTCGAAATTCTCGCGCATCTTCGTACTTCACAGGGATCACTAGTCGCTGATTCTTGTCGATGTAACCCCACCGACCATTGGACATTTGGACCGGTGCCAGCCCCTCGTTGTACGACCCGACGTTCTTGTATTTTGGGCCGGGAGCTTGGCATGCAGCTAATGCCAGCAAGCATGAAGCAATCAGCGATCTTGGAATCCATTTCAGCATGTGGTGTCTCCCCATATTGGAATCCAAACAATACAAACAATGCGCTGGGGCAGTAATTTCAAACCAGCGTTCGACCTTCAAAAGCTCCGTCTACAAATCATCACGGAGGCCGCTAAGATCAAATATGTGCTGCTCGGGCAGGTCTTTTTCTATTGGCACTTCGACGATCAGCTCTTTCGACTTTCGGATCTGGCGTATCAGCTCGTCCGGCTTCTGAAACACGATGTGGAGGGCCCAATTGGTCGGCTTGGAAGCTTTGAGTGATACCACCGGCCCGTCATCGAAGCGTGCCGCAATGGCGCAACCTTTCGGGAACGGGCAGTAGAGTAGTTTTTGCGGCGTCGGAATATCCATTGACACCTCAGACTTGCCGTCCTTCTTCTTTGTGACTACAAGGGCGACTGCGACCTTCGCTAGGTGAATACGATCGTCTGGTCGAAAAGCGGAAATGTTGATCGCGGTAACCTCGGTCTGCTTCCTTAATACATCGGTCGAGGTTGTGTAGCTCCAGTTGACCTTTTCCTTGGCGGTGGCAGTAGCGAAAACGCAAGCGCAGAGAATGAGGGCGAGTAGCTTCATGGACGTCTCCGTGTGTAGGAGTGCAGGCCAAACTTCTAACGAGAGTAATACGGCATCACTCTAGATACTCACTTTTTTCTTTTTGGATTCGCGGATCGCTTGCGCTTTCTTTCGGAGGGCGGAGACATCTTTGGGGTAGAGCACCTCTAATGCATGCTCGACCATTTCCAAAACATCAAGCACGAGGGAGTGTTCCACTTCCCCTTTGTGACTGCCGTCGTTGCCGACCCACTTAGCCGCCTCCAAAAAATCGTGGATATCTGGGCGAATTTTGCCAAAGGCCTCGATGCGTTGATGCAAATTGTTAGGAGGAATTTGTTGCTCGTCCATCAGGTGTTCGAGCGCGATACGAATGGAATTTGCCGAATTTTTGGGGGATGACCAATATGCCGAGAACGCTTGGTATAGCGCGTATCGAATCGAGCTGGGGCATGCGTCTGGAATATTGATGATGGGAACTGCTGGCAGGAAAAACTTCGGATACAGCAACTCCACGAAATCTTCACCGAACGGTGTTTCCCATTCTTCGGTTCCATGAATTCCGGTCACGATAATTTTATCGTTGCAAGAAGCGCATCGTAGAACCATCGAATACCGCCCAAAATCGTCACGTGGGTCGTAATGATCGGGGGTTTGACGTTGCTCCGCGTCGTAGCAACTCTCATATCGGAGGCTTTTGTCCACTAGTACAAGGCGGCCGTCCTTACAATCCTTGCGTGTACAGGACCAGCGAGGGACGTTGCCATGCAAGTGATATGTTCGGAAAAGCAAACGCTCCATGGCAACCCCGTAGTGTGGCGGTGCTTATAGCCTGCACCTATGCAGGGCATTTTCCCATATACTCGCGCCAGCGCGAAGTTGATGCCAGTTCACTTTCGTGCTATCACTGGACTTGCACTTTGCCTGCGGTGCAGTAAGTGAAATCCGTGTGCTACCTTCAAAGTGCAGGTGACGGATTTCAGAGCTGGCGGTTGTTTGCGCAGCAAATACTTGGTTGTGGTTTTGTACAGTCAATGATTTGCAGATTTTGGCGCTTGGTAGCCAAAATAGCGTCGTACAGCGCTGTTTTTTGCTTGTCCGTGCAAGCAGAGTGCAAATCGTTGAGGAATTTTCAGCGGATCGTGTGAAAGTTGTGAAATTTCACCTTCTGTGAAGGTTTGTGTAAGTTGTTGAAAAGTAATGGGAAAGTGAGGCTAGAGTGGCACTGATGATCACTTCGGATTGCATCAATTGCGACGTGTGCGAGCCCGAGTGCCCGAACGACGCAATTTCGATGGGGATCGAGATCTACGAGATCGATCCGAACAAATGCACGGAGTGTGTCGGTCACTTTGACGAACCGCAGTGCGTGCAGGTGTGTCCGGTGGAGTGCATTCCGATCCATCCGGAGCACGTCGAGACGCCCGAGCAATTGCTCGAGAAGTACACCCATCTGCAAGCGGCCAAGTCCGCCTGAGTTCGCTGAGCGAGCTCACGGCGACGGTTTCGGCCTGATTCCCCCAGAAAGCATTCGAGCGGCATTCCAGCCGCTCGATTCACTTCCGTCTCACACGAGATACCGGCTTATTTCCCCGGTGACGCGTGCAGACGCATCATCGCCTTTTCCATCTCGCCTTTCACGACCAGATCGACGATGTCGAGCGATCGCGACATGGCGTCGTCGATCTCCGCCTGCTCTTCCTTGCGCGGCGGCTTGAGCACGAAGTCGGCGACTTGTTGCTGGCTGCCGGCCGGTTGCAGCGTGCGCGGATGACCGATGCCCAGGCGCAGGCGCCAGAAGTCGGGTGTCGTCAGATGGGCCGCAATGTCCTTGAGCCCGTTGTGTCCGCCGGTGCCGCCGCCTCGCTTGAGCCTGACGGTGCCGGGCAGCAGGTCGAGTTCGTCGTGCACGACGAGGATTTCGTCCGGCATGATCTTGTAGAAGCGCGCGAGCGCGACGACCGATTGCCCGGAGCGGTTCATGAAGGTCTGGGGTTCGAGCAACCACACTTCCTGTCCGGCAACGCGCGCCCGCGCCGCGTAACCATGGAAGTTCTTTTGGTTGGTGAGCGAGGCGCCGCTTTGCTGCGCCAGTGCGTCGACGAACCAGAAGCCCGCGTTGTGACGCGTCGCTGTATATTCGGCGCCCGGATTGCCGAGCCCTACGATCAGCTTGATCATTTCGGTATCAGGATCTGGGTACGCGCCATCGTGGCATGCGCACCGCCATAAAAAAACCCGCCGGACATGACGTCGCGGCGGGTCTTGCGTCCAGCGTCGCCGCTGAAAGCTAACGCGTGAGGCTTAGGCAGCCGGCGTTTCGCCTTCAGCCGAAGCAGCCGCTTCGTCAGCAGCAGCGCCAGCCGGTTGAACGGCTTGTGCGACCACCGGGTTTTCTTGCTCGACGTGCAGCGTCAGCGTCACGCCGGCGGGCAGCTTGACGTCCTTGGCGTGCACCGTCTTGCCGGCTTCCAGCGTCGACAGGTCGACTTCCAGGAATTCCGGCAGCTTGCCCGGCAGGCAGCTAACGTCCAGTTCGTTCAGCGTGTGGCTGATCACGTTCGAAGCCAGCTTCACGGCCGGGGCGTTCTCAGCGCCCAGGAAGTGCAGGGGCACCTTGACGTGGATCGGCTTGTTCGGATCGACACGTTGGAAATCCACGTGCAGAACCAGTTGCTTGAACGGGTGGTACTGCACATCGCGCAGCAGCACTTGTTCGTTCTTGCCGGCGACTTCCAGGTCGAGGATCGACGAGTGGAAGGCTTCCTTACGCAGGGCGTGCCACAGCGCGTTGTGATCGAGTTCGATCAGTTGCGGAGCGACGTTCCCACCGTACACGATGCCCGTGGTCTTACCGGCATTGCGCAGGCGGCGGCTCGCACCCGTACCTTGCAGATTACGCTCAAAAGCGACGACTTTCATAACAACTCCTTGAACTGCCCGCGACCAGGCAGCGATTTCTTCCCGAAAATCCCGCGAAAAAACGCAGGTCTCAGGAACAACAAAGGCGGGGATAGGCTCCCCGCCGACAGAACAACGGCGCCACACAGGCGCCGTCGCAAAAACTTTACCGAACGCTTATTCCGCGAACAGCGACATCACCGAGTCGCCACGACGGATACGCGAGAACGTCTCGGCCAGCAGGTTCGCGCAGCTTAGTTGGCGAATCTTGCCGCCCTTCGAGTCGTCGCGCAGCGGAATCGTGTCGGTCACGACCACTTCATCCAGCTCCGAGGCGTTGATGCGCGCTGCGGCACCGCCCGAGAGAACCGGGTGCGTACAGTAGGCGTACACCTTCTTCGCGCCACGTTCCTTCAGCACTTGTGCGGCCTTGCACAGCGTACCGGCGGTGTCGACCATGTCATCCATGATGACGCAGGTACGGCCTTCGACTTCACCGATGATGTTCATCACTTCCGCGACGTTGGCCTTCGGACGACGCTTGTCGATGATGGCCAGGTCGCAATGCAGTTGCTTGGCGAGCGCACGGGCACGAACCACGCCGCCGACGTCCGGCGACACCACCAGCAGGTTTTCGTGATTCTGCGCGCGCACGTCCTGCAGCAGCAGCGGCGAAGCGTAGATGTTGTCGACCGGGATATCGAAGAAGCCCTGAATCTGGTCGGCGTGCAGGTCCATCGTGATGATGCGTTCGACGCCTGCGATTTGCAGCATGTTGGCCACGACCTTCGCCGAGATCGCCACGCGCGCCGAGCGGGGGCGACGATCCTGACGGGCATAGCCGAAATACGGAATGGCAGCGGTGATCCGGCCGGCAGAAGCGCGCTTGAGCGCGTCGACCATGATCATCAGTTCCATCAGATTGTCGTTGGTCGGCGCGCACGTCGACTGGAGGACGAAGACGTCCTTGCCGCGCACGTTTTCCTGAATTTCGACTTGGATCTCACCATCCGAGAACCGGCTGGCCATGGCTTTGCCGAGCGGGATACCGAGTGTATCGACGACCGCTTGGGCCAGGGCGGGATTGGCGTTCCCGGTGAATACCATCAGGTTATCACTACTCATCTGGCTACCTGCGGGACGTTTGGATGCTGAGACTTTACGACAGAGAAATTGGCAGGGGAGGAAGGACTCGAACCCTCGTATGCCGGAATCAAAATCCGGTGCCTTAACCAACTTGGCGACTCCCCTACACTAACCGATGCCTTCGCTGCGTCGTAGGAAACGCAACAAAGTAAAACCCTTTTACGCGAAGGCGAACATTGGATGTTCGGCCAGGCTGGTGGTCACTTGACCGATCCAGCGCTCCGGCAATCGCTTGTATGCCGCTTCCGCTTCTACCTTCGTGTCGAATGCTGCAAACACGCTGGCGCCGGATCCTGTCATACGTGCAGTGGTGAAGGTTCTGAACCAGTCAATCACAGCAGCGACTTCCGCGTATTCTCGAGTGACAACCGCCTGCATGTCGTTACGGAAGATTTCATCCGTTTCGAACACGTTTTTGTTGGCGTGCTCAAGAAAGAACGCCATTGTGACGATCTTCGTATCCCTTGTCAACAGGGGATCCGTAAATATTTTGTTGGTGGCGACGTGCGTGCGCGGGTTGACCACGAGGAAATGCCGCTGCGGCAACTCGACCGCCTGCAACTGCTCGCCCAGCCCTTCGGCGAAGGCGTTGCGGCCGAAGACGAAAAACGGCACGTCCGCGCCGAGTTTGAGGGCTAGCGTCTGGAGTTCTTCTCGCGGCAGATCGAGTTGCCACATGCGATTGAGCGCCAGCAGCGTCGTGGCGGCGTCCGAACTGCCGCCACCGATGCCGCCACCGGCCGGAAGACGCTTCTCGATACCGATATCCACCCCGAAGCGCACACCGCAGTGAGCTTGCAGCAAGCGTGCCGCGCGCACGGTCAGGTCGGTCTCCGGCGGAACGCCCGGCAGCGGATTCGTATGCACGATCTGTGCGTCGTCGCGCCGCTCGAAATGCAGCGTATCGGCCCAATCGATCAACTGGAAGACGGTTTGCAGTTCGTGATAGCCGTTGGGCCGGCGTCCTACGATATGCAGGAACAGGTTCAGCTTGGCCGGGGCGGGGCAGTCACGCAGGATTTCGTACATGGCGTTGCAAGAACAAAAACGACTTGAATGAATTGGGGGCGGGCGTTTGTCTGTCGCTTATTCGTCGATCACGAGACGTACGGCGAGCGGCGCACCACCCACCTCGCGCGACAGATCGACGCGTTTGACGCGCAGCGGCGTGCCGTCGAAATACGCCTGATAGTCGATCGTCCAGCCGTCCTGCTTCAGATGCGAGGGACGTTGCGTCTGCGGATCGCGTTCGATGCTTGCCTGCGAGCCCGGCGCTCCCTGCATGCGCAACCAATAACGCATGCCGCCGACGGGGAGAGCGAAGCCGAGCGCATTACGCATCACATCGTCGAGACGCGCACCGGTCAAAGGCGCCTTGCCGGGCAGTTCCAGCGAGGCGCTGCGAGGATTTTCACGCACGATCGCCTGTGTCTGGCCGAGCGGGTCGAGCAACTGGAGCGTCGCATTGTCGCCGCTCTGCTGCCAGTCGAAATTGCCGTAGGTATTGCGCGGCTCGCCGTTCTGTTCGTAGCGCACCGAGAAGCGGCCGCGATAGTGTTCGACGCTCGCGCCCGCAGTCGGCTCGACCGGCGTGGGCGGCGCGAGGCTCGCACATCCCGTGGCGACCACGGCAGTCGAACATGCCAGCGCGAGCGCG
Source organism: Pandoraea sp. LA3 (assembly GCF_022696215.1). Classification (NCBI taxonomy): domain Bacteria; kingdom Pseudomonadati; phylum Pseudomonadota; class Betaproteobacteria; order Burkholderiales; family Burkholderiaceae; genus Pandoraea; species Pandoraea sp. LA3. The sequence continues at coordinate 228,356 of NZ_PTPY01000034.1, read as the reverse complement.
GCGGCGCGCGACCACTGCGACCACCGTGACCATTGCGACCGTTGGGACGATCGCGGCAGCCGGGCCGACAAGGAAGACTTCACCGTCATGAGCATCCCGTGCATTCGATGCATTACGGTGCGACGTTGTAACGCTTCATGGTCGAGCGCAGCGTATCGTCGTCGCTATCGAGCTTGAGGGCTTCGCGCCAGGTCTTGCGCGCTTCGTCCTGCTGGCCCGATTCCCACAGCACCTCGCCCAGATGCGCGCCGATTTCGGCTTGCGCCTGAATGCCATAGGCGCGACGCAGCAGTTCCAGCGCCTGTTGCTTGTCGCCCAGCCGGTACTTCACCCAGCCGAGGCTATCCATGATGTACGGGTCTTCCGGCGAGAGCGACGACGCCTTTTGCAGCAGCTTGAGCGCTTCCGGCAAACGCGTATTGCGCTCGGTCAGCGAGTAGCCCAGCGCGTTGTAAGCCTGTGCATTCTCGGGCTGCGTCGTCATCACGCGGCGCATGGCCTTTTCCATCACGTCGTAGTGCTTGTTCAGTTCGGCCACCATGCCGTACTGATAGAGCAGGTCCGCATCGTCCGGATGATCCTTGACTTCGACGGCGAGCAGCTTCTCGGCGTCGTCATAGCGCTTTGCCTTGACGAGCAGGTCCGACTCGGCACGCTTGAGCGCGAGCTGCTCGCGCGGGTCGCTCGACTTGATGCCATGCAGCAGCGCGCGGCCTTCGTCGACCTTGCCCTGATCGGCGAGCAACTGGGCGCGGCCGATCTGCGCGGGCAGATAGGCGTTGCTGTCTTCACGAATCTTCGAGAGCCACTTGTCGGCCGCCGGGTAATCCTTGCGGTCCTGCGCGATCTGCGCGAGGTAGACGTAAGCCTGCGCACCGTCGGTGTTCTGTTGTTCGGCTTCCGTCGCGTATTTCTGCAAATACTGCTCGGCCTGCGCCGGATGATTGGCGTGCAGGTTGAGCAGCGCCAATGCCATGAGCGTCGACAGTTCGTGCGGGTAGCGCTTCTCGAGCGTCTCGAACTGTTTCTGCGCGGCGTCGAGCTGGTTGTCCGCCAACAGCAGCTTGGCGTAGGCGAAGCGGGCTTCCTTGGCGTCCGGATTACGATCGAGGAACGTTTTCAGGCTGGCGATGGCGCCGCTGCGCTCCGACGGTCCCATCTGCCCATAGAGCAGGGCGGCCGCTTCGTAATCGGGTTTGAGCTTGAGCGCGGTTTCGAGCGAGGTGCGCGCACCGGCCGTGTCACCGGCGTCGAGTTGCGAACGGGCGATGGCCAGTTGCGCTTCGGGGCGCTGCATGTCGTTCGCCAGCATGCGCTTGAGCGAGTCGATGCCCGTGGCGCGCTCCGGACTGCGGGCGATCATCTGCTGCAATTCGAGGATGGCCTGACCGCGGCGCGCTTCCGGCACCTTGTTCAGCTCGTCGACGAGCAGCGGTTCGGCTTCGGCCAGATGGCCGGTGCCGACTTCGAGGCTCGCAAGCAGTTGCGACGCCGGACGCCACGTCGGATCGAGCTGATGCCACAGCTTCGCGGCGACGAGCGCATCGCCGAGCTGGCGCGCACCGAGCGCGATCTCGACGGAGCGGCGCGCCATGCGCGGATCCTTCGTCCGGTTGGCCAGCGCGATGTAGGTATTGAAGGCGGGTGCGAGATTGCCTTGTTGCAGGCTCAGTTCGGCGGCCAGCACTTCAAAGACGATCTCGCTGGTGAGCGCGACGTTCGGCAGCTTCTCACGGGGGACGTTCGCGTTCGGGGCGACGTCTTCGCTATCGACGTCGGCACTCGCACCGCTCGCAGCCTTCGGCGCGCTTGCCTTGGCCGGGGCCGCAGGCGCAGCAGCCGGCGCCGGCTGTGCGGTCTGGGCGAAGGCGTTCGAAGATGGCAGAAATGCCATGATGGCGCTGGCGCAGGTCACGCCGAGCGCCGTGGCTCCGGCCCACGCCCCGCGGGCCAGGGCGCCACGCAGGCGCAAAACCACGGGTGCCGCAGTCTGGGCAGCGGCAGGAATGGACTGGAATCGGGTGTTCGGCATAGGGATCCACGGCAGGTTTCGAGCGATTGTAGCGCGCCCGATACAATAGAGTCTAAATCCTCAGCAAACGTTCGCAGGCATGCCTGAACTCCCAGAAGTCGAAGTCACCCGCCGCGGTATCGTGCCGCACGTGGCGGGCACTCGTATTGCGCGTATCGACGTTCGCAACGGCGCGTTGCGCTGGCCGGTACCCGACGGGCTCGATACCCTTTTGCGTGGCGAAACACTCGTCGGCGTGACCCGTCGCGGCAAGTACCTGCTGCTCGAATACGCGCCCGGCTGGCTGCTCGTGCACCTGGGCATGACCGGGACGCTGCGCGTCATGCCCGAGCCGATGTCGTTGCCGGCCGCCGGTGTGCACGACCACATCGATCTCGTCTTCGAGCGATGCGCGCTTCGCTATCGCGACCCGCGTCGCTTCGGCGCGGTGCTCTTCCATCCCCGTTCGGCGGGCGACGTGCTCGCGCATCCGCTGCTCGCCGGTCTCGGCGTCGAGCCGTTGACGGACGCCTTCGACGGCGCGCTGCTGTACGCGGGCACGCGCGGGCGCACCGTTGCCATCAAGCAGGCGTTGCTCGCAGGCACGAGCGTCGTGGGCGTTGGCAACATCTACGCCTCGGAGAGCCTGTTCCGCGCGGGTATCAACCCGCGCATGGCGGCAGGCAAGTTGTCCCGCCCGCGCGCCGAGAAGCTGGCGCAGGCCGTCAAGGTCGTGCTCGCGGCGGCGATCGAGAAGGGCGGCAGCACGTTGCGCGACTTCGTCGGGAGCGACGGCCAGAGCGGCTACTTCCAGCAGGAGTATTTCGTCTACGATCGTGCCGGTCAGCCATGTCGTGTCTGTGGCACGACGATCCGTCAGATCGTGCAGGGGCAGCGATCCACGTTCTTCTGCCCGCATTGTCAGAAATAATGCCAGCGTTCGCGGCGAGTTGAGTCGGCGCCATCTGCCCTCATCTTGCGCGTGACGCAACAAAATAGCGCCCCCAAAGCCCCCCATAACCCCATGAAAGACGCCTCCCACGACATCAAGACCGGCACGCTCGCGGAGACCTTCGCCGAGCGCCTGATCGCCTGGCAGGCCGAGCACGGCCGTCATGATCTGCCCTGGCAGAACACGCGCGACGCCTATCGCATCTGGCTGTCCGAGATCATGCTTCAGCAGACGCAGGTCGCCACGGTGATTCCGTACTACGGACGATTTCTGGAGCGCTTCCCCGACGTCGCCGCGCTGGCCGGTGCGCCGCAGGACGACGTCATGGCGCTCTGGAGCGGCCTCGGCTACTACTCGCGCGCGCGCAACCTGCATCGTTGCGCGCAGGTCGTCGTCGCGGAGCATGGCGGACGTTTCCCGTCCGATCCGCAGACGCTCGCGACACTGCCCGGCATTGGCCGTTCGACGGCCGCCGCCATTGCCGCTTTCGCCTACGACGCGCACGCCGCGATTCTCGACGGCAACGTCAAACGAGTGCTCGCGCGGGTATTCGGCATCGAAGGATTCCCCGGCACGCCGAAGATCGAGCGGGAGATGTGGGCACTGGCCGAATCGCTGCTGCCAGCGAGCGGATTGCCGGCTTACACGCAGGGGATGATGGACCTCGGCGCTACGCTGTGCGGACGCGGCAAGCCGCGCTGTGGCGAATGTCCGTTCGATGGCGATTGCGTCGCACATTCGACGGGGCGCGAGCGCACGCTGCCGACCGCCAAGCCGAAGAAGGCGCAGCCGGAGCGCTATGTGGACGTGCTGGTTATTCGCGCGGGCGAGCGGGTGCTGTTCGAGCGGCGTCCCGACAGCGGCATCTGGGGTGGCCTATGGAGTCTGCCGGAGCTCACACCGCCGACCGACGCGCGCGACGCCGACGATGCGGTGCTGCGCCAACGTCTGACGGGCCACGCGGCGGCGCTCGGCGCGAAGCTTGGTCCGGTGCAGTCGGTCATGCCGTTGCATGGGCTCACGCACGTCTTCACGCACTTCAAGCTTCACTTGCGCCCGTGGTTGGTGACGCTGTCGACATCGTCGACGCCAACGCTTGCGGACGATGCCAATCGTGCATGGCTGGATGGCGCAGGGCTGGCAGCGGCCGGTTTGCCGTCGCCGATCCGGAAGATCGCCGACGCGCTTTGCCTGAACACGTCGGAAGACGGTCAGTTGTCTTTGCCGGCCTGATGCGTGAGCCGTACATCGCCGGCCGCTGACAATGGGCCGGCGAATCTGGATCGGGGATTGGTGATCGGTCGAATCAGTCGAATCGATTGAATCAGCGAATGCCGACGTCGCCTACGACTTCGCCTCGGAAGGCGGCGCGAGTTCGCGGTGACGCACGAGCACACTGGCCTCGTTGCGGAAGCGCGCGCCCAGTGTCTCGGAGATGAACACCGAGCGATGCTGGCCGCCGGTGCAGCCGATCGCGACCGTCAGATAGCTACGGTTGTCGCGCATGTAACTCGGCAACCACTTCTGCAAATAGGCGGCGATGTCGTTGATCATTTCGTCGACTTCGGGAATGGCCGACAGGAAGTCGATCACCGGCTGATCGCGTCCGGTCAACGGACGCAACTGCATGTCGTAGTAAGGGTTGGGCAACGAGCGAACGTCGAACACGAGATCGGCGTCGAGCGGCACGCCATGCTTGAACCCGAACGATTCGAACATCAGCGTGAGGCCGGTCTGATCGTGCTGAACGAATTCGCGAATCCAGCGGCGCAGCGCACTCGCGCGCAGATTGCTGGTGTCGATCTGGTGACCGAGTTCGGTCACGCTGCTCAGCATCTCGCGTTCTTTCTCGATGGCTTCGACGAGCGAGCCGGTCGCCGAGAGGGTGTCGTCTCCCGTTACCGATAGTGGATGCCGGCGACGCGTCTCCGAGAAGCGCTGCACCAGTGTCTGCGTGGTGGCATTGAGGAAAAGTACACGCACATCGTGGCCGAAGCGTCGCAGTCCGCCGATGATCGGCGGCAGTTCGGCGAGCGAACTACCGCTGCGCGCGTCGATGGCGACCGCGAGGCGTGAGTAATTCTGCGTGCCGAGGTAGATGGCGAGTTCGGGCAAGAAGCGCGACGGCAGATTGTCGACGCAGTAATAGCCTGCATCTTCAAGGACGTTGAGCGCGAGCGACTTGCCGGAACCGGAGACGCCGGTAATCAGTACGATCTTCATGACATTTCCCGAATACAACCATCATGGTAAGCGATTGTGTCCTTCGGGTGTCGAGCCGCCAAAAACGAGAACGTTCCATTGGATTTCTCTGCATATTCGAGAAATCGGGGCCGTTCAACGAAAACGGCGCCCGTGAAGGGCGCCGTCGGGCAATGCGCAATGCGTGAGATCTCAGGCAGCCGGCGCGTTCGACAGACATTGCTTCATGAATGCCTTGCGATCGTCGCCCTTCTTGCCGGACGCTTGCGTGTTGCAGGTCTTCATCTTTTCCTGCTGGGTCTGCTTGGCTGCCGGGGCGGCACCGCCTGCCGACAGACACTGCTTCATGAACGCCTTGCGGTCGTCGCCCTTCTTGCCGGTGGCTTGCGAGTTGCAAGCCTTCATCTTGTCTTGCTGCGAATTGGTTGCCTTGGGGGCGGATGCCGGTGCGGCGGCCGTCTGGGCGAACACGGGCGATGCGAGCAGCGGGGATGCCAGGAGCAATGCAGCGAGTGCTTTCTTCATGATCGTCTCTCCATAAGGTCGTGACGCACGGGCACAGGGATGGACCGCGTAGCGATTACAACATGATAGAAAACGCGCCGCAATCGCGCGGCGTTGACAGAAAAACGCAAAAGTTGCGGTATACCCGGAGGGTTTGGGGCACTTCGACGGGAAACCGGGGGAGGCGCTCGACACCGGACTGCCGACGCACGCCACCCCGCGGGGAATCAGAGCAGCTTGCCCTGCATGCCGTCCGGATCCTGCATGGCCTGGCGTTGGCGCTCCATGAAGTCCTTGAGCGTATCGATGCCGCGCAACTGCAAGATCGTGTTGCGCACGGCGGCCTCGACCAGCACGGCGAGGTTTCGCCCGGCCGCCACTTGCAGGATCACCTTGTTGATCGGCAGGCCCAGCACGTCGACCGTCTGCGCTTCGAGCGGCAGGCGCTGGAACTCGCCATCGGGGCGGCGCACCAGTTGCACGATCAGTTTGAGCTTCATTTTGCGGCGTACGGCCGTCTCACCGAAGATCGTCTTGATGTCGAGCAAGCCCAGGCCGCGGACTTCCAGCAGGTTTTGCAGCAGCGGCGGGCAGCGACCTTCCACGAAATCGGGGCCAAGTCGCACGAAATCGACGGCATCGTCGGCCACCAGGCCGTGTCCACGGCTGATCAGCTCAAGGCCGAGTTCGCTCTTGCCCAGACCCGAATCGCCGGTGAGCAGCACGCCCATCCCGAGAATATCGATGAAAACGCCGTGCATCGTGCATCGCGGGGCAAACACGCGGGAGATGTACAGGCGCAGGCTGTCGATGACCGACGCCGTGGACAGCGGCGTGGTGAACAGCGGCGTCGAGGAGCGAGTACAGCGCAGCACCAGATCGGGCGGCGCTTCCAGGCCGTCTGCCACCACGAGGAACGGCGGTTCCAGTGCGATGACTTCACCCATATGACGCTTGCGGTTCTCGTCCGTGAGGCGCTGGTAATAGCGCAACTCGGCCTCGCCGAGCACCTGAATCCGGTTCGGGTGGATGAGGTTCAGGTGACCCACGAGGTCGGCGCTGGAGGTGGCCGTAGCCACGCTCTCGGGCGTGAATCCGCGCTCCCACCCCTCATGGCCCGTGAGCCACGACAGACGCAGCGTCGCCGCGTTGTCGTCGAAAATGCTTTGCGCGTTGATGCCGGTCAGTTCCACCGCGTCGCCTCGTTCGGTTGGATGTGAGAGCTATTGAAGTCGTCTGTGTTCGCGGCGGTTCGTACCGGATGGCGCCCGGATCAGGGCTGCCAGTTCGCGAGTGCGGTATGGATCTCGTTCGCGCTCGGGGCGTTGATCAGTGTCTCGCGCATTGTGCGGTCGGAAAGCAACTGCGCAATTTCGGACAAGATCTCGAGATGCTGCTGCGTGGCCTGTTCGGGCACCAGCAGGAAAAACAGCAGGGACACCGGCTGGCCGTCAGGCGCTTCGAAAGGAATGGCTTCTTCGAGGCGGATGAATGCCGCCATCGGATGCTTCAGCCCTTTGATGCGGCCGTGCGGGATCGCGACCCCTTCGCCGAGTCCGGTGGAACCCAGACGTTCGCGGGCGAACAGGTTGTCAGTGACCGTAGCGCGCAGGAGCTGGGCATTCTTCTCGAAGAGAAGGCCGACTTGCTCGAAGACGCGCTTCTTGCTGGTGACGGACAGTCCAAGCAGGATGTTGGACTCAGGTAAGAGTTTGAATAAACGGTTCATCTTGTAATGCGGGCGAACGCTTAGTCGCCCTCCAACCCCCGATTGACCTCGCATTATAGACCACCCGCCGCCGTGCTCGCGGAGTGACACCGAACTGGGCCGAACCATACAAAAGGGGCCGTACTACGGCCCCGCGGTGGGTGTTGCCAGACTTACGAGAGACGGATATACGCTCGGGTGGTTCCTTGCGGGTTTTCGTCAGTGTCAGTCAATGCGATGACCACGCCTGAACCGAGCTTATTGCAGCGGTTCCGCCTCAGGAGGGAGTTGGTGGTGCTTGATAGCCTCGCGACCGTGATCCTGAACCTTGTCCTTGTACTGCACTACCTTGCGGTCGAGCATGTCGATCAGCTTGTCGATGGCGGCATACATATTCTCGTCACACTTCTCGACGAAAATTTCCTTGCCCTTGAGATTCACCGTGACGCTCGCGTTCTGGCGTCCCGCTTTCTCCTTGGACTTGTCGACAGAAAGGATCACCTCGACACTAATGACCTGATCGAAATGCCGCAACACGCGTTCAAGCTTGTTGACGACATATTCTTTCAGTGATGCCGTGACTTCGAGATGATGTCCACTGATCTGAAGATTCATAGCTGCTCTCCTTGCTGAAATGCCGAAGTGCACGCCGCGTCATCGTTGACGCTGGCTGGCATGAGCGCGAGCCATTGACGAGACGCAATGTCGCACTGCGGCGTTATGCCCCAGTCGCCAACATGGCGCACCAGGACTGTCCTACAAAGATTTGCGCAAGTTCACTGCGGGGATTCGCATGGCCTCGCGGTATTTCGCGACGGTGCGCCGCGCCACCACAAAACCTTGCTCTGCCAGCAGTTCCGCGATTCGGCTGTCGGAAAGGGGGCTCTGCGGGTCTTCTGCTCCTATGAGTTGCTTGATGAGTGCGCGGATGGCGGTCGATGACGCAGCGCCTCCGGCTTCCGTTGCCACGTGTGACCCGAAGAAGTACTTGAGCTCGAAGGTTCCAAATGGAGTGAGCATGTACTTACTCGTCGTCACCCGTGAAATCGTGGATTCATGTAAACCCAGCGTATCAGCAATCTCGCGTAAAACCAAGGGCCGCATGCCGATTTCGCCATGCGTGAAGAAGTTCTTTTGACGCTCGACAATGGCCTGCGCGACCCGCAGGATCGTGTCGAAGCGTTGCTGGATGTTCTTGATCAGCCAGCGCGCTTCCTGCAACTGCTGTTGGAGGTTGCCGGTGCCCGGATCGTTCCGGTTGTTTCGCAGAATCCGCGCGTACATTTCGTTGATACGCAGACGCGGCATGACTTCCGGGTTGAGTTCGGCCGTCCAGCCGCTTCCCTGCTTGCGTACCAGCACGTCCGGCACGACGTAGTCGGCCTGCGGCGAGCCATACGCCGCGCCCGGGAACGGGTCCAGCGAGCGGATCAGTTGATGGGCGGCGCGCAGGCCATCCTCGGTCACGCCGAGCAGGCGGCGCAGGCGGGTGTAATCGCGCGCGGCCAGTAATTCCAGGTGATCGGTGACGATGCGAAGCGAGAGCGTACGCACGCTGCTGGCGGGCAGACGCTGAAGCTGCAACCGCAGGCATTCCGCCGGGCTGCGGGCACCCACGCCCGCCGGATCGAAGCTTTGCAGGAGGGCGAGCGCTGCGTTGATCTCTTCGGTCTCGAGCGCCAGTTCTTCGGGCATTTCCGCCTGAATTTCGTCGAGCAGGGAGCCGAGATAGCCGTCTTCGTCGAGCGACTCGATCAGAAACTCCACCAGCGCGCGGTCGCGCGGACTGGCCTTGGTCAGGCGCAACTGGGCCAGCAGATGTTCGCGGAGGTTGGGATGGTCGACGTGCAGTTGCGGGCGCGCGTTGTCGTCGTCGTCCGATGCGCTGCCCGAGCGGGCAAAGTCGTTCAGGCTCCAGTCGCTGCCGTTGTCCTGGGCGTTGTCGTCGAAGCGGGCCTCGCCGTCCAGCTCACGGGCTTCGTCGTGACCATTGGCGGGTTCCGCGCTGTCGTTCGAACTACTGGACGACGAACTCCGCTCGTTGCGCAGCGACCCGTCGGTACCCACACGCACCGAGCCGGCGAGCCAATCGTCCTCGCGTTCGAGCATCGGGTTCTGGGTGAGGGCGTGCTCGACTTCCTGCTGAAGTTCGAGCGTCGACAGTTGCAACAACCGGATCGATTGCTGCAACTGCGGCGTGAGGGTCAGGTGCTGCGAGGTGCGGAGTTGAAGAGTCGGTTTCATAGCGTGTCTCGCCTTCATTGTAGAGGCTTTGTCACGCCAACGGAACCGGCCTGACCTCCTATCGGAGGCAGGGTTTACATGCGAAAAATTTGCTTTACATCCGGAAATTTTCGCCCAGATACACGCGACGGACGCTTTCGTCCGCGACGATCTGGTCAGGTGTGCCGGCGGCGAGCACCGAGCCTTCGCTGATGATGTAGGCGTGATCGCAGATGCCGAGCGTCTCACGCACGTTGTGATCGGTAATCAGGACACCGATGCCACGGTCCTTCAGGAAGCGCACGATGCGCTGAATTTCCAGCACCGCGATCGGATCGACGCCCGCGAACGGTTCGTCGAGCAAAATAAAACGCGGCTGCGTGGCCAGCGCACGCGCGATTTCCACGCGACGACGCTCGCCGCCCGAGAGCGACATGGCCGGATTCTCGCGCAGATGGCTCACCTGAAGCTCGTCGAGCAGCGATTCGATACGGCGCTCGATTTCGTCGCGCTTGAGCGGCTTGCCGTTCGCATCGACCTGCAATTCGAGCACGGCGCGAATGTTGTCTTCGACCGTGAGCTTGCGGAATACCGACGCTTCCTGCGGCAGATACGACACGCCCATGCGGGCGCGCTCGTGAATCGGCAGTTCGCTGATGAGGTTGCCGTCGAGCTGAATTTCGCCGTCGTCGGCGGGCACCAGACCCACGATCATGTAAAACGACGTGGTCTTGCCGGCACCGTTCGGTCCGAGCAGTCCGACGACCTCGCCGCTCTTCACGTCGAGCGACACGTCCTTCACGACGGTACGCGCGCCGTACTGCTTCTTGAGCGAGCGTACGACGAGTGCGCTCGGCTTGCCGGCGAGGCCCGCGCCCTGATTGATGGTCGAGGCGTTGCTGCTGGCGGTGCTGTTGGCAGAATTACTCACGCGGATTCCCGATGGACTTGGAGGGCGACAGCGGCGACATATCGCCCTTGGGGGCTGCGGCCGGCTTGCTCGCGCCAGGCGGCGTTGCCTGCGCACCCGTGGCATTGCGCGGGGCGAGGGTGGCGCGCACACGGCCGTTCGGATTGTTGGCGTTGACCTGATCCGAGCCGCTGTTGGCGGTGTAGACCTCATTGTAGGTGTCGTACGTGATCACGCTGCCGTGAATCTCGTCGAGCACTTTGGTACCGCCGGCCAGACGCTTGAGCGTGGCTTGCGTGGTGAGCGTGGCGACTTCGGTCTTGCCGTTGTAATAGATCGTCTGGCCCCACCCGTCGATGTATTCGTCCATGCCGTCGCGCTTCTGACGCATGTAGGCGAGCGGGCCGCCCGGCTTGTAGTAAGCCGTGGCGTACTGATAGCCCTCCGGATCCTGAGTCACTTCGACGCGATCGGCCTTGAGGAGAATCGTCCCCTTGGTCATCGTCACGTTGCCCGTGAAGATGTTGACCTGCTTGAGGTCGTCATAGCTCATGTGATCCGACTCGATGTTGAGCGGCTTGTCGCGGTCGGCGCGTTCGGCGTGGGCGAGCGGCGAGGCCAGCGCGCCGAGAACGGCGAAGGCGGCGGCCAGCGCGCGCAGGGCACGAAGCGTACGCAGGGACGAGAAGGCGGGTCGCAGGTGAAGGCGATCGGTCATGGGGTCTTGGAGCCCTGTTTAGTCTGAGGTGGCGCGCTCGGCGCGGTGGGCGCAGCGGACTGACGGGGAGGCGGTTTTCCGCCCAGCTCCGCCGGCTGGATCGTGCCGTGGACATTGCCGAGCAATTGTACGGCGCGCGTGATGTTATTGAAAATCATGCCATCGCCGTACATCACGGATGCCCCGCGGAACAACTGCACGGGCTTTTCGGTACGCACGATGTCTTCATTCACGAGCACCTGAAAGTGCTCGGAGAGCGCGCGCATTTCCGGGTCGCGCGGTCCCGGCTGACGCACCACGACAGCGTCGTCGTAGAGATCGACGATCGACATGTCAGCGTTGAGCGTGCCGCGCTTGCTCGTGGCGGTCACCTCCGGCTGATCCGGGGTAAAGGCGCGCACGGCCGGCATCGTCATGGCCGTCGTCTGATCGTCTTCGAAGTGCGTCATGTGAACGGCGTTGACACGGTACTGCGTCGTGCCGTTCGGCGACAACATGGAGATCACCATGTCGTCGGCATAGTAGTCGGGGATGTGTTGCTTCACGTACGGCGCGCGATCGGCGTCCGAGGGCAGCGTGCGCTGCACCAGCCAGTACGTGCCCGCTGCCAGCCCCGCCAGAACGACGATGGCAAGCAGCGTAGACGGAGAGACGCGTTGAATGGCCATGAGTGGATCGGTTCCCTCGACGCGTCAGGCGAGCGCTTCGGCGAGCAGGGCGTCGTAACGCCCCTGCGCGCGCAGGATGAAGTCGCACAGTTCGCGCACGGCGCCTTCGCCCCCGCGCGTGTCGGCGATCCAGTGGCAGCGCGCCTTCACTTCGGCGTGCGCATTGGCCGGGCAAGCCGCGAAGCCCACGCGCGTGAGCACCGGCAGATCGGGCCAGTCGTCGCCGATGTGGCCGCACACGTCGGCCGTCACGGACACCTTGGCGCACAGGTCCTCGAACGCGGCGCGCTTGTCGTGCACCCCTTGGTAGACGTGTGCGACGCGCAGGTCCGACGCGCGTTTGGCGACGATGTCGGACTGACGTCCGGTGATGATGGCCGTGACGATACCGGCTTCGGCGAGCAGCTTCAGGCCGTGCCCGTCGAGCGAATCGAACGTCTTGATGACTTCGCCTGCCGGGCCGTAGCGCAGGCCGCCGTCGGTGAGCACACCGTCGACGTCGAACACCATGACGCGCAGACGCGCCGCCCGTGCGGTGGCGTCGTTAGCGTCGAATGGCGTGATGCTGGGATGACTCATGGACGGGAAACTCACACGACCTTGGCGGCGAACAGGTCGTGGACGTTCAGCGCACCGACGAGGCGGTCGTTCTCGGTCACGAGCAGTTGCATGATGCCGAAGCGCTCCATCAGCTCGGCGGCTTCTGCGGCGAGATGGTCCGGGCCGATGGTACGCGGGCCGGCCTTCATGACGTCGGCCAGCTTCAGCGAAGTGAAATCGAGCGTACGCTTGAACAAACGACGCAAATCGCCGTCGGTAAAGATACCGACGACCCGGTCATCGGCGTCCACGATCGCGGTCATGCCGAGGCCTTTGGCGGTCATCTCGATCAGCGCGTCGGAGAGATTGGCGTCGGAGCGCACGCGGGGGATGGCGTCGCCGGTGCGCATGACATCGCGCACGAACGTGAGCAGACGCCGGCCGAGCGCGCCGCCCGGATGCGAGCGGGCGAAGTCCTCGGCGCCGAAACCGCGCGCGTCGAGCAGCGTGACGGCGAGGGCGTCGCCCAGTGCGAGGGCTGCCGTGGTGCTGGCCGTAGGCGCAAGACCAAGCGGGCACGCTTCCTTCTCGACGTGGGCGTCGAGATGCACGTCGGACAGGCGTCCGAGGCTGGAGGCGGCGTTGCCGGTCATGGCGATGAGCTTGGCGCCGATGCGCTTGATCATCGGCAGGATGCTGACCAATTCACCCGTTTCGCCCGAGTTCGACAGGGCGACGACGACGTCGTCGGCCGTGATCATGCCGAGGTCGCCGTGGCTGGCCTCGGCCGGGTGTACGAAGAAGGCGGGGGTGCCGGTGCTGGCGAAGGTGGCGGCAAGTTTGCGGCCGATATGGCCCGACTTGCCCATCCCGGTGACGACCACGCGTCCCTTGCAGGCGAGCAGAAGCGAGACCGCTTCGAAGAAGCTGTCGTCGAGGTGCGCGGACACGCGTTCGATGGCGTCGGCTTCAGTGCGCAACACCTCCCGGGCGACCTCTAGTGCCCGGCCTGGATTGATTTTCGCTATCATGCGCGGAGTATATCAAAACGGACGTGGCGTCGAAGGACAGCCGCGCCACGCCTGGCCCAGCGCCTTTCGGGACATCGCCTGAAGCGGCCAGGTTTCCGCTCCAGGCGTGACATCCAGACGTAATCTGGCATGTGTCTTGCATGAGATGTGCCAGACCCATGCACGACAAAACACCCCGCTGACAACGTATCACTCAGGAAACCGACCCTAGCTGATGGCATCGCCGCTCGAACTCACTCTCGTCCTGTTGTTTGCCGCCTGCGTCGGGGTGGTGCTGTTTCGCATGCTCCATCTGCCGCCGATGCTGGGCTACCTCAGCGTGGGCATCGTCATCGGCCCGCATGCGCTGGGTCTGGCCTCGGATTCGCAACGCGTGCAGTACCTGGCGGAGTTCGGCGTCGTTTTCCTGATGTTCTCCATCGGCATCGAGTTTTCCTTACCGAAGCTCAAGAGCATGCGGCGGGTGGTCCTCGGGCTGGGCGTGTCTCAGGTCCTGGGGACATTGCTCGTGGCCGTCGGGCTGGGCGCGCTCGTCAACCTCTTCTGGTCGTTTTCCTGGCAGGCGTCGGTGGCGCTGGGCGGCGCACTGGCCATGTCCTCGACGGCCATCGTCACGAAGATGCTCGCCGAGCGGCTCGAACTGGAGACGGAGCACGGCCGCAACATCATGGGCGTGCTGCTGTTTCAGGATCTGGCCGTGGTGCCGCTGCTGATCGTGATCTCCGCGCTCGGCGGCAACTCGAAGGCGCTGGTGCTGGCGCTGTCGCTCGCGGCGCTCAAGATCACGGGCGCGCTCGCGCTGCTGCTCTGGTTGGGCCAGAAGCTGGTCGGCCGCTGGTTCCACATCGTGGCGGCGCGCCGCTCGCAAGAGCTGTTCATGCTGAATCTGCTGCTGCTCACGCTCGGACTGGCTTACATCACGGAGCATCTGGGACTGTCGATGGCGCTGGGCGCATTCATCGCGGGCATGCTGATCGCGGAGACGCCGTTTCGCCATCAGGTGGAAGACGACATCAAGCCGTTCCGTGACGTGCTGCTCGGCCTGTTCTTCATCACGACGGGCATGCTGCTCAACCCGACCATCGTGCTCAAGCAACCGTTGCTCGTGCTGCTGTTCTTCGTCGGGCCGCTGATCGTCAAGTTCACGCTCATCGCCGGTCTCGCGCGTCTGTTCGGCAGCCCGCCGGGCACGGCGATCCGCACCGGTCTCGGGCTTGCGCAGGCGGGTGAATTCGGTTTCGTGCTGCTCAATCTGGTGATCGACCGCAATTTGCTCGACCCGTCGCTCTCGCAGGCGGTGCTCGCCGGCATGCTGCTCTCGATGCTGTGCGCGCCGTTCCTCATCATCAACGCCGATCGCATCGCGCTTCGCTTCGTGGCGAACGAATGGATGATGCAGTCGTTGCAGATGACCAAAATCGCCACGCAGAGCATCAAAACCTCGGGCCACGTCATCATTTGCGGTTACGGCCGGTGCGGTCAGAACCTGGCGCGCATGCTCGAACAGGAGGGCATCGGCTATGTGGCGCTCGATCTCGACCCCGACCGGGTGATGGAAGCCGCCAGTTCCGGCGAAACGGTCGTGTTCGGCGATGCGGCGCGGTGCGAGGCGCTCGTCGCGGCGGGGATTCACCGCGCGGCGGGGATCGTGGTGACGTACGACAGCACGCCGGCGGCGCTCAAGGTGCTCGCCCAGGTGCAGGCGCTGGAGCCGACGCTGCCCGTGGTCGTGCGTACCGTCGACGACACGCATATCGATGACCTGATTGCGGCCGGGGCGACCGAAGTCGTGCCGGAGATCGTGGAGGGCAGTCTGATGCTCGCGTCGCACGCGCTGGTGCTCATGGGCGTGCCGATGCGCCGCGTGTTGCGCCGTGTGGCACAGGCCCGTAACGAGCGCTACAGCCTGCTGCGCGGCTACTTCCACGGGCTGGACGACGAAGACGAAGACGGCGAGCGCGAGCAGGTGCGTCTGCAATCGGTGCCGCTCACGCTCAATGCCGACGCGGTGGGCCGCACGCTCGGCGAGCTTCGTCTCGACAAGCTTGGCGTGACGGTCACGGCGATCCGCCGGCATGGCATTCGCGGCGTGGAGCCAGTGGCGGAGACGCGTCTGATGGCTGAGGACATCGTCGTGCTGCGCGGCTTGCCCGACAAGCTCGTCGAAGCGGAAATGCGCTTGCTCGGGCGGGAATAGTCAGCAATCGTCGGTAATCGTCAGCAATACGGGAATCGGTAGGGACATCGGGCCTTTTTGGCATAATGTGGCGTGTTCCCTATCAGTACCCAAAGAAGGATCCCCGTGCAGATCGACGAGTCCCCTGCCGCCTATATCAAAAGCCAGATCCGCACCGTGCCGGACTGGCCCTCGCCCGGCGTGCAGTTTCGCGACATCACCCCGTTGCTCAAGAACCCGCGCACCTTGCGGGTGCTCATCGATGTGTTCGTGCATCGCTACATGGCGCAGCGGCCTGACTACATCGCGGGTCTCGACGCACGCGGCTTCATTCTCGGCTCGATCCTCGCGTACGAGCTGAACATCGGATTCATTCCCATTCGCAAGAAAGGCAAGCTGCCGTATCAGACAGTTGCCGAAGAGTACGAGCTGGAATACGGCAGTGCGACGGTCGAGATTCATGCCGACGCGTGCGGTCCCGGCGACCGCGTGTTGCTCATCGACGATCTGGTCGCCACGGGCGGCACGATGCTCGCGGGCAAGAAACTGCTGGAGCGGCTCGGTGCCACGGTCATCGAAGGCGCGGCCATCGTCGACCTGCCGGAACTGGGCGGATCGCGCCTGATTCGCGACGCCGGTCTGGAGCTCTTCCTGCTGTGCTCGTTCGAAGGGCATTGAGTCGTGCCTGCCCCGGCCATGGCCCGGGTCATGCCTTGATCATTGCCCGGGAACGCCTTGGTTATTGCTTTGGTTATGGCCTTGGTTATCGCCGCAGTTATCGCAATACCCAACCCAGACGCTGTCTCCTGAAACTGCCGCCGGCTTGCGATTTCGCTGCCGAACTCGCCTCCGGCCCCACGATCTGAACGCTCCGATGCCCAATCTCTGGTTGTTCCTGCTGACCTCGGTGGCGATCACGCTTGCGCCGGGCCCCGACAACATGCAGGTCATCGCGCGCGGCATCGCTCAGGGGCGTCGTGCGGGTCTGGCGGCGGCTGCCGGTTTCACGTTCGGCTGCCTCTTTCACACGACGATTGCCGCCGTCGGTCTGGCAGCCGTGCTGCGCTCATCGCCGTGGGCATTCGAGGCGATCAAGCTGGCCGGTGCGGCGTACCTGATCTGGATCGGCATCAAGGCGTTGCGCGCGCGCGGCGCGCTGGCGCTCGCGAACGACGCCACGCCGCAGCCGCTCATGGCCGTGTTTCGCCAGAGCGTGTTCGCGAACATGCTCAATCCGAAGGTCACGCTGTTCTTCCTCGTATTCCTGCCGCAGTTTGTCAGTGCCGATGCGGTCCATCCGGGCTGGCAGATGCTGTTGCTCGGCCTCGTGTTCATGGGGCAGACCATCGTCGTGTTCAGCGCCTACGGCTGGTTCGCAGGCGTGCTGGGCACGTGGCTCAAGCGTCGCCCGGCCGCGGGACGCTGGCTCGATCGCGTGGCCGGTGCGATCTTCATCGGTCTGGGCCTGCGCGTCGCGTTGCAGGGGTAAGGCGGTGCGCGCCCGCACTCGCGACGCGTCTGTCGCATCTCCCGGGTGCTGAAGTCCGGTCCTCAAGAATTCGCAGTTCAATCGTTTCACTGACATTGTCCGATCATGCTCGCCGAACAACGCCAACAATACGTGCTTGAACAACTCGCCAAGACCGGCGCGCTCGCCATCAGCGATCTGGTGCGGGAGTTGGGTGTCTCGCGCGAGACCGTGCGACGCGACCTCAATACGCTCGCCGCCCGTGGATTGCTGCTCATGACGCACGGCGGCGCACTGGCGGCCGATCGCAGCGAGCCCGACTGGACGCTGCGCGAGAACGTCAACGCCGTGGGCAAGCGCGCCATCGGCGTGCGCGCAGCGGAACTGGTGCCCGACGGCGCGTCGGTGATCATCGACTATGGCACGACCACCCGTGCCGTGGCGCAGGCGCTGCTCTCGAAGCATCGCCTGCGCATCTACACGAACGACTGGCAGATCGCGCGTTTGCTCGGCCGTCACCACGACAACCGCGTCACGCTGCTCGGCGGCGAGTTGCAGGACAACGAAGACGCCGTGCAGGGCTGGGACGCCATCAACCAGATCGCCCAATACCATGCCGACTTCGCCTTCATCGGTGTCGGTGGCGTGACGGAGGACGGTGGCATCACCGACTTCAACCGGGCTGCGGCCGAACTGCGCGCGCGAATGTTGTTGTGCGCGAACGTTGCCGCCGTGGTCGCGGACCACACCAAGTTCGGACGGGTCACCCCGGTGCGCATCCGCCATTTCGAAGCCGCGCGCTACCTCATCAGCGACGCCGCGCCGCACAAGAGCATGCTGGCCCAACTGCGTGCGCGCGGTCCGGAACTGCTGATCGCCTGACGCTGGCCGACGCGCACCAACGCGCCGCAACCCGCCAGAATCTCGGCATCGGCGAGCGCGCCATACGTCGCCACACCACGCCACACGTCGCCAAGACGTGTGCGCTTCACCGCAAAAGTCTCGTCGTCTATACCTTTTGGGAAGCCTTGCGGCGCGGCCTTTTGCTGCCGTTTCTCCAGTCAATACACGTGCGGCGGTTTTTCAAAAATATGTAGACAAAGTGCCTTCGTCGCTCGAGGAACGGCGCTGCACAATCTCATCCCTCCTGACGGTCCCGTCGGCGTTGCGAAGTCCCTCGCGCGCCCGGAAACATTGGCAACTCGTTGAGTAGATAAGGGTTTTCGCCATCCCGGAAAAAGCTGATCGATTGTCACTGTGTTGTCATCCGCGCTTTTTAGACTGCGTTCACTTTTGGCACAAATTGCCACAAAACAGCTAGTCGAGCGATGCGGCACCGACACCCCGGGTGGGGATGTCGCCAGCCATCGGGCATCGGGGCCGACCGGCAATCTGACTGACAGGTGAACCGTGGACGAAGCGATTCGAATCGAGCGACTGACCAAGACTTTCGGCAGCGGCCGTCGTGCTCTGGACGAAGTGGCGCTCAAAGTCATGCCGGGCGAAATGGTCGCCCTGATCGGAGCGTCGGGCTCGGGCAAGTCGACGCTGATGCGTCACATTGCGGGCTTTGTTCCGGCCGACCAGCAGCCGGGCAGCATCGAGATTCTCGGTCGCCCGATTCAGCGCGACGGACGCATCGTGCGCGAAGTGCGTCAGATCCGCCGCGACATCGGCTTCGTCTTCCAGCAGTTCAACCTCGTTGGCCGTCTGCCGGTCATCACCAACGTGCTGACGGGCCTGCTCGCCCGCGTGCCGCTGTGGCGCAGCCTGATGTTCCGCTTTACGTCGGCCGAGCGTCAGGCCGCACTGACGGCGCTTGCGGAAGTCGGCATCGCCGATCTGGCGTTCCAGCGCGCGAGCACGCTTTCCGGCGGTCAGCAGCAGCGCGCGGCGCTCGCTCGCACGCTCGTGCAGGGCGCAAAGATCATTCTCGCGGACGAACCGATTGCGTCGCTCGATCCGGAGTCGGCACGCAAGGTGATGGACATGCTCGCGCGCATGAATCGCGATCACAAACTCACGGTCGTGGTCTCGCTGCACCAGGTGGACGTGGCCATGCGTTACTGCGTGCGCACCGTCGCGCTGCATCAGGGGCGCGTGGTGTACGACGGTCCGTCGTCGGCGCTCACGCCGGACCTGCTGCGTCGCCTGTACGGCGTGCAGGCGAGCGAGTTGCTCAACGAATCGACGGACGAAGCGGAAGGCGCCGCCGGCGACGCCAGCGCGAAGCCGGCCGAGGCCGAAGCCCCGTTCCTGACGTCGATGTCGCTGAGCCTTTCCTGAGCCTCGTGTGCGTCTTACTCATTTCGTCTCAATCCGTCTCAATCCGTCTCAATCCGTCTCAAACAGCCGTACTCAAGCCTTAGCCAAGGCCTTATCTGACCAGGAGCTTGCTCTCATGAAATTGTGGAAATCCCTGCTGGCCGGCGCGGCCATGATCGCCTCGGTGGCGGTGGTACACGCGCAGGAAATCAACTTCGGCATCATCTCGACCGACTCCAGCGCCGCGCTGCGTCAACGCTGGCAGCCGCTGATCGACGACATGGAGAAGCAAACGGGTCTGAAGGTGACGCCGTTCTTCGCCACCGACTACGCCGGCGTGATCGAAGGCATGCGCTTCAACAAGGTGCAGCTCGCGTGGATGGGCAACAAGGGCGCGATGGAAGCCGTGGACCGCTCGCAAGGCGAAGTCTTCGCGAAGATCATGTACGCCGACGGCACCGAGGGCTACTACTCGCTGCTGATCTCGAACGCATCGAGCCCGTACAAGACGCTCGACGACGTGATCAAGAACGGCAAGAAGATCAACTTCGGTCTGGGCGATCCGACCTCGACGTCGGGCACGCTGGTGCCGGGTTACTACGTCTTCGCCAAGAACAACATCGATCCGCGCACGTACTTCAAGACGGCGCGCAGCTCGAATCACGGTGCGAACCTGATGGCGGTCATCAACAATCAGGTGGACGTGGCGACGAACAACACCGAAGAGCTCAACAAGCTCGAAGCCACGCAGCCGGAGAAGGCCAGGCAGGTTCACGTGATCTGGAAGTCGCCGCTGATTCCGTCGGACCCGCTGCTGTGGCGCAAGGACCTGCCGGACGGCACGAAGAAGAAGATTCGCGACTTCTTCCTCGCTTACGGCAAGGACGCGCACGAGAAGGAAGTGCTCAAGAACATCTACAACTACGGCGGCTTCCGCGCCTCTTCGGACGCGCAACTGCTGCCGATCCGTCAGCTCGAACTCTTCAAGCAGAAGGTGCAGCTTGAGCAGGACGCCAATGTCGATGCGACCAAGAAGAAGACGCAACTGGCCGACCTCGACGGCAAGCTGGCAGCGCTCGACAAAGAACTGAACAAGACGAAGTAAGCAAGGCTTGTGATGACAGATGGTCGACCGGCAACGGTCGGCCAGCTTAATTTCCTCACCGGCGGTGTCCGAGCCGGTACGACTCGTGGTACTCGACATGAACACCAGCGCATCTATTACTGCCAATGGCCGACTGCCGGGCGAGCCGCCCAAGCGTTCGTGGCTCTCTCTCATCAGCTGGGGCATCTTTTTTCTGGTCCTGGTGTGGTCGTGGAGCGGCGCCGACATGCGTCCGCTCGATCTGATTCGCGATTCGGGCAACATGAGCCAGTTCGCGCACGATTTCTTCCCGCCCGACTTCCACGACTGGCGGGTGTACGTCCACGAGATGATCGTGACGATTCACATTGCAGTCTGGGGCACGGCGCTCGCGGTGGTGTGTTCGATTCCGATGGGGCTGCTCAGCGCGTCGAACATGGTGCCGGCGTGGGTCTACCAGCCGGTGCGTCGCGTGATGGACGCTTGCCGCGCGATCAATGAAATGGTGTTCGCGATGCTCTTCATCGTGGCCGTCGGTCTCGGTCCGTTCGCTGGTGTGCTCGCGCTGTGGGTGCACACGACGGGTACGCTCTCGAAGTTGTTCGCCGAGGCGGTCGAAGCGATCGATCCGCGTCCGGTCGAAGGCGTGCGTGCCACAGGCGCTCGCGCCATCGACGAGATTCTGTACGGCGTGCTGCCGCAGGTCATGCCGCTGTGGATTTCGTACACGCTGTACCGCTTCGAGTCGAACGTGCGCTCCGCGTCGGTGGTGGGCATGGTCGGCGCCGGCGGCATCGGCGTGGTGCTCTACGAAGTGATCCGCAGCTTCCAGTACGCGCAGACGTGTGCGGTGATGGTCATCATGGTCATCGTCGTGACGTGCATCGACGTCTTCTCGGCGCGCGTGCGCAAGATGGTGATCTGACGTTTCGCAAGTGGTGTCGTAGCGGTTGTCGTGTGGAAATGAGAAAGGGCGCTTCGGCGCTCTTTTTCGTTCCTGCGGAACAAGGCTCGCCGGCGCTGCGATACACGTGTGACCCAAAGAAAAAGGCCGCATCAGCGGCCTTTCTCATGAGATGACGTACGTGGGTCAGGCGATGCGCTGCCCGACCATATACGTTTCACGCGGAATCGGCGGCATGCCGGGGCGGGTCGCCACGCGCACCATGTCGGCGCGCAGACCCGGTGCGATGCCGCCGCGATCCGTCAGGCCGGCCGATTGCGCCGGGTTCCACGACACCGTGCGCATGGCCTTCGACAACGTCCAGCCGCAGTCGGCATGATCGTTGTGCAACTGGAACGCCGCTTGCAGCAGGCTCGCCGGCACATAGTCCGACGACAGGATGTCGAGCACGTCGTTGCGCGCGAGTTCCGCGGCCGCCACGTTGCCCGAGTGCGAGCCGCCACGCACCACGTTCGGTGCCCCCATGATTACGCCGATCGACTTCTCGTGGGCTGCGCGGGCGGCCACCAGCGTCGTCGGGAACTCGGACAGCGCCACGCCGTCGCGCTCGGCTTCTTCCACGTGTTCGAGCGACGTATCGTCGTGGCTCGCGAGCGGCAGGCCACGCGCACGGCTCATCTCGACGATGGTGCGACGATGCGGGATCGCATACTTCTCCTGCTGCGCCTTCAGATCGGCAAGCATCGCGTCCCATTGCGCGTCGGGCACCTTGCCGTTGCGTTCGTGATACTGACGATGCAGCACCGGATCGTGCCACTGACGCTGTCCCGGCGTGTGATCCATCACCGACACCAGACGCAGCAGCGGGTGATCGCACATGTCGGCGAACGTGTCCGCCGCGTCCTGCGTGGCGATCTCGCAGCGCAGATGCAGAAAGTGATCCGCACGGAATAGCCCGGCGGCAATCGTGTCGAGCAGCGCCTGACCGCACTCGGCCTGCACCTTGCGGCTGCGCAGGCCGGAGGCGTCGCGCTCGCCGATCACCAGCGAATCGAAGACCGTGGTGATGCCGGCGGCTGCGACCTGCGCGTCGTGAATGGCGAACGCGGCGTGCGTATTCCAGTACACCCCGGGGCGCGGCGCCAGATGCTTTTCCAGGTTGTCGGTGTGCAACTCGACCAGACCCGGCACCAGATAGTCGCCTTCCCAGTCGATGGCCTCGGCGGCCTGCGTGGTGCCTTCTTCCACCGAGTGGATGAGACCCTCGCGCACTTCTACGACCCCTGTGAAGGTGGTATCGGGCGTGACGATGCGAGCGTTCTTGATAAGCATGGACAAACTCCGGGGGATCAATGAGCGGGACGAAGCACGGGACGCATGGCGAGCGTGCGCGTCGCCACTTCGTCGCGGGTCGCCTCGTCGTGGAAGATGCCCACGATGGCGCTACCTGCGGCACGGGCTTCGGTAATCAGTTGCGAGACCACGGCGCGGTTCTGGGCGTCGAGCGACGCGGTCGGCTCGTCGAGCAGCAGCACGGGGGCGGCGGCAATCAGCCCGCGCGCGATGTTGATGCGCTGTTGCTCGCCGCCCGAGAACGTCGCCGGCGCGAGCGTCCAGAGGCGCTCGGGAATGTTCAGGCGCGCGAGCAGGTCGCGCGCACGCCCCGTCGCATCGGCTTCGCCGTGGCCCAGACGACGCAGCGGTTCCGCCACGATGTCCAGCGTGCTCACGCGGGGAATCACCCGCAGGAACTGGCTGACGTAACCGAGCGTCGCGCGACGCACGGACAGGACTTCGCGTGCGGTGGCGGTCGTGATGTCGACCCAGCGCTCGCCCTGTCCGGCATCGTGACGAATCTCGATGCGGCCCTCGCCGGCGAGGTAGTTGCCGTACAGACAGCGCAGCAGCGTGCTCTTGCCCGAGCCCGAAGGGCCGACGAGCGCGACACATTCGCCGCGCCGTACCGTCAGATCGATACCTTCGAGCGCGGGAATCGCGGCGCCGCCCTGCGCGTGCAGGCGGAAGGTCTTGTGCAGGCCCTGCGCCCGCAGCATGACGTCGTCCTCTCGCGTGCCGAGCGTGAGCGCTGCACCGCCGAGCGAGGTGGTGGATGGGGCGGAAGTTGCCGAAGTGGTCGAGGTGGCCGACGGCGTGAATTGAGTTCCGGAGTTCATACGGGCAGCACCGAGGAGACCAGCAATTGCGTATAGGGATGTTGAGGATCGTCGAGAACCTGATCGGTCAGCCCGGCTTCGACCACGCGGCCCGCCTGCATCACGATGAGGCGGTGCGCAATGAGTCGCGCCACACCGATATCGTGCGTGACGATGATGGCGGCAAGATGAAGGCGCTCCACGAGCGAGCGCAGCAGGTCGAGCAGACGCGCCTGCACCGAGACGTCGAGACCGGCGGTCGGCTCGTCCATGAACACCAGGCGCGGTTCGGTGACCAGATTGCGCGCGATTTGCAGACGTTGTTGCATCCCGCCGGAGAACGCGCCGGGCATTTCGTCGACCCGTGACGGATCGAGTTCGACCTGCGCCATCCAGTGACGCGCCTTCTCGCGAATGTCGCCGAAGTGACGTGCGCCGACGGCCATCAGACGGTCGCCGATGTTGCCGCCGGCGGAGACGTTCATGCGCAGTCCGTCACGCGGGTTCTGCTCGACGAAACCCCACTCGGTGCGCAGCAGGCGGCGCTTGTGCGCTTCGTCCAGCGCGCACAGATCGTGCAGCGTGCCGTCGGTGCCGCGATAGTGCAGCGAGCCCGCGTCGATCTCGTGGCGCAGGGCGAGCGCGTTAAGTAGCGTCGACTTGCCCGAGCCGGACTCGCCAACGACGCAAACCACTTCACCCGGCCACAGATCGAAGCTCACGTCGGCGCAGCCGATGCGATCGCCGTAATGCTTGCCCAGCCCCGCGACCTGGAGCAGCGGCAGCAGCGGCTCGTCCATCGGCGCCGCAGCGCGCAGTGCCGTATCAATGACCGCGTTCATGCGTTCTCCTTTGCGGCTTTCGACGCGTGGGCGGCATGGGCGGCATGCGCGACGTCGGCCATGCTGGCCGAAGCACGATCACCGCAGTAATCGCTGTCCGAGCACACGTACATGCGCGTGCCTTCGTCGTCGGTGATGACTTCGTCGAGGAAGCTGTCGGTCGCACCGCACAGGGCGCAATGCGCGTCCCACTTCTGTATCTCGAACGGGTGATCGTCGAAGTCGAGACTCTCGACCGACGTGTACGGCGGAATCGCGTACAGACGTCGTTCGCGTCCCGCGCCGAAGAGTTGCAGCGCCGGGTTCATATGCAGCTTGGGGTTATCGAATTTCGGAATCGGTGACGGCGACATCAGGTAACGGCCGTTGACGATCACCGGATAGTCATAAGTCGTGGCGATCGCGCCGTGACGCACGATGTCTTCGTACAGACGTACGCGCATGAGGCCGTACTCGCCGAGTGCGTGCAGCTTGCGCGACTCGTTGATGCGCGGCTCCAGGCGATACATGGGTTCGGGCATCGGCACCTGAAACACGAGGATCTGACCGTCGTGCAGCGCAACTTCGGGAATGCGGTGACGGGTCTGGATGACGGTGGCTTCCGACGTCTTCGTCGTGGTGGCCACGCCAGCCGTGCGCGCAAAGAAGCGGCGGATGTTCACGGCGTTGGTCGTGTCGTCCGCGCCCTGATCGATGACCTTGAGCGTGTCGTCCGAGCCGATCACGGCGGCGCTGACCTGAATGCCGCCCGTGCCCCAGCCGTAAGGCAGCGGCATCTCGCGGCTGCCGAACGGCACCTGATAGCCGGGAATCGCCACGGCCTTGAGCAGGCTGCGGCGAATCATGCGTTTGGTGTGCTCGTCGAGGAACGCGAAGTTGTAGCCGTCGGTGGTGGCCGATGCGCTCCGGGTCGCGGTGTCGGGGGTGTCGTGCAATGTGGCGGCGGGGTTCATGCTGCCTCCTGAGTGTTCTGGACGGCAGGCGTGGTGACGCTGCCCTCGGTCCGGGTTCCTTCGGTGCCGGTGCCCGTGTCGTTGGCATCGCCTGCGTCGGTATGGCTTCCCTCGACATGGCTGCCGTCGATCTGCGTGCCGTACTTCGCCGCGTGCTCGGCGCGCAGGCGGCGTACCAGCTCCAGCTCGGCCTGGAAGTCGACGTAGTGCGGCAGCTTCAGGTGCTGCACGAAGCCCGACGCCTCGACGTTATCGCTGTGGTACAGCACGAATTCCTGTTGCTGTGCGGGCGAGTTGGCTTCGTCGCCGAGTTCCTTCGTGCGCAGCGCACGGTCGACGAGCGACATCGCCATCGCCTTGCGCTCGTTGTGACCGAAGGCCAGCCCGTAGCCTTGCGTGAACTGCGGCGGCGTTTCCTGATTGCCGCCGAACTGCGTGACCATCTGGCATTCCGTCACGGCGATTTCACCGATGTCGATGGCAAAGCCGAGTTCTTCCGGCTCGATTTCAAGCGAGACGTGGCCCAGACGAATCTCGCCCGCGAACGGGTGGTCGTTGCCGTAGCCGCGCTGCGTCGAGTAACCGAGCGCGAGCAGAAAGCCTTCGTCGCCGCGCGCGAGGTTTTGCAGACGCGCCGTGCGCGAGGCCGGCGTGAACAGCGGCGAATGCACGAGGTCGTGTGGTTCGGGATCGCTGCTGTCGGTGCTCAGCGCTTCGAGCAGACCGTCGCGCTTCATGATGTCGGTGATGCGCGTCGTGGCGGCGATGGGCGGCACGTCGGGGATGTCCGACGCATTGTGTGAGTCACCCGTGGCAGCCAGTGCTTCAGTCGCGGCACGTGAGGGCGCCGGTGTCGTCGCGCTCGTCATGTCACCCGGCAGCGGGGCGTCCGACGTGACTCCTTCTGCCAGCAAGGCGAAGTCGAGCAGACGTTGCGTGTAGTCGTATGTGGCGCCGAGCACCTGACCGCCGGGCACGTCCTTGAACGTGGCGGAGATGCGGCGCGACAGGCGCATCGCGGCCGTGTCGATGGGCGTCGTGGTGCCCAGGCGCGGCAACGTCGTGCGATAGGCACGCAACAGGAAGATCGCTTCAACGAGGTCGCCCGCCGCCTGCTTGATTGCGAGTGCCGCGAGCGTTTCGTCGTACAACGCGCCTTCGCTCATCACACGCGAGACGGCAAGACGCATCTGTTCACGGATTTGCGTCACGGTGAGCGCGGGGACGTCGGGATTGCCGCGTCGCGCTTTGGCGAGCAGGTCCCACGATTGTTCGATGGCGCGCTCGCCACCTTTGACTGCGACGTACATCAGCAAACCTCCACGTGCGTGGTGCGCGGTAACCCGAGCACCGAGTCGCCTGCGACGATCAGCAGATCGAGACCGGCGGGAAAGCGCGGTGCAAGGGCGGCGCGGGCCTGCCAGAAGGCCGCCGTCAGACCGCCGACGGTGACGTCCGCGTGTGTCTGAATACCTGGGCCGCGCAGGCGCAGACGCAGCGCGTCGTTATTCGTGGCGCCTTCATGACCCTCATGAAGCGCGGGCACATCGACGATCAGCGTGGCGCTGTGCTCCGGCGACTCGGCCGTGCCGAACGCGAAGCGCTCCAGCGCCGGGCAGTTCGCGGGATCGGTGAGCAAAGCGAACTGGGCCGTTGCCAGCCCTGCTTCGTCGCCGAGCAGCGGCGCGCCGGTGTGAAAGCGCAGCGCGCTCGACACTTCGCCGAGCGGCGCCTGCAACCACACCGGTGTCGTGGCGTCCGCCAGCGCAAGGAGGATGGCGCGTGCCGCGATGCTGGCTTCGTCACTATGGGCGAGCCGCCCGCCGACACTGCGCAACTGGCCGGGGCGCGCGAGCGCATCGAGCACCGCGCGGAAGACGCCCTGCGCGTCGTGGACCGGATCGTCGAAACCGGGTTGCAGATTCGACCAGTCGGGAATCGTTGCCGTCAGCATTCAGGCCTCCCGGACCATGGTGAAGAATTCGACGCGGCTGGCAGCCGCGTCGGCATCGTTCTGCGCTGCGGTGGCAGCCAGACGTTCGGAGATGGCGGTGAGCGCACCGGCCGCGAGCACACTGCGGTGCTGGGGCATCTGCATGAGCGCGTCCAGACGCGCCACGCGCACCGCGCGTTCGGCATCGCGGCCGAGCACGTAACCCGTGCCGACCACGCCGTCCTGCTGACGCAGCGTGCAACGCGTGACGGTCGTCTCGCCGAGGTTGAAACGGTCGCCGCTGCCGCCTACGCGGCCCTGCACCAGCACGAGGCCGGTCTGCGGCGCACGCAGCCAGATGAAGGACGGGGCGTCGGGGCAACGGGCGATGGCGGCGTCGAGTTCGTCGCGCGTCGCGCGTGCAAACAACGCGAGCCACTTGGCGCGGTCGGCCCGCTGTTGCGGGGCGCCGCCGTCCTCGTCACGCGTTGTGTCGGAAGATGTGATTGGCATAATTGTCTAGTCGTATAGACGTGTGTATGATCGCAATAACTTCAGTGGGGTACTGCTCGCGGCCTCATTACAACTTTCCGGGGTGTCAATTTGATGACAGCACAACTCGAACGGGGCGGCGGCGTTGCGGTCTGGCGGCAGATCGCCCAGATCCTTGCGACGGAGATCGGCGAGCGCCGTTACGGCGAAGGCCTGCCGGACGATCGTCTACCGAGCGAGACGGATCTCGCGGTCCGCTTCGGTGTGAATCGCCATACCGTGCGACGCGCCATCCTCGGGCTCGCCGAGCAGGGGTTGGTCAACGTCGAACACGGTCGCGGCACGTTTGTGCAGGCGGCCGCGATCGGTTACGTGATCGGGCGGCGCACGCGCTTTACCGAGAACCTCTCGCAGAACAACCTGAAGACGGCACAGCAGATCGTCTCGGCGCACAAGCTCAAGGCCGAGGGGGCCGTGGCGAAGGCGCTCGGGCTGCGTGTCGGCGCTCCCGTCTATCGACTGGAACTCACGCGACGTAGCCTCGACCCGCAAGGCATCGAACTGCCGCTCGCGTACAGCGAGAACTGGTTTCCCGCAACGCGCCTTCCCGATTTTCCCGATGTCTTCGCGCAGCACGAGTCGATCAGCGCCGCGCTCGCCGTCTTCGGTGTGAAGGACTACACGCGTCGCGAGAGTCGCATCGGCGCACGTATGCCCGATGCGGACATCGCGCGGCACCTTGGGATCAACCGTCAGCAACCGGTGCTGAGCGTGGAAAGTACGGATGTGGACGAAGCGGGCAACCCGATCAAGTACGGCATTGCCTACTTCCCGGCAGACCGCATGCAACTCGTAGTGCAAGGAGGGACCGAATGAGCGAGGTGAGCGCCATGACAAGCGCAATGACCGAACAGGTGCGGGGCGCGCTCGACCTGAACGTCGCCCGTTTTGCGGTGTACTACGCGCCGCCACCGGGCTCGTGCTGGTGGAACGAAGGCAGTCGCTGGCTCGGCCGCGACGCCATCACCGGGCGCGAACTGCAAGCGCCGAACGTCCCCGGCCTCTCTCGCGCGCTGCATGACCTGAGCGTTGACCCGCGTCGCTACGGCCTGCACGCCACGCTCAAGGCGCCGATGCGACTCGCACCGCAGGCGCAATTGAGCGATCTGGCGGGCATCGCCACGGCGGTGGCCGCACGTCACGCGCCGTTCGATCTGGTCGTCCATACGGACGTGATCGGCACGGAGAATGGCAAGCGTGCGGGGTTCGTAGCGTTGCGTCCGAAAATCGGGAGCGATGGCGAGAAGGCGGTCAACGCCGTGGCGGCCGACTGCGTCGAAGCGTTCGACGCCTTGCGTGCGCCGCTCACCGACGCTGAACTGGCCCGACGCAATCCCGAATTGCTGACGTCCCGGCAATGCGAATACCTCGCGCAATGGGGCTACCCGTACGTGTTCGACGAGTTTCGTTTTCATGTGACGTTATCGGATCGCGTCGATGCCGCCGATGCCAACGTCATCACCGACTGGTGGCAACCTCGCGTGGACGCCCTCGGACCGATGCGCGTCGACAGTCTCGCCATCTTCGTTCAGCCGACGCCGGGCGAGCCGTTCCACGGCTTCGAGCGTTTCGCATTCGGGAAAGCCGCATGAATCACGCACGTCTGTACTACGTGATGGGGCCGTCCGGCGCGGGCAAGGATTCGCTGCTCGCGTATGCGCGCGCACGTCTGGACGGCGCGTCGACGAGCGACGTGCCGGTGCTCTTCGCGCATCGTTACATCACGCGTCCCCCGTCCGAAGGCGAGAATCACGTCGCCTTGTCGCATGGCGAGTTTGCGTTGCGGCATTCACTGGGATGTTTCGCGCTCGACTGGGAGAGCCACGATTGCCGATACGGCATCGGGATCGAGATCGATGCCTGGCTGGCTGCGGGGGCGAACGTCGTGGTGAACGGCTCGCGTGCGTTTCTCACGCAGGTCGTGGCCCGCTACAGCGAGCGGTTGCATCTGGTGGAGATTCGCGTCGACCCGGAGGTGCGCGCCCAGCGTCTGGCTAGCCGTGGGCGCGAGACCGGCGATGCGCTCGACAAGCGCGTCGCGCACAGCGTGTCGTGGACGCCGCCCGACGGCATCCCGTTGTCGGTGTTCTCCAACGACGGGGCGCTGGCTGAGGCGGGGGAGCGTCTTATCGGTTTGCTGACGAAGCAGCCCATCGGCTGATTGCGAGATCGGGATAGGGCATAGGGGATAGGGCGCAATGCCCCGTCCGCCGGGCGTGTCGCTTCCATGACGGTGATGTGAATGTGGCGTAGTGTGTCGTTATTTTGCAAATTATTGCAAAATGCGCACACTTTGCGTAACCTTCACTTCACCGCATACGACATTGCCCGACCGGCGCGCTGCGACGTCACGTTCGCCGCTGGCACGGGCGCCTCCCGGAGCCTTCCATGTCATCAGTTCTGCCCACACATGCCCGCGTCGTCATCGTTGGCGGCGGCATCGTCGGTTGTTCCGTCGCGTATCACCTTGCCAAGCTAGGCTGGTCGGATGTCGTGCTGCTGGAGCAGGGGCAGTTGTCATGCGGCACGACGTGGCACGCCGCGGGGCTCGTCGGTCAACTGCGTTCGCAGGAAAGCATGACGAAGCTCATCCGCTATTCCACGAAGCTCTATAGCGAGCTGGAAGCCGAGACGGGGCTGGGGACGGGCTGGAAACAATGCGGTTCGCTGTCGGTGGCGCGCAGCCACGAGCGCATGACGCAACTCAAGCGCACGGCGGCCGTGGCGCGCGCCTACGGCGTGCAGTGCGACGTGATCTCGCCGCGCGAAGCCGGTGAGCTGTGGCCGGTGATGCGCACCGACGATCTCGTCGGTGCCGTATGGCTGCCCGGAGACGGCAAGGCAAATCCGACCGATCTCACACAGGCGCTCGCGCGCGGTGCGCGCAGCCGTGGCGTGCGCATCGCCGAGAACACCTGCATCACGCAGATTCATACCGCGTCGCCGAATGGCATTCCCACGGCGACCGGTGTCTCGTGGCGCAACAAGGCGGGCGAGAGCGGACGCATCGACGCCGAGATCGTCGTCAACTGTGCGGGACAGTGGGCGAAAGCCGTGGGGCGCATGTGCGGCGTGACCGTGCCGCTGCATTCGGCCGAGCACTACTACATCGTGACGGAGCGGATCCCGGGCGTGCACACCGACCTGCCGGTCATGCGCGATCCGGACGGCTACATCTACTTCAAGGAAGAAGTCGGCGGTCTCGTGATGGGCGGTTTCGAGCCGAACGCCAAACCGTGGGGCATGAACGGCATTCCCGAGAATTTCGAGTTTCAACTGCTGCCCGACGACTGGGATCAGTTCGAAATTCTCATGGAGAACGCGCTGATCCGCGTACCAGCGCTGGAGACCGCGCAGATTCGCCAGTTCTACAACGGCCCGGAATCGTTCACGCCGGACAACAACTTCATTCTCGGTGAAGCCCCCGAGCTGCGGAATTTCTACGTGGGCGCGGGCTTCAACTCGATGGGCATCGCCTCGGCCGGCGGGGCGGGCATGGCGCTCGCCGAGTGGATCGTCGCGGGCGAGCCGACGATGGATCTCTGGCCCGTCGATATCCGCCGTTTTGCGGGATTCAACGGCAACGACACATGGCTGCACGATCGCGTGAAGGAAACACTCGGCCTGCATTACGCGATGCCGTGGCCGAATCGTGAGCTGGATACTGCACGACCGTTCCGTCGCTCGCCGCTCTATGCGACGTTGCTCGCAAAGGGCGCGTGTTTCGGCAGCAAGATGGGATGGGAGCGGCCGAACTTCTTCGCGCCGTCGCCGGAACAGGCGACCATCGAGTACAGCTTCGGTCAGCAGAACTGGCATCCGTGGAGCGCGGCGGAGCACCGGGCCTGTCGTGAGGCTGTCGCGCTGTTCGACATGAGTTCGTTCTCGAAGCTGCTCATCAAAGGCCGCGACGCAGAGCGCGTGTTGCAAACGCTGTGCAGCAACGATGTCGCCGTGCCGCCGGGACGCACCGTCTACACCGGCATGCTCAACGAGCGCGGCGGCTACGAATCGGATTTCACGCTGACGCGGCTCTCGCCCGACCGATACCTGCTCGTGACCGGATCGGCGCAAACCACGCGCGACATGGATTATCTGGAGCGTCGCATCGAGGGGATGGCTGGCGCGGCGGGCATCGATGGCGATCATCCTCATTGCACCGTCGTCGATGTCACGGGCCAATACGCCGTGCTGGCGCTCATGGGACCGCATTCGCGCGCGTTATTGCAGCAAGTCTCGAAGGCCGACTTCTCGAACGAAGCCTTCCCGTTCGGCACCAGCCGCGAGATCGATCTCGGCTACGCTACAGTGCGCGCGACCCGTCTGACCTACGTTGGTGAACTCGGCTGGGAGTTGTACGTGCCAGTGGAATTCGCCGTCGGTGTCTACGAGACGCTGCATGCGGCGGGCAAGGCGTTCGGACTGAAAGACGCGGGCTACTACGCCATCGACTCGCTGCGCATCGAGAAGGGTTACCGCGCGTGGGGACGGGAACTGACGCCGGACACGAATCCCGTCGAAGCCGGGCTGACGTTCGCATGCAAGCTCGCGAGCGGTATTGCCTTCACCGGACGCACGGCCGTCGAACTTGCCAAATCCAAGGGCGCGCGACGCCGGCTTGTCAGCGTGGCACTGGACGAGGCGAGCGACAAGATGCTGTGGGGCGGGGAGGCGGTGCTGCGCGACGGGCGACCGGTCGGGTTCATCTCCTCGGCGGCGTTCGGACACACGATCGACGCGCCCGTCGGCCTGGCGTTCCTCACGAACCCGGATGGACCGGTGACGGCCGATTACGTCGAGACCGGCCGGTACCAGGTCGATCTTGCCGGGGAACTGCTCGACGCGCGGGTGCAGTTGCGTGCGCTGTACGATCCGAAGGGCGAGCGCGTGAAGGCGTAGACCCCTGCCACGGGCGAACTCGCCGCCGCTTCTGTAAAATGCCGCTTTTGCCTCGTTTTCGCGCGCCGGGGTCTGGCGCGCGTCCGGTCTCTGACGTATGTCTTTTGCTTGTATTGCGGCGGCGCGCCGCTTCGACGACCGAGCGCATCTGCCGCTCGTGATCGGTTCGCAGCGTTATGGGTGGATTCGCCGTAGCGACGTCGAGTCGCTGTGCCGTTGGCCCGACGTGTTCGAGATCAGCTCGCTGGCGGTGCGGATTCATCCGCGACACGACTCGTGCGAGGCTCGCACGGCCGCACTTGCGCCCGTGATCGAGACGCTCGCCGCTGAAGGCCGCATCACCGGCTGGCGCAACGAGCGTTACGCCATTCGGCAGCGTCTCTACGACACACCGCTCGCCTGGATCGAGCGGGCTGCCTCGCGCTTTTTCGGCACGCGCACGTTCGCCGTGCATGTGAACGGTTACGTGCCGACGCGGTTCGTCGGCGAGGCGCCGAAGATGTGGATTGCGCGACGCAGCGTGCTCAAGGCGACCGATCCCGGCTGTCTCGACAACGCGGCGGCGGGCGGAATCGGCAACGGGATTGGCGTGGGCGACACGCTCGTCAAGGAGTGCTGGGAAGAAGCGGGTATTCCGGCATATCTGGCGAACGAAGCGCGGCCGGGCCGCACACTGCACATCCTCGCGGAGATTCCGGAGGGCGTGCAGTCCGAGCAGATTTTCGTCTACGATCTTGCGCTGCCGCGCGGTTTCGTCCCCGAGAATCAGGATGGCGAGGCGAGTGCGCACTGGTTGTGCTCGGCCGGGCGCGTGCGCGAGGTGATCGCCAGCGGCAAGATGACCGTCGATGCGAGCCTCGCGAGTCTCGACTTCCTGTTGCGTGAGGGCGCGATTCGCGCGAAGGATTGCGCCGGGATCGAGGCGCTGTTCAAGCCGGCGGACGAGTAGCGGGACAAAGATGGCGGCGAATGCGGCGAGGTCCAGCGAGAGCTCGCCACGTCGCCTGATGGGCTGTCGTGTCTCGCGATGCCCCGACAAGTCCTGACGAGTATGGCGTCGTCAGCGGGGACCGTCTGAACCTGCCGGCCATCGACCAAATTCAAGCATTCACGAATTTCAACACTGCAACGACATTGCAAGCCTTTGCCCAGGAGCAATCATGGCACCGATCGAAAATAGCTACATTCTGAAGTTGTCCTGCCCGGACCGTCCCGGCATCGTCCACACGGTGGCCGGTTTCCTGGTCGAGCGCGGCGGCAACATTCTCGACTCGGCGCAGTTCAACGATCGCTTTACCGGCGGCTTCTTCATGCGCGTGCATTTCCAGCAACTGCCGGGACAAACCGATCTGGCGACGTTGCAGCACGACTTCGCGCCGCTCGCCGAGCAGTTCGAGATGCAGTGGGAACTGGTCGATGCGTCGATCAAGCCGCGTGTGCTGCTCATGGTCTCGAAGATCGGTCACTGCCTGAACGATCTGCTGTTCCGCTACAAGACCGGCCAGCTCAACATCGAAATCCCGGCGATCGTCTCGAACCACAAGGATTTCTATCAACTGGCAGCGAGCTACAACATTCCGTTCCATCATCTGCCGCTGATGAATTCGACGCCGGAATCGAAGGCCGCGCAGGAAGCCAAGGTGTTCGAGCTGGTCGAGGACAACAACATCGACCTCGTGGTGCTGGCGCGCTACATGCAGGTGCTCTCGAGCGATCTGTGCAAGAAGCTCGCAGGCCGCGCGATCAACATCCACCACTCGTTCCTGCCCAGCTTCAAGGGGGCGAAGCCTTACTATCAGGCGTTCGACCGTGGCGTGAAGCTGATCGGGGCAACGGCGCATTACGTGACGTCCGATCTCGACGAAGGTCCGATCATCGAGCAGGAAGTCGAGCGCGTGGATCACACCATGGACCCCGAGCAACTGACGGCCATCGGTCGCGACGTGGAATGCGTGGCGCTCGCGCGTGCCGTGCGCTTTCACGCCGAGCACCGCATTCTGCTCAACGGCCACAAGACGGTGATCTTCCGTTGATGACGGCGAGGCCGCGTGGCGTGACGTAGAACGCCGCCTGACCTCATAGCGCATAAGCGAGAACGCCCGGGATGTCATGTCCCGGGCGTTCTTGTTTTATGGACGTGAGGCGTCCGATGATCGACGTCAGGAGGCGATCAACCTCATCGCTGTGCCACGACGCCACTACGCCACTACGTGGCGAGTGAATTCAACGCGACAAGACGTGTGATTGAGGACACCTCGCGGTGTGATGTTCGCAGGTGACGATCTCGCTGCGGGTTACGTACGCTGCGCCAGTTCGCTGCCCGCGTCGCGCGACAGGCGCGCAATCGAGATCGTCGAGCTGACGGCAACGAGCCCCACGACCAGAAACGCCCATGGGAAGTCGACGTTGGTCACATGATCTCGTCCGTGCAGCCACGATGACGTCTGCAATACCGCCGCACCGATCGTAATGCCGAGCGTGAGCGACACCTGCTGCGCGACACTGGCAAGGCTCGTCGCCTGACTCATGCGATGCGCCGGTACGTCGGCGTAGGAGATCGCGTTCAGACTCGTGAATTGCAGCGAGCGGAAGCAGCCACCGAAGAGCAGCGTACCGAGAATCACCAGATGCGAGGTCTGCGCGGTGAAGAGACCGTAACCGCCGATGGTTGCCGCCGCGATGAGCGCGTTCGTCATCAATACGCGACGGAACCCCCAACGCTTCAGAATGCGCAGCGAGAGTGTCTTCATGAACATCGCCCCGGCCGCAGAAATGAAGGTCAGCGCACCGGACTCCAGCGGCGTCATGCCAAAGCCGAGTTGCAGCATCAGCGGCAGCAGAAACGGCGTTGCGCCTACACCGATTCGAAACAGCGTGCCGCCCGCGACACCTGCGCGGAACGTGGGGATACGAAAAAGATCGAGTCGCAGCAGCGGGTGCGCAAGCCCCTTCGCGTGACGCAGATACGCCGCGAGCAACGCCGCACCGACCGCGACGAGTGCAAGCGCCAGAGGCGTCGGAATCAGGTGGCGACCGATGGTCGACAGTCCGAGCATCAGGATGGAAAGACCGAAGCCCGACAGCAGAAAGCCCTTGACGTCGAGCGGCGGTACCTCGTCTTCATAGAGATCGGGGATGAACTTCGTCGCCAGCACGAAGCCGAGTACGCCGATGGGAATGTTGATGAAGAAGATCCAGCGCCAGTGCCAATACGTGGTGATGAAGCCGCCGAGCGGTGGCCCGAGCACCGGGCCGACGAGGGCGGGGATCGTCAGATAGTTGAGCGCGCGCACCATGTCGCGCTTCTCGACGGACTTGAGCAGCGCCAGCCGCCCCACCGGCACCATCATCGCGCCCCCGATACCTTGCACGAAGCGCGCAATCACCAGTTCGGGCAGATTGGTCGAGATGCCGCAGCAGATCGAGCCGAGCACGAAGACACCGATGGCGGTGCGAAAGACATTTCTCGTGCCGAAGCGGTCAGCGATCCAGCCGCTGACGGGAATGAAGACCGCGAGGCTGATGAGGTAGGTCGTCAGCGCGAGCTTGAGCGTGATCGGACTCTCGCCGAGATCCTGCGCGATCAATGGCAACGAGGTGGACAACACGGTGGAATCCATGTTCTCCATGAACAGCGCACAGGCGACGATGAGCGGAACGAGCATGAGGCATGATGTCGCCATCGCGGCGACGGGAGTAAACGGGTGACAAACGAAGCCCGCCCGAAGGCGGGTATGGACAACGGCAGGTAGACCGTCAGTCGGACAATCCACCGGGCAATCGGGCAATCGGGCAGTCAGACAGTCAGACAATCGGCCGGACAGTCAGTCGTACGGTCCGTGGAACCGTCAGTCGAACAAAATGAGCGGGAAGGCTTACGAGCGTTATAGCAAATTTCAATTCCGCTCGTCTCGTCCACGCGCAAAACCAGAAAGCATGCGGTTTCCCGAGGCGTGCCTCTCGTCCCACGTCGTTTTGAGAGGCGGAATGCCGTGTTGCGTTGCGATACCTTGTTGTGTCTGGCGAACCCGTGGGGGTGTAACGGTCGGCGACGGTCAGTGCGATTCGAGAAAGTCGCGCAGGACATGCAGATGCGTAGGCGTGTCGTCGTCGACGAGACGATGCGCAGCAGTGAGCAACGTGACGGGGCCCTGGGCGAGACGTTCGCGCAGTTCCGCGAGCATCACATTGTGTTGGGCGTCGAGTGCCGCAAGCTCGTCGAGAAAGCGCTGACGGAACTCGTCGAACTGCTCGGGGTGCTGGTGAAACCACTGCCGCAGGGGCGTGCTCGGGGTGACGTCTTTCGCCCAGAAATCGATCTGCGCCTTCGCCTTGGCGAGTCCGCGCGGCCACAATCGGTCGGCGAGTACGCGTTGCCCGTCAGCGGGATCCGGCGCGTCGTAGGCGCGCTTCAGACGGATGTCCAGACGCCTGGCGCTGCGCTTGCGCGCGGGCTTGGCGGTCGCCGCAGCCGTCGCGGTCGTGGTCTTGGCCTTGGCCGATGATGCGGTATCAGTCGCTTTCGATGACGGCATGAGGGGGGCAGCCTCCGGATGGGGCGCGCGTTGTGATGTCAAACCCGGGTATGAAACCCGTGCGTAACACCGGTGTGCGATATCCGCGCGCGACACCCGCAAGCTTACCGGAGGCCGCCGACGCAAGCGAGCCCCGGCCCTTTTTCTGCGTCAATGGTTCACATCAACGGTCCACGTCAATGGACTGCGTCAACGGCATGCGTCAAAAGCGCCAGTTGACGTTGCCGAACACCGAGTTGTCGCTGACCTTGCCGCCGAACTGTCCGGCATAGCTCACGCCGAGGGTCACGGCGCGGCCAACGAACGCATCGACCCCGGCGCTGACGACCGCCGCGTCTCGCGCTATCGGCACGCCCGCCACCGTAAAGCCCGCCGACGTGCCCGAGAACGCCAATCGCATGTCCGGCGCATTCGCCCCATAAGCGTGACGCCACCCCGCCGACAGACGCAGCCGACCCGAGGCGGCGACGCCCATCCCGATGCCGAACGGGATTTCCCCACGCAGGCCCGCCGTCGAGAACGTGATGCCCTGCGTCTGCGCGTCGGCATGCAGCGCGGCGATGCTGCCGGACTCGTCGAACGCGTCGGTGCGCACGCGGGCATAAGCGACATTCGCGAACGGCTCGACGCTCACACGTCCCGCATCCATACGCCACGCCGCTTCCCCGAAGACTTGCCACACGGCAGCGTCATATTTCGCGCGGGCCGTTTGCGCGACGGCGCCGATCGCGATCGCACGCTGCGAACTGATTTGCTGCCAGCCATAGGCACCTCCGAGGGTGGCGCCAAGGCGCCCGAAGCGACGGCTCACATAAGCGCCGATCTGCGCATCGTTGCTGTTGCCCGAGGCGCTGGCGCCGGTATTGAACGTGCTGTGCCCCAGACCGCCGAAGGCGCCCGCGCGCCATGCGTCGGCGAACGGCGCATCGACCCCGGCCAGCACGCCCATGCCGCGCCGATGCAGCGTTGCGGCGCCTGAGCCGCCATCGGCGACGGATTTGTTGCGCATCTGGCTGTCGTTGCCGTAGATGGATGCCCAAGCCTGTGTCGCACGATGTTGCGACCGGCAGTCGCTGTTGCCGTCGCGGCCGGCTCCCGACGATGCCGATGCGTCGTTGGCGTCATCGGGCATACGGTCGCCGCCTGTCGAAGACGTCTCGCAGTCCAGCGAAAGCGAAAGACCGTCGCGTAACCGCTGTGAGACGGCATCGCGCGCGATTTGCGTTTGTCCCAGCAGCATCGACGATATCGACGCGTGCAAGCTTCCATCGAGACTCTCGAACGCGGCAGGCGCGGTGGCGGCCGTGAGGCCAAGCGCGGCCTGATACAGCGTGTTGCCGGTCCCCAGTGCCGAGACGGCGGCGGCCACAGCGCGCTGATTGGGTGTCACGGCACCGGCGGGCAACGGTGTACCGTTGGGCGCAAGCGTCAACAGGACGGAGGTCGGCGTGTAGCTGATCTGCGGCGTGAGATAGAGAAGATTGGTCGACGTTGCCGCAAACTGGCCGGAGACGCCCCCGGTCGCCGAGACGATGACGGCATTGACGGCATCTGCCGGTTGCGTTCCCGGCGCGGCGTTCACGATGAGATTGCTGCCACTGACTGAGGCACTTCCCGTGGCATTGACCTGACTCGGCGCGGTGCCGGGTGCGGCGTTGACTTGCAGGGTGGCGCCCGGTTGAAGCGTCAGATTGCCGCCGACCCCCAGCGTCGCGCCGGGGGTGCTGACCACGATCTGGCTGCCACCAGCACCTGTCAGCGGCCCTGTCTGCGCGCCGCCACCCGTGCCACCGGCGCTGGTTGGGGGCGGTGTTGTCAATGTAGCCCCGGTTTGCACCGTCACGGGAGAGTTGGGCAGACCACCGATGTTCAGCGTGCCGCCCGCAACGGTCGTCGGCCCGGTCAGCGGATTTTGCGTCCCTAACGTCAGTGAACCGCTGCCGGTCTTGGTGAGTCCGCCTGAGCCGGACACGCTGCCGGGGAAATTGCCTGAGCCCACCGACACCGAGCCGCCGTTGACGGTGAGACTGCCTTGCGTCGTGCCGTTCAACGAGGGCAGCACGACGTTCACGCCTTGCGTCACTACGTTCCCTTGCGAGAGGGTCAGGCCGCCGCCGGAAGGGCTGCCGAGGCCTGTTGGCGAGGTCACGGTCACGTTGCCGCCGTTTACCGTCGTGCCGCCGGTATAGCTGTTGTTGCCACCGAGCGTGATGCCTCCCGGGACACCGGTGCCGTTCAGCGAGATTGCACCGCCGCCAGAGATGGGGCCGTCCAGCGTGAGCGGTGTCGTCCCGGCGATCGTGAGCGTTGTGCCATTGCCTACGGCGATGCCGTTGCCAAGCGTGACGGATGCGCCGACCGGCGACGTCGCAGACAGCGTGCTGTTCCCCCCAACGGTCAGCCCGCCAGTGCCGAGCGCGGTGCTGTTGCCCACGGTCAACGTGCCCGCGTTCAATGTCGTGCCACCGGTGAACGTGTTGGCGCCGTTCAGCGCGGTCGAGCCGGTGCCGTTCTTGATCAGTCCGCCGGTGCCGGACACCGTGGCGCCGATCACGTGATTGCCGTTGTCGCCAGTGCTCAAGCCGCCGCTACCCAGCACCAGTTGCGTGCCAGTGTCCGCGTCGAGCGATGCGAAGGCGAGTGGGGCAGTCGATGCCGACGCATCGAACGTGGTCCCGGCGTTGCGCAGCGTTAATCCTGCGCTTTGACCGACTTGTCCCGAAGCGCCGAGGGCGAGCGTGCCGCCTGTCACCGTCGTCGTCCCTGTGAACGTGTTTTGTCCGCCCAACGTCACGGTGCTTGTGCCTTGCTTGGTGATGCTTCCTGCGCCGCCGATCACGCCGTTGAAGGCGCTGTTCGCGTTGCCGCCAAGCGTGAGCGATTGTCCGCCCAGTGACACGTTCGTGCCTGTGCCACCGGTGAGACCTGCAATCACGATGGGCGAGGTGGCTTGTGAGAGGTCGAGGGCAGTACCGGTGGCGAGCGTCACGTCGTTCGCGCCCGAGAGCGTGCCACCTGCGCCGATGGCGACGGTGCCCTCAGCCACGGCGATGCCGCCGGTGAACGTGTTCTGTCCACTCAGCGTTTGCGTTCCTGCCCCCGCCTTGACGATGCCTCCGGTCCCGGCAATGCCCGCCGTCAGCGTCTGGTTCGTCCCATTGCCGAACGTCAGCGTATGACTTCCGAGATTGACGCTGCCACCGGTGCCTGCCAGTGTGGCGAGCGTCTGGTTACCGGCCGCGCTGACATCGAAGGTGGCATTTGCGCCGGTGATCGCGACACTCGCGCCGTTTGCCAGTTGGCCCGTCGCGCCGAGTGCGAGCGTACCGTCGGCAATGGTCGTCGTTCCCGTGAACTGCTGTTGCCCGAGCAGCGTTTGCGTGCCGCTGCCTTGCTTGACGATACCGCCCGTGCCACTGATCGTGCCGCTTACAACGTGACTCGACGCATCGCCGAATGTCAGCGTGTTGTTTCCCAACGTGACGTTGGTCCCTGCCTGAGAGGTGAGTGCGCCGATGGTGCGATCGCCATTCGCGGTGGAAATGTCGAGCGTGGCCCCCGCGTTCTGCAAGGTGACGGCGCCCGACGGCGCCAGCGTGCCCGCACCGCCCAGCGCCAGCGTGCCCGCCTGCACGACCGTGCCGCCGGTGAAGGTGTTCGTGCCGGTCATTGTCTCGACACCGGTCCCCACCTTCACGAGGCTGCCGGTGCCCATCACACCGCCGCTGTAGGTTTCGTCGAGTCCGCTTGCGCCGACCTCCAGCGTATTGCTGCCCATATTGATCGCGCCGCCTCCGGTCAGCGCGCCAAAGGTCTGTGTGCCGTTACCCGCTGACAGATCGAAGACCGCGCCGGTATGGACATCGACGACACCCGCCGCGTTGAGGCTCGCGCCGGCGCCGAGCGCGAGCGTCCCGGCGTTGACGTTGGTTGCGCCCGCGTAGGTGTTTTGCCCGTTGAGCGTGAGCGTCGCGCCGCCGTTCTTCGAGATGCCGCCCGCACCGCTGATGGCGCCATTGAGTGTGAGATCGTGGGATCCCACGACATCGAGGTCGCCGCCTAGCGTGATCTGGTTGCCGAAGGTCGTCGCTTGCGTCGCATCCAGCGACGTGCCTCCTGCAAAGCTCACCGTGCCGGTGCCCAGTGCCGTGTTGCTGCCGACAGCGACGCCGCCCGCCTGCACGCTCACGCCCCCCGTAAAGTCGTTGCTGCCCGAGAGTGTCTGGACACCGCTGCCAAGCTTGACGAGGCTGCCGCCCGCGCCGTGAATGTCGGACGCTAACGCACTGCCGGAGGCATCCGCCAGCGTCAGCGTCGTATTGCCGAGATTGATGGCGCTGCCGGCCACGCCGTTGATCGTCGCGGCGGTCTGATTGGGGCCGGTCGAAATATCGAGCACCGCTGTTGCACCGGTGAGCGCGGCATTCTTGCCACCCAGTTGTGTGCCGTTGCGCAATGCGAGCGTGCCCGCGTCAATGCTCACATCGCCGCCCAGCGCCGCACCGCCACTCAGCGTTTGCGTGCCACTCCCCTGTTTGACGAGATTTCCTGTGCCGTTGATCGCACCGCTGAATGTCGCATCGGCTGCGCTGCCGAAGGTGAGCGTTTGCGTGCCGATGTCGACAGTGCTGCCCGCTGCACCGGCGAGCGAGCCGATCACAGGTGTCGTGGCGGCGCTGACGTCGAACGTGGCGCCGGAGGCCAGCGTCACGTCATTGGCACTCGAGAGTGTGCCGCCATTGCCCAGCGCGAGCGTGCCGCTGTTTACACCGACGTTGCCGGCAAATGTGTTCTGCGCACCCAGCGTCAGCTTGCCGCTGCCATCCATGATGAGCGAGCCCGTGCCCGAAATTGCGCTGGCGAGCGTGGCGTTATCGCTGTTGCCGACGGTGAGCGAACTACCGCCGCCGAGCACGACGCGGCCCCCGGTGCCTGACAGATGGCCCAACGACTGATTGCCCGCCGCACTCAGATCGAACACCGCCCCAGCCCCGGTCAGCGAGACGTTGCTGCCCGGTGCGAGCGTCGCGTTCGCGCCGAGGGCCAGCGTGCCGTCGGCAATCGTCGTCGCACCGGTGTATAGCTGCACGCCGAGTAACGTTGTCGTTCCACTGCCTTGTTTGACGAGACCGCCACTGCCACTCACGATGGCCGCGACGCTGTGACTGGTCGCATCGCCGAACGTCAGCGTGTTGGTGCCGAGCCGAATCTGTGTGCCGGCGTCGGCCGTGAGCGCACCGATGGTTCTCGCACCATTGGCGCCCGAGACATCGAACGCCGATCCGGCATTGGTGAGGGTGACGGCACCCGTCGGGGCAAGCGTTCCGGCACCGCCCAGCGCCAACGTTCCTGCCTGGATGACGGTGCCGCCGGTGTAAGTGTTGAGTCCCGTGAGCGTCTCGGTGCCGGTGCCGATCTTCACGACTGACCCCGTCCCCGTGAGGCTGCCGCTGAAGGTGTCGTTGCCCGCACCGCCGATTTCGGTGACGAGTGCCCCGATGTTCACCGTGCCCGCGCCATTGATCGTACCGATCACTTGCGTTCCGTTCCCGGCGGACAGGTCCAGCGTTGCGCCGCTCGCGACATTGACCGACCCGGACGCATTCAACGACGCGCCCGCGCCCAGCGCCAACGTACCCGCGCTGATCGATGTCGGCCCGGCGTAAGTATTGCTACCGCCAAGGGTGAGTGTCGCCGTACCCGACTTGGTGAGGCCGCCCGCGCCGGAGAGTGCGCCGTTCAGGGTGAGGTCATGCGTGCCGAGTACCGACAGCGTGCCGAGCAAGTTAACGTTGTTGCCGAGCGTGACGGCCTGTGTGCTGTCCAGCGTGACGTTATTGCCGAATGTGGCAGTCCCCGCCCCCAACGCGAGATCGTTGCCGACGACCAGACCCCCCGAGCCGACGCTGACGCCGCCGGAGAAATCGCTTGCTCCCGCGAGCGTTTGCACGCCAGGGCCTGAGACGATGAGTGCGCCGGTGCCGTGAATCGCGCCGGCGAATGCCGCGTTGGTGGCGTTGTTCAGCGTGAGCGTTTGTCCGCCGAGCGAAATCGCGCTCCCCGCCACACCGTTGAGCGTCCCGATGGTCGACGCGCCACCGCTACCGATATCGAACACGCTGTTCGCGCCGCTAAGCGTCAGCGCGTTGCCGCCTTGCAGTGCGGCACCACCGCCCAATGCCAGCGTGCCGTCGGCGATGTCGATACCCCCGGCGTAAGTTGACGTTTGCGTCAGGGTCTGCTTGCCAGCCCCTTGCTTGACGAGGTTGCCTGTCCCCGTGAACGTGGCGCTCAACGTCTGGTCGGTACCGTCGCCGAACGTCAACGTGTTGGTGCCGAGCGCGAGCGTGCCGCTGCCCGACAACGCCCCGATCGTCTGCGCAGCAGACGCGCCACTGATGTCCAGCGTCACCGCCGGACTGTTCACGCCGTTCAGCACAACGGCACCTTGCGCCGCGAGTGAGCCACCGCTGCCGATGGCGAGCACGCCGTCGTTGATCGTCGTGCCGCCGGTCCAGTTGCCCGAGCCATTCACGGTCAGCGTCGCCGGCCCCGACTTCTGCAATGCACCGCTGCCTGTCACTGCGCCGGTCAACGTCAGATCGGCACTGCCGAGAATGGCGGATGTGCCGCCAAGCGTGATGTTGTTGCCGAGGGTCAGGGCTTGCGTGGTATCGAGCGTGGACTGATCGCCGAGGGCGAGGGTGCCCGTGCCGATGGCGCTTGCATTGCCCAACTGCAAGCCACCAGCGGTGACTGTGACCCCGCCCGTGAAGTCGCTCGCACCGCCGAGCGTCTGCACGCCGCCGCCTTGCTTGATGAGTGCGCCGGTGCCGTGAATGCTGCCGTTGAACGTTTCGCCCGTGCTGTCGCCGAACGTGAGTGTGTTGGCACCGAGCTGGACCTGCGCCGCCCCGCCGCTGAGCGATCCGATGGTCTGGGCACCGGCGGCGCTGATGTCGAGCGAGGTCGAGCTATCGCCGAGCGTCACCGCGTTCTGAGACGACAATCCGCCCCCCGCACCGACCACGAGAGAGCCGCCCCCGACTACGATGCTCCCGGTGAATGTCTGCTGCGCGGTAATGGTCTGCGCGCCCGCGCCGAACTTGACGATGCCGCCACCGGTGCCGGTGATCGATCCCGCGAAGGTCTGATCGGTGTCGTCGCCGAAAGAGAGCGTGTTGTCACCCAGATTGATCGTGCTGCCCGACGCTCCGGAAAGCGCCCGGATGGTTTGATTTTCACCGCCGCCGATATCGAGCGTCGCACCGCCGGCAATGCTCACCGGATTGGCCGACAGCGTACC
The DNA here is from genome assembly GCF_022696215.1 of Pandoraea sp. LA3. Classification (NCBI taxonomy): domain Bacteria; kingdom Pseudomonadati; phylum Pseudomonadota; class Betaproteobacteria; order Burkholderiales; family Burkholderiaceae; genus Pandoraea; species Pandoraea sp. LA3. The sequence goes on along the minus strand of NZ_PTPY01000034.1, from coordinate 183,819 downwards.
GGTGCCGCCCAATGCCAGCGTTCCTTGTGCGATCGCGATCTGCCCGGTGAACGCATTCTGGCCCGTTAGCGTCTGGATGCCCGTGCCCTGTTTGACGATGCCGCCCGTGCCGCCGATGCTGCCGGCGAAGGTCTGGTTGGTCGCATCGCCAAGGGTGAGGGTGTTGCTGCCGAGGGTGACCTGACTGTTTGCCGTGCCGCTCAGTGCACCGATGCTGACGGGGCCGGCGCCACCGACATCGAATGTCGCTCCATCGGCGAGCGTCACGGCATTGTTGCCCCCGAGGGTGTTGTTGCCTTGCAGGGCGAGCCGCCCTGCCGCGATGTTGATGCCGCCCGTGAACGTTTGTGCGCCGGATAGCAGCAACGAGCCGGTGCCTTGCTTGACGATTCCCCCCGTGCCCGAGATCGTGCCGCCGTATGTCGAGTTACCGGCGTCGCCGATCGTCAGCGTCTGACCGCCGATCAGGACCGTGGCGCCGGAGACGCCCGACAGCGCGCCGTAGTTCATGCCGCCCGCATTCGAAAGATCCAGCGTTGCGGTGTTGCCGGTGAGCGCGAGCGGCGAGGCGTTGGCGAACGCGCCGCCCTGAAGCGTGAGCGTGCCTGCGCGCACGGTGATGCCGCCGCCCGCCGAACTCGTGCCCGTCAGCGTCACGGTGCCGGCGCCTTGCTTGACGATGCTGCCGCTGTTTCCACCGCCGCCGGTGAAGACACCCGCAAATGACTGATTGGTGGCGTCGCCGAAGGTCAGCGTATTGGCGCCCAGCGCGACCGACGTATTGGCGACGCCCGAGAGCGCGCCGATGGTCTGCGCCGATGCCTGACTGATGTCCAACGTGGCGCCACCGCCCAGCAGCGACACGACGCCGGTACTTGCCAACGATCCCCCGGCGCCTAGCGCGATGCCGCCCGCGTTGATCGTTGTGCCGCCGGTGAACGTATTGGCCCCCGTGAGTGTCTGGGTGCCGGCATTGGTCTTGACGATGCCGCCCGTACCGCCGATCGCGCCCGCAAATGCGCTTCCGGTGCTGCCGCCAAGCGTGAGATTGTTGCCGCCAAGTGCGATCTGCGTGTTGCCGACACCGGCAAGGTTCGTGATCGTTCTGCCGCCATTCGCGCCCGACATATCGAAGACAGCGCCCGCCCCCGATAGCGTGAGTGGCGTGCCACCGGTTTGCAGCATCCCGGCGCCTGCCAGCGCGAGCGTGCCCGCCACCACGTTGACGCCGCCGCTGAACGTATTTGCTCCGGTCAGCGTGACCGTCTGTGCCCCTTGCTTTGCGAGACTGCCGCCGCCGCTGATGGGCCCGGACAACGTAAGCGCGGCACTTCCCCCTAATGTCAGCGTACTGCCCGCGCCGATGGCCATCGCGTTGGCGAGCGTGACCGGCGCACTGGCATCCAGCACGCCGGTCGTGCCGGACACCTGAACCGCGCCGCTGCCCAGCGCGGCGTTGCTGCCAGCAACCAGCGTACCGCCGGTGAGCGAAGTCCCGCCCGCATAGTCGTTGGTGCCCGCGAGCGTCAAACGTGCGGTACCCGAGAGCGATACGCCTCCCGTGCCGGTGACCGTGCTGCCCAACGTCAGGGGATTGGTGCCGGAGACCGCCAGGCCGTTGGCACCGAGCGTGGTCGGCAGCGTAATCGTCAGTCCCGCGCTGGCAGCCTGCATGGCGCCGCCGTTGACGGTCAGCGTCCCCGTGCCGAAGCTACCGGCGTTGTCGAAAATCGCGAGTCCGCCGTTGAGGGTGGTCGACGTGACGGACAGTGGCCCTTGAAGCGTCCAGGTGCCGCCGTTCACTGTCGCACGTGAGAAGTTCACGTAACTCGTGCCGCTCAGTGTTCCGGTGCCTGTCGTCGTCGCGTTGTTCGCGGAATTGCGAAGCACCAGCGAGTTGTTGCCGCCTGCACCGCCGTCCACGACGCCCGTTGCCGCGAAACCCAGATTGAACCCGGTGACGGGGAGGGCGCCGAGGCCAGGGCTTCCGCCGTCGTTGAATGTCGAGCCCGTGACCGCCGTATAGGTGTTGGTGCTGTTGGCGCCGAGCGAAACGCTGCCGCTCAAGGTGCCTTCGTTGCTGAACGTGTTCCCTACGCCTGGGGTGCCGTTCGGCGCAAATGCGATCCGTCCGAGCACCGTGCCGGTGTTGGAGAAGTTGACGGCCGCGCCGCCATACGCGGCAGCGACCGGCGCGCTGCCATTGCCGGTGAGCGACACGCCGAGAATCGGCGTGGCCCCGAGCGTGCCGTTGTTACTGATGTTGGTGGTGCCGCCGGTCGCGTTCTGCACCGTCAGCGCGAGTCCCGTCAGCCCGGGAAGATTCACGCCAAGCACACCGACCGTGCCGCGCATGAGCGCGTTGTTCGTCACCGTCTGCGTGCTGCCCCCCGCGCTTCCATTGCCGACGACGGTACCCGTCGCGAGAAGTCCGATGCCACCGAGTAATGCGGGATCGATGGTGCCGCCGTTGATCAGCGTGACGTTGCTTCCGGTGAGTGTCAGCGCCGTACCGCCCACGCCGAGCAACACGCCTACGCCCGCACCACTGTTCACGTTCACCTGCAAGTTGCTGGCCGAGTTGGCGTAAGACGGCGCCAGCGGATTCGCGGCGCCGCTGCACGTCACCACATTGCCCGCTGCCGAGCACGCGGCCCACGACGGCGTGGAAGACAGCGCCCCCAGTAACGCAATGCACGCGAGGCATACGCGAGTGAGTGAGACCGACATGGACGCGCCGATACGGCTGCCGGCGCGGCGCACGCGCGAGGCCGGTGCACCAGCGCTTTGCCGAGCCGTTTCCGGCACAGGGACGACGTCGATGCGGCAATGCCGCCAGACCAATCGATAGAGATGCTTGTTCATCGTGCTCGGGTTCCCAAAGGCGTGGAGTGCAGAAAGGGCGGGGCGCGCGATGGCGGCACACCCATGGCTGGCGGCATTCGGGGGGAGACGATGGCGGCGGTGGCTCGTGCGATCGGGGCGTCAGGCAGACGCCATCGATCCCCGTTTTCCAACGCCCGACCAGGGGCTAATGCACGGCAAATGTGCGGGCCATTCTAGGAAGCACGATGGGAAAGTGCCCGTGCGCCGGACGTGACGAGCTGCATCGAGTGACAAACATCGACGCCGGATTTGGCAGGGGAATCAAGGCCGTGCGCGACCTTGTCGTGAGGGAGACGACGCCCTTGCGGCGCCGGGAGAATCGCGAAGTTTCGGACGATTCCCTAAAGCACTTGAACCACCGAGAGGGGCAATGGCGAGTGACATCGCAGGTCACTCGCCATGCATCGATGATCGATGGAATCGCGCAGTATGCGCTACGCAGCTCGCGTCAGCGGCGCCACCTGACGAATGCCGAGCGACGCCAGCGACTGCGCGATCGCCGTGACGACATTGCGCATCTCGTTGTCGTCGATGGCGCCGATGCATCCCACGCGGAACGTTTCGATCTGCGTGAGCTTGCCCGGATAAAGGATGTACCCGCGCTCGCGCACTGCGGCATAGAACGCCTTGAAGTCGTACTTGCTGTCGGCTGGTGCATGGAACGTCACGATGACGGGGGCTTGCACGTCCGCCGCGAGAAACGGCCGGAACCCGAGTGCGGCCATGCCGTCCACCAGCGTGCGGCAGTTCGCCCGGTAGCGCTCACCGCGTACCGGTTGACCGCCCTCGGCGAGGAATTGATCGACGGCGGCACGCAGCGCCGCGACCACGTGCGTGGGCGGCGTGAAGCGCCATTGCGTCGTCTTCTGCATATAGACGTACTGGTCGTGCAGATCCATCGCCAGCGAATGGCTGTTGCCGCCACTCGCCTCCAGCACCGACTTCTTCACGATCACGAAGCCCATGCCGGGCACGCCTTCGAGGCACTTGCCGCTCGCGGCGATGAGCGCGTCGAACGGCATCGACCGGGCGTCGATCTCCACCGCGCCGAACGAACTCATTGCGTCGACGATCAGCCCCTTGCCGTGCTTCTGGCACACGCGCGCGATCTCCGCGAGCGGGTTGAGTACCCCGGCGCCGGTTTCCAGATGCACCTGCGCCACGTGCGTGATCGACGGATCGCGCGAGAGCGCTTCGTCGATGGCGGCTGCACTGGCGGCCTGATCTTCGGGGATGGGAAGGGCGACGGCGTCGCGTCCGAGATAGCGACAGATCTTGAGGATGCGCTGGCAGTACGCGCCGTTGTCCGGCACCAGAATGCGGGCACTGCGGGGCGTAAGCGTGCCGATGGCCGCTTCGACCGAGAACGTCCCCGAGCCTTGCAGCGGCACGCAGACATAGTCGTCGCCCCCATGCACCACGCCCACGAGGTCGCGGCACAACGAGGCGGTGATCTGGTTGAACTGGGCGTCCCACGATCCCCAGTCGCGCAGCATGGCCTGTCGGGTGGCCGGCGACGTGGTGAGCGGGCCGGGGGTGAGCAGAATCGGTTCCTGACCGAGAATCATGACCGTCTCCTATCGAACGAATGATGAAACCAATGAAACGAGTTGGCGAAACATCGGATATGCACAAAATTCCATGACAACACCGGCATCAATCCCCCTTGCGTGAGGTCATGCCCGAAGGGCGCCGCCACGCCTGCGTGTAGCGCTCCACGAGGATCTGCACGCCGTGATAGAGCAGACACACCAGCATCGAAGTGAGTACGACGAGCGTGGCCATCGCCGCCGCAGGGCCGATGGAGCCGGTCTCGTCCATGTTCACGATGGCGACCGACGCGAGCGAGGTATCGGCCGAGTAAAGGAACACGACCGCGGAGACCGTGGTCATGGCGTTGACGAACAGATACCGGCTGATGTCGATGATCGACGGCAGGCAGATCGGGGCGGACACGCGCCAGAACGTCCGGTAGAACGGCACCTTGAGCGACGCCGACACATACTCGAATTCCGGATCGATCTGCTTGAGGGCCGTCACCGCCGTGAGATGGCTCGACGAGTAGTAATGCACGACGTTGACGATCACCAGAATGGCCAGCGTGCCGTAAAGGTTGTGCAGCGGATTCGCCTCGGAGACAAAAAAGAAGATGTAGCCCAGACCGAGCACCAGCCCGGGCACGCCCATCGGCAGCACGGCCATCATGCGGATGAAGCCGCGTAGCCATGCCATGCCGCGCGTCTTCTCCAGCAGATAGGCGATCACGAAGATGGCGGCCGTGCCCCAGACGGCGCACCAGAATGCCATCTGCAAGCTGTTGACGTACGAATCCACGGCGCCGCTTTCGATCAGGCCGAAGCGATAGTGACCCAGCGACAGGCTGAAGTTGTACGGCCAGAATTTCACGAACGATGCGTACACCGCCATGCCGAGAATCGCGAGCATGATGGCGGCCATGCCCCAGCACATCGCCGCCATCAGCCAGTCGAAACCGCGCGACGGCTTCGGCACGTAAGGCACAGCGCGCGCCGAGAGCAAGGCCTGTTGCTTGCGTTGCACGACAGCGTCTACCAGATACGTGATGCCCACGGGCACCAGCAGCACGAGCCCGACCACGGCCCCCTTGGAGAAATCCTGCTGGCCGATCACCAGTTTGTAGATGTCGGTGGCGAGCACATTGAAGTCGCCGCCGATGACCTTGGGAATGCCGAAATCGGAAATCGCATACGTGAAGACGATCATCGCTGCGCTGATGACACCGTACTTCGCGCCTGGCAGGGTGATGGTGAAGAAGCGTCGCACCGCGCGCGTGCCGAGGGCGTCCGCCGCTTCGTAGAGCCGGGCGTCGGTGAGCGAGAGCGCGGTGATCAGAATCATCAGCGCGTGCGGGAACGTGGCGTTGACCAGCGACATGACGATGCCCAGCGGTCCGTAGATATCGACGTCGCCCATGAACGGACGCAGCAGCCCCTGATTGCCGAACCAGAAGATGAAGGAGATCGCGGGCAGCAGCGTGGGGCCGAGAATTGGAATCAGCGCGATGTTGCGCAGCAGCGTCTTGTGACGGATGCAACTGCGCGTGAGCGCGTACGCGAAGATGAAGGCGAGCGGCACCGTGATGCATGTCGTCACCATCGAGATCCACACGCTGTTCCAGATGGAGCCGAACAGGGCGGGGGAATGGAAGTACTCGCGAAAGTGCCGCAGGCCGACGAAGTGCCCGTCGTTGTCCTGCACGCTCTTGACCAGAATTGCGGCCATCGGTGCGAGCAGGAAGAGCACGCCGGCCGCCGCCGCGATCAATAGCAACGCCTGCGCGAGACGATCGGTCCAGTGCGAGGCGAGCCGCACCGGGCGCACCGCCGAGGGCGGCGGCCGGTCGGCCGTCGTGGGTGATGCGGATGAAGCAGGCGTTTGCGGCGCGCCGGTCAATGTCGAGGATACGGAACTCATCGTGGCTACCCCTGACGGAAGACGCGCACGGCGGCGCTCGGCACCGCGAAGCGCAGCGCGCCGCCGGTGGCCGGTTGCAGGGCCTGCATGTCCGCAGGCGAGAGGTCGGCATAGAGCGGGTGATCGCAGGCCTGCATGCGCAACGTCACGCGCGAGAATGCCCCGAGGAATTCGATCTTCTCGACGGCGCCGTCGAACAGATTCGCATCGTCGTCGAGGTCGTCCAGATCGCGCACGCGCACGTCCTCCGGTCGGAAGAAGACACGGATGTCCTCACCGGCACGGCATCCGTTGAGCGTGCCGCATGTCAGTTCGTATTGCCCGACGCGCACGCGTCCTGCGTCGCCAAGTCGCGCGGGCAGGATGTTGGTCTTGCCCACGAAGTCCGCGACGAACGGCGTTGCCGGATGCTGATAGATCTCGCCGGGGGTGCCGATCTGTTCGATCACGCCCTGATTCATGACGACGATCCGGTCGGCCATGGACAGCGCTTCTTCCTGATCGTGCGTGACGAGAATCGTGGTGATGCCGAGCCGCTGCTGCAACGCGCGGATCTCGCTGCGCAGACGCACCCGCACGCGCGCATCGAGCGCCGAGAGCGGTTCGTCTAGCAGCAGCAGGCCCGGCGACGTGGCAAGTGCGCGTGCGATGGCGATACGTTGTTGTTGGCCGCCGGAAAGCTGGCCGGGGAACTTGCTGCCGGCATCGGGCAGCCCGACCATCGTCAGCAACTCGGCCACACGCGCTTCGCGCTCGGTGCGAGGCGCCCGGCGATTCGTCAGGCCATAGGCGACGTTCTGCGCCACGCTCAGATTCGGAAACAGCGCGTACGACTGGAAGACGATGCCGTAATCGCGCTGCATCGGCGGCAGCCGTGAGATGTCCCGGCCGTTTTGCGACAGCGTGCCCTGCGTCTGCGCTTCGAGCCCCGCAATGATGCGCAGCAGCGTGGTCTTGCCGCAGCCCGACGGGCCGAGGAAGCAGAGCATCTCACCGCGTCTTACGGTGAGGTGAATGTCATGCAGCACCACGGTGTTGTCGAACCGCTTGTGGATGCCGGCGAGACTCAGATACGTACTTTGGCGAGGATCGTCGCTCATTCGGGGGACCTCCTGCGTTGTCACGTGAGTGCGGGGGCGTTCGTTTGCGCTGCCGCGCAAGGCAGTGCGGGCAGCGCGACGCCAGACGTCACTTCTTTTCCGATTTCGCGCCGTAGCGCTTCTGCCACTCGGACAGCACCGACTCGCGGCTCTTGGCGATTTCCGTGAAGTCGTTCTTCACCAGCAGATCGGGGTAGTTCGCAGGGATCGTCTCGAACTTCCTCGCGACGCCCGGGTACGCCACGATCGCCCAGTCTTTCGCATACATCTCGTTCGCTTCCTTGCTGGCGAGCCAGTCCATGTAGCGCTTGGCGGCGTCGAGCTTCTTAGTCGTCTTCACGATGCCCGCCGCTTCGATGTCGTAGCCGAGACCTTCCTTCGGGAACACGAGATCGATGGGGGCGCCGGCGGCTTTCGTGCGATGCGCGTTGAATTCGAACGAGATGCCGATGGGGTACTCGCCCGCGCCGGCATCGCGGCAGGGCTTGGAGCCCGAGTGGGTGTACTTGACGATGTTCTTGTCGAGGGCGTCCATGTACTTCCAGCCGCCTTCCTTGCCGAACATCTGCAACCACGCGGTCACATCCAGGAACCCGGTGCCTGACGTCGCTGGATTCGGCATCACGATCATCCCTTTGTAGATGGGCTTGGCGAGGTCTTCCCAGGACGTCGGCTTGGGCAAATTGCGCTTGGCCGCTTCGACCGTGTTGAAGCAGACCGTGGCGCCCCACACGTCGAGGCCGACCCACGACGGCGGATTCGCCTTGTCGCTGTACGCACGCGTGAGCTGATCGAAGCCCTTCGGTGCGTACGGCGTGAGCAAACCTTCCTGCTTGATGAGCTCCAGACTCGACGCGGCGAGTCCGGCAATCACGTCCGCCTGCGGGTTGGCCTTCTCCGCGAGGACCTTCGCCGTGACCACGCCGGTGGAGTCACGCACGTACTTGATCTCGATGTCCGGATTCGCCTTCTGGAACGCCTCGGCGTAAGGGCGCATCACTTCGACTTCCCATGCCGTGTAGACGGTCAGCGTGGTCTTGGCGAGCGCATGACCGGCCTGTGCGGCACAGACGAGGCCCGTTGCGAGAACAGCGGCGGCGCGCATGGCACGGCGCAAGGATGAGTTCATGGGTGGCTCCTGTGGGTCGCGATCACGGTCGCGTTGTGAGTACGGGCAAAGCCTTCTTTGAGGCGATTTTTTGCATTTTATTGGCAAATTATGTCGTTTTCTTGAAACCCTTGGCTTTTGTCATCTATTCGTCAAATACCTCCAATAGTATGGAAATCATTGATTCAGATAGGGTTTTGTCGTTGCCGCAACCGACTCACCCCGACGGTGTTGCAAAATCTGTCTGCAAAGTCGGATGTGTTTTGTTGACAATCTACAAATCGCTGTGCTTGAATGTCAACAACAAAAATAATCACGTGATGCCACAAATTGCCACGCGGCGCTATCCGGCGAAGCGATGGCGAAGGATGCCCCCGAAGTGCCGGGCGTCGCGTGATGGCGCAAGCGTTCAGAGATAAGGAAGACCGGTATGACCCCGAAGCCCACGTCGCCCACGGCGATCGAGTTGTTGCAGAGCCAGTCGCTCACCACGCTCGTCCAGCACGAGATCGAGCGCCAGATCATGGCGGGCACGCTTACGCCGGGTACCAAGCTCAACGAGATCGAGGTGGCAGGAAGTCTCGGCGTGTCGCGTGGTCCCGTGCGTGAGGCGTTTCGCGCGCTCGAAGAGGCCGGGCTGCTGCGCACCGAGAAGAATCGCGGCGTGTTCGTGCGTGTCATTTCGCTCGAAGAGGCCGAGGAGATTTACGCGCTGCGCGGCGTGCTCGACGAATACGTCGCGCGCACCCTGGCGGAGTCGATTACGTCCGAACAACTCACGCGGCTGCGCGAGTCGGTGGAAGCCATGCACCACGCGGTGGAAGCGGGCGACAGCGAGGCTTATTACCAGTTGAATCTGGCGTTTCACGACACGCTCGTCGAGATGGTCGGCAACCGCAAGTTGCTCGAGACCTACCGGCGTCTCGTGAAGGAACTGAGCCTGTTCCGTCACGAAGCGTTGACGGGCGATTCGTCCGCGCCGCCGAAGTCGGAGCGCGAGCACCGCGACATCGTGAGCGCGATTGCCTCGCGCGATCCGGAGCGGGCCACGCAGGTCACGCGCGATCACCTGGTGCGCGGCCGCACGCGGATTCGCGAGATGCTGGCCCGCGCGCCGGGAACGAGCACGCAGGCGAAGGCCGGTTGAGTGTGACTGAGCGTGACTGAGGGTGATTGAGCGTTCGACGCCAACGCTCTCGAAGATTTTGCAGGTTTCGCAGATTGCATGACTGATATTCCGGCCGCACGCGGCGTGTCGCCAGACGCGCAACGCCCGCCACGGTCAATCGAGTTGTTCTTGAGGAGAACCGACGTGAACCAGCCCGCACAGATTCAAGTGAACGGCCGTCAATACCGCTTGCCGCAGCAGCCGACCGTCATCGTATGCGTCGACGGCTGCCAGTTCGAGTACATCGAAGCTGCCGCCGCTGCCGGCGTCGCCCCTTATCTGAAGCGCCTGCTCGCCGAGGGCGCCGTCTTCAAGGGCGATTGCGTCGTGCCGTCGTTCACCAACCCGAACAACCTGTCGATCGTGACCGGCGCGCCCCCCGCCGTGCACGGCATTTGCGGCAACTACTTCTTCGATCCGTCGGCCGACGGCGGACGTGGCGCGGAAGTCATGATGAACGACCCCGCCTATCTGCGCGCCGGTACGGTGTTCGCCGCGGCCGCCGACGCGGGGGCGAGCCTTGCGGTCGTCACGGCCAAGGACAAGCTGCGCAAGCTGCTCGGCTACCGCATGAAGGGCATCTGCTTCTCGTCGGAGAAGGCCGATCAGGTCACGCTCGAAGAGAACGGCATCGACGACGTGCTCGGTCTGGTCGGCATGCCGGTGCCGGACGTCTACAGCGCCGAACTCTCGGAGTTCGTGTTCGCAGCGGGCGTGCGCTTGCTGGAAACGCGTCACATCGACCTGATGTATCTCTCGACGACGGACTACGTGCAGCACAAGTGGGCGCCGGGCACCGAGGGTGCGAACGCCTTCTACGCGATGATGGACAAGTACCTCGCGCGCATGGACGAACTCGGCGCGGTCATCGGCCTCACCGCCGATCACGGCATGAACGCCAAGCATGATCCGAAGACCGGCCAGCCCAATGTCATCTATTTGCAGGATCTGCTCGACGACTGGCTCGGCAAGGGCGTGGAAGCGGGCGGCGCGCGCGTGATCCTGCCGATCACCGACCCGTATGTCGTGCACCACGGCGCACTGGGTTCGTACGCCACGATCTATCTGCCGAAAGACGCGGACCGCGACGTCATCCGCGCGCGCATTGCTGCGCTGCCGGGTATCGAAGTCGTGCTGACCAACGCTGAAGCCTGCGCGCGCTTCGAGCTGCCGCCCGATCGCGTGGGCGACCTCGTGGTGGTGAGCGATCAGTCGGTCGTGCTCGGCACGAGCGCGAGTCGTCACGACCTGTCGGGTCTCACGGTGCCGCTGCGCTCGCACGGCGGCATCTCGGAGCAGACCGTGCCGTTGCTCTTCAATCGCAAGACCGACGGCATTCCGGGTAAGGCGCGACTGCGCAATTTCGACATCCTCGACGTGGCCCTCAATCACGTCTGATCTGATGCCGGCCCGAATGCAATGAAATGAGAGCCAGGGGCGCGCGAAACCCGCAAGGTGTGCGCCGCCCGGCCCCTGTCCCGTTGGAGACGCTGTGGAGAACCCCATGAACGCGCCGCACAAGCTGCATCCCGAGTTCCGCGCCGAAGCCCTTCGCATCGGTGGCGAGAAAGTGACCCGCGAACGGATCATCGAAGTGTTCAATCCGTATTCGGGCGATCTGGTCGGCACCGTGCCGAAGGCGTCGCTCGACGACGTGCGTCGCGCGTTCACGATCGCCAAGCAGTACCGCTCCACGCTCACGCGTTTCGAGCGCGCCAATGTGCTCGATAAGGCCGCGGCGTTGCTGCGCGCCCGCACGGCGGAAGCGGCCGCCATCATCACGATGGAGTCGGGGCTGTGCAAGAAAGACGCCGTCTACGAAATCGGCCGTGTGGCCGACGTGCTCGGCTTCGCAGCGGGCGAGGCGCTCAAGGACGACGGACAGGCGTTCTCCTGCGATCTCACGCCGCACGGCAAGAAGCGTCGCGTGGTGACGCAGCGCGAGCCGCTGCTCGGGGCGATCTCCGCGATCACGCCGTTCAATCACCCCATGAATCAGGTGGCCCACAAGGTGGCCCCCTCGATTGCGACGAATAACCGGATGGTGCTCAAGCCGTCCGAGAAAGTGCCGCTCTCGGCGTACTACCTGGCGGACACGCTGTACGAAGCCGGCCTGCCGCCGGAAATGCTGCAAGTCATCACGGGCGATCCGATGGAGATTGCCGACGAGATGATCACGAACGAGAACATCGACATGATCACGTTCACGGGCGGCGTGTCGATCGGCAAGTACATCGCGTCGAAGGCGGGCTATCGCCGTATCGTGCTGGAGCTGGGGGGCAACGATCCGCTGATCGTGATGGAGGATGCCGATCTGGAGCGCGCCACCGACCTCGCCGTGCAGGGCTCTTACAAGAATTCCGGGCAGCGGTGTACGGCCGTCAAGCGCATGCTCGTGCATCGCGACATTGCCGCGCAGTTCACCGAACTCGTGGTGGAGAAGACCCGGGCGTGGAAGTATGGCGACCCGGCTGACGGCGACAACGACATGGGCACCGTGATCGACGAGGCGGCCGCCCGTCTGTTCGAGGCCCGCGTGAACGAAGCCGTGGCGCAGGGCGCGCGTCTGCTCGTGGGCAATCAGCGCGACGGCGCCCTGTATTCGCCGACGGTGATCGATCGCGTCGATCCGAAGATGACGGTCGTGCGCGAGGAAACCTTCGGCCCGGTCTCGCCGATCCTGACCTTTGGCAGCATCGACGAGGCCATTGCCATGTCCAACGGCACTGCGTTCGGCCTGTCGTCGGGCGTGTGCACGAACCGGCTCGACTACGTGACGCGTTTTACCAACGAGTTGCAGGTCGGTACGGTGAACGTCTGGGAGGTGCCCGGATATCGCATCGAACTGACGCCGTTCGGGGGGATCAAGGATTCGGGTCTGGGCTACAAGGAAGGGGTTCAGGAGGCGATGAAAAGCTTCACGAACACAAAGACCTTTACGCTGCCATGGGGAATCTGAGGCGGATTGCCCTCGGACCGGGAGCGGATGCGGCGGCGGTGTGCGGCCGAAAAGCCATGGCTGGCGAGCCGTCGGCCGCGTCTGTTTCCCTTATGCAACAAGGCTTAGCAGAAGGCGCGCAAAAATTGTGACAAATTCATGACACGATTGTTGCGCTGGTCAATTTGGTGTACGGTGTACCGATTGGGGATACGCATGACGCGTGAACTTCATACGCATCCCGACGCCAGTGTTGGACTGACGCGGGATGCCGGTTTGGCAAACCACTGCTCGCGTCATGTTGGCGGCGCGAAGCGCTGCCTGTCCCGTCGACAATAAGATCACGGAACACTGGCATGCTGACACTGCTCAATCTACTTTCCGGCGTGGCGATGCTGATCTGGGGTACGCACATCGTGCGTACCGGGGTCCTGCGCGTCTACGGTGCCGATCTGCGACGCATTCTGTCGCACAGCATTTCGAATCGCTTCCTTGCGTTCGCGGCGGGTGTGCTCGTCACGGGCCTGGTGCAGAGCAGTAACGCGACGGCGCTCATCGTGTCGTCTTTCGGCGCACAGGGTCTCATCGCGTTGGCGCCGGCGCTGTCCATCATGTTGGGCGCCGACGTCGGCACCGCCCTCATGGCGCGGATCCTGACGTTCGACCTGCACTGGCTGTCGCCGCTGCTGATCTTCTTCGGCGTCATCTTCTTCCTGTCACGCAAGCAGACGCGCGCTGGCCAGCTCGGCCGCGTGTCCATTGGCCTTGGTCTCATCATTCTGGCGCTGCAACTGATCGTGGGCGCGACCACGCCGATGACCGAAGCGGCGGGCGTGAAAGTGCTGTTCGGCTCGCTCACGGGCGACGTGATGCTCGATACGCTGATCGGCGCGCTGTTCGCGATGATCTCGTATTCCAGTCTTGCCGCCGTGCTGCTGACGGCCACGCTCGCGTCGTCTGGCGTGATCTCGCTCAAGGTGGCCCTGTGCCTCGTGATCGGTGCGAATCTGGGCAGCGGCATGCTGGCCATGCTGACGTCGGCGGGACAGAACGCGGCGGGTCGTCGTGTGGTGTTCGGCAGTCTCATCTTCAAGTTGATCGGCTGCCTGCTCGTGCTGCCGTTCGTCGACTATGCGCCGATGCTCGTGAGCTGGCTGTCGGACGCACCGGCACAAGCCGTCGTCAACTTCCACGTGCTGTACAACCTGGTGCGCTGCGTGGTGAGTCTGGCATTCACCGTGCCGATGGCGCGCCTTTGCGTGCGTCTGCTGGCCGAGAAGCCGGAAGCTGACGGCGTCACGCGCCCTCGCCATCTGGACGAAAGCGCGCTGGAGATGCCGTCGCTGGCGCTGGCCAACGCCACGCGCGAGACGCTGCGCATGGGCGACATCATCGAGCAGATGCTCAATGGCCTGCTCGACGTCATCAAGAGCAATGACGTGGCGCGCGCTCGCGAGACGCGACGGCTGGACGACGACGTCGACCACCTCTACACGGCGGTGAAGATGTACCTGACGCGCGTGTCGCGCGAGAACCTCAGCGAGCCGGACAGCCGTCGCTGGACGGACATCATCTCCCTCACCATCAATCTGGAACATGCGGGCGATATCATCGAGCGCATGGTCGTCGAAGTCGAAGAGAAGAAGATTTCGCACAAGCTGTCGTTCTCCGAGGCGGGGTTGCAGGAGATCTGCGACATGCACGCGCGGCTGGTGACGAACCTTCAGCTCGGGCTGTCCGTGTTCCTGAATACCGACCTCAAGAGCGCGCAGCGCCTGATGGCGGAGAAGGAGAGCTTCCGGGATCTGGAGCGCGCGTATTCGTACACGCACCTGAATCGTCTGGCAGGTCAGTCGGTGCAGAGTATCGAGACGAGTTCGCTGCATCTGGACATCATCAGCGACATGAAGCGCCTGAATTCGCTGTTCTGCTCGACGGCTTATCCGGTGCTCGACGACGCCGGCGCGCTGCGCAAGAGCCGCATGCGCGACAAGCCGAAGGACGGCAAGGACGCGAAGGAAAGCAAGGATCTGAAGGCGCCGAAGGAAGCCAAGGCGTCGAAACTGGCGGCGCTTGCCGAAGTCGCGACGGCCGCCGCCGGTTCAGCAGCAAGTTCTCGCGACGACAACGAGAGTTCTCACGATGGCCCTGAGCCTGCCGGACATCCGCACCCTGTTCGATAAATTCGGTTCGATCGCGTACAGCGGCGAGCCTGTCACCCAACTGGAGCACGCGCTGCAAAGCGGCGCGCTTGCCGAGAGCGAGGGCGCCGACGAGGCGCTCGTCGCCGCCAGTTTCCTCCACGATCTCGGCCATCTGCTCAATCTTCAGGGCGAAACGCCCACCGAGCGCGGCATCGACGATCTGCATCAATACTTCGCATTGCCCTTTCTGAGGCCGCTGTTCGACGACGCGGTGCTCGACCCGATTCGTCTGCACGTGGACGCCAAGCGGTGTCTGTGTGCGATCGATGCCGATTATTACGGCAAGCTGTCGGCGGATTCGGTACGCAGTCTCGCGTTGCAGGGCGGGGTCTTCACCGACGAAGAAGCGCAGACGTTCCTCGCGCGCGAGCATGCGCCGGCGGCGCTGCGACTGCGTCGCTGGGACGACCGTGCAAAGATCGCCGGCATGCAGACGCCATCGCTGGATCACTACATGAAGGTGCTGGAGCGAGTGACGTTGCAGTAGGCGTTGATGGGCCGCAACCCAGCCGTGCCAATGGGAAATTCCTGTTCCTTGTCGAGCGCACTTCGGATTCGAAATGTCTCCGGATGTTTCGCAAAGTGATGCGGTTGATGAGTGACAAACTGAAGTCTCCTATCGTTGATGGAGGCTTACCATGAAGTGCGAATCCCAGACGACGGCAGCCGCCGCAGTGCCACTCCAGCCGGTAGAGCCGGCAACGCCTGCTCCGGTACCTTCGGACGGCTTTGCCGCGACGTTGGACACTACCCGAAACGCCGCGGGCGGTATTCCCTGGGACAGCGATGGTCCGCAGGACTCGCCACCCAAGGTGGAAGATGCATGGCCCCGTTGGAACGACAATCCCCGCAGCGCTGAATGGGACCTCGTTCTGGCGAGCGAAAATCGTTCCGAGGCGTGGTCCAGCCTTGTCTCGACCGTTGAGCAGACGCTCAACATGGATCCTCATTACGCATTGGCGCTGGATGTCCGGAGCATGGAACCCACGTCGAATCGCCTGCGCGCATGGGAGCGGTTGCTAAGTGACGTATGCCGCGCAAGTGCCGCCGCTGCCAGAAAAGTCTGGAGGGAATCACCGCCGCCGGGGTTTTTCGACAGCGGGGACGTGGCGCAGGCGCTGGCACTGCTGGAGGCGGCCGAAGCGCGGCATAACGGCTAAAGGCATTGCCTGCGAATGAGATGGGCGTCTTCAGGCACCTTCGGCATCTTGTCATTGTGTCGGCGTAGACCCATCAAACGACGAGGGCCACCCGGGCAATGTGCCGGGTGGCCCTCGTGCTATCCGATTACCCCGCCAGCGCCATCGCCTCGATCTCCACGGCGACGCCGTGACTGAGTGCCGGCACGGGCACCACGCAACGTGCCGGTTTGGCGTCGCCTGCCCATGCCGCATAGACCTCGTTGAAGGGGCCCCAGTCGTCGACGTTCGTGATGTACACGCGCACTTGCACCAGTCGGCTGATGCTCGATCCGCAGGCCGTCAGGATCGTGGCCACGTTGTCCAGCGCCTGCTTCGCCTGCACCGCGAACGGTGCACCCACGAGACGCTCGCCCTCCGGCGTGATCGGCAACTGGCCCGACACGAACACGAAACCATTCGCACAAACCCCATGCGAATAGTGGCCGCGCGGCGGTTGCATGGTCGGCACGATCACCGATTCGATACCTCGTTCCTGCGTGCTCATACGGTCTCCCCGAGCGTAAGTTTGGCGAAGCGCGCCAGATCGACGTTGCCGCCGGACAGAATGACGCCCACACGTTTGCCGCGAACGTCGACCTTACCCTGCAATGCCGCCGCCGCCGCGAGGCATCCGGTCGGCTCCACCACGATCTTCATGCGGCTCGCGAAGAACGTCATCGTCTTCACGAGTTCGTCATCGGTCACCGTGAGGATGTCGTCTGCCAACGCACGGATCACCGGGAACGTGTACTGGCCGAGATGCTGTGTCTGTGCGCCGTCGGCAATTGTGCGAGGCGTGTCGATGTGCACGATCTCGCCCTTGCGCAAGCTCTGCTGGCCGTCATTGCCCGCCTCCGGCTCCACGCCGTAAATCTCGATGTTCGGGTTCAGGGCGCGCGCCGCGACCGCACATCCCGACAGCAATCCGCCACCGCCGACGCACACGAGCAACATGTCCAGTTCGCCGGCATCTTCGATCAACTCCTTGGCGGCCGTTCCCTGACCGGCCATCACATGCGGATGGTCGTACGGCGGGATCAACGTCATGCCGCGCTCGTCTGCCAGACGTTTCGCCAGCACTTCACGATCTTCCGTGTATCGGTCGAACAGAATCACCTCCGCGCCATAGCCGCGCGTGGCGTCGATCTTCATTTGCGGGGCGTCCGTTGGCATGAGGATGACCGCGGGCACGCCAAGCTCGCGCGCCGACAGCGCAATCGCCTGCGCATGATTACCCGACGAGAACGCCAGCACGCCACCACGTCGCTGCTCTGCCGTGAATTGCGAGATCGCGTTGTAAGCGCCGCGGAACTTGAAGGCGCCCATGCGCTGGAAGTTTTCCGCTTTGAAGAACAGGCTCGCGCCGGTCATGGCGTCGGCGGTACGCGAGGTGAGCACCGGCGTGCGGTGTGCGGCCTCGCGAATCCGGTCGTGTGCTGCGACGACGTCACCGTAGGTGATCGCCAGCGTGGGGGTCGTCATGATGTGCCTTTCGGGTCGGAGAGGTAGGTGTAGACGGTCGAGCGCGCAATGCCCAGCGTACGCGCGACTTCGGCGTGCGCGTGGCGCAGATCGAGCAGCCCGCGTGCTTCGAGCAGACGGATCGCTTCGCGGCGCTGCGCGAGTGTCAGGCCCTGCGGCGTGGCGTTGCGCTGCGCCGCAAAGTCGGTAATGAGCGGGGTGATGTCGTCCAGCCGCCGGGTGGAGAGCGTTTCGCTGACAGACGCCGGGGCCTGATTCGGCACGTTCACCAACTGCTGAATGCTCGAAGCCGCCGCCGCGAGCATTGAGATGTCCATGTTCAGGCAGATGGCCGCGACATACTCGCCGTTGCTGTTCTTCAGCCCGATGGACGTACTCTTGGCCGGGCGCCCGTCCGGGAACCGGTTCGCATAGTTGGCGATGACTTCGGGGAAGGCCGGATCGGCGATACGGGCGAGGCCCATTTCCGTGACGGCATCGCCCGGCTCGCGGCCCGACAGATTGTTGGCGATGGCCACGATCGCGTGATCCGGGTCGGTCAGGTCGTGCAGCACCACTTCGACGAGCGGTGCGAACGTCTGGCCGAGCGCTTCGACGATCTTGCGCCCTTCACGCAGCAGCAGCGTGTTCTCGTCGAGCTTGCCCGTGGCAGGGGATTTGGCGGATTTCATGATTTGACATTATGTCACTGGATGACGAAATGTCAAATTGACGTCAAAAAAACGCCCGACGCCCGTTTGCCTCCTGACGGGAGGCACCGGACAGCGGGCGATCCGTTCAGACGAGTTCCTTTTCCGCCAGTTCGCTCTTCAGATAGCCGTAATAGATCGGCGCGGCGACCAGCCCGGGTAGTCCGAACGCCGCTTCCAGCACGATCATCGCCAGCAGCAGTTCCCACGCGCGGGACTGGATCTGCGTGCCGACGATCCGGGCATTCAGGAAGTATTCGAGCTTGTGGATGACGATCAGGAAGACCAGCGCCGAAATCGCCACGTACAGCGACATCGACAAGCCAAGCACCACGATGAACGTATTCGAGATCAGATTGCCGACGACCGGCAGCAGACCGACGACGAACGTCACGACGATCATCGTCTTGCGCAGCGGCAGGTGAACGCCGAACAACGGCAAAATAGCGATCAGGAAGATGGCCGTGAACAGGGTATTGATCGCAGATATCTTCAACTGCGCGAAGACGATGCGACGGAACGCGTCGCCGAACAGCGTGACACGGCGTGTGAGCGCAGCCGCCAGTGGGCGCATGTGCTGCACCGGCCGGATCGTCGAGAGCGCCACGAGCGCGCCCAGCACCAGCCCGATGATGATGTGTACCAGCGAGTTGAGCGCTTCCTTGCCGACGAACGACACCTCCTGCGTGTGATCCTTCAGGAAGCCGGTCATGGCGTCGTGAATGTCCTGACTGTCTGCCGGCAGCCGGTCCGTCAGCCACATGGGCAACTGGGCGCGCGCCTGTTCGAGCGCTTCCATCATCTTGCCGTTGATGTGCTCCAGATGCCCTGCGTCGCTGCGGAAGAAGGTGATGACGCCGAAGACCAGCGCCGTCATCAGCGCGACGATGACGGCGGAGAGTAACGCGACAGCGACCAGCCGGGCGCGCTCGCTGGAAATGCGCAATTGCAGGCGCGGCCCCAGCAGGTGAACGAGCTGATAGACCACCATGCCCGCGAGCACCGCAGAGAGCAGATGGATGCTGAGAATCAGCCAGAGAGCCACGGCGGCGAAAACATAGCTCGCCAGTTCGACCCAGAAGTTCCGGTCCGGAGTCCAGCCAGAGCGCGGTTCCATGAGATGACGTCCTTAAAAAAACCGTCTCGCGATAACGCCCGTGGGGGCGGGACGGTGCAACGTGAATCGTTACATCGCGTCCGTGTCGCCCCTGCGTTCGCCCTGCCAGCGTCGTTCGCTCGACGGGTTCCTGCGTCCTGATTACTTCCCGCGCTTGAGCAGCGGCGCGAGATACTTGCCGGTAAAGCTGGCCTTGCTCGCCGCCACTTGCTCGGGCGTGCCTTGCGCAATGATCTGCCCGCCGCCCGCGCCGCCTTCCGGCCCGAGATCGATCACCCAGTCCGCCGTCTTGATCACGTCGAGGTTGTGTTCGATGATCACGACCGTATTGCCCTGATCGCGCAGCCGGTGAATCACCGTGAGCAGCAGTTCGATGTCGTGGAAGTGCAGACCTGTGGTCGGTTCATCCAGGATATACAACGTGCGGCCGGTATCGCGCTTGGACAGTTCGAGCGAGAGCTTTACGCGCTGCGCTTCGCCGCCCGAGAGCGTGGTGGCCGACTGACCGAGCCGGATGTAGCCGAGACCGACGTCGAGCAACGTCTTGAGCTTGCGCGCCACCACAGGCACCGGCTTGAAGAACTCGTGCGCCTGCTCGACCGTCATGTCGAGCACTTCGGAGATGTTGCGTCCCTTGTACTGGACTTCCAGCGTTTCACGGTTGTAGCGCTTGCCGTGGCAGACGTCGCAAGGCACGTACACGTCCGGCAGGAAGTGCATTTCCACCTTGATGACGCCATCGCCCTGACACGCTTCGCAGCGTCCGCCCTTCACGTTGAACGAGAAACGCCCGGGGTCGTAACCGCGCTCCTTGGCCGCAGGCACGCCCGCGAACAGTTCGCGGATCGGCGTGAACAGGCCCGTGTAAGTGGCCGGGTTCGAGCGCGGCGTGCGTCCGATGGGCGACTGGTCGACGTTGATGACCTTGTCGAAGTGTTCGAGCCCGTCGATCTGCTCATACGGCGCGGGTTCGGCCGACGAACCATAGAGATGGCGCGCGACGGCGTGATACAGCGTGTCGTTGATGAGCGTTGACTTGCCCGAGCCCGAGACGCCTGTCACGCAGGTGAGCAGCCCGACCGGCAGATCCAGGTTGACGTGCTTGAGGTTGTTCCCGGTGGCGTCGAGAATGCGCAGATAGTCTTCGCCCGGCGCACGACGCTCCGCAGGCACTTCGATACGACGCGCGCCCGAGAGGTACTGCCCGGTGAGCGACTCGGCCGATTGCTCGATCTGTTCGGGACTGCCCTGAGCGATCACCGTGCCGCCGTGAATGCCCGCACCCAGCCCCATGTCGACGACGTAGTCGCTCGCGAGAATCATGTCTTCGTCGTGCTCGACTACGATCACCGAGTTGCCGAGGTCGCGCAGGTGCTTGAGCGTGCCGATGAGACGATCGTTGTCGCGCTGATGCAAGCCGATGGACGGCTCGTCGAGCACGTACATCACGCCCGTGAGCCCCGAGCCGATTTGCGACGCGAGGCGAATACGCTGTGCCTCGCCGCCCGAGAGCGTGTCGGCGCTGCGTTCCAGCGAGAGGTAATCGAGGCCGACGTTGTTGAGGAACGTCAGGCGCGCCACGATTTCCTTCACGATCTTGTCGGCGATTTCACGCTTGGCGCCATGCAGCACCAGTTCATGGAAGTAGCCGAGTGTCTCGCGCAGCGGCAGGTTGCCGATCTCGTAGATCGCGCGTGCCTGCTTGTCTTCGCCGACCTTGACGAAGCGTGCCTCGCGGCGCAGGCGGCTGCCTTCGCAATCCGGGCAGGCGCGGTTGTTCTGGTACTTGGCGAGTTCCTCGCGCACGGCGATCGAATCGGTTTCGCGATAGCGCCGCTCCAGATTCGGGATGATGCCTTCGAAGGCGTGCGAGCGAACGGAGGTGCGTCCCTTTTCGTTCACGTACGTGAAGGGAATTTCCTGCTCGCCGGAGCCGTACAGCACGATCTTCTGCGTGTCTTCCGGAAGCTCCTCGAACGCTGTGTCGACATCGAAGTCGTAGAACGCCGCGAGGCTTTGCAGCATCTGGAAGTAGAACTGGTTGCGTCGATCCCATCCCTTGATGGCGCCGGAGGCCAGCGAGAGTGCGGGAAAGGCCACGACGCGCTTCGGATCGAAGAATGTCATCTGGCCCAGTCCGTCGCAGGTCGGGCACGCACCCATCGGGTTGTTGAACGAGAACAGACGCGGCTCAAGCTCCTGCAACGAGTACGAGCACACCGGGCAGGCGAACTTCGAGCTGAAGACGTGTTCCTTGTCCGTATCCATTTCCAGCGCGATGGCGCGTCCGTCGGCCAGACGCAATGCCGTTTCGAAGGATTCCGCCAGACGTTGCTTCAGATCGGCGCGCACCTTCACGCGGTCGATGACCACGTCGACGGAGTGCTTCTCGGTCTTCTTGAGCTTGGGCAGCGCTTCGATGTCATACACCCGCGCCGTGCCCTCGTTGGCCGCACCGCCACCCGAGCGAATGCGAAAACGCACGAAGCCCTGCGCCTGCATCGATTCGAACAGGTCCGCGTGCTCGCCTTTGCGATCGACGACGATCGGCGCGAGGATCATGAGCTTGGTGTCTTCGGGCAGGGCGAGCACGGCGTCGACCATCTGCGAGACGCTTTGCGATTCGAGCGGCAGGCCGTGATCCGGGCAATAAGGCGTGCCCACGCGTGCATAGAGCAGACGCAGGTAATCGTGAATTTCCGTGACCGTGCCGACCGTCGAGCGCGGGTTGTGCGACGTGGCCTTTTGCTCGATGGAGATCGCCGGCGACAGGCCTTCGATCAGATCGACGTCGGGCTTCTCCATCAGTTGCAGGAACTGACGCGCGTACGCCGACAGGCTTTCGACGTAGCGACGCTGACCTTCCGCGTACAGCGTATCGAAGGCGAGAGACGACTTGCCGGAGCCCGACAGGCCGGTGATCACCACAAGCTGGTGACGCGGCAGGTCGAGACTGACGTTCTTGAGGTTGTGGGTGCGAGCCCCACGAATACGGATGGTTTCCATTGACGTTTCCGGGTCGTCGCCGAGGAATCCGCGCGGCGAATTGTCGCGGGGCGGTTTCCGGCCCCCAAGCGCCTGAATTTCCCGGGACGCTGGAGTGCGTCGGCACGGCGTTGGCCGGGCATCGACGTGGCTGGCGCACAGCATGCGGCGGGAGCGGTCGGGCGGGCCGCTGGGGGGAAATCCGGGCGGCTAAACCTGCTAATATACCTAAGTTTGATTGCCGGGGCTGATCCCTGCTGACGGGCTGTCTCGGGCAGCCATGCGGCACGGGGTTCAGATGGGGACGAACCGCCCGATTTCCAGAGGTGCGCGTCCAACCGTCATCCGCCCGTCCCCCGTGGGATAGACGTCGGCCGCCGGCGAACCCGATGCCTGTCTGCCGGGCCGCCGACGAACCGGACGTCCGGGCGCAATCATCGGACGATTCCGAGGCCCCACGCGCTTTTTTCATCTCTCAGGACGTAATGTCGACTGATTCCGTGACTTCCGCTTCTCCTGCCTCGACACGCGGCCGAGGGGGCCGCATGACCCCGCTAGAAGTGCGCGCCAGCGCGTCGCTCGCGGGGATTTTTGCATTGCGCATGCTCGGTCTGTTCCTGATCATGCCCGTGTTCTCGGTCTTCGCGCAGACGATTCCGGGCGGCAACGACACGTTTCTCGTCGGGCTGGCCATCGGCATCTATGGTCTGACGCAGTCACTGCTCTACATCCCTTACGGCTGGGCATCGGACCGGCTGGGTCGCAAGCCGGTGATCGTTTTCGGTCTGATCGTGTTCGCCATCGGCTCGCTGGTCGCGGCCATGGCGCATGACCTGACGTGGATCATCATCGGTCGGGCGATTCAGGGCGCGGGAGCGATCTCGTCGGCGGTCATGGCCTGCGTGGCGGACCTCACGAGCGATGCGAACCGCACCAAGGCGATGGCGATGATCGGCGGCAGCATTGGCGTGTCGTTCGCCGTCGCGATCGTGTGCGCGCCGTTCCTCTATCACTGGCTGGGCATGAGCGGCCTGTTCTCGGCCATCGGCATTCTGGCGGTGCTGGCGATTTTCGTGGTGCTGTGGGTGGTTCCTACGCCACCGGTGCATGCAAAAGCAGGGCCTGCGCCGTTCTCGGAAGTGCTGCACAACCCGGAGTTGCTGCGTCTGAACTTCGGCGTGTTCGTGCTGCATGCCACGCAGACGGCGCTGTTCGTGGCGATGCCGCGCATGCTGGTGGCTGCCGGATTGCCGGTGGCGCAGCATTGGGAGGTGTATCTGCCGGTGATGGGGCTGTCGTTCATTGCGATGGTCCCGGCGATCATCGCGGCGGAAAAGCGCGGAAAGATGAAGGCGGTACTGCTCTCGGCGATTGCGCTGGTGGCGGTGGCGCAAGTGGCGCTGGGCGGATTGCCGCCGACGGTGGGTGTGATTGCCGTGGTGCTGTTCGTGTACTTCCTGGGGTTCAATGTGCTTGAAGCCTCGCAGCCGTCGCTGGTGTCCAAACTGGCGCCGGGACAGCGTAAGGGGGCGGCGGTCGGGGTGTACAACACGACCCAGGCACTGGGCCTCTTCTGCGGTGGCGCACTAGGGGGTTTTCTTATGACCCACTACGGTCAAAACGCAATCTTCCTCAGTTGCGCGGTCGGCGCGTTCGTGTGGCTTATAATCGCCGCACCGATGAGGACGCCAGCGCCTCGTCAATCCTGATCGGATTTCAGCAATACCGGAGAAAGATTTATGGCATCAGTCAACAAAGTGATCCTGGTCGGCAATTTGGGCGCCGATCCCGAAGTCCGCTACATGCCGAGCGGCGATGCGGTCGCGAACATTCGTCTGGCGACGACCGACCGTTACAAGGACAAGCAGTCCGGCGAGTTCAAGGAAATGACGGAATGGCACCGCGTGTCGTTCTTCGGTCGCCTCGCGGAAATCGTCAACGAGTACCTCAAG
This sequence comes from Pandoraea sp. LA3, assembly GCF_022696215.1. NCBI lineage: Bacteria > Pseudomonadati > Pseudomonadota > Betaproteobacteria > Burkholderiales > Burkholderiaceae > Pandoraea > Pandoraea sp. LA3. The sequence goes on along the minus strand of NZ_PTPY01000034.1, from coordinate 159,556 downwards.
AAGGGCTCGTCGGTGTATATCGAAGGCCGTATCCGCACGCGCAAGTACCAGGCGCAGGATGGCACGGAACGTTACAGCACGGAAATCGTGGCAGACCAGATGCAAATGCTGGGTGGCCGCGGCGGTAGTGGCGGCGGTGAAGGCGGTGGTGGCGGTGGTTACTCGCGCGGTGGCGATGAAGGCGGTGGCGGCGGCTATTCGCGTGGCGGTGGCGGTGGTGGCGGCGGCGGTGGCCGTCAACAAGCCCCGGCCAAGCAATCCGGCGGCGGTTTCGACGACATGGACGACGATATTCCGTTCTAATTCCTGCCAAGTCCGTTATTGGTTAGTTGAGGCCCGTATCCCGTTTGGGATGCGGGCTTTTTCTTTGCCAACACTTTTTTTACCCGCGATGAACGAGCACTGCGAGTCCGAGCGCCAGCGCAGACACGGTTGCCGAGACAAGCAACAAGGCAAGCAGGTGCGCGAAGGCGAAGCGTAGCGGGGTCATGTCGACTGTCCCTCGGGAAGGGTATGCAGCAATGGCTGGGACAGATGCACGACCTCATACGCGATGGCGACATCGCTGGGCCTCGCCTGCGCATGTTCGGCCAGCAAATATCGCGAGACACGCCAGTTCAGCGTATCCAGTGACACCACGGCAGCCACGACGCCGGGGCGAGTCACCGCCGCCTTGTTTTGCACCACTTCGGCGGCAAACACTTGCCCCAGATCCGCGTCGCGCGCGATATCGGACGTCTCTTCGAAAACAAACTGCGTCTGCTGTGCACGACCCCGGTGTGCGTCGAGTACAAGACGCGTCTCGATCTGCGCCCGTCCGAAGCTGTTGGTGACGTTGCGATAGCGATCGGCCAGCAGGAAATCGGCAAACGCCTGATCCGAGCGCCACAGGTAGAGCGAGGAATAACTGTTCTCGATCGCGCCGTGCTTGCCCGCCTCGCGGAGCAGGAACCCCTTGAAGTACAGCTCAGGTGCGGCATCCCACAAGGCGCCACGCGCTTTGCCGCGGGTGCGGATGGCGTTCAGATCGTAGTCGGCGGGCAAGCGATGCAGATAGTGAGCGGTAAGCATATGGAAACCCCGGAAAAAGACATCGAGTGCTTACCGTAACGAAAGATCATTCATTGAAAAATAGAATGATCTATATTTCAGTCATTGCAATCTGAAATGAATTGACGCATGAAGACGCTGGACATCGAAGCCGTACAGGCCTTTGTGCTGACCGCCGACCTGCAAAGCTTTACGCGTGCTGCCGAAGTGCTCGATACCACGCAATCGGCCGTCAGCCTGAAGATCAAGCGACTGGAGGACGGCTTGGGGCGCAAGTTGCTGGAGCGCACGCCAAGGCGTGTCCGGTTGTCAGCGGACGGGAGCGCTTTTCTGAGCGGGGCCCGAGCGCTCGTTGCGGCGCATCAGGGCGCCATGACGGCGTTTGTCCCCCGGCAGCGGCAATTGCTGGTGGGCATCAGCCATCACATTGTGGGCGCCGACTTGCCGCAACTCCTGCGGCACATCGGCGACGCCGAGCCGGGCCTGACGCTCGACGTCCGTATCGCCGCCTCCCGCGAACTGCTGGAGGCCTTCGATGCCGGCACGATAGACGTTGCAATCGCGCTTCGTCATGACAGCCGGCGTCAGGACGGCAAAGTCATCTTGCGCGAGACCTTCGGGTGGATGGGGGCGCCAGATTTCGAGCGTCGCGCCAACGAGCCTTTGCGTATCGCGACACAGCCGGCGCCTTGCAGTGTGCGTGCGATGGCCGTCAATGCGCTGGACGCGGCAGGCGTCGCCTGGACCGAGGCGTTTGTGGGTGGGGGCGTCAATACCGTAGGGGCGGCCGCTTCGGCCGGGCTGGGTGTCGCGGCGTTGGGGCGTCGGGTGGCTCCGCGAGGAACGGTGGACCTCGCGTCTCGTCTGGGTCTCCCGGCGCTTCCGTCGAGAGATGTCGTGCTGTACACGAGTCTGAGAGATCCACAGGTTAAAGGGGCGCTGCATGCGCTGACGGTGGCCCTGCGGTCGACGACACAACCCAAACGCCAGACATGAAAGCACAACGACCTCAATGCCCTGGCGACGCAAATCCCGCTTGCCCGATTTGCTCCGGCATCTGCGGCACGCGTCGGAAGCGGGAGCTGTCATAGCCCATCGCGTCGAAGCGGGCGAGCAGGGCGCGATAGGTGACGTCGTCCATCACCGGTTCACGGGAAAAGATCCAGCCGAGCGACTTGTCCGGGTAGCCAAGCAGCGTGTAGCGATAGTCGGGGTCGACGTAGAGCGTGAGTTGGGAGACGTAGATCGGCCAGAAGAGCCGGACTCGCCAGTGCCCGCCGCCACTCCCGGGCACGACGCTGTCGACGAACTGGTAATGACGCTCGGGCTGATCGAAGCCGTTCTTGCGGCCATAGTAGTGATCGTCGATCTTGCCGTCGTCGCGCAACACCCACTCTGCGCGGCTACCGACGAAATCGCGCTCGGCGAAATAGGGGATGTTCGCAATCACGTACCAGCGCCCCATGTATTTCGGCAAATCCACCGGCACCGGACGAAGCGGAACCTCTGCACGAGGGTTGGGATTCGGCGGGGATCCGGAGCATGCCGCCAGCATCACGCCCGTCATCGCCGCACCGATAAGGCGAACGACGCACATTAGCGTGCGTCGCCAAAGGCGCCCGCCACGATTCGGGGCGTATCTCACTCGACCAGGGTCTCCGAAGGCCCCTAAATCCCTGAAGGCGCTGAGGTTCATGAAGGCGGCACGCGGCATATGAATTCTCCATGAGGTCGTGGGAACCCCATCTCACTGTGATGGATACGGATGCCGCACCGGTGCGGATGCACGAAATCGGAGAAATGTGTGTCTCACAACAGCCCCACGTGCATCCGTTTGTCCGCCGCGCCCGTATTCAGTCGTGTGCAGGGAGCAAACGGCTTCTGTTTCACCCTGCCTGTCGCATTCCCCACCGCATGTCACGTCTGGATCGCCAACCGTCACAAGGAGCGATGATGGTGAACGCTTTGTTTGGCCGCCTGCTGATGGTCTTGCTGGCGGGGCTATCGCTCAGCGCTTGCAGCCCTCTCGGTCTTGTCGACGCACTCACGCCGCGCGAGACGTACCGTGCTATCGGGGCGGTTGCGTACGGCGCGTCGGAACGACAGCGGCTCGATGTCTATCTGCCATTGCCGCAGGGCGCGGTGCCCACTAGCGCCATACCGGTGGTGGTGTTCTTTTACGGAGGGAGTTGGCAGAACGGTGACCGCGCGGACTATCGATTCGTCGGCGAAGCGTTGGCGTCGCGCGGATTCATGGTGATCGTGCCCGACTATCGCACTTATCCGGAGGTCACGTTTCCGACTTTCGTCGATGATGCCGCGCTGGCGGTCCGTTGGGCGCGGCGTCACGCTCGCGAGTATGGTGCCGATCCCGAGCGCCTGTTTCTCATGGGACATTCGGCGGGCGCACAAATCGTGGCTTTGCTTGCAACCGATGCCACGTACTTGCGTGCCAATGGATTGCGTCAGTGCGAAATCGCCGGTGTGATCGGGCTCGCAGGGCCTTATGATTTTCTGCCGCTCCGGAGTCAGGTGCTGGGCCGCATATTTCCGGCATCGGTGCGACTCGCGAGCCAGCCCATTCATTTCGTGACGGGCGAAGAACCCCCGATGTTTCTCGGTGTCGGCGACACCGATACCGTTGTCGACCCGGGCAATACCGAGCGCTTCGCAGAACAGTTACGCAGCCATGGCAGTGAAGTGCAGGTACACCACTACCCGGTCGGCCACGCGATGATGATCGGTGCGGTGAGCGCTCCGCTCAGAAGCGTCGCGCCTGTGCTGGACGACATCGTCGCCTACCTGAATTCTTCCGCAGGGCACGCATCCGCTGACCGGTGTCGCTCGTAATAGAGAAGGCTTCCGCTTTGCGAAGCGCCATCAAACAGGTGATGAAATGGAGACTCGTTATGCCACCGGATTTCTGCCGGTGCTTGTGGCAACGTGCTGTGCGCTCGGCGGGGCGATCCATGCGAATGCCGCGCCGATGGACAACGAGAAGACGGTCATGGTCGGTGGAGCGCCCATGTACCCCTCGAAGAACATCGTCGAGAATGCGGTGAATTCCAAAGACCATACGACACTTGTCGCCGCCGTGAAAGCCGGCGGATTAGTCGATACGCTGTCGGGCCCCGGGCCTTTCACCGTCTTTGCGCCGACGAATGAAGCGTTCGCAGCGCTACCGGCAGGGACCGTCGACACGTTGTTGAAACCCGAGAACAAACCTGCGTTGGTCAAGGTACTTACATATCACGTCGTACCGGGAAGATTGTCAGCTCGGGACCTGATGAAGGCCGTCGACGACGGTCACGGCATGGCGTCGCTGAAGACGGTGGAAGGCGATTCGCTTATCGTGAAGAAGGACGGCGGGCACCTTAGCGTGACGGACGACAAAGGCGGCGTGGCCCACATTTCGATCAGCAACGTCATGCAGTCGAACGGCGTGATTCATGTCGTAGACAAGGTCTTGTTACCGTAAGACCTCATGTCGCACCATGGTTGGCGTTCCGCGATGCTTGCGTTCGCCTGTCTCGAAAGTACGGGGACGTTAGTTGACGATGTCCCCGTATGCGCTGTGCCGACACATTCGCCGTTGTCCGGCGACAAAACGAAACAAATCTCATCGAGACTCGACACCCTGTCGGGGCGGGTCTCCCTACCATTCGTGCAGACACCTTCGGGCCCTACCCGGATCGACACGAATGAAGATTCTTTACACCAACTTTCACGTCGGCTGCGGCGGCGGGCAAGACACTTACGTACGGGAACTCGCGCTGGCAATGCGGCGCGACCATCAGGTCACCATCGCTACACCCCCCGGTAGCTGGCTCGGTGAGCAGGTCGCACGACTGCCCGGCATTACCGCCGTCAGCATTGATTTCAAGCCGCGCTGGCACAGCTTCTGGCGTGAGACGTTGCGCCTGCGCCGCCTGATCCGCGACAACCAGTTCGACGTCGTGCATGTCAACGGCTCTCCCGATCATCGTCAGGTCATGCTCGCCGTCGCTGGGCTGGCCACCCGGCCCGAGATCGTCTTTACCAAGCACAACACGTATTCCGCCCACTCGCTCGGCAACCGGCTGCGCGCCCGGTTCGGTACGTCCCGCACGATTGCGGTGAGCGAGTATGTCCAGTCGATGCTCGAACGCGATTCGTCCTATCCGAACATCGTCGTCGTCAAACACGGGGTGCGTGCGCCGCGCACAGAGCCGCTCAGCGAGGATGAACGTCTGCGCCGCCGGGCCGCGCTGCTCGGCGCGAAGGACGATGACAGCATCGTGCTCGGCAGCGCGGCCGGCACCGGCGCGGCGAAAGGCTGGGCCGATCTCGTGACGGCACTGACCTTGCTGCCGGAAGCGACCCGCCGTCGCTTTCGCGTCTGGCTCGCCGGTACCGATCCGAGCATCGAACAACGCGCGATGGTCGAGCAATGCGGGCTCGATGCGCAGGTCCTCTTCACGGGGTCCATCAATCACGTGCATCACCTGCTTGCCGCGACCGATGTGGCGTTCGTGCTGTCGTATCACGAGAGCCTCTCCTACGCATGCCGCGAAGCCATGGCTGCCGGATGCGCCAGCCTCGTGACCAACGTCGGTGGCCTGCCGGAAAACGTCACACCGTGGGTGGACGGCTGGATCGTGCCCCCGCGCGATCCGCACGCGATTGCCAACGTCCTCATGCATATCGCGGACAAACCCGAACGCACGCGACATATGGGGCATATGGCACGGCAAAAAGGGGCGACGGAATTCGACTTCGACGATTTCGTCGCAGCCACGCACGCGGTGTATGTCGATGCGGTGTCGTCGCGCATGGCACCGATGGCACCGATGGCACTGACGGCATCTATGGAAGCGCATCGCAACAGCATCGCAAGCCCGCAGCGACGCAAACGGCGCACCGTAAAGCAAGCCGCCTGAGACCGCTCGCATGGCGCTTCCGATCCTGATGTACCACCAGATTCGCGTGGTCCCGTCGCGCGACGATCCGCTGCGCGGCCTGTGTGTCGATCCTGATACCTTCGCGGTGCAGATGTCATGGCTCAGGCGCCTCGGCTATCACGGTCTGAGCATGCGGGAGTTTCAGGCTCACCGGCGAGCGCAGGGGCGTGCGCGCGTGTTCGCCATCACGTTTGACGATGGCTTCGTCAGCGTCTTCGATAACGCTATGCCAGTACTGGATTCGTTGGGCTTCTCCGCGACCTGCTATTTCGTGGCGGGGCGCCTGGGCGGATGGAACGACTGGGACGCGCACGCCGGTCCGGCGCCCGAGCCGCTGATGTGCCGGGACCAACTGCTGACGTGGATGCGGCATGGGCACGAGGTCGGTGCACACACGCTCAACCACGTGTCGCTGCCGGATATCCCGCAGGCGGATGCCGTCGACGAAATCATCGGCGCCAAACACCGGCTCGAGACGACGTGCGCGACCAACATCGAAGCGTTTTGCTACCCCTATGGGAATGTCACCCGTGACGTGCGCGACATCGTCGAGCGCGCAGGGTATCTGCACGCCACCACCACGCGACGCGGCCGTGTCGCGCCTCACGACGATCCCTTCCTGCTGCCGCGCGTGGCCGTCGCACCGGACGTGGGGGCCTTGCGCCTCCTGTTCAAATGCCTGATGCGCTAGGCGATCACCGTTTCACCATGCCCGCGCCGGCTACCGTCGGCAGGTTCGCGACGGATCAGCGACGCGCGAAACGCACGCTTCGCGGCAAGGATATTTCCCAAACGTAATTCGCGGATACTGTGCGGCGCCACGTGCCGCCCGTCCGGTCCGTTGGGTGAAACGGAAAACGGGTATTCTTGCGTCTTTTCCCAGCCCCCCGTAAGCCATGAGCCGTTTCCCGAATCTCCAAAAGCGCCACCGGGACGGTTTTCGCTGGCTGGGTCTGTGCCTGCTGACCGGCACTGTCCTTGGGGGGCTTTGCGCTCCGATAGCAAAAGCTGCGTCGGGCGTATCGGCGGGGCAAGGTGCCAACGTCGCCCCGGCGCTCGCCACCTCCGCTGTCCCCGTCTCGGCTTGGGCTGCGCCTGCATCGCAAGCTACGTCAGCGGGTTCGGGCTCTGCCTCCGTGTCAGCGCCTGCTGGCAGCACCGTTTGCCGCGTGCAAGGCGGCGCTCCCGGCCGTCCCTCCGTCGGCCTGGTGCTGTCCGGTGGCGGTGCACGCGGCTACGCGCATCTCGGCGTGCTCAAGGTGCTCGAAGAGAATCACATCCCGGTGGATTGCGTTGCGGCGACCAGCATGGGCGCGGTCGTCGGCGGGCTTTACGCCAGCGGGCTCAGTGCCGAGGAGATGCGTGCCCGGCTGGAGCATGTGAATCTCGCGGACATTGCGTTCGACGTCACCGATCGCAGCGATTTACCCCAATCGCAACGCGAAGACGAACGCTACTACGTCGACAGCTTTTCCCTCGGTTTCGGACGTAACGGATTCCAGCTTCCGTCGGGTCTGGTCCACGGCAACAAGCTTCAGGCGCTGTTGCAGGAGTGGACGCCGGCCATCGGTGGCTCGGTGTCGTTCGACAAGCTTCCCGTGCCGTTTCGCGCGATAGCAGCCGATTTGCAGACGGGACAGATGGTGGTGCTCGATCACGGTTCGTTGCCGCAAGCCATCCGCGCGAGCATGGCGTTACCCGGTCTTTTCTCGCCGGTCGATGTCGGCGGCCGTACGCTCGTCGACGGTGGCATCGTCAGCAACCTGCCGGTGGAAACGGCGCGCGCGATGGGGGCGGACATCGTGATCGCCGTGGATATCGGTTCGCCGCTGCGTCCGCTGGATGCGCTGTCGTCCCCGGCGGATGTCTTCCAGCAGATGGTCGGCATTCTGATTCGCCAGAACGTCGCTCGCCAGCGCGAACAACTGCACGCGAGCGACGTGCTGATCCAACCGGATCTGGGGCGTCTGACCTTCACCGATTTCGAAAACGCATCGCAGGCGATCGCTGCGGGGGAAGCGGCCGCGCGGGCGGCGCTGCCGAAGCTGCGTCAACTTGAATTGAGCCCGGCGCAATATGCCGTCTGGCGCAGCGCGCATTCGACGATGCAGAGCCCGGCGGTGCGCATCGCGAAGGTCGAAGTCCATTCGCGCGGGGTGGTGCCGGCTGAGAAGATTCGCGCCGCGCTGCATGTGAAGGAGGGTGACGTATACGATCCTGCCGTCGTCAACAAGGACCTTCTCGCGCTCGTCAATGAAGACGATTTCGAGAGCGTCACGCAGCAGTTCGTCGACGAGAACGGACAGAACAAACTCGTCATCACAGCGCAGGAAAAGCGCTGGGGCCCGAACTTCCTGCTGTTCGGGCTGGGGCTGTCGGCGACGTCGAAGGAGGAGGGCAGCTTCCGTCTGCATCTCGGCTATCGTCGTCCGTGGCTGACGAGCAGCGGCCTCGAAGCACGCGTGGACACCACGCTCGGCAGCGACCTCGCGGAACTGCACGCGGAGTTGCGCCAGCCGTTCGCGAATCCGTGGGGCGCGTACATTGCGCCATATGTCGACGTGCAGCGCCGTCACGCGAATCTGTACGACGACTCGGTCGAGGTCAAACTCACCCGCTACCGGCTGACGACCGAGCGCGCCGGGGTCGACATCGGTTTCCCGGTCTCGACGCTGGGCGACTTCCGTATCGGTGTGGCCTATGCGCATGGCACGGCTGTGCCGCAATACAACCTGCCTATCGGCGACGATGACGACGACGATCCGGGCGCGTACCGGCAACTGCTGTTCCCCGACATCTCCGGACGACAACTGAGCGCGCGCGCCCGGTTGGTCATCGATCAGCTCGACGATCCGCAATTCGCGCGTCGTGGTTACTTCACCGAGTTGCGCGCCGAGCGTTCGCTGTTTGCGGGCAGCAACAGCTACACGGAGGTGTATGGCAAGGGCATGGTGGCGATGAGCTACGGGCGGCACAGCGTGAGCGCCACGCTGGAGGCAGGCAACAACTTCGGCGGCGTGAACGTGACGAATCCGTTCGGCTTTACGCTGGGCGGCTTCCAGCATCTGTCGGCGTATGCGGCCGACCAGTTGGCGGGCAACTCGATGGCGTACGGCAACATCACGTACATGAATCGCATTGCGTCGTTCACCGCCTCGCCGATTCGCCGGTTGTTCGTCGGCGTGAGTCTGGAGGCCGGTAACGTCTGGTCGGCTGATGACGCCTTTGGCAGCGGTACGCTCAAGCGCAGCGTCACGCTCTTCACGGCGCTGACGACCTCGTTCGGTCCGATCTACGTCGGTTTCGCGATGGCGCCCGGAGGACGCAACAACCTCTACTTCCAGTTGGGCCGCACGTATTGACGGGCGACGCCGGCGTATGGCGCGGCGACCGACAGCCGGTCAGGCCGCGTCAGAGAGCATTAGGGGGCGTTAGGGCGCGTTAGGGCGCGTCAGGATGCGAGGCCGGGAGCGAAGTCGCAGAGGTTGACGCGGTCACGGCAGGCCACCGGATTTCGAAGCGCGCACCACCGAGGCGCACGGGGTCGGTCGCGGCGACGTTGCCGTGGTGCGCCCGCATGACCTGCTCGGTGATGGCCAGCCCGAGGCCGTAGCCGCCAGTGCGACGATCGAGTCGCACGAAGGCGTCGAAGATCTTCGCGCGATCGGCCGGCGCGATGCCGGGGCCGTCGTCTTCGACGTAGATCTCGATGTTGCCGTGCCGCAAGGCCATGCCGACCTCGATGCGCGATCTTGCGTAACGACTGGCATTGCGCAGGAGATTGCGCATTGCATACGACATCAGCCGTTTGTCCATGACGACCTGACACGACGCATCGAGCTGACACGCGGGCGTAATCTCCCGTTCGGCATAGAGCAGTGTCGCGTCTCGCACCTGATTGGTGAACCAGTGAGCCACAGACGTCGCTTCGAGATTCGACTGGAGCGAGCTGTATTCGAGCCGTGCGAAGGTGAGGCTCATGTCGATCAGTTCGTCGAGTTCGGTCACGTCCTGATCGATGCCGACCAACGCTTGCTGACATGCGTGCGGCTCGGACGTCGGGTCACGCAGAATTTCCAGCGCGAAGCGCAGCCGCGCGAGTGGCGTGCGCAATTCGTGGGAGATGCCGTTGGTCAGATCGCGTTGCGTGGCGATCAGTTTCTCCATGCGCTCGGCCAGCGCGTTGAGCGTACGCGCCAGAGGGCCGATGATCACGCTGTACGACTCCTTGGCGCGGGTGTGAAAACGTCCGCCGCTAAAGTCGATGGCGCGCTCGCGCACCATCACGAGATCGAGCCAGACCGGGCGCATCCAGCGATACGCCACGAACGCGGGCAGCAGCAGCGTGCTCAGCACGCAAGGCACCACGAAGTGCGACGCGCTCAGTGCACCCTCCCACGCGCTTTGGGGCAAGACGATCCACAGCAGCAGCGCGGGCACGGCGAGCACCATCAGACAGAGCTGAAGCAGCTTCGAGTACGTGCGCACATACAGGCGCGACCAGCTTGGCCGCCGGTCGGCGCGTGTGTCTGTCCACGATCGTCGGAATCGCAGCCACCGCAGCCGGCAGTAGCGATAGGGCTGGAGTTTGTGGGTCTGCATCGTCAGTGCCGGCGAGGCCGGTCGTGAATGAGGTCGAGATTGAGGTCGTGAGGTAAGTCGTCAGCGAAGTTGCGCCGGGTCAGTCCCAGCACGACTTGTTGAGTTGGTAGCCTTTGCCGCGCACCGTCAGAATGCATTGCGGCGCCGCCGGATCGTCGTTGAGCTTGCGACGCAGCTTGTAAATACCGCCGTCGACGGACCTGTCGATCCCGTCGAACTCGACACCACGCAGTTGCCGCACCAGCGCATCACGCGTCACGACTTCGCCTGCGGAACACGCCAGCGCCCAGAGCAGATCGAATTCGGCCGACGTCAATTCGGGCTGCTTGCCGTTTGGTAGCGTGACCGAGCGGGTACCGCGATCGATACGACACTTGCCGAGCAGCAGGCTTTCGGGCTGATTAATGTTCGGCGCGAGATGCTCGTTGCGTCGCAATTGCGCCTTGATGCGGGCGAGCAGCACACGCGGTTCGACCGGCTTGTGGACGTAGTCGTCGGCACCGAGTTCAAGGCCGAGCACCTCGTCGAATTCCTCGTCGCGCGCCGTCACCATGATGACGATGCCGCGATACTGCGCGCGGGCTTCGCGGCAGATCTCGAAGCCGTCCTTGCCCGGCAGGTTGACGTCGAGAATCACCAGATCGGGACGCCGCCGCAGAATCGTTTGCACGGCCCGCGCGCCGTCGAGCACGCACTCGACCTGATAGCCGTGCTTCTGGAGATAACCGCTAATCAGTGCGGACAGACGGGCGTCGTCTTCGACGAGGAGAATTCGGGCAGACATTTGGGAGTTTTCACGAGATGTCGGGAGTGTAACGGCTTCGTGCGCGCCGGTATGGCAAGTCGACAAAACTCGACAATTCTCTATGGCAGCGTTGTCCCGATTTTGTTAAGCACTCCCTTAAAAGAAAAACCCCGAAGGCCGGGGCCTGTCGGGGTTGGGAGCGCGGCGTTGGAGGCCGTCGCGCCGGGGCGTTAGATCGTTACGTCGTTACGTTGTTAAGTCGTCGCAGCGAAGCAAAGCCACTTACGCTTTCGAATTGGACGAATCCGATTGAGCGAGGAGCAGCAGGAAGCCGCCGGCGATGGCGATGTTCTTGAAGAAGTTGTTCAACTGGCCGCTGAACTGCGCCGGGTCGGCGGCCCAGAAGCGGTGTCCGATGAAGGCCGTCGCCACGGTGTAGATCGCCAGGCCGAGCGCGAGCGGCTTGAGACGCCAGCCCAGAATCAGGGCGATGGCACCGCCGGCTTCGATCAGGATGACCAGCACGGCGACGACTTCACTGAACGGCAGGCCGATGGCCGCGAAATAACCGACGGTAGCCTTGAAGGCCATAATCTTGCGAATCCCGGCGATCAGGAACAGGGCCGACATCAGCACCCGTGCAACCCACTGAATATTGAAACGCTGCATGGCGATTGTTCTCATCCAAAAGCAAATGTCACCCGACGAAGATGTCGGCAATCCGTATTGACTCGTGCCTGTCGGCGTTCGTGCTGCCACAGGTGGCGCTCATCATATCGACGCGCTGCGCCGCACAAAATACGCGCTCCGGAAATTCAAAGTTGCATGGACGGAACAATCGGCACACCACCTTTGTGGTGCGAAGCGTGGTAGTCGGCCGCCGATGCCATGCGCCAAAGGCGGCCTTTGCCATGCGCTCGGCGCTCAATTCGCGGTGTCGGGGGCGAAGGTGTTTCGGTAGGCGAACAGGCCGGGCGTGCCGCCGGTCATCACGAACAACACGTCGGTATTCGTGCCGAAGCGACCGGTCTCGATATCGTTGAGCAAGCCGGAGAAGGCTTTGCCTGAATACACGGGGTCGAGCAGCAGACCTTCGGTGCGTGCGAGTCGCTGCACGGCTTCGATCATCGCGGTGGTCGGCAGGCCGTAGCCGTCGCCGCGATAGTTGCCGTCCACGATGACGTCCGACGCGGCGTCGAAGGGGGTGTCGCTTGCGCCGAGTAACGCGAGTGCGTCTTCGACCAGTTGCACGGTTTTGGCGAGCGTCGTCGGCTGATCATGGAGCACGGAGTACGCGCGCACGATCTTGCCGCGTCGTGCAGCAATCTGAAGACCGGCCGTCAGACCGGCATGCGTGGCACTGCTGCCGTTCGGTACTACGATGTGACCGAACTCGATGCCGTTCGCGGCTTCGTAATCGAGAATTTCCTGTGCGCAGCCGACATACCCTAGCGTGCCCAGCGGCGACGATCCGCCTGTTGGGATGACCATCGCTTTGCGGCCGCTCGCCGACAATGTTTTCGCTCGCGCGTTTGCGATGCCCATCGTGTCGCTGCCCGCAGGCAGAAACGTCAGCGTTGCGCCGAGAATCCGGTCGAGCAGAACGTTGCCGTTTTCGCGGTAGTCGGTCTCGTGTTTCGGCACCATGTCTGCGAGCAGCAGTTCGCAGGAGAGTCCCAGACGTGCGCAGGCGGCTGCCGTCAGACGCGCATGATTCGACTGCATCCCGCCCATGGCGATGATGGTGTCGACGTTCGTGGCGAGCGCCTCGCCCAGCAGGAACGAGAGCTTGCGCAGCTTGTTGCCGCCTCCGCCGGTGTCGCCCAGATCGTCGCGCTTCACGAAGATACGGATGCCGCGCGCCTGCGCGCTACACGCCTGTTCGAGCCGCGTGAGACGCGCAATGGGCGTTGGCTGGCTCATCAGGGAAATGGTGGGGAATTTATCGAGTGCCGATTGCAACGAAGAGATCATGCTGCCTCCTGACGCTGGCGGTCTTCAGCACGCCCGGCGTCGATGTGGGTGACTGCGGTTTGGGGGAGTCTGATGTTTTATGTCGCGTGCCGGATGCCGGAAAGTCAGGGGGAACCGGGCGGAAAGCGCGTCCAACGCGTCGACCTGAAAAAGTATACGGAATATTGAAATTGTATAATCGTCGGGTTCTTCATTCTCGCCTTGATCCACCTTTTGCCTGACGAGCTTCCGTGACCCGAATCGCCCACACCGATACTGCCGATATCGTCGATAGCCCTGATACCGCATCGCTCTCGACCGCAGAGCGCGCCTATGAGGCGATTCGCCGGCAGATCCTCTCGGGCGAGTTGCCGGAGGGGGCGCCGATTCGTCAGGACGACATCGCGGCGCAGATCGGCGTGAGCAAGATTCCGGTGCGTGAAGCGTTGATGCGTCTGCAATCCGAGGGTTGGGTATCGCTCAAGCGCAATGCCGGCGCCATCGTCTCGCCGCTCACCGTCAACGACTGCGTCGAGATGCTCGACATGCGCATCGCGCTCGAATGCCGCGCGCTGGAACTGGCGGTGCCGAACATGGCGCCGAGCGATCTGGCGCTGGCCGAACAGTTGCTCAAGCGTTATGCGAAGGCGGATACGCCGCAGTCGTGGAGCGATCTTAACCTGGCGTTCCATCAGGCGCTTTACGCCCCGGCGAATCGCCCGCGTCTGGTCGCCACGGCACAGGCTGCGCAAGAACGCATGGGACGCTTTCTTCGCGCCCATCTGTCCGCCGTCAACGATCACCAGCGCTCGACCGACGAACACATCGCCATTCACCGCGCCTGCGCTGCTGGCGACACGAAAACGGCCGTGCGCCTGCTTCGCAAGCACCTCGAACAGACGCAGCGAGAGGTGATGGCGTTCTTCCGATTGAGCGGGAAGGTTTAGAGCGACATCCCTCGTTTCCTATGCGCTTTTCATGCTTTTCGTTCGCCCAAAATCGTATACGAAAATAATAAATAATATACGGACTCATTTTTGATCGCGTATAGTCCATGTGACCGGGGTCATGCGTACCCGGCTGTTCGGGCAGTCCCGCGCGGGGCTTCGGGCCCGTCATCTGTCTCGCCTGTCGTCTGCCAGCGAGGCGCTGCGCGCGCCCGCACTGCGCTGTAGAGCACATCCAGGACACCTCGCCGCTGTGTTGTTTTCCAGGGCTAGGACTTTCCCTGATCCGACGCAACCCCTGATTGCCGGAATCGAAAAACTGGGTGTAATGTCTTTACATGTATATACAACACAGGACGAACTACTAATCAACATCCATCAGGAGGGTTTCATGTCCGAGTCCAAGAGTCTTCAGGGCGCTGCCGTCTGGCGCGGTGCCGAAATGGCGAACAACGACCGTTGGGTCAAGACGTTCCCGGCGCAGGTGCTGGCGCAGATCGACGCCGCGATCGCACTGACGCGCGACATCGACTGGCGCGACATCAATCGTCAGAACTTCCCGTTGCCCGATGCCGGCGCGTTTTTCGACGATGTGCGCGAAGAACTCGAAAACGGCTCGGGCATGGTCAAGATTCGCGGCCTCGACGTGAGCCGCTACAACGCGGAAGAACTCCGCCGCATGTGGTACGCGCTGGGCGCGCATCTGGGCACGCCGATGTTCCAGAACTACCGCGGCGAAGTCATGCGCGAGATCAAGGACGAAGGCATGGGCGTCGGCGCCAAGCTCTATGGCGCGACGGTCGACAGCTCGGGCAAGCCATTCCTCTCGTCGGGCGCCCGCACGCTGTCGCCCGGCCAACTGCGTTTCCACACGGATCGTTGTGATGTCGTCGGCCTGCTGTGCGTGCGTCAGGCATCCGAAGGCGGCGTGAGCAAGCTGGCCAGCAGCGCCACCGTCTACAACGAGATGCTCAAGCGCCGTCCGGACCTGCACGCGCTGCTGTGCCAGCCGATTCCGCGCAGCCGCTTCGGCGAAGAAGCCGGTGGCGAACACGTCGCCTACGACCTGCCCATTTTCGGCGTGCGAGACGGCAAGCTGACGAGCCACTTCTCGCTCACCTATATTGAGAACGCGCAGATGCTGCCGGGCGTGCGCAAGCTCAGCGACGCCGAGCACGAAGCCATTCAGATGCTCATGGCGCTGGCCGAAGAAGAATGCTTCCAGATGCGCTTCGCGCCGGGCGACATTCAGTTGCTCAACAATCACATCGTGTACCACGGCCGCACCGCCTTCGTCGACGACGTGAAGACGGGGCAGGACCGCATGCTCATGCGTCTGTGGCTGTCGATGCCCAACTCGCGCGCCCTGCCGGAGGATCACGCCGTGCTGTGGGGCGATGTCGGTGCCGGCAAGCCGCACGGCGGCATTGCACAACCGGCGGCCGCACTGCCCGCCAATTTGTCCGCAGCCGCTGCCTGAGCTCGCCACCTGAGCCCGACGCCTGACCCTAACCCTGACGTTCGCGCCCCCGAACCCCACACTCAAGACGCAAGGAGAGACTTCCCCATGAACCCGATCGAACGGCAAGACAAGAAACGCGCAACCCGCAAGACGACCCCGCTGCGCATGCTGCTCATTCCGCTCATGCTGGGCGGCCTCTGCGCGATGTCGACGACGGCCGCCGCCGCGCCCGACTACGGCAACTGCCAGGTCACCGGCACGCGTGGCTCGATCAAGCTCGAAACGGTCACGCCGGGTGCGCTGTCGGTGCGTCCCGTGCTGCCGGCCCCGGGCTGGTGGAACGGCGACTCGCCCGACACCATCAAGGACGGGTTCGAGTACTGCATGGCCGCGAACATGGCCTACCGCGCAGGTCTGGATCGCGTGATCGTCGTCAATCGTTCGTTTGCGCAAGTGGTGACGGGGCAGGCAAAGGGCTTCGATATCGCGCTGAGCGAAATCACCATCACGGACGAGCGCAAGAAGGTCGTGAACTTCACCGACCCGTACTTCAACTCGGATCAGGGCATTCTCGTGAAGACGGGGACGAAGGTCGATCGCGAGAGCATCAAGAAGATGCGTCTGGGCGTGAAGCAAGGCACCACGATCCTGCCGTATCTGACGGACAAGGTGAAGGTCGCCGAGCATCCGAAGGTCTACACCGATGCCGCCGCCATGTACGCCGCGCTCGCCGCCGGTCAGGTCGACGCCGTGCTGTACGACACGCCCAACGTGCTGTCCATCGCCAAGAAGTCAGAAGGCCGCTTCGAAGTCGTCGGCCGCTACGACACGAGCGAGCAGTGGGGCGGACTCGTCAACAAGGACTCGCCGAACCTCGCCGCGTTCAACAAGCTGATCGCCGAGATGAAGAAGGACGGCACGTTCGACCGTCTGGCCACACAATATCTCGTGCCGAGCCTCGGCGCCGATCCCGCCAAGCTGCCGATCCTGACGCCGTGAGGTCGCCACGACCATGAGCCAATCCACTCAAAAGGCGCCGGGGGCGATCCTCGGCAGCATGGGCCGGGAGCGTCGCCTGAACATCGGCGGCATGCCGTCGGCGCCCACGGTGCTATGCCTGTGTGCGTTGCTGGGGGCGGCGATTGCCGTCGCCAGCAGTGTCTACACGATCGCCGCGCTGCGTGATGGGCTGCTCGCCAACCAGTTGAACGGCTGGTGGGTGCCCGTAGGCACTGTCGTGCTCGGTCTTGCGTCGCTGCTCGTGCTCGTGCCGCTCGCGCGTGGTTTTGCGCGCTATCGGGACTTCGGACGCGCCACCTCGCGTCGCGACATCGTCGCGGCACGGGTGGCCAGATCCGAGGCGAGCGTGCAAAGCTGGATCACGCTGGGTTACACGCTCGCGCAACTGATCGTGGTGCTCGCGTTGCAGTTTGTGCTGGCGAACAATCTGGCGGTGGCGAAGACGTTCTTCCTCGTGCCGCTGATCGTCAACACGTTCCCGCTCGTGCTCACTGCCTTCTGGGTGAACGTGAAGATCTTCCTGATCGCGGAAGTCTTCGTGCTGATCTGGGGTCTGATCGTGGCACTGGCGATGTTCGCACCCGGCAATGCCGGCAAGCCGCTGCGCTTCATCGCCACGGCCTACGTCGACATCTTCCGCGCGATGCCCGCCGTGCTGGTGATCTATCTGGTTGGTTTCGGTCTGCCGCTCACCGGCGTGCCGATCCTGAAGGACCTGTCGCTCACCACGTATGTCGTGATTGCGCTGACGCTGACCGTCGGCGCCTACGTCGCAGAGATCTACCGCGCCGGGATTCAGGGCGTGCACTGGTCTCAGGTGGCGGCGGCGCGCTCGCTCGGCCTGTCGTACACGCAGACGCTGCGCTTCGTGGTGCTGCCGCAGGGCATCCGGCAGATCATTCCGCCGCTGCTCAACGCGTTCATCGCCTTGCAGAAGGACACGGCGCTGGTCAACGTGGTTGGGGTGATCGATGCGTTCAACCAGTCCATGGTGATTGCGTCGAACCACTACAACCTGTCGGCAGCGACCACGGTGGCCATTCTCTTCATCATCATCTCGGTTCCGCAGGTGCGTTTCGTGGAACGGATGGCAAAACGCGACCGCGCCCGCATGCGCGCCGGCGGCGTCTGAGGAGCGAACGACCATGTCATTCATCGAGATTCGCGATATCGCCAAGTCGTACGGGGACGTTTCCGTCATCAACGGTCTGGCGATGACCGTGGAGGAGCATCAGGTGGTGTGCCTGATCGGGCCGTCCGGTTCGGGCAAGTCGACGTTGTTGCGCTGTATCAACGGGCTGGAATCGATCGACGCGGGCGAGATCCTCGTGCACGGTGATCGCATCACCGGACCGGGCGTGGACGTCAACTCGCTGCGCCGCGACATCGGCATCGTCTTCCAGGGCTACAACCTTTTTCCGCACATGACCGTGCTGGAGAACGTGACGCTGGCGCCGATCCGTGTGCTCAAGCAACCGAAGCGTGAAGCTGAAGAGAGGGCGATGGCGTTGCTCGAACGCTTCAGCCTCGCGCACAAGGCCAACGAGTACCCGGATCGCATGTCGGGCGGGCAGCAACAGCGCGTGGCGATTGTGCGCGCGCTGGCGATGGACCCGATGGTGCTATTGCTCGACGAAATCACGTCGGCACTCGACCCGGAGCTGGTGTCGGAAGTGCTCAACATCGTGCGCGATCTGGCGCACGAGGGCATGACGATGCTGCTGGCGACGCACGAGATGGGCTTCGCGCGCGAAGTGGCTTCGAAAGTCTGCTTCCTGTGCGACGGCGCCGTGTGCGAGGAGGGGCCGCCGGAGCAGATCTTCGGCGATCCGCAACAGGAGCGCACGCGCGCGTTCTTGCGCAGCATTCGCCAGGCGAAGCGTCTGTAAAAGAGACCCCCTCGAACGTTCATGTGCGAGGGGGTTTTTCTTTGCACGGGGACTTCCGACCTGCGATTCAGGCCGGGCAGGGGCCGGTCGATTCCCGCAGGATCAGGCGCGTTTTCACGGTGCTGACCGATGCCGGTTGTCCGGCGCGTTTGCGCAGGAAGATGTCGACGGCGGACTCGCCGAGCGAGTGTGTCGGGATCGCTACGGTCGTCAGCGGTGGCTCCAGCAGCGACGCCAGCTCGATATCGCCGACTCCCACGACCGACACCGATTCACCGACCTTCAGTCCGCAGCGGGTGGCGGCGCGATACACCAGCGGCGCGAGCAGGTCGTCGTCGCAGACGAATGCCGTGGGCGGCGCTGCCTGAGACAGCACCGCTTCGATGGCGGCCGACGATGTCGTGCCGAAGGGCAGCTCGATTTCCCATCGCGCGTCGTACGTCAGCCCGTGCGCCTGTAATCCTTCCCGGTACGCCCGCGAGCGCACGCGAAACGTGTTCGCTTCCAGATCGAAGCCCACGCGGGCAATGCGTGTGTGCCCGAGCGACGCGAGATGATCGACCATCTCGCGCACGATGACGTCGGACGGAATGAAGACGTCGGCCGCGTCAGGGGAATCGCCGTCGACCACGACCACGGACGTCGGCATGATCTCCAGCGCGCGCGCCGTCCACGACGCCTCCCAGAAAATCATGCCGTCGAACGCATGCGCGTCGAGACTCAGCAGCAGGCGCTCGGGATCGTTGCCGTATTCGCCCGTGTTGATCAACACCGTGGCGTAACCGTTGGCGGCCGCGCTGCCGATGATCGACTTGAGCACCGCTGCGAAATACGGGTTCGACACGTTCGGCACCCCGAGTGCCAGCAGCTTCTGCGTGCCGAGCTTCAGCCCGCGCGCCGAGGAGTTCGGTCGATAGCCCAGCGTCTGGGCCGCCTGAAGAATCTGGTCGCGCCGCTCGGGCGTGATACGTCCCTCGGCCTTGCCCGAGAACACCAGCGATACGGTGGACTGGGAGACCCCGGCCAGACGGGCGACGTCGCGGCTCGTCGGCCGCTGAGCCGGTGTGGCTTCCTTCTTGTCGCTCATTGCGCTCATTCGATGCGGAAAATTCAGAATTTCCGGTTTAGTGGTTAAAATCCGTCAGTCATACGTATGACATGATCCGAAATGCATACTTCGACGCATTCGCAGTGTAATGGGAAACAGCAATGAAGCGTCGTACCTTTCTCGCCGGCACCGGACTTCTCGTGGGCGCACCGGCGGTCGTGATTCGTCAGTCGAGCGCGCGCGCCCTGGCGCACGGCACCGCGTTTCCGTTCTCGGTCGCAAGCGGCGATCCGACCTCGGACGCCGTCGTGCTCTGGACGCGCCTGGCGCGCGACACCACGGACACGAGCCCCGTCGCCACGCAGCCGGTGAGCGTCGAGTGGATGGTGGCAACCGATCGCCGCATGACGAAGGTCGTGCGACGCGGCGTGGCGCTCGCGCAACCCAGGTACGGCCACTCCGTGCACGTGGACGTCGGCGGCCTCTCGCCCGATCGCGAATACTGGTACGCCTTTCGCTGCGGCGGTGAACTCAGCCCCGTGGGCCGCACGCGGACGTTGCCGTCCGAGCAGGCCGACATCGCGCGCTTCCGGTTCAATGTCGTGTCGTGTCAAAACTGGGAGCAAGGGTATTTCGATGCTTATGACGGCATGGCCGCCGATGATCCGTCGTTCGTGATGCACGTGGGCGACTACATTTACGACGTGAGCCGTGGCGGCGGCGTGCGTGCTCACGAACGTCAGGCATTGCCGATGACGCTCGACGACTATCGCCGCCGCCACGCGCTTTACAAGACTGACGCCGCATTGCGACGTGCGCATGAAAGCTTCCCATTCGTGCTGACGCTCGACAACCACGACGCGCTCGAAGACAACACCACCGATGTCGCCATGCTCAAACGCCGCGCCGCCGCCTATCAGGCGTGGTACGAGTTCCAGCCAGTGCGTTATGCACCGTTGCCGGCCTCGCCCGCCATGCCGATTCAGCGCGGCTACGACATCGGCAATCTGATGCGTCTCACCCTGCCCGATACGCGTCAGTTCCGCGACTCGGAGACCCCGTGTGCGGCCGAGTCCGACGGCAAGTTCGCCTTCGGCGTCTACGAGCGCGCCTGTCGGCAGAGCGAAGCCGCCGAGCGCTCGATGCTCGGCAAGGGGCAGGAGCTCTGGCTGGCAGACCGGCTGCAAAAGACGACAGCGCAATGGAACGTGATCGCCTCGACGGTGAAGATGACGCCCTTCGACATGCGTCACAATGGCGAGCTGTATCGTTACCTGCAATCGTGGGACGGCTATCCGGCCGAACGCAATCGCATCCTCGATCAGATCGTGGCAGCCAGAGTGCCCAACCCGGTGTCGTTGTCGGGCGACATTCACTCGTACATGGTGTCGTCCGTCGTGCGCAACGTGGGCGATGATCCGCGCACCGCGCCGATGACCGAACTCGTGGGCACGTCGATCAGCGCCTTGTGGCCCGAGCCGCTGGCCCGGCCAATGATGCAGGGCATGCCGGACAATCCCCACGTCAACTATTTCGAGAGCGAGCAGCGCGGCTATATGCGATGCACCGTAACGCGCAACGAACTTCTGACCGATCTGCGAACGATCGACTTCACCGACAAGCCGGGTGGCGCCGTCCGGACGAGCAAACGCTTCGTCATCGAGAACGGCAGGACCGGCGCACTGGAAATCTGACCCTCATGATGCCTTCCGACAATCCGCTGTTGCAGGCCTTTCATCCGCATGGCGACACCATCGCTGCCGTACTCGACACGATGGGCGTGCAGGCCAGCCAGCAAGACAGCGACGACGGCTCGCACGACTGGTCGCATCTGATCCGTGTCTGGAAACTGGTGAAAGAGATCGCCGCCGAGGAGCCCGGGCTCGATCTGGAGATGCTCGCGGTCGCCACGTTGCTGCATGACTGCGTGGCGGTGGAGAAGACCGATCCGCGCCGCTCGCAAGCGTCGCGCCTGTCCGCCGACAAGGCCAGCGACGTGCTGCGTACGATGGGCTGGGAAGCGGCGCGCATCGATGCCACTGCCCACGTCATCGAAGCGCACAGCTTCTCGGCGGGCATTCCCCCGCGTTCGCACGAGGCTTGTGTGCTGCGCGACGCCGACCGTCTCGATGCCATCGGCGCCATCGGCATCGCTCGCACGTTCTATGTGGCAGGGCGCAACGGCTCGCGGCTGTACGACCCCGTCGATCCGTTCGCGGCCCATCGTGAGCTGGACGACCGCCGCTTCGCACTCGATCACTTCGAAACGAAACTGCTGCATCTGGCCGATGGCCTCATGACCACCACGGCGCAGCGCATCGGCGAGCGGCGTGTGGCCACGATGCGGGCGTACGTCGATTTGCTGCGCGAGGAAATCTCTCCCGACCACTAACGGTAAATGCGCTGAATCGTCGGGCGACGGATCGTCCGACGCGAAAACTCCACCACGTCGACGAATGAGAATTCGTCAACCGTTGTTCATTTAATTAGTTATGCGAAATATCATGATGAAGATGCCGATTGCGGCAGGTCTGCTGCTGGGCGCTGTCTGCGCGATGCCGTCGGTCGCGATGGCACAGAGTTCGGTGACGCTGTACGGCATCATCGACACCAGCCTGCAATATGTGAATCACGCGGGCGGCAAGCAGAGCCAGATATCGATGGTGACCGGCAACGGCCTCGGCACGCGCTGGGGCCTGACCGGCACCGAGGATCTCGGTGGCGGGCTGCAATCCGTCTTCAAGCTGGAGAATGGCTTCGATTCGACCAACGGGCGCCTGCTGCAAGGCTCGCGCGAGTTCGGCCGTCAGGCCTACGTGGGGCTGACGAGTCGTGAGTGGGGGGCGGTGCTGATCGGGCGTCAGTACGATCCGCTCGTCGATCAGGTGCTGCCCACGCAGGGCAACTTCTTCGTGGCGGGTTACTGGACGGCCCCGGGTGACGTCGACAACTCGCAGAACACGGCGCGCGTCGGCAACTCGGTGAAATGGACGAGCCCCGTGTGGCGCGGCGTGCAGATCGAGGGGATGTATGCGTTCGGTGGTGTGGCGGGGGCGACCGGCTCCGGACAGACCTACAGCGCGGCGGGTTCTTACACCTTTGGACCTGCGCGCGTGGCAGCCGGATACCTGCACGTCGACAACGGTAATGCCGGTGCGGTGGCGCGTCCGTCGAGCACCACGGACTTCTTCTTCGTCAGTGCCGTGAACCGGGCCTATGCCAGCGCGAAGTCCATCGACATCTATCGTGCCGGGGGACGATACACGTTAGGCAACGTGACGCTCGGCGGCTACTACAGCCAGTCGTACTACAACGCGGATGCCGCATCGACATTCAAGACGACGCAGCGCTACGACAGCTATGCCGTCTATGCCGTGTGGCAGATTACGCCCGCCCTGGCGGCGCAGACGGGCTACGACTACCTGAATGCCTCGGGCGATTCGTCGGCGCATTACCATCAGGTCAGTGCCGCCGTTGATTACAGTCTGAGTAAGCGCACCGATCTCTTCTGTGTGGTGACCTATGCGCATGCTTCCGGCTACAACGGCATCGGCCCGGCGCAGGCGGCCATCGCCACTGTGTATGTGGATGCCGGGGTGAATTCGCAGATGTACGTCACGGCGGGGCTGCGGCACAAGTTCTGAGTCGGCACGCTGCATTCCGTCAATCCACCCACCGCCAATCTGCCCGCGCCGTCGCAACGCTCAGTCTGCGACGGCGTCCAGCGGCACTTCCAGTCCGACCTTGACGTTGCTCATCGAGACCAGCGTCTTGAAGCGCTTCACGTTGTTGCTCTCGAAGAAGAGCGTGCGCGTGAGCGCCGTGTACTGCGCCATGTTCTGCACGACCATGATCACGACGAAGTCGCATTCCCCCGCGACGTAGTAACACTGCTGCACCTGCGGGCACGCCAGAAAGCTGCGTTTCATGGCGTCGAGCAGATCGAGCCGCTCGTTCTCGACCTCGACCTCCGTGATGATCGTGAGCGGATAGCCCACGCGCTCGGGATCGACCAGCGACACCGTCTTGCGTGTCACGCCTTCGTCGGCGAGCTTCTTCAGCCGCCGGTTCACCGCTGCGGATGACAGATTGACCTGTGCGCCCAGCGCGTGCTGGGGCGTCGTCGCATCTTGCTGAATCGCCGCGAGCAGGGCGATGTCGTAGCTGTCGAGGCTCATGGGGCGCAATAAAAGTTCGCTTGAGACGGCAAAAACGCGTGAATCGTACGCGTTGCCCGGAATATTATTCAGGCTGTCCGATGATACTCCGCTAGCGGCAACGTGCCGCCTCCCGGCGTCATCCCGGCAATATGCGCTTCCCGCTTTTCGTTTCACGCTTTTCCATACCTACAAGAACGACCGACCGCCTCATGTCCGACACGAAAACCCCCGCCCTCCGTCTGAACGGCCCCGTCCTGCTGCAACAACTGCGTGACCTCGGTGACATCGGCGCCGATCCTGTCGCGGGCGGACGCACGCGCGTCGCCCTTTCCGACGACGAGAAAGCTGGCCGCGATCAGGTCGTCGCCTGGATGCGTGAGCTCGATCTCGACGTGCAGATCGACCGCATCGGCAACATCTTCGGCACGCTGCCGTCCGCGAAGGATGCATCGGGGCAGATGCCGCGTCCGTTGATGATGGGCTCGCACATCGACACCGTCATCAACGCCGGTGCGCTGGACGGTTGCTACGGGGTGCTCGGCGGTCTGGCCGTCGCCCGCGCGTTTCGCGACGCGGGCATCGTGCCCTCGCGCCCGATCACGGTGGCAGCGTTCACCAACGAGGAGGGCGCACGCTTTCACCCCGACATGATGGGTTCGCTGGTCCACGCCGGCGGTCTGCCGGTGGAGGAAGCGCTCGACGCCATCGGCACGGACGGCGCGCGTCTGGGCGACGAACTCGTGCGCATCGGCTACGCCGGTGACATGGCGCCGGGCACGCTCGTGCCGCACGAGTACCTCGAACTGCACATCGAGCAAGGCCCGATCCTCGAAGCGGAGGGGCTGGAAATCGGCGTCGTCGAGAACTTGCAGGGCATCTCGTGGCAGCAGATCACCGTGCAGGGCAATGCCAACCATGCGGGCACGACGCCGACGCGTCTGCGTCACGATGCGGGCTACGTGGCCGCCGCGACGGTGGCAGAACTGCGCCGCATCGCTGTCGAATCGGGCACGACGCTCGCGACCGTCGGCACGATCAAGTTCGAGCCGGGTGTCATCAACGTGATTCCGCGTCGTGCCGTATTCACTGTCGACATGCGTGATCCGGACGAGCAACGCCTGAGCGAGAGCGAAGCGCGTCTGGCCGATTTCCTGATGAAGACGGCGGCGGAAGAGGGTGTGCGTGTCTCGACCGAGCGCTTCGCACGGTTCCAGCCGGTGGTCTTCGATGCGGCACTGGCAGACGCCATCGAAGCCAGCGTCAAGCGCATGGGCCTGTCGTACAAACGCATGACGTCGGGCGCCGGGCACGATGCACAGATGATCGCGCGCATCGCGCCGGCCGCCATGATCTTCGTGCCCAGCCGGGGCGGCATCAGCCACAACCCGCGCGAGCATACCGACGACGATCAGCTCGTGCGCGGCGCCGAAGTGCTGCTCGATGTCGTCGCGCATCGTCTTGGCGCCGCGCCGGCGTGATGTCGTTTGCCGTCACGTCACCCCATCGTCTTTTCTGAACATCCCGCAACACCGGAGCCCCCCATGCTTTACGTCAATCCTCACGCCACGCGTGCGCCATACCCGGCCGATCTTCAGGACATCATGAGCATTGCGCGTGCGCAGCAAAGCCGCGAGTGGCTGGCGCATTGGGACGGGCTCGCGCCCGGCAGCACGCCGCTGCGCACGTTGCCCGGTCTGGCCGCGTCGCTCGGCGTGCGCAGCATCCTCGTGAAGGACGAGGCGAAGCGATCGGCGCTCGGCAGCTTCAAGGCGCTCGGCGCGCCGATTGCACTGGTGCGTCTGCTGTTGCGCGAGTTCGGGGCGCAGGAGTTCACGGCGCAGTCGCTGCTCACGGGGGAGCACCGCGAAGCGCTGCGCGGCTTCACCGTCATCAGCGCCACGGACGGCAACCACGGTCGTGCGCTGGCGGCCGCAGCGCAGCGCATCGGCTGTCGCTGCGTGATCGTGCTGCACGCCCATGTGAGCGACGAACGCGAGCAGGCGATTGCTGCTTACGACGCCGAGATCGTGCGCATCGCCGGGAACTACGACGCATCCGTCGAAGAAGCGGCGGCGCTTGCCGCCCGTCATGGGTGGCACGTGGTTTCGGATACGTCCTACGATGGATACGAAGTCATTCCGCGCGACGTGATGCAGGGATACGGCACGGTGGCGGCGGAGGTCTCGGAAGCGCTCGACGACGACGCGTCGCGCGCGGGCGCTGCCAGCCCCGTGACGCACGTCTTTCTGCAAGGCGGCGTGGGCGGGCTGGCCGCCGGGATCGTGAGCTATCTTTGGGAGCGTTGGGGGGTGTGGCGTCCGACGTTCGTGGTCGTCGAGCCGGAACAGGCCGATTGCCTCTATCAGAGCGCCATCGCAGGGAAAGCGGCCTCGGCGTCGGGGTCGGTCGATTCGGTGATGGCCGGACTGGCGTGTGGCGAGACGTCGCCGCTCGCCTGGCGTTTCCTGCAACCGTCGGTGGACGCGTTCATGACCGTCACCGATGCGCAGGCGGTCGATGCCATGCAGCGTCTCGCGCGCGGCAGCGACAGCGATGTGCCGTTCGTCGCGGGAGAGTCCGGCGTGGCCGGGCTGGCCGGACTGGCGCTGGCAGCGGCGACGCCCGCGATGGCGGCGGCGCTCGGGCTGACGGCCGACTCGCGCGTGTTGCTCATCAATACCGAAGGCGCGACCGCACCGTCTGTGTATGCGGGGCTTGTGGGCGAGTCGGCAACCGACGTCGAGGCGCGTCAGCAGGCTTGGCTCGCACGCTGATAACGACATCATCAAGATCATCGACATCACGGGAAAAGGGCAATCGGCCATGAGTCAGGACATCGCGCAGGACACCTATTTCGCCAAGGCGCTCACCGGCTGGCGGCATGCCTTCCATCGGTTGCCGGAGACGGGATTCGAAGAGGTTGCCACGTCGCAGACGGTCGCGACGATTCTCGAGAGCCTCGGACTGGAGGTTCACCGCAACATCGGCGGCACGGGCATCGTGGCGAACCTCCGCGTGGGGACGGGTGGCGGCGCCATTGGCATTCGCGCCGACATGGACGCGTTGTCGATTGCCGAGCAGGCGCCGGGGCGCGATTACGCGTCGCAGGTGCCCGGCAAGATGCATGCGTGCGGGCATGACGGTCACATGTCGATGGTGCTTGGCGCGGCGAAGTTGCTCGCCGAGTCGCGTGACTTCAACGGCACGGTGCGCTTCATCTTCCAGCCCGCGGAGGAGCATGGCCGCGGCGCGAAGGCGATGATCGCCGACGGGCTGCTCACGCGCTTCCCCATCGATGCGATCTACGGCGTGCACAACATGCCGGGGATTCCGGCCGGACGGATCGCCACGCGCACCGGCGGCATCATGGCGAGCGAGGACAACTTCGTCATCCGGATTCGCGGCAAGGGCACGCATGCGGCGCGTCCGCACATGGGCATCGACCCGCTGGTGATCGGCGCGCAGATCGTGGTGGCACTTCAGACCGTGGTATCGCGCAGCGTCGATCCGGGGCTGTCGGCGGTGGTGTCATGCACCGAGTTCATCACGGACGGCATTCGCAACGCGATTCCGACGAACGTCGTGATCAAGGGGGACACGCGAAGCTATACCCCCGACGTTCAGCAGTTGCTCGAAGCGCGCATGCGCGAGATTTGCATGGGCGCGTGTGCGATGCACGGTGCGCATTGCGAGTTCGAGTACACGCATGAATTTGCACCGACGGTGAACTGGGCCGATAACACGGCGCTCGCCGTGCGTGCCGCGAAGGCGGTGGCGGGGGAGGCGGGCGTCGATGACGACGTCGCGCCGATGATGGCGTCGGAAGACTTCGGCGTCTTCTTGCAGCACGTGCCGGGCAACTTCGCATTCATCGGTAACGGCAGCGGCGATGTGCCGGGCGCGATCCCGCTGCACAACGCCGGCTATGACTTCAACGACGCGATTCTGCCGCTCGGCGCGCGTTACTTCGCGCAGATCGTGCGCGACAGCCTGCCGCGCTGAACGGGTGTTACGGGGCTGTGTCGTGCTCAGCGCACCGGCGTGAGCGGCACCGTCCCGGCGTTGATGACGGCGTCGGGCAGCTCGCGCACGGCTTCGAGCGTCTTGCGGATGTGCGCGGCGAGCAGCGCGGCGGCTTTATCGGCGTTGCGCGCGAGGCAGGCGTCGAAGATCGCCCGATGCTCCTCATGCACGTCGCGCGGCACCGGACGATGCGTGATCGACAGCCGTCGATACCGCTCCGACTGGCGATACAGAATCGCCAGAAAGTGATGCAGCCAGCGCGACGGACACGCACGGATCAGCACTTCATGAAACGCCCGGTTGCGCACTTCCCACTGGGCGAACTGGCCGCCGTCGCCGGTCTTGCCATCCCCCAACCGCTCTTCGGCGAGCGTGAGCAGGTGAAACGCGCTCGTCAGATCGGCTTCCCACGTGTCGTCCCCCAGCGCGACGGACTGGCGTAGCGCTTCCGTCTCCAGTTGCACCCGCGTCTCGGTGATGTCGATGAAGTCGGCCAGCGAGATCGGCGTCACCCGAAAGCCGCGATGGCCGTGCTGGACGACGAGCGCATCGGCGACCAGCAACGCGAGCGCCTCGCGCAACGTACCCGCCCCAACTTCGTAACGATCCTTCAGATGCTCGACGCGCAGCTTTTCGCCCGGCGCGAGGTGCCCCTCGACGATGTCGCTGCGCAGACGCATGTAAGCGCTCTGGGCCAGCGTGGCGTCGGCGGTCGGGGCGGCGGATGGGGTCGGGCTATGCATGCGGCGGACGGTGAGGTGGCGGGGACGATCGGGTTTCGGGATCGAGTCTTGGATCGGGTTTCGCGATCGAGTTTGGGATTATAGGCAGCTTCCGTCGAATTTTCGCAAAATCGACAAACAATCGAGATAAATAAAAATTCTCGAGAAAATGTTGACGGCCATCGGTCGCCGGATTTATCGTGTGCTCCATGCCGACGTCGCCCCTCTGTTGCGGGGGGGCGTGCGATGTCGTCCCGCAGCCATCCAGACAGAACGAGAGTGAGACATGAAGGATTTCCAGAACTTCATCAACGGTGAGTGGGTTTCCAGCGCCCGCACCTTCGAGAACCGCAATCCGGTCGACAACAGCCTGATCGGTCACGTGCACGAAGCCGGCCGTGCCGAAGTCGACGCCGCCGTGCGTGCTGCCCGCGCCGCACTGCACGGCCCGTGGGGCAAGATGACGGTCGCCCAGCGAGTCGAGCTGCTGCATGCCGTGGCCGACGGCATCAACCGTCGCTTCGACGACTTCCTCGCTGCCGAAATCGCAGATACGGGCAAGCCGCACAGCCTGGCGAGTCATCTGGACATCCCGCGCGGCGCCGCGAACTTCAAGGTGTTCGCGGACATGATCAAGAACGTGCCGACGGAGTCGTTCGCGATGACGACGCCCGATGGCGGCAACGCGCTGAACTACGGCGTGCGCACGCCGCGTGGCGTGATCGCCGTCGTCTGTCCGTGGAATCTGCCGCTGTTGCTCATGACGTGGAAGGTCGGTCCGGCGCTGGCGTTCGGCAACACGGTTGTCGTGAAGCCGTCGGAAGAGACCCCGGCCACGGCGACGCTGCTGGGCGAAGTCATGAACGAAGTCGGTGTGCCGGCAGGGGTGTACAACGTGGTGCACGGCTTCGGTCCTGAGTCGGCGGGCGCGTTCCTCACCGAGCATCCGGGCGTGAACGGCATTACCTTCACCGGCGAGACGCGCACCGGCGAAGCCATCATGAAGGCGGCGGCCAACGGCGTTCGTCCGGTGTCGTTCGAGCTGGGCGGCAAGAACCCGGGGATCGTGTTCGCCGACGCCGATTTCGACAAGGCCGTGGCGGGCATCACGCGCTCGGCGTTCGACAACAGCGGTCAGGTCTGCCTCGGGACGGAGCGCGTGTACGTGCAGCGTCCGATCTTCGATCGCTTCGTCGAGGCGCTCAAGACACGCGCCGAAGCGCTGAAGCTGGGCGATCCGTACGCCGAAGGTACGAACTTCGGGCCGCTCGTCTCGCAAGTGCATCGCGAGAAGGTGCTGTCGTATTACGAAAAGGCACGTGCCGAAGGCGCGACGGTCGTGACCGGTGGCGGTGTGCCCGACATGCCCGCCTCGATGAAGGACGGCGCCTGGGTCCAGCCCACGATCTGGACGGGACTGCCGGAGACAGCGTCTGTCATTCAGGAGGAAATCTTCGGGCCGTGCTGCCACATCGCGCCGTTCGATACGGAGGACGAGGTGATCGCGATGGCGAACGCTACGCCGTACGGTCTGGCGGCCACCGTGTGGACGTCGGACGTCAGTCGCGCGCATCGCATGGGGGCGGCGCTCGACGTGGGCGTGTGCTGGATCAATGCGTGGTTCCTGCGTGATCTGCGCACCGCGTTCGGCGGTGCAAAGCAGTCGGGCATCGGCCGCGAAGGCGGCGTGCATTCGCTGGAGTTCTACACTGAGCTGCGCAACGTCTGCGTGAAGCTGTAAGCGCTGTCGGCGTCGCCGGACGCCGGTGAGCGCCAGTGCGCGCCGTCAGCACAAACCATAGGGGCCTCGCCATTCGTCGCGCAAAGCGACGGTGGCCGAGGCCCTGTTGTCATGGCGGCAGTCTTATTTTCCCGTGGCTTCCATCGCCCGCGCCAGACGCGCCACGCCTTCTTCGATCGCGGTCACGGCAGGCGCCGCGAACGACAGGCGCAGCGACGCTTCGTCCGCATGCTCGGCGAAGAACGCCGTGCCCGGCACGAACAGCACCTTCTCGGCAATCGCATTCGGCAGCAGTTCGCTGGTCTTCACGGCGGCCAGACGCGCCCACACGAACATGCCGCCCTGCGGCGCGTGGAACTGAATCGCATCGCCCAGCTTGTCGCTGAGCGCACCACACATCGCTTCGCACTTGAGACGGTAAGCCTCGGTGATCTTCGGCAAATGGCGCGTGAGCGACCCCTCGGCGAGATACTCGGCGGCAACGGCCTGCGTCCACGGCACGCTGCACAGATCGACCGTCTGCTTGGCGACGACACAGCGACGCGCAATCTCCGGCGGCGCGACCGTCCAGCCCACGCGCAGCCCCGGCGCCACGATCTTCGACAGGCTGGAGAAGTGCACCACCCAGTCGCGCGAGCCCGGCACTTCGGCCGTCAGGCCGAGCATCGTCGGCACCGCCTCGCCTGCGAAACGCAGATCGCCGTACGGATCGTCTTCGACGATCACGAAGTGATATTCGACGGCGAGTTTGAGCAGCGCAATGCGGCGCTCGCGCGAGAGCGTTGCGCCCGTCGGATTGGCGAACGTCGGCACGGTGTACAGCAGCTTGGGCACGGCGATCTTGCCATCGCGCAGCAGCGCGCTCAGATGATCGACGTCCAGGCCGTGCGCATCGACGGGCACCGTCACGATCTTCGCCTGTTGCAGACGCAAGGCCTGCAACGTCGCGGGATAGGCGGGTTGCTCGGTCACCACGACATCGCCCGGCGCCACCATCACGCGCAGCAACAGGTCGAGTCCTTGCTGCGAGCCTGTCGTCACCAGCAGTTCTTCCGAGGCGCATGGCGAGCCGCGTTGCGCCATCAGGGCGATGAGCTGCGCCTTGAGCTCGGCGAGGCCATCGGTCGGGCCGTATTGCAGGCAGCGCGTCGGCAATGCGAAGGCGCGCGCCTGAGCGGCCGCGAGACCGTCGACATCGAACAGATCGCTCGCCGGGTAGCCGCCTGCGAACGAAATCATGCCGGGTTCGGCCAGATACTTGAACAGTTCGCGAATCGGCGAGCCGGCCGGATTGGCGAATGGAGAGGTGAATGCGTACATGAGAGCCTCGCTATTCAAAGCGTGACGTGAGAGTGCGGTCGGGGAAGCGGTGGTGCCGGACGCTTGAACACGTCCGGCACGGGCAGAATCGGTGGCAGATGCCGGGCGTCGGGCTGGGCCGGTTGCCGCGAGGATCGCAGGGACCGCCATGTCCGACGCCGGAGCGCTGCCAGCGCGACTTACTCGATCGAGAAGTCGATGCCTTGCGCGAGCGGCAGGGCGGAAGAGTAGTTCACGGTGTTGGTCGCGCGGCGCATGTAGCCCTTCCACGCGTCGGAGCCCGACTCGCGGCCGCCGCCGGTTTCCTTCTCGCCGCCGAACGCGCCGCCGATTTCCGCGCCGCTCGGGCCGATGTTGACGTTGGCGATACCGC
Source organism: Pandoraea sp. LA3 (assembly GCF_022696215.1). NCBI lineage: Bacteria > Pseudomonadati > Pseudomonadota > Betaproteobacteria > Burkholderiales > Burkholderiaceae > Pandoraea > Pandoraea sp. LA3. Next base: position 127,561 of record NZ_PTPY01000034.1, on the reverse strand, counting down.
AGTCGCTACCGGCCGACGAGGTGAAGCGCTCGGCTTCGCGCAGGTCGTTCGTGAACACGCACGACGACAGACCGTGCGACGACGCATTGTTGGCGTCGATCGCCTGAGCGAAATCGCTGTACTTGAGCACGTAGAGAATCGGCGCGAACGTTTCCGTCAGCACGACTTCCGTCTGCGACGGCATTTCGACGATCGCGGGCGTCACGTAGAAGCCGCCTTCGTTGCCCGTCACGGTGTGGCGCTCGCCGCCCGTGACCTTGCCGCCTTGCGCACGCGCTTGCTCAAGCGCACTTTGCATGCGCTTGAAGGCGCCTTCGTCGATCAGCGGACCCATGAGCGTGCCGCGTTCCAGCGGGTTGCCGATGGCGACCTTGCCGTACAGCGTCTTCAGACGCTCGACGGTCTTGTCGTACACGCTCTCGTGCACGAACAGGCGGCGCAGCGTGGTGCAGCGCTGACCGGCGGTGCCCACGGCCGAGAACAGAATGCCGCGCAGGGCGAGTTCCGGGTTGGCGCTTTCGGTCACGATGCCGGCGTTATTGCCACCGAGTTCGAGGATCGAGCGACCGAAGCGGCGCGCGACTTCCACGCCGACCTTGCGGCCCATTTCCGTGCTGCCCGTGGCGCTCACGATGGCAGAGCGCGGGTCAGCGACGAGCGCCTCACCCACGTCGCGACCGCCGATGACCAGCGCCGTCAGGCCTTCCGGGGCATCGCCGAATTCGGCGATGACTTCTTCCATCAGCTTGTTCACGGCGAGTGCGGTCAGCGGCGTCTTTTCCGACGGCTTCCACACCACGGCGTTGCCGCACACGAGTGCCAGCGCAGCGTTCCACGACCACACGGCGACCGGGAAGTTGAAGGCGGAGATGACGGTGCAAACGCCCATCGGGTGCCACGTCTCGGCCATGCGGTGGCCCGGACGCTCCGAGGCGATCGTCAGACCGTACAACTGACGCGACAGGCCGACGGCGAAGTCGCAGATGTCGATCATTTCCTGCACTTCACCCAGACCCTCTTGCAGGATCTTGCCGGCTTCGAGCGTGACCAGTGCGCCGAGTGCCTGCTTGCGCTCGCGCAGCTTTTCGCCGAGCAGGCGAACCAGCTCTCCGCGACGCGGGGCCGGCACGTTGCGCCATGCGGTGAAGGCGGTCTGCGCGCGGGCGAGTGCGGCCTGCGCGTCGGCCACCGATGCGCTGGCCACACGGCCGATGAGTTCGCCGTTGATCGGCGAATGCACGGCGATGTCGCCGGTCTCGGCCAGTTTGGCAATGCCCAGTTCGTTGAGGATGGAAGTCGCGTTCACGTGGATACCCTTATGGAATTCGGTGTTGGTTACTTGGCGTTGGCCGTCATCTTGAAAATGCCCTGCGCGTTGCCTGCGTCGAAACGCAGATCGAGCTTCCAGCAGCGCCTGGTATTGTCGTACTCGCGATGACGCGTGATGAATTCGTAGAACGAACCCGGGACTTCGCGCGTGACGAGCTCACCGTTCGCGGCGCGGAATTCGCGACGCACGGTGTCGGCACGATAGGCCGTCTGAAACACGCGACCCGAGCGCGAACGCTCGACTTCGGGCTTCATCGGGCGGCCCTTGGCCTTCTCGGCGTCCGAGAGGGCGAAGACGTCTTCCACGCGATCGGTCGCATGGTTGAAGGCGTTGCCTTCGGTGGAAATCCAGGCCATTTCGGCAGATTCCGCCAGCAGCAGTTCGTAATCGGCCTCGCTCGGTACCTCGTGCTGACGCGCGAACGCGCCCACGATCACCGGCAGCAAGGCCTGTGCGGTCTCCAGCGGCAGCGTACCGTCGCGCTCCAGTTCCCACAGTTGGCCGACGGCGGCGGGCGTGAGCGGATCCTTCGACGTGCCGACCACGCGCGATACCGCTTGCTGGAACGTCTCCGAGAAGCGCTCCGGATGCAGTTCGCTCACGAAGAATTGCGAGATTTCGTCCGGGCAGTCTTCGTGGGCGTAGGCGCGGCCCGTCATGCCCAAGCGATCGAGCGGATAGCGGCCGTTGAGCTTGAAGCCCAGCGGACGCAGGATGCGCGTGAACGCGGATTCACCCGGGGGCAGGGCGCCGTTCTGATCCCAACGCACGGTGCGCAGCGCGCCATGATCGAAGTACACGCCACCGCCGGCAGCAATGGTTTCTTCGGTGTAGGTCCGGCCGTTCGCCGAGCGCTCCAGCAGCCCTTCGAACAGGGCCATGTTCATCGCCTGCGCCAGTTCGGCGCGGGTGACGCTGCCGAACTCGAAGTCGGCCAGGATCGACGGGGAATTGAGCGTGGCGAACAGCGCGTCGGTGCGGGCCTTCCCGATCAGGGAAACCAGCAACGACTCCACATTGGCATTGCGCATCGGTGTGTCTCGCAGGGTGGACGCCATGGGGAGCGGCGTCTCAGGGTGTCAGGGCATGGCACGGAGCGCCATTGCTCCCCGCCATCTTGCAGTGACTGCATTATTGGAACGGATGCGTCGCGCGTAAAGCGAGATAAAATTGCCACTTGATGCGTTTTTGGAATCAACATGCGCAAGTTCAAGACCCCCGGCACGGCGGCGCTGCTCGCCTTCGAAGCCGCCGCCCGGCACGAAAGCTTCACCCACGCGGCCCGCGAGCTGTTCCTCACGGAAAGCGCGGTGTCGCGCCAGATCGCCACGTTGGAGACGCAACTGGGCGTGCGTCTGTTCGTACGCGCCAAGCAGCGTGTGGTGCTCACGCGCGCGGGGCGTCTGTATGGCACGCAGGTGCGTCGTACGCTGGAGCAACTGGATCGCGACACGCTCGCCATCATGGCACACGGCAGCGGGGGCGGTTATCTGGAGCTGGCGGTGCTGCCGACGTTCGCGTCGGAGTGGTTGATTCCCCGAATGAAGGACTTCGACGACCGGCATCCGGACGTGCGCGTGAATATGGGCGTTCATACCGATCTCTTCACGTTCGACGAGACACACTTCGAGGCGGCGATCCACTTCGGCCAGCCCACGTGGCCGGGCACGTCGTCGGACTATCTGTTCGGGGAGGAAGTGGTGCCGGTGTGCCGTCCGTCGATATTGAAGGGACCGGTGCGCACGGCGGCCGATTTGCTGACGTATCCGTTGCTGCACTCGACGACGCGGCCGAGCGCCTGGACGCAATGGTTTGCCGAGCAGCGCATCGAGGACCACCGGGCGTTGCAGGGCGTGCGCTATGAGCTGCATACCATGCTGATCGCCGGTGCGGCGGCGGGGCTGGGCATTGCGCTGGTGCCGAAGTTTTTCGTCGAAGGCCAACTGGCCACGCTCGGGCTCACGATCCCGTTCGATGTGAAAAGCGTGGCGGAATCGGCCTATTACCTCGTCTACCCGACGGAGCTGACCCACGGGCAGCCACTCAGTGTGTTCCGCGAGTGGCTGCTCGATCAGGCGAAGGCCTATCGACCGACGTACCGGCCGGATTATCGACCCGTGTAACGTCCCGGCTTGTGCCACGCCACGACCATCGCGCTCATGGCGACGGCCGACACGGCGGACCAGCCGACACGTCCCGCCGGAATCGTGGTGAGCGACACGAGCAGAATCGTCGTGTCGATGCACACCTGCGTGATGCCGGCATTGATGCCCCGCTGGCGTTGCAGCCACAGCGTGACGATGCCGGTGCCGCCCACGCCTGCGCCATGACGTGCCAGCGCCAGAATGCCCATGCCGCATAGCGTGCCGCCCACGAACGCCGCGAACAGCGGGTTGATGAAGGCGATGTCGACCGTCTGCGGCATGGCCGCGAGTGCGAAGGTGATGCCGAAGCTCGCGATCGCCGATTTCAGCGCGAAGCGCGCGCCCATCGTGAAATACGCGAACAGGAAGAACGGTATGTTCACCAGCGTGAAGATGGTGCCTACCGGTAGCGGAAAGACGTAAGAGGCGAGCAGCGCGATGCCTGCCACACCACCGGTCACCAACCCGGCAGCCTTGAGCAGCACCAGACCGACCACCACGAATGCCATGCCGATGACCATCGCATAGATGTCTTCGAGCACGGAGTGCGGCACACCGATTGTGTCGGCTGTCGCGATGGCACCGGATACGGTGCCCGAGTCGTGTTTCATGATCTGTAAGTCAGGAACAACAAGACGGCGCGAACGACTCTCCTGGTGTCGTCACGCGCCGCCGGCGATTTCCCGCGTCGCTGTCTCGGGCGACGCGCAGCTTCACAGCTTGTAATGATTGTCCGTACTGAAACCTATCACGCCAGAATTAGGCGACGTGGTGGACCCACTGGAACGGATCGGCAACCTTGCCACGCTGAATGCCCGTGAGCTGATCGCGGATACGCTTGGTGACCGGGCCTTCGCCGCCGTCGGCGATGTTGAATTCGCCGTTGGCATGACGCACCTGACCGATAGCCGTAACGACTGCGGCGGTGCCGCACGCGAACGTTTCCTTCACGCGGCCGCTGGCCGCATCGGCTTGCCACTGCGAGAACTCATACGGCGTTTCGTTGACCGTGAGGCCTTCGCGGCGAGCCAGTTCGATGATCGAGGCGCGCGTGATGCCCGGCAGGATGGTGCCCGAGAGCGGCGGCGTCTGGAGCGAGCCGTCGTCCATCACGAAGAAGACGTTCATGCCGCCGAGTTCTTCGATCCAGCGGTGCTGGGCCGCGTCGAGGAACACGACCTGATCGCAGCCCTTGGCGCTCGCTTCGGTCTGCGCGATCAGGCTGGCGGCGTAGTTGCCACCGCACTTGGCCGCGCCCGTGCCGCCGGGCGCGGCACGCGTGTACTGGTCCGAGACCCACACCGTGACGGCCGACTTGCCGGGCTTGAAGTACGGGCCGACCGGGCAGGCGATCACGCAGAAGATGTACTCATGCGCGGCGCGCACGCCGAGGAAGCTTTCCGAGGCGAACATGAACGGGCGGATGTAGAGGCTGCTGCCTTCCGAGCCCGGAATCCATGCACGGTCGATGTCGACCAGCTTTTCCACGGCTTCGAGGAACACGGCTTCCGGCAGATCGGCCATCGACATACGTTGCGCCGATTCGCGGAAACGCCTGGCGTTCGCCTGCGGACGGAACAGCGAAATCTTGCCGTCTTCGCCGCGATAGGCCTTCATGCCTTCGAAGATTTCCTGCGCGTAGTGCAGCACGGCGCAAGCCGGATCGATCTGGAACGGACGACGGGCTTCGACCTTCGCGTCATGCCAGCCTTTGCCTTCGGTCCAGCGGATCGTGACCATGTGATCCGTGAATACACGGCCGAATACCGGATTCGCCAGCGCGGCGGTGATCTGGTCGGCAGGGGTCGGGTTGGCGTGCGGCTCCACGACAAAACGCAATTGGTTGTCAGCGCTCATGTTTCTTCAGTGTCTCGGCAGAGGTGGCTTCAGTCGTAAGTGCCGTTAACGTAAACGGCAAGATCGCGATATTTTCCTCCTTTCGGGGCCTGCCTGTCGACTGAATTCACCGCTTCCCCCGTCACGAGGGCATTTTGGCGGTAATTGCGCTGAAAATTGTCGGAATTTGGCTGATTTTCGCAATAAATATGCGTCATTCGACGGGGTTTGCGGTGTCTTTCGTCGGCCCGAATCCCCGCCCGCCCTGGAAATTATCGAGGCGTAAGAGAGTGTAAAAAAACATTTCAGGTCACAGAGCCGTGGCACTCGACATTTACCATCGAAAGCGGATGATGACGGGAACACGGCAAGCAGCGCTGAGATGGCCCCGGACGATGGTCTTGATGACCGGGATGGCGCCACGACCCGCAGATGTTCCCGCCCGATGACAGCAAAGGGAGAGGAGACGGATGAAGTCGACAACGATTCGGATGTTGCGCGCCTATCTGCTTGTGGCCTCGCTGGGTGCGGTATGCATCGACGCCTGCGTCGTGATCGCCATGCTCGTGTTCGATGTGCCGCAGCGCATCTTTACGTCCGGTGACTTCCGGATCGCGATGGCCGGTTCACTGCTGCTGTTGATGCTGGCGGCGCGCTCGGTGGCGTCGGCGGCCTATGAGGCCGCGCTTGCCAGTCGTCATGCCGAAGTCGAGAAGGCGAACCGGCGGGGCAAGGCCGCCAGGGGTGCAACGGTCGTGGTGCGCGACGATTGCCCCCACCGGTTGCTCGTACTGCTTCACGTGCGCATCCACCGCCAGCAACTGGCGATGGTCGCGGCTTAAGAAACGATAACGCAGGTTGTCGCTCAGGCGGCCTGACCGTCCACCAGATCGCACTCGCGCGGCGGACGCGTCATCGCCGCCCATTCCTTCACCGCCGGGTGCAGGAACTGACGGCGGGCATATTCGGCGAGCGCTGGCGGCACGACATCGTCGTTGTACACGAGACGGTTGAGCATGACGGCCAGATCGATGTCGGCGATGCACCACTTGTCGAACAGCGACATGCGGCCGTCCGGCAACAGACTCTGGGCGATGGCGATCAGCTTGCTCGCCGCGGCATAACCGGCATCGCTCAACGGCTGATCGCTCGGGCCATAGAAGATCACCTGCGTCGAACGTTCTTCACGCAAGACGCCCAGATCGCTTCGCACCCAGGCCTGCACCTGACGCGCACGCGCACGCTCGCGCACGTCCGTGGGGTACACCGGCACGTTCGGCGCAATCGTTTCCAGGTATTCGTCGATGGCCGACGATTCGGACAGCATGAAGTCGCCGTGCACGAGCGTAGGCACGCGGCGCGTGATCGACATCCCGGCAAAGCCGCTCTCGTGATGCGCGCCCTGATCGAGATCGACGGTGCGCAGATCGAACGGAATCCCTTTCTCGCGCAGCGTGACGAAAACCGACAGTGCGTAAGGGCTGGTGAACTGTGCGTCGACGTAGAGCGTGAACGGTGCGGGGGCGGCTGACACGGTGAACTCCTGTAAGGAAAATGCGGGTGCGAAATCACCCGCAGATGCCTATGTTGCCGTACGCGCGTGGTGCTAAGCTACTGCACAAATCGATGGCGAGCTGTGATCTGTGTTCACACCTCGCGCAGGTCCGGCGTCCCGTCATCCGCCCCTATTTTTTCCGTCCTCCATGACTTCCGAACACCGCTCCCGCCCACCGCTGGCAAATCTCGAGACCGTGTGTCTCGTAGCGCACCATGGCTCGTTCACGGCGGCTGCCGAGGCCAGCGGACTGACGCACGGCGCGATCAGCCGACGCGTCGGCGCGGTCGAGAACTGGCTCGGCTGTGCGCTTTTCGACCGACACGGGCGAGGTGTCAGTCTCACATGCGATGGCCAGCGTTTTCTCGGGCGCATCGAGTATGCCTTCGACGTGATCGACGCGGCCGCCGATCAGTGGCATCAGGCACGCAAGGCGCCTGCGGTGCGACTGAGCGTGGTGCCGTCGTTCGCCAAACTCTGGCTGCTCGAACGCCTGCAATCGCTCCAGGCGGGACAGCCGTTCATCGACATTCAGGTCACCACCGAGCATCGCAACGCCGATGTCAGCGCCGGTGAGGTCGACATCGCCCTGCGATACGGCCGGGGCGGCTGGGCGAGCGTCGATTCGGAGCCGTTGCTGGGCGAGACGCTGTACCCGGTGGCGTCGCCGGAGGTCGCGCAACGGCTCAAGGGCGCGAGCGCGTCGGAGATGCTGGCGATGCCGCTGCTGCACGACTCCGACCTGACGGGCTGGCGCGCGTGGTGCGGTGCGCAGGGTGTGTCGCTGCGCCCGCGTGCGCGAGACCGGCGCTTCGAGGATTACACGGTCGTGCTCGCTGCCGCCGAGGCGGGGCTGGGCATTGCGCTGGCTCGGGCGCCGCTCGCGCATGACTGGATTGCACGTAGTCGTCTCGTGCGACTGTCGGACTTCGAAGTCGCGTGCCCGTTGCAGTACCACGTCGTGACGGCCAAGCGCGAGAAGCGGCCGGAGGTGCTGGAAGTGATCGCGCGTCTGCACGCGGCCGCGCGCACGTAAATACCATGAACGCGTCGCAGCGCATGGGCGGGGTTTCCCGCACTGCGCGCGCCGCAGGTCGTTGCCTAAAATGCGGGACGCTTTTGGCAGAACTGCACGGCTGGGGATGAACTTACGCTCGCTCGATCTGAATCTGTTGCTCGTGTTCGAGTCGCTGCTGCGCACGCGCAGCACGACGGTCACGGCCGAGGAACTGAACCTCACGCAGTCGGCGGTGAGCAATGCGCTCAAGCGTCTGCGTCTGGCCTTCGGCGATCCGCTGTTCGTCAAGACACCGCAGGGCATGCTGCCCACGGACTTCGCCGCTTCGCTGGCCCCGCCGGTCACCGAGGGGCTGGGGCTGATTCGCGGCGCTGTCGAGGCGCCGCAGGACTTCGTCCCTGCCAAAGCGCAGCGCACATTCCGTCTCTACCTCAGCGACATCGGCCAGTTGATCTTCATTCCGAAGCTCATGGCGACGCTCGCCGTCGAAGCGCCCGGCGTGCGCATCGTCACGGTCGACACTACTCCGCGTGAAGCCCAGAACGCCATGGCGATGGGCGATATCGACCTCACACTCGGGTTGTTCACGCGCTTCTCGTCGGGCTTTCATCAGCAACGGCTCTTTCGCGAGCATTACGTCGCACTCGTGCGCGGCGCACATCCTACGATCCGCGGCGAACTGACGGTCGAGAACTTCCTGAACGCGGCGCATGCGGTGTATCGGCCGACGGCCGGGCATCACGATGTTTTCGAGACGGCCGTGGAGCAGTGGTTTGCGCGCTCGGGGCATCAGCGTCACGTGGCGCTGCGCATGGCGCATTCGATGGGGCTCTCCGCGCTCATCGCGGCCAGCGATCTGGTCGTGTGCGTGCCGACGCGGCTGGGGCGCGCGCTCAAAGGCGCCGCCGATCTGCAAACCTACGCGCTGCCGTTCGACAGTCCCGAGTTCGACATCTCGCAACTCTGGCACGAACGCTTTCATACCGACGCCGGCCATCGCTGGCTGCGCAGCACGATCTTCCGCCTGTTCCACGGCGAAGACTGACGCGCGCATCCGCTTCATCGCGTAGCGCCTCGCTCGCTGCGCACTTACCCGAACGCCATGACTGCCTCGCTTCTGCGGCTGCGGCCTCGCACGTCCCGATGCTGCACCCTCAATTCACGACGTAAATACCGCGCATTTACGCAATTTGTTGGCGTCATGAGACGCCGGTCCTTATCGTATCTCTCACGACATTGAAGTCATCGGACGCCTGTCCGTGACACGAACAATATCCGCAGGAGACAAGCGGTGATCAATCTGCACGACATTCGTTACGTGCGGCTGGGCACTCGCGACCTGGAGGGTGCGACCCGTTATGCGCGCACCATTCTCGGGTTGCAGGAAGTGCGTCGCGAGGCCGGTTACGTATTCCTTCGCAGCGACAGCCGCGATCATTCGGTGTGCTACTTCGAGGGCGACCCCGCCGACCACACGGTGGCGTTCGATGTTGCCAGCGACGCACATTTCGACGCCGCCGCCGCGCAGCTCGACGCCATGCGTATCGAGTTTCGCCGTGGCACGCGTGACGAAGCCGACATGCGCCGCGTGGCCGACTTCCTGACGTTCCGCGACCCGACCGGCAATCAGATCGAGCTGGTGCTGCGTGCATCGCAGACCGGCCGTCGCTATCACGGCGAGCGCGACGCGGGCATCGAGTCGTTCAGCCATGTGGGGCTGTGCACGACGGATGCGCGCCGCGATGAAGCCTTCTGGACGAGCGTGTGCAACGCCCGTGTATCGGACCGTATCGGCGAAGCACCGCTGCTGCGCATCGACGACGTCCATCACAAGATCGCGCTGTTCCCGGCCAGCCGTGCGGGCATTCAGCACGTGAATTTCCAGGTGAACGGCATCGACGACCTGATGCGCTCGTGGTACTTCCTGCGCGAGCAGGGCGTGCCGATTCGCTTCGGTCCGGGACGTCACCCGACGTCGCACGCGATGTTCCTGTATTTCGCCGGGCCGGACGGCATGGTCTACGAGTACTCCACGGGCGTGCGCAAGATCGCCCCGGAAGACGAAGCGACGTATGTCCCGCGTCAGTTCCCGTTCGATCCGACCGGGTTCTGCATGTGGGGCGCGAAGCCCGAGATTCCCGAGTTTTCCAGCTGACGCTGCGCTTGCCATTCCCCCGAGAGTGTTCCCATGAAACAAGCAACATTCGACGCCGCCGTTGCGCCCGGCGCTGATCCTCTCAGTGCGCTCAGTGCGCTCGACCGCGCAGTGCGCGTGGCTGCGCGCACGCTGGCGCGTGCCGGACTCGCGCATGCCTACGGTCATTGCAGTGCGCGTCTGGACGCCGATCGCTTCGTCGTCTGCGCGGCACGGCCGATGGGGCTGCTCGGCGTAGGTGAGACGGGGACCGTCGTGCCTATCGACGGCCCGCTGCCCGACGGCGTGCTCGGCGAGGTGCGTCTGCATCAGCACATCTATCGCTCCCGTCCGGAGATCGGTGCCGTTGCCCGCACCATGCCGCCGAAGACGATGTCGCTCTCGACACTGCGTCGCACGCCGCGTGCGCTGCACGGGCCGGGCACGTACTTCGCACCGGGCGTGCCGTTGTGGGACGACCCTCAACTGATTCGCTCCGACGAACAGGCCGCTGCGGTCATCGACACGATGGGCACGAACGCGGCCGTCGTCATGCGCGGCAACGGTGCGGTGGTCGCCGCCGACACGCTCGAAGCGATGGTAGCCCTCACGTGGTACCTCGAAGACGCCGCGCGCGTCGACCTCGACGTGCTCGCACTCGAAGCGACGCTGCCCGCTGCCGTGCTGAGCGGTGACGAATGCCAGGCACGCGCCACGCGCTCGGGACGCATCATCGAGCGCATGTGGGAGTACCTGTCGGCGGGCGATCCGGAGCTGCCCGCCGCCGTCGCATCACAACCCGGTTCTTGACGTAATCGCCCCCAACCGGCGGCGGGTGACATTGCGACGCGCGATGGAAAGGCATTGCGCCACATCGCACGACGTAGCACGACAAAGAGCGTCACGGACAAACATAGACGCCACACCCGCTGCTCAGCCTGCGGCAGTCGCCGCACAGGAGACAGACATGGAAATATCCGCTTTGATGAACCGCAGGGGCATCACGCCGTTTCAATGGCGTGTGATCGCCCTGTGCTTTCTGATCGTCACGCTGGACGGCTTCGATACCGCTGCCATCGGTTATCTCGCTCCGGCCATCCGCAGCGAATGGGCGATGGCCACCACGAGCCTTGGCACGGTGTTCGGCGCCGGGCTGGGCGGGCTGATGCTCGGTTGCTTCATCTTCGGCCCGCTCGCCGATCGTATCGGCCGCAAGCGCGTGCTGATTCTCTCGGTGGTCCTGTTCGCGCTCGGCAGCGTTGCGTCGGCCTTCGTGCATAGCCCGACCGAACTGGCCGTCATGCGCTTCCTCACCGGGATCGGACTGGGCGGCGCAATGCCCAACGCCATCACGCTGAGCTCCGAATACTGTGCCGAGCGCATGCGTTCGCTGCTGGTGACGGCGACGTTCTGCGGCTTCACGCTGGGCTTTGCCATCGGTGGCGAGATCGTGGCGCAGACGCTGCCGCATATCGGCTGGCGGGGTGTGCTGATCGCTGGCGGTGTCGTGCCGCTGCTCGTCGTGCCGGTGTTGATGCGCTGGTTGCCGGAGTCGATGCGCTATCTCGCGGCGCGCGGCGACCGGGCGGACCAGTTGCTGGCGATTGCGCGTCACATCGATCCGCAGGTCGCGCGCATCGATCCCGAAGTGACACCCGCCGGTGCCGTCAATTCGGCGGTGGGGGGATTGTTCGCACGTCGTTACGTCGTGGGCACGCTGCTGCTGTGGGCGACGTACTTCTGCACCCTGTGCGCGTTCTATCTGCTCACGAGCTGGCTGCCGCTGGTCGTGAAGGACTCGGGATACACGCTGGCGGAGGCCGCACGTATCGGCGCGATGCTGCCGCTCGGCGGCACGGTTGGCGCGGTGATGATCGGTTTCGCGATGGATCGCACGAGTCCGTACCGCGTGCTGGCAGCGTCCTACGTGATGGCGGGCATCGCACTGTGCGTGCTCGGTTCGGTAACGCATCAGGCGGGCTGGCTGATGGTGGTTGTCTTCCTGGCGGGCTTCGGCGTGGCGGGCTCGCAGACCGGCGCCAATGCGCTGACGGCGGCGTACTACCCGACGCCCTCGCGGGCGACCGGTGTGGCGTGGGCGCTGGGCGTGGGACGTCTGGGTTCCATCCTCGGATCGAGCCTCGGCGGTGTGCTGATCGCCACGGCGGCGAGCACGGCGCAGGCCTTTCAGATCGTCGCCATCCCTGCGTTTCTCGCGGCGGGGCTGATGCTGGTGATGCGTCGTCGCGTGGGACGCGGCGCGTCGTCTGCCGCATCGACGGCGAACCCGGCGGCAGGGACCGTCTGACACGTCTGACAACGGTTCAGGACGAAGCTGTCGAAGCGCCGCATTCGACAACCTGATCGGCAAGCCTTCGTCCAGGAGAAGTTCCCGCTGCATGGACCGTCCCCCGACGGCCGTGCGGCGGCGCTGCAAACTGACCGGTACAGGTCAGGCCACCACACGTATCCAGGAGACATCACCGTGATCCACAAGGGACTGCCTGCGCTCGCGCTGGCTGCCGGCCTCGCATTGGCCACCACTTCCGCTTCGGCCCAGAGCGTGACGCTCTACGGCATTCTCGACACCGGCATCGAATACATCTCGCACGCCGGCGCCAACAACAGCTCGCTCGTTCGCATGCCGGCCAATACCGGATCGTTGCCGTCGCGCTGGGGTTTGCGCGGCGACGAGGATCTCGGCGGCGGCCTGCATGCGCTGTTCATGCTCGAGAACGGCTTCAACGTGCGGGCAGGCGATCTGAATCAGGGCGGCCGTCTGTTCGGACGTCAGGCGTGGGTCGGGCTGTCGAATCAGTACGGCACGCTGTCCTTGGGACGTCAATATTCGATGACGTTCTGGGTGATGACGGACGCGGACATTCTCGGCCCGGATCTTTATGGCAGCGGCTCGCTCGACAACTACATCCCCAACGCGCGCAGCGATAACACGGTCGCGTACAAGGGCGTGTTTCACGGCCTGACCGTGGGCGCGACGTACTCGTTCGGGCGCGACAGCGGCGGCACCGGTAACTCGCCGGGACAAGGCACCTGCGCGGGCCAGACCCCGGGACAGATGACGGCCTGCCGTCAGGTCTCCGCCATGCTGAAGTACGACACGGCGTGGTTCGGCGTGGCAGGTGCTTGGGACGAGCAACGCGGCGGCGCTGGCGCGGCCGCGAGCTTCTTCAACGGTGCGGCGGCCGTGCCGCTCACGAGTTCGTCCGACAAGGACACGCGCTGGCAGTTGAACGGCTACGTGAAGGGCGGTAACTGGAAGGCGGGCGGGGGCTGGTTGGGGCGTCGCGTGCAGACCGCGTCCGCGGCTGTCGCGGACGTGAATTCCGACATGTTCTACATCGGCGGCCTGTATCAGTTCACGCCGACGTTCGCGGTGGACGGCGAAGTCTTCCGCATGCTCAATGCGCGCCAGAACGCGCGGGCGACGATGGCGACGCTGCGCGGGACGTACTTCCTCTCGAAGCGCACGGCGGTGTACACGCAGGTCGCCTGGTTGGGCAACAGCGAGCATGCGGCGTACTCGGTCAGTTCCGGCGGTGCGGGCGGATCACCCACGGCGGGCACGAGTCAGTTGGGCGTGAACGTGGGCATGCGTCATACGTTCTGACGTCCGCCGCTCGATCGCCGATGTCAAAGCAAAACGGCGCACCGTAGAAGGTGCGCCGTCTTGCGTTTGGACCGCCCCGTCGATTACAGCAGACCGGCTTCGGCGAGTTGCGCGCGACGCGGGTCGCCCTGACGCGAGAGCATCCAGCCGGGGTACTCGCTCGGCAGTGCGCTGGCGGCATTGATGGCCGTGAGTTCGTGCTCGTTCAGCGTGACGCGCGTGGCGGCAATGTTGTCGTCGAGCTGATCGGCACGCTTGGCGCCGATGATGACCGTCGAGACGACCGGCTGGGCGAGCAGCCAGGCGAGTGCGATCTGCGCGACGGACACGCCCTTCTCGGCGGCGATGCCGCGCATGACGTCGATCACATCGTAGGCACGATCCACGTTCACCGGCGGGAAGTCGAAGCTCTGGCGGCGTGCACCGGCTTCGGCCTGACCTTCACGCGTGTACTTGCCGGAGAGCAGGCCGCCGGCGAGCGGGCTCCACACCATCAGGCCCACGTTCTCGCTGCGCAGCATCGGGACGATTTCGCGTTCGAGATCGCGTCCGGCAACGGTGTAGTACGCCTGAAGCGAGGCGAAGCTCGCGAGATTCAGCCGTGCCGAAATCCCCTGTGCCTTGGCAATCTGCCATGCGGCCCAGTTCGACACACCGATGTAACGCACGTGGCCCTGACGCACCAGCGTATCGAGCGCGCTGAGCGTTTCTTCGATGGGCGTGACCGGGTCGAAGCCGTGCACCTGATACAGATCGATGTGATCGAGTTGCAGGCGCTTGAGGCTGGCCTTGATGCCGTCCATGATGTGATAGCGCGACAGGCCGCGCGAGTTGCTGCCTTGTGCGCCGGTCACGCCGAACACCTTCGTGGCGACGACGACGCTGTCGCGCGGCACCTTGAGGTTGCGCAGCGCCTGACCGGTGAGGGTTTCCGACTGGCCTTCCGAGTAGACGTCGGCGGTGTCGATGAAATTGATGCCTGCGTCGAGCGCGCGGCCGACGAGGGCGTCGACATCGTTCTGCTGCAATTGGCCGATCTTGCTCCACATGTCGCCTTGTCCGCCGAAGGTCATCGTGCCGAGGCACAGTTCCGAGACGAAGAGGCCGGTGTTGCCGAGTTTGCGTTGTCGCATGGCATCGCTCCATTGAAATTGCCGCCCGTCGCAGGTGGCCGCCAAAGGAAGGTGACGGCATGCACGGGATGGGAGGCATTATGCGTCGCGGGGCATCAGGCAAGCAGTACCCGTTCCTGCACATTTCCTGCCTGATTCTGCAAGGGGGGCGTCGGGACGTCGGCGTCTTGCGGCCTCATGCTCCGGCAAAGCGTTGTCGAACATGGCGGGAAGGTGACAAACACCTGTCTACGTGAGATGGCCTGATGACGGGGTGGGCGAGCAGAACTTGCCGAATCGTCCGAAATTTCTGCCTGATCGTGTCAATGTGAGGCCGGAGGATCAGGCAATTTTTTCCGGTAGGCGTATGCTGTCGCGAATGGAGGCCGGGATGTCGCAATGCGGCGTCGGTAACCGGTGCGGATCGAGGACACCGTCATGCATCTCGTTAAAACATCGCCTCGCGAGGCACCGCCGCCGCGTGAGTTTTCCGACGACCCGTCGCACGCGGCGCGCGCCGAGCTGGTGCAATTGCTCGAACGTGCGACGCACGGTCTGGAGGGCACATCGCCGACGGCGGTCGAGGGCTTGCTCGTGCATCGCGTGTTGCACCCCGGGGGGCCGCGTCCGGCATTGCAGCAACCTGCGTTCGCGGTGATTGCGCAGGGCGAGAAGCGCTTGCAGATCGGCGAGGCGCATTACGCCTACGATCCGATGCATTACATGGTGTCGTCGGTACATCTGCCTGTTGTGGCGCAGGTGTCCGGGGCGAGCGAACAGTCGCCGTATCTGGGCATGCGTCTCAATCTGGTCGCCGAAGACGTGACGTCGCTCATTGGCGACGAGCATCTGCCGCCCCCGGCACCCGCGCCGTGCGGGCGAGGGTTGTACGTCAATCGACTGGATGCGGCGTTGCTCGACGCGGTGTTGCGGCTGTTGCGATTGCTGGAAACGCCGCGCGACATTCCGATTCTTGCGCCGATGATCAAGCGCGAGATCATCTATCGGTTGCTGATGAACGGGCAGGGCGTGTTGCTGCGTCAGATGGCATTGCAGGACAGCCAGATGAACCGCATCGCGAATGCCGTGCGCTGGTTGCGCGACCACTATGCGCAGCCGTTGCGGGTGGAGGCGTTGGCGCAGGAAGTGCACATGAGCGTGTCTTCGTTGCATCACCATTTCAAACTGGTGACGGCGATGAGCCCATTGCAGTATCAGAAGCAGTTGCGGTTGCAGGAAGCGCGCCGACTGATTTTCGTCGCGGATATTGCGGTGGCTGCGGCGGCGCAGGCGGTGGGTTACGAGAGCGCCTCGCAATTCAGTCGCGAATACGCCCGCGTCTTCGGTGAAGCACCATTGCGCGACAAACGGCGCTGGCTACAGGACGGGGATGTGGGGGCGACGCGGGGGACGTGAAGCAACACGGTCTTTGGGACTTCACGGCCACATTTGCGCGTTGTGATAAATGCGCAGCACGCGCACACGCGTAGGCAACGGTCGATAAGCCGCGATATATGGCGTTCGGGTGATGACGAGTTCTCGTGTTCCCGGCACTCTTCCGGGGCGACCGGCGCTGGGGAAACGCAACAACGTCAAGAGTTGTTGATCGATTCGTGAATCGATCCATATCGCGGCGTTTGGACTGCGTTCTTCGACAAATTCGTAGATATCGCTTCGGTCTTGAATTGCATGTGGGGACCACTCTAATCTCACGTCCTACCTTTTGTTCGTCATGCGCTTTCGTGTGGCATCACGGCGCGCCGCGAAATGCGATTCAACGTCATCGTGCGGAATCGCCGGGCGCGCGTCTTCCAGCGCTTCCAGTACCTTTTGCTTGACCCAGGCGTCATAGGCCGTTGGGTCTGCAGCGAAGCCGAAAGGTAGCGCACCTTCATTCGCAATGCGCGTAAGCAAAATCCGAACTACGTCGGAGACTGTCAACCCCAGCTTGTCGAGTACGACCGTTGCGCGTTCCTTAAGCACAGGATCGATGCGCGTTTGCACTAGTGCACTGGCTGCCATGAGGTAACTCCAGAGTGATTTGATCGCCTGAAATTGTAATTCAATTGAATGACAACCAAGGCTCGACGCGCTACCGTTGTTGCGCCGATTGGTGATCGGAGTGCGATCTGCGCTGGCTTCAATCCCCCAACCTATCCAGCATGGCCTTCGTCACCCGCTGTTGCGCGGCCGTTTCGTAGCCGGACCACGGGTCTTCTTTCAGGGCCTTCAGGTGCGCCATAGCGTTGCGCACATTCCATGCGTCAGCGCCTGACAATTCGGATAATTCCTCCCATTTCACCGGCATCGAGACGGCCATGCCTTCTCGGGCGCGGGCGGAGTAGGCGCAGACCGTCGTTGCGCCTCGGTAGTTGCGCAGATAGTCGATGAAGCACTTCCCCACGCGATGCCTGGGGCCCATCGTCGCGGTGAACCGATCCGGGAACACTTGCGCCATGCGTTTTGCGACCGCTTCCGCGAAACCCTTCGCCACCTCCCATTCGTGACGTCGCGCCAACGGCGTTACGACATGCAACCCCTTGCCGCCGCTGGTCTTCACGAAGGCGACCAGACCGAGTTCGTCGAGCAGGCCGCGAATCAATCGCGCGCCTTCCACAATCTGTTCGAACGCCACGCCCTTGCCCGGATCCAGATCGAAGATCACGCGATCCGGACGCTCGATCAGATCGCTGCGCGCATTCCACGTGTGGAACTCCACCGTCCCCATCTGCGCGGCGCCCACGAGTCCCCTGGCGTCGTCGATCTGCATCAACGGCGCATGATCGGGATCGAGCGCCGGATCCAGCATGTGCACGCCGGTCATCGTCTTCGCCGCATGCTTCTGGAAGAACATCTCGCCACCGATGCCCTCGGGGGCGCGCAAGACCGCCACAGGCCGGTCCGCCAGATGCGGCAACATCCAGCGGCTCACTGCGTCGTAATACTCGGCGAGCTCGATCTTGGTCACGCCCGAATGCGTGTCCATTACGCGCTCGCCATGGGTAATCTTCACCGGGCGTCCGGGGACGTTCGATGGCGCGGTTCTCGGCATGGAAGGTGTCTCCTTTGTCGTGTTCGCGGCGCTGTGGGGGCGGGTTTCCCGTCGGATGTCCTTAGCCGGCTTGTCGGTTCGCATGGCGACGAACGAGGCTTGTCGCACGTGGGCGTCGCGTGTCCACTCGGCGAAGCGGACTTCGGCGACCAGCGTGGGACGCAGCCAGTGCACGCGCGCCGGACCGCCGGGGCGCGGCGCGGGCGAGAGCGGGGGATCGCGCGTCTCGATGGCGGCGAATTGCTCGCGCATGCGCTTCAGCGCCCGCGTATCGAAGCCGGTGCCGACCTTGCCCGCATATCGCAACGTCTTGCCCTCGTCGTCGTAATAGCCGAGCAGCAGCGCGCCGAAACCCTGGCGTGTCCCCGTCGGCTCGGTAAATCCCAGTACCACGAACTCCTGACGCCGGAAACACTTGAGTTTGCGCCACGCCTCGCTGCGTCCCTCGATGTAGGTCGAGTCGTCGCGCTTGACCATGATGCCTTCCAGACCCGCCTCACATGCGCTGTGCCAGAGCGATTCGAGATCGCCTGACACGGGTTGCAGCACACGGACGGCGTCAGTCTGCGCATCCGTCCCCGTATCCGTTTCGCGACTCGCTTCGAAGATGGCCGCCAACATCGCCTGACGCTCATGCAATGGTTTGCCGCGCAAATCCTGACCGTTGCACCACGGCAGATCGAAGACGTACGTGACGATGTCGCTTTGCGCGTTTTCATCGAATGCGCGTTGGAGCGCCTGAAAGTCCGGCAAGCCGTGTTCGTTCGTGACGATGGCCTCACCGTCGAGCCATGCATTGGGCATGCCGCGTTCTCGCAAGGCTCGCAACATGTTGACCGTTGGCGCGAAGCGATGCGTCCAATCTTGTCCCGAGCGCGTGAAGACATGAATGTCGTCTCCCGCAATGCGGATGAGCACGCGATAGCCGTCCAGCTTGATTTCCGCATGCCATCCGTCGGATGACGGCGCGGCATCGACGAGCGTTGCGAGCATCGGACGCAGTTCGGCGGGAGGCTGCGCCGATGACTTGCGCGCCGCAATTTTCGGCTTTGCAGGCGAAGCCGGTCTTGTGGCGGTGGGCGACGCCGCATCGTCATGCCGATGGATCAGCAACCACTGCGGTTGACGCGCGGGTTTGTCGGTGCGAACGAGCGTCCAGTGTCCGGTCAGGCGCTCGCCATGCAAGGTGAACGACAGCTTGCCGTTCGCATAGTCGCGCGCGGCGTCGCCATCGGGCGTCCAGGTGCCGGTGTCCCAGATATCGACATGTCCGGCGCCGTAATTACCTGCCGGAATGCCGCCCTCGAAATCCGCGTAGGCAAGGGGGTGATCTTCGACTTGCACCGCCAGACGCGAACGACTGACGTCCGGACTCGGCTGCTTCGGCAGCGCCCACGATCGCAACGTGCCATCGAGTTCAAGGCGGAAGTCGTAGTGCAGATGACTTGCATTGTGGCGCTGGACGACGTAACGCAACGCGTTCGCGCGCGCCGCTCGTTTGCCGCGAGGCTCCGGTGTCGCAGAGAAATTGCGTTTCGCATCGTAGGCGGCCAGCGGATCGGCGGCGCGCTTGGAATTGACGGCTTTACTGCGCTTCGGCGTTGTTGTCGTTGCCGATGCACGGTCGCGGGTGGCGTCTCTTGGCATGGTCGCGCTCTCCCGGCTCATTTGGATTTCGCAGACCTGGCGCTGGACTTGGCACGTTTGGACGTCGCCTTCGCCGGACTCCCGCTGGCTGACTTCTTTGCCGTCTTTTTCGCTGTCGTCTTATCCGGCGATGCCCGGGCTCTGGATTTCGGCTTGGCGGCGGAGGTTTTCTCTTCGACATCCTCCGCGTCGACAGCGACTGCCTCGCGTTTGCCCTTCGTCCCAAGACTTTGTCTGAGCAACGCCATGAGGTCGGTCACATTGCCGTTGCTTGCGAGCTTCGGCGCACTCGCTTCGATCTGTGCGACTTCGCGTGTCTGACCGGATGCAATCTTTCGGTCGATGAGCGCCTTGAGGTCGTCCTGAAACGTGTCGTGATAATCGCCCGGACGCCAGGGCCCCGACATTTCGTCGATGAGCCGGATCGCCATGTCCAGTTCGCGTTCGCCCGGCGCCGCGAGTTTGCCGAGCTTGTCTTTCGTGAGTCCGACTTCGGCCGGGTCGCGCATTTCGTCCTGCCATCGCAGCGTGTCGAGCACGAGCGCGTCGCCAGCGGGGGCGAGCACGGCCAGATGCGCGCGCGTGTGCATCACTACGCGCGCGATGCCGAGCTTGCCCGCCCGGATCAGGGCGGCGTGCAACAGCGCATAAGCTTTCGCGCCGCCCCGTTCGGGCACCAGGTAGTAGGGGGTGTCGAGATACATGAACGACACGTCGGTCGCATCGACGAAGGCCAGAATGTCGACGGTCTGTGTCGCTGCTGGATTCGCCGCGCGAATCTCATCGTCGCTGAGCACGACATAGTTACCCTTTTCGTATTCGTACCCATGCACGATCTGATCGTGGGGCACTTCCTTGCCATTTTCCTTGTTGACGCGTTTGTAACCGACGGGCGACATCGTCCGCTTGTCGAGCCAGTCGAGATCGAGCTTGTGTGTCGTTGAAGCGGGGAACAGGGTGACGGGGACATTCACCAGCCCAAAGCTGATGGCGCCCTTCCAGATCGCGCGAGCCATAGACACTCCCATGCGCCCATTGTGGGGTTCGATGCGGGTTCAATAGCGAGATTGCGAATAACGCAGACACATCGCGAGGCATGCGGTCTTGCCA
The DNA here is from genome assembly GCF_022696215.1 of Pandoraea sp. LA3. Lineage (NCBI taxonomy): Bacteria > Pseudomonadati > Pseudomonadota > Betaproteobacteria > Burkholderiales > Burkholderiaceae > Pandoraea > Pandoraea sp. LA3. The sequence continues at coordinate 106,995 of NZ_PTPY01000034.1, read as the reverse complement.
GTATAGGCGGCGACGCCGCGCCGAAGGTCTCTCCGATGGCGACCATTTTGAGTTTGCCGCCCTATCTTTGCGATTGCACCGCCATCCACAGGTTCCCTCGCATTGATTTTCTCAATGCCTATGCAGCACGCGTAAGGATTCCTTGATGAAACGAAGCCGGATCGCAGCCATCCCATAAGGATCGATGTAGGCAAACACGAATTCACCAAACAACGGAGGGAGGTTGCGATGGCGATGATCGTGGCAGGACGTTTTACAACGTTTGATCAGGCGAATCTGGTGGCGAGCCGTCTCTATGACCGCTCGTTTCGACCGTCCGACGTGTCGGTCTTCTTTCTGAACCCTACCGGGCAGCATGCGACGTTTCCCGTCGGTGGCGACGTGAATGCCGACGCCGCCGCACGGCCAGCCGGCAAGGGCGCTGCGCAGGGCGTGATCGCCGGGGGCGCGTTCGGGCTGGCGTTGGGTGCGCTGCTCTTCATCACGGTCTGGCGATTCTGGCTGGTGCCGGTCGTCGCGATGATGGCCGGTGCCTATCTGGGCGCGTTTTTCGGTGCCCTTGGACGCATGCGCAGCCGCGAGCGCGTGTCGGCGCGAGAGGCCGGCATGCGAGATGCGGGCGTGATGCTTGCCACGCACGTGAGCGAGGCGACGGCCGATACGGCGATTGCCGTGCTGCGCGATGCAGGCGCCGCAGAGATCGAACAGGCGAACGGTGTGTGGGAGCGCGGTGAATGGCGTGACTTCGACCCGGTGCAGCGGGCCCACGGTGTGCAAGGTGACGACGTCGACGCCGCACATGCGGAGCCGACAGTGGGTGTGGCCGCGAACGACCATCGCACGGCGTCGCGTCGCGAGCCGGAGGATGCCACGCGCCAAAAGCCTCGCCGTACCGACTGGCTGTAGAATCGCCGAACGCAGTCGCGCTATGAAGTCGCTCGCCGAAGTCGCTCAATGAACGCTCAGGAGGCTGACCATGCTGTCGATCCACACCGGTTTCGTCGTATGCCCCACCTGCAAGTCCCGTTTTGCCGTGGCGGCGAGCGAGCCGACGGTGCAGGCGCTCCACGACTATCTCCATTCGGAAGCCGAGGTGAAGTGTCCGACCTGCGAGACCGTCTTCACCACCGGCAGTGCGCGAAGCAGCATCGAGTTCGAGCCCGTCAATGACGGCGTGACGCTCTCGCCGTCGCCCGAACGAAGTATCGACGGGCTCGATAATCACTGACGGATGTCAGCCGCTCACAGCGGCGTCATCACCGCCTCACCCGCCTGATAACGGCGGGTATTTTCCAGGAACATCGCAATCGTCGCGGCTTCCGCTTCAGGGGAGCGGCCAGCCACGTGCGGGCTCAGCACGACGTTCTGCAAGTCGATGAGCGCGGCAGGCGGCGATGGCTCGCCTTCGTACACATCAAGCCCCGCGCCGGCAATCACGCCGTTGCGCAATGCGTCGGCCAGTGCTGCCGTATCCACCACACTGCCACGTCCCAGATTCACGAGGAAGCCATGCTTGCCGAGTGCGCGCAGGACGTCGGCATTGACCATGTGATGCGACTCCGCGCCGCCCGGCGCTGTCACGACGAGAATGTCGGCCCATTCGGCCAGCGCCGGCACGCTGTCGAAATACTGGTAATGCGCGGGCAGATCGTCGCGACGACTCCGGTTTCGGTAGCCGATCTGCATGTCGAAGCCTTCGCCGCGCCTGGCGAACTGACGTCCCACGGCACCCAGACCGACGATGCCGAGCTTCTTGCCCGCAACGCCCGGTTGCATCGGCAGGGCATCGCGCCAGACACCCTTGCGGCACGCGGCGTCGTACTCGGGGATCCGGCGGATCGCCGCGAGCAGCAGTGCGAAGCCCTGATCCGCCACGGTCGGTGCATTGGCCCCGGCACCGTTGACGGCGACGATATTGCGCGCACGCATGGCGGGGACATCCAGATTTTCATAACCGGCGCCCAGCGCACTGACCAGCTCCACGTTCGGCAGATGCGCCAGCTCGGCTGCGCTCATGCCGCGCGAACCGTTGGTGAGCACGAAGCGCGCACGTTCGCCTTCCGGTCCCCAGCCTTCCGGCGTGGGATGGTGGCTCGGGCGGTAGATCACGTCGAAACGGGTTTGCAGTTCGGACAACTGCTCGGGATGCATCGGGATGATGACCAGCAAGGGGGGCAGCGACACCTTCAATCTCCGTCGGGGGAATTTGGATTGACGGCGCCGGGGCCGCGCAGGCCGCTCGCGTCGCCGTCAGTCGACACTCTATCCCGATCCGCGACGCTTTGCGCGCTGACGTTCAGGTAGCCGCTTCGACAGCCAGCACCGCTTGCCGATGACGCAGACGCCCGAGCGTGAGCATCGTCAGACCGGCGAGCACGGCCGGTACGCCGATGGCCGCGAAGAGCGCGGGCATCGACCAGCCCATCGCGAGCATCGAGGCCCCGCCGACCGAACCGACCACCGAGCCCATACGTCCCACGCCGTTGGCCCAGCTCACGCCGGTCGCACGGCAATCCGTCGGATAGAACTCTGCCGACAACGCATTCGCGCCGACCTGACCGCCGGAGACACAGAACCCGGCCCAGAACACTGCCACCGACGCGAGCACCGGGGAACTCGCCAGCGGTCCGACAGCCGCCACGCAGACGCCAGCGAGCACGTAAGCCGCAGCGAGCACGTAGTGCGGATTGAAGCGGTCCATCAGCCAGCCGAGCACGATCGCGCCCAGCGTGCCACCGACCTGGAACATCGCCGTGACGATGGCGGCATTGCGCAGCGTGAGGCCGTTCGTGCGCAACAGCGTCGGCAGCCAGCTCGACAGCAGATAGATCACCAGCAGGCTCATGAAGAACGTCACCCAGAAGAGCAGGGTGCCGCGCAGTAACTCAGGCTTGAAGAGATGGCGCACCGGCGACGTGGTCAACGGCTTCGTCGCCACGTTGAATGTTGCTCCACGCAGATCCTCCTGCGGGGCAATGCGTTGCAGCGATGCGGCCACGCGTTCCGGGGACTTCCCTGCCATCACGAGATAGCGCACCGATTCGGGCAACGCGCGCATGAGAACGACACCGAGCACGATCGGCATGACGCCGCCCACGATCAGCACCGAGCGCCAGCCGAATGCCTCGATCAGTCCGGCAGACGCGAGACCGCCCAGCGCCGAGCCGAGCGTGAAGCCGCAGAACATCGTCGTCACGAGAAACGAACGGCGCGATTCAGGGCAGTACTCGGACGTGAGCGTGATGGCATTGGGCATCGCGCCGCCGAGACCGAGCCCCGTCAGAAAGCGCAGCGCGATGAGTTGCCATAGTTCCATCGACCATGCCGAGGCCAGACTGGCGACGCCGAAGAACAGCACCGAGAAGATGAGAATGGTCTTGCGCCCGAGCTTGTCGGCGAGCGGCCCGAACAGGAAAGCGCCGGCCATCAGGCCAGCGAGGCCTGCACCGAACAGCGGTGCGAGATGTGCGGGCGTGAGCGACCATTCGGTCCGTATCGCCGGTGCGATGAAGCCGATGGCGGCCGTGTCGAAGCCGTCGATGGCGACGATCAGGAAGCACAGGACGACGATCATCATCTGGAACGGCGAGATGCGGTGCCGGTCGATGAATGCCGTCACGTTGATGGGACTGACTGGCATGGGTTGTCTCCTCTAAGGTGCCAGACGCGGCGCGACACCGTAGTGATGTCGCACCGCAGGACCCCGCGCGATGGTTTTTTTGTCCGCTGCGGGGTTGATGCCGGGGATGCTCGGGGTGGGGCTATGCGCTCATGCCGCCACGCCGTTTGCCGTCACGCAATCACGCATTCGGCAGCCACGGTGTTTGCGACAGGCAGTTCTCGGCGCGCCAGCCGTGCAGCCATTGCAACGCGTCGTAGAACTGTGTCTGCGTGCGGCCTTGCCAGAGCGAGTTACGCACCCAGCGGTCTACGCCCTTGGCGTGGTAGACGCGTCCCATGTCGCGCGCGCCGTAAAGCACGCGGGCGGTGCGGGGAATACGGGCGTGTTCGTAACGGCGGAAGGCTTCGGTGAAGTCACCGTTCGCAGCGGCGTAGGCGGCGCCGAGCGTGACGGCGTCTTCCAGTGCCTGACACGCGCCTTGTGCGATGTACTGCGTCATCGGATGCGCGGCGTCGCCGAGGATCGTGGCGCGTCCGAAGCTCCACTGCTCGACCGGGTCGCGATCGGCCGTGGCCCAGCGTCGCCACGAGGTCGGGCGGTCGAGCATCTGGTGCGGCAGCGCGTCGATGCCTTCGAAGTACGACAGCACTTCTTCCTTGCTGCCGTCGCGCACGCCCCAGACTTCCTGCTCGCGGCTGTGGAACGTCACCACGAGGTTGTATTGCTTGCCGCCGCGCAACGGGTAGTGCACGAGGTGGCAGTGCGGACCGGCCCACACGACCGGCGCGTTGACCTGCAAGTCCTTCGGCATGTTCTCGACGTCCACCACGGCGCGATACACGACGTGACCCGTCACGCGCGGTTCGTCGCCGATCAGTGCTTCGCGCACGGCAGACTTCACGCCGTCGCAGCCGATCACGGCATCGGCCGTGTGGCGCTCGCCATGCTGATCCGTGACGGTGACACCGTTCGCATCCTGATCGAGCGAGACGACGCGGGTTGCCGTGCGGAACTGAATCAGCGGATTGCGCTGCACGGCTTCGAGAATCGACAGATGGATGTCGGCGCGATGGATTACGGCGTACGGGTTGCCGAAGCGCTCGCGATAGGGCGCTCCGACGTCGACCTCTGCGATGACGCTGCGGTCGATGGCGTCGCGCAGCGTGATGTGGTCGGTGAAGACCGAGCGTGCGCACGCGGCCTCGCCAACGCCGAGCGCATCGAGCGCGGCGAATGCGTTGGCGGCCAACTGAATGCCTGCACCGATCTCGCCGATCGTCTCGGCCTGCTCCAGCAGTTCGATGTGCACGCCCTGATTGGCGAGTGCCAGGGCAGCGGCCAGACCGCCGATGCCCCCGCCTACGACGAGCGCTTTGGGTTGATGGGTTTGCGTCATGCTTGTCTCCTCGGGCACTTTCCGCCCTTCCTGCCTTTCATCTACGGCGTGCGGCCGCTTGCGGGCCGACGACGCCGAGTTTGTGCCGCGTCATGTTCAGGCCGTGTAATCCGGCTGACGATCGGGGGCTGCCGAGACGAACGCCGGGTGCGTCGCCGCCTTGGCATACACCGCCATCGCGCGCGGATAGGTCGACAGATCGCAGCCCATGCGTTGCGCGTTGGCGATCTGCGGAATCAGGCAGACGTCGGCCAATGTCGGCGCGTCGCCGAAACACCATTCGCCGTGACCGTACCTGACGAGCAGACGCTCGACACCGGCCATGCCCTCCGCCACCCAGTGCCGATACCAGGTGTCCTTCTGCTCCGTGGACAGGCCCAGCGGGCCTTGCAGATACTTCAGAATGCGCAGGTTGTTCACCGGGTGGATGTCGCAACTGATGAGCATCGCGAGTTCGAGCACACGGGCTCGCGCCTCGATGTCTTGCGGCACCAGACGCGTCTCGGGATACTTCGCGTCGAGATAGTCGACGATGGCGAGCGACTGACCGAGCGCGAAGTCGCCGTCGACGATGGCGGGCACCGTGGCCGACGCATTGACCTCGTCGACGTAGGGCGCGGCACGGTGCTCGCCGACGCGAATGTTCACCGGGATGGTGTCGAACGCAATGCCCTTGAGCGCGAGCGCAATGCGAATGCGATACGACGTCGAGCTATTGAAGAAGCTGTAGAGCTGCATGACGATGCCTCAGACCACACGCACCGTGATCTCGCCGAGTCCCTCGACGGCCGTCACCATCGTCTCGCCTGCCTTCACCGGACCGACGCCTTCAGGCGTGCCGGTGTAGATGAGATCGCCCGGTTCCAGACGGAAGAATTGCGAGAGATACGATACGGTCTCGGCGACCGACCAGATGAGGTGCGTCACGTCGCTCTTCTGCTTTTGTACGCCGTCCACCGTCAGCGAGATCGCGGCCTTTTCGACATGACCGATGCTCGACACCGGATGGATCGGGCCGATGGGGGCCGAGGCGTCGAACGCCTTGCCGATCTCCCAGGGACGGCCCATCTCGCGCATTTTCATTTGCAGGTCGCGACGCGTCATGTCCAGACCCACGGCATAACCCCACACGTGCTCCAGCGCCTGATCGAGCGGAATGTCCGAACCGGCCTTGCCGATCACGGCGACCAGTTCCGCTTCGTAGTGATAGTTGCTCGTCTGCGCCGGGTACTTCAACTCCAATGTGTCGCCATAGGCGACCGGCAGCACGGCGTCGGCCGGCTTGCAGAAGAAGAACGGCGGTTCACGGTCTGGATCGAAACCCATTTCGCGGGCGTGAGCGGCGTAGTTGCGGCCGACGCAATACACGCGACGCACGGCGAACTGATCGTTGCTGCCGACAACGGGAATGCCAACGACGGCGGGCGGAGTGAAGACGTAGGACATGGTGTTTGACTCGTCGAATCAGAGAGAGGACAGAGAGAATGTTGACCGCGCACCGCTCGCATTCGTCGAATGCATGGCGGGGCGCAGGGTCGTCGTTTCGTTGACGTGTGCCGCTCAGGTACGCGATTCGCGCAGCAGATTCAACGCGGCGAGCACGGGGCGGTCGGAGTAGCTGAACAGCACGGCGTCTTCCAGCGCGGCGAGTTGTACCGGCGCCCATGACGGCACGACAAAGTGATCGCGCGGTTCGAACTGGAAGACTTCGTCGCCGATGCGCACGGTGCCGCGGCCCTCGACGACCGAGAAGACGGTGGCGTCGGTGCTGCGGTACGTCTTGCCCTGGAAGCCGGCGGGCAGGTACTGCATGAACGTCGCCATCGTCGGCATCGGCCAACCGCCGGTCGCCGGATTCACGTAGCGCAGCTTGATACCGTCCCACGGATCGAGTTCGCCGTTGCGGTACAGCGTGTCGAGCGCTTCGCGCGAGCGCGCGTACGGATAGCTGAAGATCGGCGACGTCGGGTCGCTGACTTTGTGATGCACCGGCAGCATGTTGAACCCGTAGCGGGCGAAGCTGTCGCCTTCCGGGCGCTGCACGGGTTGCTGCGATTCCGGGTAGTTCTCGGCGAAGCCGGCGTCGAAATACTGGACGAGCGGAATGTCGAGACCGTCGAGCCACACGACCGGCTCACCGTCCGCCGGATTGCCGTGGTCGTGCCATGTCCACGACGGCGTGATGATGAAGTCGCCCGGATGCATGGTGGTGCGCTCGCCGTTGACGGCCGTCCACGCGCCGCGACCTTCCACGATGAAGCGCAGGGCCGATTGCGTATGACGATGGCTCGGTGCGATCTCGCCCGGCAGGATCAGTTGCAGCCCGGCGTAAAGCGAGCCGGTGATGCTCGACGAGCCCGGGGTGCCGGGGTTTTGCAGAATCAGAACGCGGCGCACGGCTTCTTCGGCGCTGATGACGCGTCCCGCTTCCATCACCAGCGGGCGCACTTCGTTGTATTTCCAGATGGCAGGCACCACGCGCGGACGCGGCTGGGGCGGCACGAGGCTGTGCAGCGATTCCCACAGCGGGGCCATGTGGTTGTGACCGATGTGTTCGTAATAGGCGGCGCGTTCTGCACTCGGGGCGCGGTCGGACATGCTCGTCTCCATATTGGAAGGGGCCCGGTCTGCTTGTCTGGCAAGCGCAGCCATGCGGCGGTGCCGTGGCTTTCGGGTCTATGGATAGCGTTATACTCGGCGAGACATATTCTTTGAAATGAAAAAATCATCGGATCCATACGAAAAATCGTATGACTCGGGTGGTTTTGGGGTGCCGCACCGGCATCTGGAGACGACGCATGGATTGGACCCATCGTTTGCGTCTGCGCAACTTGCAGATGCTGCTGACCCTGGCGGAGACCGGCAACATGAGCCAGTCTGCGGCGTTGCTCAACACGACACAGCCCGGGTTGTCGAAGTGGCTGAAGGATCTCGAGGACGACATCGGCCTGCCGCTGTTCGAGCGACAGGCGCGGGGGTTGCGTCCGACGGCTTACGGGGAGGCGCTGATCCAGCACGCTCGCCGCATCGAGGCGCAACTCGACACCGCACGCGACGATCTCGACGCCATGCGCGAGGGCGGCAGCGGGCTGGTCGCGATCGGCACGTCGGGGGCGTCGTCGGCGGACACGGTGCCGCTCGCGGTGCTGTTGCTCTTGCAGCGCATGCCGCGCGTGCAGGCGCGGGTCGTCGAAAACACGATGGACCGGCTGATGAACCAACTGGCGCATAGCGAGATCGACATCGTGGTCGGACGCTCGGCGCCGGAATTGCAAGACCGGAATGTACGCACGGAGGCGTTGTATCTGGAGCCGTTGCACTTTGTGGCGCGTGCGCGGCATCCGGTGTTTTCGCGCGCGTCGGTGGATTGGTCTGACATCCGGCAATATCGATGGGTCGTGTGGCCGCGCGGCACGCCGATTCGCAACGCCTTGGAGGCGGCACTGGCGGAGGCCGGGTATCCGCTGCCGAACGACACTGTCGAATCGAATTCGACGATTCTCAACCTCACGCTGCTCAACAACAGCGACATGATCGGTCTTGCGTCTCACCGCACCGCGAGTCGTCTGCAAGCGCTGGGCGCACTGCGCATCGTGCCGCTGCGTCTCGCGGGGTTCGGCGGCGTCTCGATGTACTGGCGCGACGACGGCGCGAACCGCGCAGCAGTCGCTGAAGCACTCGAATGCCTGCGCTCGGCCGCCGCCCGCTCGACGGGGGATCTCGTTGAAGGGATCGAAGGCGATGGGTGAGGGCGGCGGGGAGCGAAAAATGAGCAAACGGCGGCGGCCCCCAAGCCGCCTCGAAAGTGCGGCGGCGCTGTTGAGGTCACCGCACGAGTTCGTGAATGGTTTCGCCTAGTCGACGCATGAAGCGGGTGAAATCAGTGGCCATCTCGCGATTGATCGGGCGCTTCGCCTGAAGGAAGTGGTGGACGTCTGCTTCGTGGGCGATGGCATTTCTTCTTCTTACTACCTCGTAGAGAAATACACGCACGGTCGCTTCGTCTTCTCCCATCGCCGACGCGATTTTCTTCCACTTGCGCTTCTCGTGCCAGATGTAGCTGAGTCCGTCGACGACCTTGTCCGGGTGCTGGAAAGACATTGCACGCAGTTTGTCGCGAATGGTTTGAGAGAAGATGTTGCTCCGGGGAGCGTCTTCAACTCCTTTCAATTGGGCAACGACACCGAGTGGAATAGGCTCGTCGAGATACTTTGGCGTGGAGGTTCGGTTGCCGGAGTAGATATCGATAATCCCGATGTGAATGATGTCGTGCATGAGTTTGTCGAACGCGCTGACAGAACAGACGATCTTCGAACGAAGCAGATCGTCGAGACTCTTCTGTCCCCGCATGTTCTCCACCAGGAAGTCATAGAACGCTGCGAAGGCTTCAACGTCGTCCATATTGGATCGAAAGGCGGCGAGAGCATCATGCATGGTTCAGTAGCGAGGCAAGGTCCGCCGCGACGGATTCAAGTTGGATGCGAAGATGGTCGCGTTGCATCTTTCCATGTGCTATCGATGCGCCAAACGCGTCGATGTCTGAATCGGAAAGCGCAAAAGCCGGGATGCCAACTTCCAGCGACCTCCTGTGGAGTTCGCTGTAATCCTCGATTTCACCAAGACGGAACCCCTCCGTCAGTAGACTGGGCGGATACTGTTCCAGTGGGAAAGTCATTCCCTTTGTCGACAGATGGGGAACAAAGTCGTTGGAAATTGCGTATCTGATTTTCTCGACATCCTCGAACGCTGGCCTTTTTATCGACCCGGTGTAATCGACAATTGGGCGGTTCAATATTCCGCCAAACTTCGGTGTCCCGTGGCCCAACGGGTATGCCGTTCTTGCGAAAGCTCCCATCGAATTTTTCTTCCAGTTGATCCATCGGGCGAGCACGTATTTCAGCGTGTGCAGCGTTTTCACCGCGAAAGGATCGGGTGTGACGGGGACAACGAAAACATCGCTATGCATAAAGAGGTTCGCACTGACGCCACCGAACCCGGCCGGGACATTGATCAAGGTGAAGTCGATGTCGTATTTCCGTTCGCACAAGGAAATCAAATGGTGGAAAGCACCCGGTGTGTTCTCCATCGACTCGAATCTCGCATTGGCATCCTGCACAAGCGTGAGTTGGAAGTCGCATTCCGCCAGATTGGCGTGTCCCGGCAATAGGCGCAAATTGGGAGACTCAGGCGGCGCAGGGCAGTCGATTTCGCGAATGAGAAAGGCGTCCAGCTCGAATGCCGCACGCGTTGCATCTTTCAGATTGTGGCGACATGTGGTTTCTGCGCGGTAGTGCTGGTCGAAACCCTCCCGCAGAACAAGGCTGGTCAAATCGCATTTCGGGTCCGCATCGACGAGCAGAACGCGGTAATTCTCGGCCAGCAGCCAGCCCAGGTGATAAATGAAACTGGTATTGCTAATGCCGGCGGTGTAGTTAATCGGTACCAGACGCTTCGCCATTTTCGTCTCCTGCATGGGTGAGCCGGGAAGCGCGATGGGATGCCCATCGAACGTTTCCGAATGGTGTTTGAACCGAGGTTGTCGTGATCGGGGGTAGGTCATGTCGAAGTGTGGTCTGCGAAACGGATGCACAGTCTCGCAAGAATCTCCAAGGGCCACTGACACTCGAAGAGACACAAGCACATCGGAATCGCATAGCTTTCAATGGCTTAGCGAAACCCGGTCAGACCCATTTATCCGACGTTCCCCAAGTCTTGCGCGTCGCCCGCACAAAGCCGCATCCCAAACCCCAAAGCGCATCGACTGGTTTGCTACACTTGCCGCCTGTCGAAGTCACTCTCTCGGGGCGTCAATGATTGGCCGCATCTCCGGCACGCTGCTGGAAAAGAATCCGCCGCACATCCTGGTCGACTGCCAGGGCGTGGGCTACGAAATCTCGGTGCCGATGAGCACCTTCTTCAACCTGCCGAACGTCGGCGAGCGCGTCACGCTGCTTACCCAGTTCATCGTGCGCGAGGACGCCCAACTGCTGTTCGGTTTCGGCTCGCCGGACGAGCGCAACACCTTCCGCGAACTGCTCAAGATATCGGGCGTTGGCGCACGCACGGCGCTGGCGATTCTGTCGGGCATGAGCGTGGCAGATATCGCGCAAGCGGTGACGCTCCAGGAGTCGGGGCGTCTGACCAAGATCCCCGGCATCGGCAAGAAGACCGCCGAGCGCCTGCTGCTCGAACTCAAGGGCAAGCTCGGTGCGCAACTCGGCACCGTGGCCGGCGCGGCCGTGCCGCACGACCACAAGAGCGATGTCGTCAATGCACTGCTTGCGCTCGGCTATTCCGACAAGGAAGCGCTGGCCGCAGTCAAGTCCGTGCCCGACGGCACGACGGTGTCCGACGGCATCAAGCACGCGCTCAAGTCGCTCTCGAAGGCCTGAGACGGCCTGAGCTTCCTGCGCGTGTATACGCAGTCATGTTGCGCGAACGCGCGACAAACGTGGGATGGTAGCGAGGAGACGGTATGCAACTGCGATGGCTCGAAGACTTCGTCGAACTGGCCCGCACGCGCAGCTTCACGCGGGCGGCGGAGAACCGGTTCGTCACGCATCCGGCGTTTGGTCGACGTATTCGCGCGTTGGAGGAGTGGGTCGGCACGCGACTCGTCGAGCGCAGCAAGCCGCTCGAACTGACGGCGGCGGGCACGGTGTTTCTCGACGCTGCCACCAATGCGCTCGATATTCTTCACAGCGCCCGCACGCAGTTGCAGGACGCCGCGCCCACGCTCGAAAACAACCTGAGAATCGCCACCGGACGTACGCTCGCCGCCACGTTCTTCCCCGATTGGTACGACGAAACCGTCTCGCGCATCGGCTTCTTTACCGCCACGCTGTCGACGGGCGGCGCAGAGGAAGCCATCCTGCGACTTGCGGCCGGTGAAGTCGATCTGCTTATCGTCTATTCCAGTGCGCACACGCGTCTTCTCATCGACCAGGAGCGATTCGACTGGTTGAGCGTGGCGCGCGAAGTGCTGGTGCCGGTCAGTGCGCTCGATGCCAAGGGCCGCGCCAGATACCGGCTCGCAGCCGGTCCGGCGTCGATACCGTGGCTGGCGTTCACCCGGACATTGACGCTGCGGGCGGTGCTCGCGCGCCATCTGGCCGAGATGCCGAATCGTCCTACGCTCAAGCCCGTCTATCAGGCGGATTCCTACGAAGCGATTCTCGCGATGGCGCGACGCGGTGCCGGCATTGCCTGGCTGCCGCAGCGTCTCGTGGCCGACGACGTCGCGCGCGGCACGCTCGCCATCGTCGGCGGCAAGGACTGGCAGATCGGGTTCGACATCGCGCTCTATCGGCGACGGCACCAGCCGCACCCCGTGCTCGACGCCATCTGGGAGGCCGCGAAGCTGGCTGCCGGGGACGACGTCTGACGTTCAGGATGAAACGGGAAGGGCAGGGAAAGCCGGGGAGGAGATCAGGCCGTCACGTGGGCGCCGGAGCGCGCCACGCGAGGTAAAGCGTCGAGGTACTGATGTGTCGGCGAAGGCGCGGCGCGAAAGTTCGCACCTCCGCCGTCAGGATCAATGTTCGTGATGCAGGTACTTTGCCTGACGCGGCAGGCGCAGGCTCACCAGGAACGCCAGCACCATCATGCCGGTGACGTACCAGTAGAACGTCGGCTCCATGCCCGCTTTCTTCAGGCCGAGCGCCACGTATTCGGCCGAGCCGCCGAAGATGGCGTTGGCGACTGCATAGGCCAGGCCCACGCCCAGCGCACGCACTTCGATCGGGAACATCTCGGCCTTCACGATACCGCTGATCGACGTATAGAAGCTCACGATAGCCAGCGCCAGGCAGATCAGCACGAACGCGCTCGTCGGGCTTTGCACCGTCTTGAGCGCCGTGAGGATCGGCACCGTGCAAATCGCACCGAGGCCGGCGAACAACAGCATGTTGTTGCGACGGCCGATCTTGTCCGAGAGCATGCCGAAGATCGGTTGCATGCACATATAGACGAACAGGCAGCCCGTCATGATGTAGCTCGCCGTCTTGATCGGCATACCGGCCGTGTTCACCAGATACTTCTGCATGTAGGTGGTGAACGTGTAGAAGATCAGCGACCCGCCGGCGGTGTAGCCGAGCACCGTGAAGAACGCGGCCTTGTGGTGACGGAACAGACCGGCAATCGACCCGGCGTCGCGGTTGTTACGGCTCGCGCTCGTCGACGTTTCATGCAGCGTGCGACGCAGCATCAGCGCCACCACCGCCGTGATCGCTCCGACCACGAACGGGATACGCCAGCCCCACGCCTTGAGTTCGGCTTCGCTGAGCAACTGCTGAAGAATCACGACCACGAGCACGGCGAGCAACTGGCCGCCGATGAGCGTCACGTACTGGAACGACGAGAAGAAGCCGCGACGGCCCTTGAGCGCCACTTCACTCATGTACGTCGCCGTCGTGCCGTATTCCCCACCGACCGACAGGCCTTGGAGCAGACGCGCGAGCAGCAGCAGCGCCGGGGCCCAGTTACCGATGCTGGCGTAAGTCGGCAGTGCCGCGATCAGCAGCGAGCCGAAGCACATCATCATCACGGAGATGACCATCGAGTTCTTGCGGCCGTTACGGTCGGCAATGCGGCCGAAGATCCAGCCGCCGATGGGACGCATCAGGAAGCCGGCCGCGAAGACGCCGGCAGTGTTGAGCAGTTGGGCCGTCGGGTCCGAACTCGGGAAGAACGCCGGCGCGAAGTAGATCGCGCAGAAGGCATAGATGTAAAAGTCGAACCACTCGACCAGATTCCCCGACGACGCGGCCACGATCGCGAAAACGCGCTTGCGGACTTCTTCGGGAGTGGGGGGCGGGTTGCTGATTCCTGCGTTGGCTGTCGCTGTCTCTCTCATTTCTACTGGCGATGGGGGCATCGCATTGATAACTACGTTTGCAACATGACGCTGATGCGCTTGCTCGCCTCGCAGGTCCTTCACATGCGAAGGAACAAGCGAATCGCGTCGCGGGGGCGGGCCAACTATAGCGGTTGTCAGCGGGGGCAGACAATGCCCGCGTGACAGATCGATTATTGTGAATATCGCAACAATCGATCGAATTGTTGCGTCGCAGCATGGTGATGAGGCCCGCCCGGCGGACGTTTGCGTGAGACGACGAGCGTTTCGGCTAACGGGACGAGGCACGCGAAATACACCGGAAATTCGAGAAATATTCTTTCGGGTGGGACGTTGCCCGGGCAGGTTTGAGCGCTTCCTGGAGGCTTATGCTCCGTCGCCACGTGCATTTCTTCCGGGCATTCATAAGCTTTTCGATAACAAATGCTTAGCCGCGCGCGGGGTGGCCGGTAGCATGGGATGCCGCTCCATCCTGAAGCCCTCGCCCCCAGGCGCGAGGCGCCATCCCCCGAAGTCATGCAAGGCGATACGTTATTGATCAAGTCGGGCGGCGTGGCCGCGCTGACCGAATGGCAACACCATTTCGCGCGGCTGATGCCGGGCCTGCGCGTCTATGGCTGGGACGACCCGTTCGTCGACGCCCGCAACGTCAAATATGCGCTGGTCTACCAGCCCGATCACGGACGTCTCGCCCATTACCCCCGTCTGCGCCTGATCCTGAGTGCGGCGGCGGGCGTCGATCACATCCTGGCCGACCCGGCACTGCCCGCCAACGTCCCCATCGTTCGCATGGTGACGGACGAGACGCGCGAGCGCATGAGCGACTTCGTGACGTTCGCGGCGCTGGCCATCGTCCGGGACATGCCCGCGCTCGTCGCGGCACAGCGCGACGGCCGCTGGGCGAACGAACTGACCGGACGCCTTGCGCGCGACACACGTGTCGGTGTGCTGGGGCTGGGCGAGCTGGGCAGTGCCGTTGCCACCCGCCTGTACGCCAACGGCTTTCGCGTGAATGGCTGGTCGCGCACGCCGAAGCGGCTCGCCGGGGTGAACGTATTCGCCGGCGACGCGCAACTCGATGCGCTGGTCGCCGAGACCGACATCCTCGTCAACCTGCTGCCCGACACGCCCGCAACGCGCGGCATTCTCGGACGCAAGCTGTTCGCGCAGTTGCCGCCCGGAGCGAGCGTCATACAGGTCGGTCGTGGTGCACATCTCGACCGACAGGCGTTGCTCGATGCGCTCGACAGCGGTCGCCTGCGCTCGGCTTTCGTCGATGTGTTCGACGTCGAGCCGCTGCCGCCGGGCGACACGCTGCGCCATCATCCGAAGGTATTCGTCACGCCACATATCGCGTCGACGGTGTCGTACGCGGCACGGGCGCGTCAGGTGGCGGAAGTGCTCGGTGCGCATCGGCGCGGCGCACCGCTGCCATTCGTCTATGACGCCGCACGAGGGTACTAAGTCATGTCTCCCGCCTCACCCGCCCCTGCGTCTTCCATACGGACGTCCGATAGCGAAGAAGCCGTCGCGCTGGCACGCGGCGACGATGCCTACGAGCGCATCCGTCACGACGTGCTGACGTGCGAGATCATGCCGGGTGCGGTGGTGAGCGAGGCGGAGTTGATGCGTCGGTACGGCATTGCACGCACGAGTTGTCGTGTGGCGCTGGTACGACTGGTGCATGAAGGCTTCGCGCGTGCGATTCCTCGTCAGGGATATCGCATCTCGCCGGTGACCCTCGCTGACGTCGAAGAGATCTTCACCCTGCGCGCCCAGCTCGAACCGATGGCGGCGCGGCTCGCGTGCGGCAACGTCGACACCGAACTGCTTGCACGACTGGACGAAGCCTGCGAGGCGCCGTTCGCCCACAAGCCCATCGACCACCAGATCGAGTGGTTCCTGCACACGAACCGCAAGTTCCATCTGACGATAGCGGCCGCCAGCGGCAATGCTCGCCTGTATCGGACGCTGGCCGGATTGATGGACGACATGGCGCGTCTCGTGTCGCTGGGCTTCGGCGTGCAGGGCGTGCGCCCGCGTATCGAACACGACCACGAGAGCATCATCGGTGCGCTCGTGACAGGCAATGCGCCGCGCGCGGAAGCGCTCGCGCGCCAGCACATCGAGACCTTCCTTGCGCAGACGAAAGAACACGTGTTCGCGAGTCTGTCGGCGTCTGGCACGTGGCTGCCGTACCTGTCGATCGCCGATCTGCGCAAATGATCAGGCGGCGGTGAGCACCTGAGCGTCACTGCCAGTTTCCCGCGCGCGCCCTGGAATCGCGTCGAGCAGTGCGCGCGTATACGGATGCGACGGCGCACGAAAGATCGTCGACGTCTCGCCGTACTCGACCACGCTGCCTGATTTCATGACGGCGAGCGAGTCGCACAACTGCGCCGCGATACGCAGGTCATGTGTGATGAAGATCATCGACAGCCCCAGCTCCGCCTTGAGCCGCGCAAGCAAACGAAGCACCTGCGCCTGTACGGAGACGTCGAGCGCCGACACGGGTTCGTCCGCGACCAGCACCCTCGGGCGCATCGCCAATGCCCGCGCCAGCCCGATGCGTTGACGCTGTCCGCCCGAGAACTCATGCGGAAAGCGATCGAGCGCATCGGCGCTCAGGCCGACCAGCTCGAACAGTTCAAGCGCATGCGCATGGGCCTCACGCGCTGGCTCGCCGCGTGCAATCGGACCCTGCGTGACGATGTCGCCCACGCGACGTCGTGGGTTCAGCGAACTGAACGGATCCTGAAACACCATCTGAATGTCGAGTGCCGTGCGCCGCGCGTCGGCGTCGAGCGAGCCGGATGCCAGATCCGTGTCGCCGTAGAGAATGCGTCCCGCGTCGGGTGTCATCAGCCGCAGGATCGAGCGCGCAAGCGTCGATTTTCCCGAGCCGCTTTCACCCACGATGCCGAGCGTCTTGCCGCGTCCGACGTCGAGGCTGACGTCGCGCAGTGCCGCAGTGTGTGCCTGCGCCTTCTTGCCGAGCCAGCCATGCTTCGCGTAGGTCTTGCGCACCTGTTCGATGCGCAGCACCGGCGGCGTGGCATCGTTGCGCTGGACCGGGGAGGCATTGGCTGCCGAGGCCGATGGCAATGCCGGGACCGCTGCGATGAGCGAGCGTGTGTATTCATGCGACGGACGTGTCAGGATCGTCTGCGCTGTGCCTTGCTCGACGATCTCTCCATGTCGCATGACGGCCACGCGATCCGCGATCTCGGCCACGACACCGAAGTCGTGCGTGATGAACAGTACGCCAGTCCCTTTGCGTTGCTGAAGCTCCCGAATGAGCGTGAGAATTTGCGCCTGCGTGGTGACGTCGAGCGCTGTCGTTGGTTCGTCTGCGATCAGCAGTTCGGGTTCGAGCGCGAGCGCCATCGCAATCATCGCGCGCTGACGCTGTCCGCCGGAAAGCTCGTGCGGATAGCGTTTCGCTGCATCGTTGGGGGACGGAATGTGCACGGCTTCCAGCCATTCCAGCATGCGCGCGCGAATCGCGCTGCCGGGCAGCCGGGTGTGCGTGCGATAGACCTCTGCGATCTGGTCGCCGATGGTGCGCAGTGGGTTGAGTGCGGTCATCGGCTCCTGAAAGATCATGCCGATGCGCGCGCCGCGCCAGCGGCGGCGCTCGGCTTCGGGCAACGTCAGCAGATTGCCCGCGCCCTCCCAGGCGACGCGTCCGCCACTGACTTGCACGCCGGGCGGCAGCAGGCCGAGCAGGGCACTCGCGGTCATCGACTTGCCCGAGCCGCTTTCGCCGACCATACACAGGATCTCGCCGCGCGCGAGCGAGAACGAGACGTCGTGAAGCGCATGCGGGCGATCGGCATTGGGCGGCAGATCGAGCGTGAGGTGTTCGACGTCGAGCAGAGTCGTCATGGTGACTGTCCGTAAGGGTCGCGAGGGTCGCGAGGGTCGCGAAGGAAGTGGCGGGAGCGTGTTCTGACCGATATCAGAGGCGCTGTCCGCCGCTCGCGTCGATGGATTGGCCGGTGATCCAGCGGCCAGCATCGCTGGCGAGGAAGGCCACGATGTCCGCAATGTCGCGCGGCTCGCCCACACGGCCGAGTGCGACCGTTTGCGCGATGACCTGACGCGCCACCGGGTCGCTCGCGCGCTTGTTCAGATCCGTGGCCGTCGCCCCCGGCAGCACGGCGTTCACGGTGATGCCACGGGCGCCGAGATCGGCGGCAAGCGACAGCGTCAACGCTTCCAGCCCGGCTTTCGCTGGTGCATAGACGCTCATTTCCGGATAGGCCGCTCGCGTGCCCATGGAGGAGACGTTGACGATGCGTCCGCCGTCCTTCACATGCCGGAGGGCATGCTGGATAAGGAAGAAAGGCGACTTGAGATTGACTTGCAGGACACGGTCGAAATCCTCGGGCGTCACCGCATCGATGCGAGCGCGCAAACCGACACCCGCATTGTTCACGAGGATGTCGAACTGCGGCGGCAGGTCGTGCGCGGTCAGTGCGCCGATGAAACGTTCCACTAGCTGCTGCGCGCCATCGGCAGACGCGAGATCCGCCTGCACCGCGAAGGCCCGCGCGCCGCTGGCGACGAGTTGTGCGACCAGTGTTTCGGCGTCGGCGGATGCCGCGTTGTAATGCACGCCGAGTGTTGCGCCGCGTGCCGCCAGCGCGATGGCGATGGCACGGCCAATGCCACGGCTGGCGCCGGTGACGAGCGCGACCTTCCCGTCGAGACGGATCGGATCGCTGGATTCGGTGAGAAGACTCATGACGCATGGGCTCCGGTGAGCGTGAGAGCGTTGGCACGGCCGTCGCTCCACCCTTGGGAGGCTTCGAGCGTGCGCGCCTGCAGCAGCAGGGCATGACGGTCGACCTTGTTGGTCCCCGCCCAGGGCAGTTCGGTGACGAAAGCCACGCGGCGTGGATGCTGATACGCCGGACCGTTGGCGAGCGCGTGCTGCTTGAGATCCTCAGCGCTCAGCGTGCTGCCGGGCTGACGCACGACGAAGGCGACCGGCACGGCGGCACGTTCCTCGTCGGGCAACGGCACCACGCTCGCCTGACGCACCTCCGGATGCGCCTCCAGCAACTTCTCGACTTCCACCGGATAGATGTTCTCGCCGGCGCAGACGAACATGTCGTCGGCGCGTCCCACGAAGTAGAAGAAGCCGTTGGTATCGCGTCGCATGACGTCGCCGCTGTAGTACCAGCCGTCGTCGAGCACCTGTGCGGACTTCTCGGGCAGTCGGTGATAGCCGTGCATCACCGCCGGGTTGCGCATGCACAGCACGCCCTGATTCGCGTCGGGGCCGTCGACGAGCTTCACCGCGTCGGGCGAGAGCGGATAGCCCAGCGCGAGCGGTGGCAGCGGGATGCCGTCAGGATGCGGACCGAAGATGCTCGGCCCCGCTTCCGTCGTGCCGTAACCGTGATGGATATGCGTCTCCGGGAACGCCGCCTGAATGCGCGCAAGCAACGCCGTGCTCATGGGGGCGGAGCCGAGCATCACACGCCTGAGCGACGAGACGTCGCGACCGGCGAGTGTCTGCGAATCTTTGACGAGCCGCGCGAACATCGTCGGCACGGCCGTCAACACGGTGATGCGATAGCGCTCCAGCGCGTCGACATAGGACGTCACATCGAACGACGGCAGGATCACCAGCGTTCCATTCACGGAGAAGGCGCGCTTGGCCATGAACAGCCCGTTCATGTGGAACAGCGGTTGCGCGAGCAGATAGCGCTCCGTCGACGGATGCTCTGGCCGCACATAGGTCGCGCCCAATGCCCACAACTGACCGGTGTGCGTGAGCGGTACGCCTTTCGGTTTGCCGGTGGAGCCGGACGTGTAGAGCATCTGGGCGACGCGGTTGTCGTCCGGCCGCACGGCATCGAAGTCGGCCGGCGGAATCTGTGCGGCGAAGCCGTCCGGCCCCGCATCGTCGAAATCGATGACGGGCACGCGTGCGGCGAGCGCCTCGTGCCGCGCGCCATCGACGAAGGCCAGCGAGATACCCGCATCGTCGATCACGTAATCCAGGATCTCGCGCGATTGCTTGATGTTGATGGGCACCGCGACGTAGCCCGCGCGCATGATGCCGAAGTAGGCGATGAGGTATTCGGCACGATTGAGCGAGGCGATAGCGACGTGTGCGCCGTCGGGCAACCCGCGAGCGCGCAATGCCGTGGCGACGCCGTTGGCCAGACGGTCGATGTCGGCGTGCGTGTAAGTGCGCGGATGCGTGTCGTCTCGCAGGTCGACGATGGCCGTCGTCTCGAGACTGAGGGTTCGGTCGACGAGGTCGCCGAGGTTGTGCCAGCGGTGAGTCATAAATTTGCGTCGGGCAATAGGGGCAATAACGGCAATAGGGGGCAATGCGCGAGGGCGCGATGTTCAGCGTTTCTTCCGTAGCGCGGGATTCAGGGCGTCGTTCAGCCCGTCGCCCACGAGGTTGAGTGCAAGTACGGCGAGCATGATGGCGATGCCGGGTTCGGCGCACAGGTACCAGGACGAGCGGATCAGCGTGCGGCCCTCGCCGATCTGGCGTCCCCAACTCGCGATGTTCGGATCGCCGAGTCCGAGAAACGACACGACGGATTCGTAAAGAATGGCGCCCGCCACGACCAGCGTGCCCATCACGAGCACGGGTGGCAGTGCGTTCGGCAGCACCTCACGCAGCGCGATACGCCACGGCGAAAGCCCGACAGTGCGGCATGCCTGCACGAATTCGCGCGACTTGAACGACAGACACTCGGCTCGTGTGAGACGCGCGATGGCGGGCCACGAGACCAACGCCACGGCAATGATGGTGTTCTCGATGCGCGGGCCGAGGATGGCGACGACCGTGAGCACGAAGACCACGTTGGGCACGATCTGGAACAGTTCGGTGAAGCGCATCAGCACTTCGTCGATCCATCCGCCCCACCACGCGGCCATCGCACCGATCGATACGCCGATGACCGTGGCGGCGACACTCGCCACGAGGCCGATGGCGAGCGTTGCGCGTGCACCGTGGGCGAGCATGGCGGCGATGTCGCGCCCGAGCGCATCGGTGCCGAGCGGGTATTGCCATTGCTCGAAGGGCCAGATCTCCGGCGCGGCCACGATACGCAGCGGATCGCCGGGATACCACCAGCCCGCACACAGCGCGACGATCACGATGACGGCGAGCAGCAGCGCACCGGCGACGGCACCGCCGTGGCGCGCGAACTGACGCCACGCATGGGCGCCGCGCCGTGCGGCGCGTGGCAGGTCGGAGGCGTTGCGCGTGGCGAGCGCATCGAGAGCGGGTTCGGCGGAAGACGTCATAAGGCAAGCCAGTTCATTACGGGAAAGCACGATACGGGCCGAGGTTTCACACGCCATGCGTGCGGATGCGCGGATCGAGTCGCGTGTAAATCAGATCGACGGCAATGTTCGCGACGATGACGAGCGCGGAACTGAGCACGAGCAAGCCCAGCACGACCGGGTAATTGCGGCTCATCACGCTGTCGAACAGCACACCGCCGATGCCGGGCCAACTGAAAACCGCCTCCACGACGATGCTGCCGCCCAGCACCGTGCCGAGTTGAAGGCCAAGCAGCGTGACGACCGGCAGCATCGCGTTGCGCACCATGTGTCGCGTGATCACGGCGCGTCGGGTGAGACCCTTGGCCTGTGCGGTGCGCACGTGATCCTGACGGGCCACTTCGAGCATCGATGCCCGCATGACCCGCGCGTAAGTCGCCGCGTAGAAGAGGCCGAGTGTGAGTGCGGGCAGCGCGAGGTGATGCAACACGTCGAGCGAGGCATGCCACGCGCCGATGAGGCCGGTGCCGTAGTCCATGCCGATGGTGGTCATGCCGCCCACGGGGAACCAGCCGAGCTTCACCGAGAACAGGATGATGAGCATGATCCCGAGCCAGAAGCTGGGCGCGGCGAAGCACACCACGGCGGCAATGGAGACGAGCGTATCGCGCCACGTGTTCACGTTCACGGCGGCGATGACGCCGGCCGCCACGCCCACGACCACGGCAATCAGCAGGCTCGCCAGCATCAGCACCAGCGTGGCGGGCAGGTGCGCCATGATCACGTCGAACACTGGCAGGTTGTGACGATACGAATAGCCGAGATCGAGATGCACCACCGAGTTGATGTAGTGCAGCAGTTGCTGCCATAGCGGCTTGTCCATGCCATACGTCACGCGCAACCGCTCGATCAGTGCGGGATCGGTCACCTGTTGCTCGGCGGTCATCACGTCGAGCAACGTGCCGGGCACCGACTGGATCAGGCAGAAGTTCATGACGATCACGCCGAGCAGCAGCGGCACGGCCTGAACGATGCGGCGCAATAGCAGACGCGTCACCATGGCAGTCGGCTCCTTACGAGGCGAGCCAGACGTCGGCCAGCGCGTCGCCCTGCACGTTGGCGCTGGTCGTCGCGTTGCGAACGTTGGTGCGCGAGAGCGTGAACGACTCCATCTCGACGAGCGGCACCAGCGGCACGTCGGTGGCGGCCAGTCGCGCAAAGTCGTGCGCGAGCTTCTGACGCTTCGCGTTGTCCGTCTCCACGGTGAGCTTGTCGACGAGGGCGTCCATCGCCGGGTTCGAGTAACCGGTCGCGTTACGGAACGCGGCGCCCTTGACGATGCCGTCGGTCGTAAAGAACTGCGTCACGACCGGCACGAGTTCCAGCGGCGCGGTGAAATTCGAGACGGCGATGTCGTAGTCGTAATCGCTGTAGATGCGCTTGAGCGCGGTGGCGCGGTCGAGTGAATCGAGCTTCACGGTGATGCCGATGTCCTGCAACGCCTGCTTGAGGTACTGGCCGAGCTTGGCGTTCTCCTCGAACCACGCGGCGGCGACCAGATTGATCGTGAAGCGCGAGCCGTTCTTGCGCGGCAGGCCGGCGGCGTCGAGCAGCGCATTGGCCTTGGCGGGATCGAACGGGTACTTCGGCACGTCGTCGGTGAAGAACAGCGGGTTGGTGCGGAAGATCGGCGAGACGGCGGGCTTGCCGCGTCCGAAATAGATCGTGTCGATGATGAACTTGCGGTCGATGGCGTGCAGGATCGCCTGACGCACCTCACGACGTTTCACGTGCTCGCGGCGCTGATTGAACTCGACGGTCACCGTCCACGCCGCGTTCTCGTAGCCACGCGTGTCCACGGCGATCTTGCCCGTCTTCACAAGGCGATCGATGTCGCGTGCGGGTACTGGGTTGGAGAAGGCCACCTGCAATTCGCCCGTCTCCAGCGCGGCGGAGCGCGATGCGGGATCGCCCCACCAGCGGATGATGAGCTTCTCCGGATAAGGCTGCGCGGCGTTCCAGTACTGCGTGTTGCGCGTGTACGAGACGTAGCTGCCGCGTACCCACTGACCATACTTCCACGGTCCGGTGCCGACCGGGGCGTTGTTCAGCGGATTCGTGATGATGTCCTTGCCTTCGTACAGATGCTTCGGCACGACCACCTGATACTGACCGGCCAGGATCGACTTGAAGAAGAACTCCGGCACCGGGGTGGAGAATTCCAGCTTGACGGTGTGCGCATCGGTCGCGCTCACGCGCTTGAGCGACTTCAGCGCAACGCCCGCAGCGATGGGCTTCCAGTGCTCCTGCACGTTGTACACGACGTCGTCGGCCGTGAACGGCTTGCCGTCATGCCACAGCACGTTCTTGCGCAGTGTGACGGTGTACGTCTTGAAGTCGGCCGACGCGCGAACGTCCGTCGCGAGGACGGGCTGGAACGCGAGCTTCTCGTCGATCTTGAGCAGACGTTCGAGAATCTTCGTCGACGTCATGAACGGGCTGGACCCGCCGCCGCCCGGCACGAAGAGCGCTTGCGGTTCCAGTCCGCCCCAGCTCGCGACGAGCGTGCCGCCAGAACGTGGTATGCGCGGCGTAGCGTCTGCCGCGAAGGCGCGTGTCGGCGACACCAGCCAGCCGGCCGTGCCCGCGAGCGTGGCGGACGTGGCGGCCAGCGCGCCGGTCGCACTGCGATAGAGAAACTGACGACGGGACAGACCCCGGGACTTACGCATGGTGAACTCCGGAAAAACACGGCGCCGGTGCGATCTTGCAGGCGCCGTCAAACGGACAAGCGGACGAGCGGTCCGGTGAAGCGAATCAGGCAGGCGGCAACGTGGCGTAGCTCGCCCGGCCGATGGCGACGAGCGCGCCTTGCGCGTTGAACAGATCGACGTCTGCCACACCGATGCTCTTGCCGAGTCGACGGACCCGCGCAACAGCGCGCAGGTCGGTATCGATGGCCGGGCGCAGGTAGTCGACGCGAAAGTTGACCGTCGGCAAACCCCGGCCGACGAGCATGCCGACCGCGAAGTCGCCGACCGTGTCGATCACGGCAGCGAGCGGGCCGCCATGCCACTGACGTGTGCCCTTGCCGCGCTCGAACGACGCCTGAAAGGGGATCTCGACTTCGATGATCTGCGCGTCGTGATCGAGCGAGACGACGCGCATGCCGAGCCAGGCGATGAACGTCGAGTTGTCGAAGGCTTGCTGAACCTGTGCGACCGAGAGGGTTTGGGTCGTCGTGCTCATGCGCCCACCAATACCTTGCCGACGATCTGGCGGTTTTCCAGCGAGGCGAGTGCCTGGGCGCCGTCTTCGAGCGGCCACTTCTTGTCGACCAGCACGCGCAGCTTGCCGCTCGCGACGAGGTCGAGCAGTTCATGCAGGTCTTCGCGCTCCCAGCCGTTCGAGCCGCGAATCTGCAACTCGAAGGTCCAGATGAAGCGCAGGTCTTCCTTGGGATCGAAACCGGCGGTAGCGCCGCACGTGAGCACACGACCGCCCTGACGCAGCGTGCGCAGCGAGCGCGTCCAGGTGTCGCCGCCGGTGAAGTTCACGACCACATCGACGCCGCCGTTGTTGGCCGCACCGCGACGTCGCGCGGCCTTGCCGTAACGCGTGCGGATCACCTCGACGAAGTCTTCTTCGGTGTAATAGATGATGTCGTCCGCGCCCAGTTCGCGCAGGCGCTCGCCTTTCTCACGCGAACCGGCGCAGGCGATGACTTCCGCGCCCGCGAGCTTGGCGAGCTGAACCGCGCACACGCCCACGCCGCCGCTCGCCCCGAGGATCAGCACGCGCTCGCCGGCCTTGATCTGACCGATGCGCTGCATCATGCGCAGCGCGGTTCCGTAAGCGACGGGAAGCGCTGCCGCGTCGTCGAACGAGACGCCGTCCGGCAGGCGCACCAGTTGATGCTCGGGCACACGGCACAGTTCGGCCAGACCACCGTGCGTCGTCTCGCCGACGAGGCCGCCGGTTACACGGTTGATCGGATCGACCAGCACGCGATCGCCGACCGACCAGCCCTGCACGCCGGGGCCGATGCTGGCGATTTCCCCCGCGACGTCGAGGCCGATGATGACCGGGAACGGCAGCTTGATGCCAGGCATGCCGCGCCGCGTGAAGACGTCGTGATAGTTCAGCGACGACGCCCGCACGCGCAGCACCACTTCGCCTTCGCCCGCAACGGGGTCCGGGAAGTCGGTTTCGAGTTTCAGCGCGCTGTTGTCGCCGTGTTCACGCAATACGATGGCTTTCATGTCGGTTCTTGAGTCGAATTCAGAATGAGCGAGCCCCTCGGGCAGACGCCGATCCTTGTTGAAAAACGGAGAGGGTGAGGCGGTGTCAGGCGCTCATGCGCGTCCGTGACCTGTTCGCCTATTGACCTATTCGCGCGTGGCGAGGCCTTGCAGCGCCTGCGCCGTGATCTGCAACCCGTGCGTGAGCACACTGCTGCGCCACACGGACGACACCGGCACGAAAGCGTCCAGCACGTCGGCGCGCAGTTGGCGATCACGCACCGGATCGGGATTGGCCCCGGCGCGCGAACGCAGCCATTGGTCGAGGCGGTTGGCCTGACTGGCATTCGAGCCGCGTGTGCCGAACTCGACCACTGCGCCGATCACCGGACGTCCCTTCGCAAACTGCTCGACACCCCGGAATACCAGCCCCTGATAGTCCGGACGTTGCAGTCCATGCGGGCGCTGATTCAGCACGCGCTCGGCGCCCCACCAGCGGGCGGCCTCGCGTTGTGCGTCGCTGTCCTCGGCGTTGAAGCACAGGAAGAACGGCTCGCCGTATTCCCCGATGCCCGTGTGCCAGTCGATCAGGCCGATGCGCTGTGCCTGCGACAGCTCGCGCTCGACAATCGTCTGCAACGTCACGTTCGACCATTCGCGCGCGCGTCCGCCGTAGATGAGGCCGTCGGCGTGTGTGTACTGACCGCTCGCGAGCGTGTTGAAGAGGGCGTCGGGACCGTGTTCGGCGCGGAACGCGTCGACGGCGCGTGCACTCTGCGCCAGTCCTTCTGTCGTCCACTCGGCAGGAATGAGATGGTCGTGCAGCGACGCGTAATGCGGATTGACCGGATGCGGCCGGTCGTGGTCGATGAAGTTGCGGTTCAGGTCGACGTTGTTTTCGGTCGTGCGTGTGGTGTGCGCGAAACCGTACGGATTGATCGCATGGACAAAGGTCACGGCGACATCCGGCGCCAGCGTTGCTGCCGCGTGTGTGAGCCATGCGGTCTGCACCGCCGATCCTGCGCCGCCTTCGAGGCCGTGCGTGCCGCTGATGGCGAGCAACTGGTGCGGCGCATGCGCCGTACCCAACCGCGCTACGTCGACCGTCAGATCACTGCCGTCCGGTGCTTTGGCGCTCGGATGGACATAGGTGCTCAGGTCCGCGCCTGCGCGGTCAGCCGCGCTGCGAAAGCGCTGACGTGCGTCGGCATAGTCGACGCCGAACGCCTGCCACCATGTCGGTTGCGTGCTCACGGCGTGTCCCCTTCGACGAACTGAAGCGCCACGTGGAAGCCGTCGGCGGCGGCCACCAGCACGGAGCCGTCGTCGAGCGTCGTCCACGGCACGCCGTTCTCGCGCAGCGTGGCTTGCGTCTGTGCGAGGGAGCGCGTGCGCAGGATGAGCGCGACGCTGCGCTCGCTGCCGTCGTCCGTCGTTTCGACCTTGCCGAAGCGTTGCGCGGCTTCGATGGGGGTGACGAAGTGCACGCGAGCGCGCCCTGCGGTGAACGCATACCCCGTCTCGCCGGCGGCGGTGAGGATGCCGGGACCGAAGACGCGATCGTAGAGCGCAGCGGTGACCGCGGGATTCGGCGACGCGATCACGAAGCCGACGATGTCCGTCGCGCCGTTCGGATGATCGCGCCATTCGTCGCGCCAGACATGCTCGGGCGTGAAGTGATGGCAGAAGAACGTGCGGCCATTGCGCACGAGTTCGGTGGCCAGCCGCACGGTGCGAAAGCGGGCGTCTTGCGTGGTGCCGTCCGGCAGACGCACCGGGCGGAAGAATTCGGCGGGCGTTTCCACGCCGATGCCGCGTTCCTGCAACGTCGCGTAAAGGCCGTGCGAATCCTGCGTCTTGAAGACGAGCCCCGTCAGGCCGAGCGGCGCTTGCGTGACGTCGGGGCGTGCGGTCGACTTGCCCGCCTCGAAGCCGAGCAGTTCGAGATAGTTTTCCCCGAAGATCGCCAGATGGTTGCTGGTGCCGAGCGAGTGATGACCGCGCTCGGTCAGGGCGAAGCCCAGACGGCGGTACGTATCGACGGACGCTTCAAGCTCGCCTTTGACGTTGATGACGACGTGATCGAGCACCGGTGCGGGAAGCTGACTCATACCTGATCTCCAGAATGTTGGCGTGGGAACGAAACGATGGAGGCAGGGTACACAAAGGAGGACGCAAGCGGTGCAAGCGCGACGGCGGCGGCAAGGCACACGCCCGGGACAGAACGACTGGACACGACAGCTCCCGACAGAGAAA
This sequence comes from Pandoraea sp. LA3, assembly GCF_022696215.1. Taxonomy (NCBI): domain Bacteria; kingdom Pseudomonadati; phylum Pseudomonadota; class Betaproteobacteria; order Burkholderiales; family Burkholderiaceae; genus Pandoraea; species Pandoraea sp. LA3. The sequence goes on along the minus strand of NZ_PTPY01000034.1, from coordinate 79,360 downwards.
GGACGACGCGTCCATTCTAGAAGCGTGCCGCTGTACGCCCAACTGATGCTTTTTGCTTTGCTTAGTGCCGGGCGTGCGGTCGTGAGGCCCTCACGTGCGCCGGGGGCCGAATGTCGGGCGCTCAGCCTTGTTTTACGGGCTTTCTCACTTGGTGAGACGGCGCTTTCGAGGCAGATTTCGGGTCTGAGGCGCCGCGCGTCTCCAGATGATCGACGAGATGGTCGGAGAACGCCTTGACCTTCGCGGTGAGCTCACGCCGTGAAGGATAGACCAGATAGAGACCGGCTTGCGTATCTCTGGTATCGCCGACGTTGAACGGCAGGTTGAGCAGCCTTCCGTTCGCGACGTCGTCGTCGCAAGTATGCGCGGGCAGCACCGCCGCTCCGGCACCATGCAACGCCAACTGCCTGAGCAGGGCGAAGCTGTTCGTCGCAACGGCGTAGTCGGGTTGTGGCGGGTGCGGCGGGTGCGTTGGAATGCGCGCAGTCGAACGCGACAATGCCGGCGACCCCGCGCGCGGGCGGAAGATGAGTTGCGGGATGTCGTGCGTGGCGCTCGGCGTGTCGTCTTTGCTGACGCGCTTGCTCCGCGACTTGCCGAACGCGGGGCTGGCGAAGCGCGCGAAGCCGAACGTGGCGATGCGTCGCGCAATGACGTGATCCCCGCCGGGGTTGCCGCCGCGAATCGCCATGTCGAGATTGTCGTCGACGAAATCGCTCACGCTGTCGTCGACCAGCACGTCGAAGCGAACGCGGGGATGCATGACCCGAAACGTCGTGATGGCGACGCTCAGTGCATCGAACGGGAAGTCGAACGGCACGCCGATGCGCAGGGAACCCGTCAATGCCCGATTGGCCGATGGACTGGCGGCGCCAGTCTGCTCAGCGTCGCGCAACGCCTGAATCGCGGGCGCCGTGCGTTCGAAATAATCGCGGCCATCGTCGGTGAGCGCGATGCGGCGTGTCGTGCGACGCAGCAGGACAACGCCCAGATGGGCTTCCAGCGAGGCCACGCGAGCGCTCACCGTCGAGCGGGGAATATCGAGGGCGCGCGCCGCTGCGGAGAACGAGCCGCGTTCGATCACGGTCACGAACGCCAGCGTTCCATTGAGATCCATCGAGATTGATTGTCCATTTGATTGGCAAGTCCTGCCAATTTTAGACGTCTTTTCTCGCAAGTGAGAGATCGCCAGAATGAAGGCATTCCCCCTGACACGAAGGAGTCGTCCGTTTCATGCAATCCGAATTCAATCCGCACGTCGATACAGTGTCGTTCGCCAACATGGATGTCCGCCTCATCGCAGGTGTGCACGATCGCGGCGAGCATCACGAGCGCGATCTCACGATCATGGACATGACCGTCAATCCGCAGGGCGGCGCGCCGATGCACCGTTCGCTCGATGAAGAGAAGACGTTCGTGCTCACGCATGGACGTCTGCGCTTTACCGTCGGTGACATGACGAGGGAAGTGATGGCGGGCGACGTGGTGAACGTCGCGAAGGGCGATGTGCACGGCTTCGTCAACGAACAACTGACGATCGCGCGCATGTTGCTCGTGTCGACGCCGGCCTGTCACGACGCGTTCTTCCGCGCCATGGCGGCGCTGCCCGTGCCGCATGACCCGCAGGCCGTGCGCGAGGTATGTCAGACGTTCCGTCAGGAGATCGTGGGTCTGTGAGGTGACGTCAGTCAGCGAGCCGGTTCCGGGTTGGATGACGGTCCGGCGCGCCAACCTTTCGCGACGTACCGCGATCAGCGGTCGAAGGGTACCCCGGCAGCACGCAGGCGTCGCATGGCGCTGTCAAGGTGAGCGCGAGCGCTGTGCGGATCGCCTGCGCGCATCTCGGCGGCGGTGCGTCGCGCGATGGCTTCCGGCACGGCGCGAAGCTCGCGGCCCGTGCTCATCGCCTTGCACTGCACTTCGCAGGCGCGCTCCAGATAGTAGAGGTCGTCCCACGCTTCGGCGATGTTGGGTCCGGCCACCATCACCCCGTGATGCTTCATGAAGACGATGTCCGCGTCGCCCATGGCGGCGGCAATGCGGTCGCCTTCCTCGTTGCCCAGCGCGAGCCCGTTGTAGTCGGTATCGACGACGGTGCGTCCGTAGAACTTGAGCGCTGTCTGTCCCGCCCACACGAGAGGGTCCCCTTCACTCATCGCGAGTGCGGTCGCCCAGGGCATATGCGTATGAAACGCAGCGCGCACGCGCGGGTTCGCCTTGTGCAATCGGGCATGGATGTAGAACGCCGTGGCTTCGGGAACCCCGTCGCCCGCGACGACGTGCCCTTCGACGTCGCATACGAGCAAGCTCGATGCGGTGACCTCTTCGAACGCCAGCCCGAAAGGATTGACGAGGAACCAGCGGTCGCTGCCTGGCAGCATTGCCGAGAAGTGATTGCAGATGCCTTCCTCGAAGCCGTGCATGGCGGCGAGCCGGAAGCATGCCGCGAGTTCTTCGCGGGCGGTGCGCACGGCGGGTGAGTCGAGATCGACGTCGTGGTCGAGGCGACGCGAGGTGTCGCCCGCGTTCAGTGAGAGCGTATGCGCCATGTCAGTCTCCACGTGAGCGACGGTACGCTTGCGCCTGCCGTCGCATCCGGTGATTGCGAGTCTTCTGCATCGTTTTCCGAGTAGCTTCCGGATTGGCTTCCCGATTACCAGCCGAACGCGTCGAACAACGGTACCACGGCATCGAGCGTGGCGACGGTCGCGTCCGGCGTGTAGTCGGGCAGCGGACGACGGCCCGTGCCACGATCCACCCAGACGCAGCGAAACCCGATGTCGCGCGCGGCCGCATGATCGAGATGCGGGCTTGCGCAGATGTGGACGACCTCGTCCTTCGTCACGCCAAGCTGCTCGTGGGCGTAGTCGAAAAGACGCCGGTTCGGTTTGTATGCGCCGGCCTGCTGCGCGGTGATGACGCGATCGATATGCCCGCCCAACTGCGCGACGTTGCCCGCGATGATGTCGTCGTCGGTGTTGGAGACGATGCACAGGCGGTAGCCGCGCGCCCCCAGCGCCGCGAGCGTCGGCACGACTTCGGGGAACGGCGGCATCGCGGAGATGTTGCCCGTCAGCACTTCGATGTCCTGCGGCGAGGCTTGCAGCCCCAGATCCTGCAACGCAAGGCGCAGCCCCTCGCCGGCAACTTCACGGAACGCGCGATGGGGCGGCGTTTGTTCGAGCGTGTGTTCGTGGTGATCGAACGTCGAGATGAGATCGGCCGTGCCGATGTTGTGCCCCGGCTTGCTTTGCAGAATGCGGGTGACGGCGTCGCGCAGGCCCTCGTCCCACTGGATGAGGGTGCCGTAGCAGTCGAAGGTGAGCCACTGCGGGCGCGGGCTGTTCTTCAGCGATTCGGAGGGTTGCGACATGACGTGGCTCCATAGCGAGGAAATGGATGGGATGCCGTCAGCGTAGTCGGATCGCCGCATATTCTGAAATTAAATTAAAATGTGACACTTATCGAATATGTAAATATGGTGCTGCCATGCTGGATCTCGGCCTGCTCAAGACCCTCGTTGCCGTTGTGGACGAAGGCAGTTTCACGCGCGCAGCGGAACGGGTGCATCGCACGCAGTCGACCGTGAGTCAGCAGATCCGGCGGCTGGAGGACGACGTCGGCCGCCAGTTGCTCATGCGCGATCGCTCCGGCGTGAACGTCACCCCGACGCTCCACGGCGAACTGCTCGCGCAGTACGCACGCAAGCTGTTGGCGCTCTCGATGGAAGCCGTCGATGCGATGGAAAACGACAGCCGGGTATCGACGGTGCGTGTCGGGCTGCCGGAAGACATCGACGCTCGCCGCATGGCCGAGATGCTGTCGCGCTTCGTGCAGAGCCACGGCGACATTCGTCTGGAGATCGTGGCAGGGATGAGCACCGATCTGCGCGAGCGTCTGGGTGCGGGCGATCTGGAGCTTGCGCTCGTGAAGCGCGAGCCGGGACAGGGCGACTGTCTGATGGCGTGGCCCGAGACGCTGGTCTGGGCGATGGGAAGCCATGCCGACGCTGACGACATGGTGCATGCCCCCGTGCCGCTGGCGCTGTTTCCCCAAGGCTGCATTTACCGACAGCGGGCGATCCGGAGTCTGGATGCGGCGCAGCGTCCGTGGCGCATGGCCTTTGGCAGCCACAGCCTCACGGGCATTCAGGCGGCGGTGTCATCCGGTCTCGGGGTGTCGGTGTTGCCCGAGACCGTGTTGTTGCCGGATCACCGGGTCTGCGAGGCCTTGCCACCACCGCCGCCGTCGGAAATCGCGTTGGTGGATGGCGGCGGCCCGGCATCGGCGTCGCGCCGTGCGCTGGCGGACTTTCTCGCCGTGACGGTGGGCGAGACGTTGGGCGTCGTGTCGGCCAGCGCCTGATCGACACCACATCGGGGAACGTTCAGGAGGAGCGTGATACCTGTGCGGCGCGCGTTTCGGGCGTTTCGCGGGCCTCGGCGCGTCCCATGCTCAGGTGCACGGCCAACGCGCACAGCACGGCGAAGACACCCGCGCCGAGGAATGCGCCGCTGAAGCCGCTCGCGTAAGCGTTGCGCCCGGCGTCGAGCAGCGCCTGACTCAGCGTCGCCGGATACAGATGCAGCGCCTGCGTGAAATCACCGGCGGAGATCGCGTCGGCAAAGTCCATGCGTGTGGCGACGTCACCCTGCGTGGCGCCCACCAGCGCCGGAACATGCGCGGCGACGCTGCGATGCACGCCCGCGCTCAGCACCGCGCCCAGTGCGGTGTATCCGAGCAGAATGCCGGAGAAGCGGAACGTCGTACTGATGCCCGAGGCCATCCCCGCCCGGTCCCGCGCAATCGTCCCCATGATGGCCTTCTGGGTCTCGCCGTTGAGCAAGCCGCCACCGCTGCCGAGCACGAACATCGCCACCATCAGCGGTAATGCCGAATGCCCGAGTCCTTGCGCCGAGACGTACGCCATCGCGGCATTACCCAGGCCGGTCAGTGTCAGCCCCAGCACGAGAATCCGATGGGACGGCAGATGCGACGAGAGTCGTTTGCCGACCTGCGGCAGCAACAGCATCGCGACCGCGAACGGCAGCATGGCGATGCCGGCGCCCAGCACCGTTTCACCGCGCGCGTTCTGAAGAAACTGCGGCAGCAGCGAAGCCATGACCTGCGCGCATGCGGCGTAAGAAAACATGGCAAGCGTTGCGCCTGCGAACGGCCACGAGCGGAACAGCGACAGGTCGAGCATGGGATGCGCGCGCGAGCGCTCCACGGCAGCGAAGATCGCAAAGAGGATGGCCCCGGCAGCGAAGCGCGTCAGAATGCCGGGGCTGCTCCAGCCGGCGGCAGGCGCGGCGATCAACGCCCACGTCACACAGAACATCGCACTCGCGAAGAGTGCGATGCCGGGCACGTCGATACGACGTTGTCCCTCGGCTTTCGACTCGGGCACGATGCGCACGACCGCCAGACCGAGCAGGGCGCAGATCGGTGCGTTGACGTGGAACGCCCAGCGCCATCCGAGCGTGTCGCCGATTACGCCGCCGATGAGCGGAGAGAGCACCATCGTCAGTCCCATCACCATGCCCCACAGTCCCCACGCGCGGGCACGCGCCTCTTTCTCATGGAAGCCGTGGCCGATGATGGCGAGCGCGGGCGCCAGCAGGAACGCAGCCCCGATGCCTTGTGCGGCGCGCGCGAGATAGAGCCACTGTGCCGTCGGCGCAAGACCGCAGGCGAGCGACGCGAGCGCGAAGCCGGTGATGCCGCAGAGGAATACGCGGCGTCGGCCGAAGCGGTCTGCGATGGACCCGGCGGGCAGGAGCAACGCGGCGAAGCACAGCACGTACGCGCCGATGACCCATTGCACTTCGGCGAAGCTCGCGTGCAGTTGCGCCGAGATGGTCGGCAGCACGACGCCGACGACGTTGGTGTCGAGCACCGTCATGGCGCAGCCGGTCGAGGCGGTGAGCAGGAGCGCGAGGCTGCCCGTCGACGAAGACGGGGTGTCGGGTGAGCCAGTTTGAAGTTGCGTTGTCATATCGAGATTCGCAAGGGCGAGTGTGTCGAAGCGTGTGTGCATTCGATCACGCGAGGGGGCGACGCGTCATTGCCGGGCGTCGGCAAACTTATTAGGTTGAACCTAATGAAACGAACAATGACGTCCGGAGCGCCGCGCGGTAGCATGGCTGACAACGCATAACAAACTGTGGGGATTCCGGTGGAATTACGGCACTTTCGCTACTTCGTGACGTTGGCGCAGACGCTGCATTTCGGGCGCGCGGCGCAGGCGCTGGACATTGCCGCACCCACGCTGACCGTGCAGATTCAGGACATCGAACGCATGCTGGGGGTGCAGTTGTTCGCGCGAAGCCGTCGCGACGTGCGTCTCACGCCCGCTGGCGAGATGTTCCTGCTCGAAGCGAAGCAGGTGCTCGCTCAGGCCGAGCACGCCGTGCAGGCGGGGCAGCGCGCCGGACGCGGCGAGACGGGGCGTATCGAGATCGGTTACATCGGCTCGGCGGTGTTCTCGGGCGTCTTGCAGACGCAACTCGCTGCCTTCCGGCAGGCGTGGCCGGGGGTGATCGTGACCGCGAAGGAAGTGTCGCAGCACGAGTCGCCGGCGATGCTCGTGGACAACCGTCTCGACGTCGCGCTGGTCCGCATGCCGATCAACCTGCATAACCGGCATCGTGCACACGTCCTGTTCCGGGACAGTTTCTGCGTGGCGTTGCCTGCGGGGCATTCGCTGGCGAATCCGTCGGGCGCGGTGGATGCCGAAGCGCTGGACGGCGAGCGTTTCATCAATCCCGAGCAGACGCTGGGGACATTCGAAGTGGCGCGTCGCGGCGGATTCACGCCGATCATCGGTTCCGCGCCGGGATCGTTGATCGCGGTCTTGACGGCCGTGGCGTTAGGCGAGGGCGTGGCCATCGTGCCCGACGTGCTCGTCGGCGCGACGGCGATCCCCGGCGTGGTCTTCAAGCCGTTGGCGGGTCCGCCGATTCATTCTGAAATCTCCGCCATCTTTCGCAGCTTCGAGCCGTCGCTGGCCGTGACGAAACTCATCTCGCAGATTACGCGCACGGCAGCGGTCACGTCGTACGCCTTGTTCGATCAGTGAGCGTCGTGCGCCGACCGACCTGTCGTCACGTCTGCTGCGTCTGTGAATGACATTGCGCCAGCAGATCCAGAAACAAATCCAGCGCCCGCGTTCTCGGGCGTGACGCCTCCGTAATCGCGCTGATCGCGTTCTCGTATTCCGGCCCGGCGGGTACCCGCACCAACGCGTGGCGCTTCGCGAACGATCCCGCGTAGTACTGCGGCAGCAACCCCACATAGTGTCCCGACAGCACCAGCATCGCCACCGCCTCCAGTCCCGAGGCCGTCGGCCCGCGCGTCAGTCCCAGCGTGTTGAGCGCTTCATGCACGAACGGCTGTGTCCGATAGACGAGCGGTAGTGTCGACGCGTCCTTGACCCGATGCTTCGCCACATACAACTGATGACGCTCGATAAACAGCGGCTGATAGTGAAACCCCGCTTCACGCCGGTACATCCCCCGTATCGCGATCTGCACACGGCGCTCGCGCAGCGCGAGATCGAGTTCATTGAAGGTCATCACCGTCAGCTCGACTTTCACATCGGGCGCCTGCGTCTTGAGCGCATCCAGCGCCTCGGGGATGTGACAGCCGACATCCGACAGGATGTGCTCGACCATCCCGATGGATAACGTGCCTGACAGCACGCCACGCACGGCATCGATTTCCGGACGGATCCGCTCCAGCGACTTCAGCGCGTCGCGCGCCAGTTCCAGCGCGACCTTGCCCGCATGCGTGAGCACGAAGCCGGACGGCCCGCGCTCGCACAGGCGCGTGCCAAGCGTCTCCTCGACTTCACGGATATGTCGGCTGATCGACGCCTTCGACATGTTCAACTGCTTCTCAGCCGCCGCAAAACCGCTCGCCTGCGCCACTGCGCAGAAGATGCGCAACGAGCGCAAGTCTCGCTCACTGAAATCCCGATTTGCCATCACCCACTCCTCGCACCCACTCCTCGATGACTCCCGCCCGTCCACGTCCGAACGCCTGCCGAACACCAAGCAAACCCCCGCCACTCGCGCACTTCAAAAGGTTTCATTTTTTGAAACCATACCAATAAAAAAATCATTTTTCATGATCTTTTTGCCCGCATACATTGAATTACAGAGGCGCATCGAACCGGGCACTGCCGGAAGACGCCCGTCAGCTACCCAACCCACATGACGCGAGGCAAGCAATGAAGACCTGGTCCAGACGATCCTTTGTAAAGGCGGCGCTTGCATCGAGCGCCGCAGTGACCCTCCCGGCCCTGCCCACGCTGGCCTTCGCCGAAGGCGGCACGCTCGCCGATATCAAGAAGCGCGGCAAGCTGACGGTCGGTACCGAGGCCGCTTACGAACCGTTCGAGTTCGTGGAAAACGGTCAGGTGGTCGGTTATGGGCACGACGTGCTCGAACTCATGGCCGCGAAGCTCGGCGTGAAGCTCGAACAGATGAATTTGCCGTTCCAGGGCCTGTTGCCCGGCCTGATGTCGCACAAGTTCGATTTCGTGGCGACGAGTGTGGGCATCACGCCGGAGCGCGCCAAACGTTTTGCCTTCAGCCAGCCGGTCGGCGTGGTGCGCTCGGTGTTGATGGTGCGTGTCGACGAAACGGCGATCAAGGGCGATATGGACATCGCGGGCAAGACCATCGGCACGCAGATGGGCTCGTCGTCGCAACCGGTGGCCGACGAGTTCGAAAAGGAACTCAAGGCGAAGACGGGCAAGGGCTATGCGGGTACGCGCCTGTTCCAGGCGTATCCGGATGTCTCCAACGCGCTCGCCAACAAGACCATCGACGTGGCGCTCATGCCGTCGAACATCGCGGCAGTGCAGATGCGCAAGCAACCCAACGCGTTTCGCATCGCCGGCACCATCGGTCAGCCGAAGTTGCTCGCGTGGGTGGCAAACCCGAACGATCTCGAAATCCGCAAGTTCATCAACGATTCGCTCGACGAGTTCCGTGCCAACGGCAAGCTCGCCGCATTGCAGCAGAAGTGGTTCGGTGGCCCGATGGACACGCCGCGCGAGAACTATCTGCCGCAAGGTGCGATTTGACGTCCGCCGCCATGTTCGCCGGGCTAGGGATGTCTGACATGGGCGGCGTGATCCAACCGTTTCTCGAAGGCGTCGTGTCGGGAACGGCGATTACGCTGGCCGCCTCGGCAGGGGCCTTCGTGATCGGTCTGGGTCTCGGGATCGTGCTGCTGCTCGCGCGCATCTCGCCGATTGCGCCGCTGCGCGCATTCGTCGTGCTGTGGGTCAGCCTGATTCGCGGCACGCCGGCGCTGATCCACATGTTGATCGCGTACTACATGGTGCCCGCGCTGCTCGATATCTCGATCTCGCCGGTGACGGCCGGTGTGGCGGCGCTGGCGTGCAATACGAGCGCCTACATCGTCGAGATCCTGCGCGGTGCGCTCGGCACGATCTCGTACGGGCAACGCTCGGCCGCGTACGCCATGGGCATGCGCGCGACGCAGGTCTGGCGGCACGTGCTGCTGCCGCAAGTCATCTATCGCGCCATTCCGCCGCTCACCAGCGAGTTCACGATTCTGCTCAAGGCGTCGTCGCTGATGTCGATCATTGCGGTGCCCGAACTGGCGACCGTCGCGCGCAACGCCACGTTGCAGACGGATCTGCCGTTGCAGGTCTTCGCGATTACGGCGGCCGTGTACTTCGTGCTTCTGTTCTGCATTTCGGCCGCGTCGCGCGTTTGCGAGCGCCGGGTCTCCAGGATGCTGCCCCATGGCCATTGATTTCTCCATCGTCCGGGAAGCCGTTCCCGTTCTGCTCGAAGGCCTGCGCATCACGGCGCTGGTGAGCGTCATCGGCATCCCCATCGGGGTCGTGGTCGGGATCGTCGCCGCCTATGCGGCGCAGTCGCGCACGCTGCTGCGTCCCATCGCGCTCGGCTACGTCGAGCTGGTGCGCAACATCCCGTATCTGATCCTCGTCTATCTGTCGTTCTTCGGGTTGCCGAAGCTGGGGGTGAGTGCCTCGGCGATGACGGTTGCGGTCGGCTGCACGGCGTTCTACACCGGCGGGTATTTCTGCGAAATCCTGCGTGCGGCATTGCGCAGCGTGGCGCGCGGACAGACGCATGCGGCGCTCTCGCTCGGCATGACGTACTGGCAGACGCAACGACACATCATCGCGCCGCAGTTGTTCGGCTTTCTGATTCCGCCGACGACGAGCCTCGTGATCATGATGTTCAAGGACTCGGCCATCTTCTCGGTGATGAGCCTGCCCGAGATGACTTACCAGAGCAATCTGCTCACGGCAAACACATTCGCTTACGTCGAAGTGCTCGGCACGACGGCGTTGATCTACTGGCTCAGCAGTGTCTTGCTGGCCGGTGTCGGGCGACGTCTGGAAACCGTTGTCGGGCGACGTACCCGCACACCTGACGTCCCCGCTTTATCGACACTCCCCGCCAAAGGAAAAGGACAACTCTCATGACGACTTACACCGTTGCCCCGCGCACTGGTCATCCGACGCTGCTGTACTCGGAGCTCGATCTCGACATCGATAACCTGAAGGCCGACATCGCCGTGCTCGGCATGCCATACGGCGCACCGTACGCTGCCTCCGACTTCAGCAACGATCAGACGAATGCGCCGTCTGCGATTCGTCAGGCGACGGATCGTGTGGTGCGTCGTCCCGAGCACTACGACTTCGATATCGACGGCCCGCTGCTGCAAGGCCGCAAGGACATTCGCTTCGTCGACTGCGGCGACATCGTTCCCGATCTGTCGAAGCCGGGCGAGCACTATGCGCGCGCCGAAGCTGCCGTGCGCCGCATTGCCGCCGGTGGTGCGATGCCCATCGTGCTGGGCGGCGATCACGGCATCACCACGCCGGTGCTGCGCGGTCTCGACCAGAAGGGGCCGATCACGCTCGTGCACATCGACGCGCATCTGGACTGGCGCGACGAAGTCAACGGCGTGCGCGAAGGCCTGTCGAGCCCGATCCGTCGCGCTTCCGAAATGGCGCACGTCGATCGCATCATCCAGATCGGCCTGCGTGCGCAGGGCAGCGGCCGTCCGCAGGATCTCGCTGCGGCGCGCGAGTACGGTGCGGAGCTGGTCACGGCGTACGAGTTGCACGACATCGGCATGGACGCCGTGCTCGATCGCATTCCCGACGGCGGCAACTACTACCTCACCATCGACGCGGACGGCCTCGATCCGTCGACGATGCCGGCGGTCGCCGGTCCGGCGCCGGGCGGCGTGACCTTCGTGCAGGCGCGCAAACTGATCCACGGTCTGGTGCGCAAGGGCCGTGTCGTCGGCATGGACATCGTCGAGATTCAGCCGGAGAAGGACGACGCCAACCTGATCTCGTGCGTGACGGCCGGCCGTCTGATCCTCAACCTGATCGGCGCGTCGATTCGCGCGGGACACTTCGACAAATGAGCAACGCACAACCGATCATCGACATTCGCGGCGTCGACAAGTGGTACGGCGCGCACCACGTGCTCAAGCAGTGCTCGACGCATGTCGGCAAGGGCGAGATCGTGGTGGTGTGCGGACCGTCCGGTTCCGGCAAGTCGACGCTGATCAAGACCGTCAACGCGCTGGAGCCGTTTCAGAAGGGCGACGTCGTGGTGGCAGGAACGTCGCTCACCGCGAAATCGACGGACCTGCCGAAGCTGCGCAGCAAAGTCGGCATGGTCTTTCAGCACTTCGAGCTGTTCCCGCATCTGGACCTCACGCGCAATCTCACGCTCGCGCAGCAGATCGTGCTGGGGCGCGATGCCACGTCGGCGCGCACCAAGGCGCGTGCGCTGCTCGATCGCGTGGGTCTCTCGGCGCACGCGCACAAGTATCCCGGCCAGTTGTCCGGCGGTCAGCAGCAGCGTGTGGCCATTGCGCGGGCGCTGTCGATGGATCCCATGGCGATGCTGTTCGACGAACCGACATCGGCCCTCGATCCGGAGATGGTCAACGAGGTGCTCGACGTGATGGTCGAACTCGCCCGCGAAGGCATGACGATGATGGTTGTCACCCATGAGATGGGCTTCGCGCGACGCGTGGCGCATCGCGTGGTGTTCATGGAGGACGGCGCGATCATCGAAGACAGTCCGACGGACGTGTTCTTCAACGACGCCGCCAGTCCTGCCGCCAAACGCTTTCTCTCGAAAATCCTCGCGCATTGAGCGCAGGACACATCGCTTTCAGACACGAGACAACATGACGCACACTCGAATCCGTAAGTTCAACACGCGTGAGACCTACCCGGAACAGAAGCTCGACAACGATCTTTGCCAGGCGGTGATCGCGGGCAACACCATCTATCTGCGCGGACAGATCGGTCAGGATCTCGACACCCGTGAGTCCGTCGGTATCGGCGATGTCACGGCGCAAACCGAAAAGGCGATGGCCAACGTGAAGATGCTGCTCGACGAATGCGGCAGCGAGCTCGCGGACATCTGCAAGGTCACGGTGTACATCGTCGATCCGCGATATCGCGAAGCCGTCTACAACGTGATGGGACGCTGGCTCAAGGGCGTGTTCCCGGTCTCGACGGGTATCGTGGTGCAGGCGCTGGCGCGCCCCGAGTGGTTGGTGGAGATCGACGTGACGGCGGTGAAGCCGACCGCTTAAGCCTTGCGCTGACGGTGCGAAACCAAATGGCCGGCGGACAACCGTCGGCCATTTGCATTGTGTGGCGAGATGTGAGGTAAAAGGCTAGGCCCAGGCTTCAGAAGCGGCGTTTGACGTAGACCGTCGCGCCGAGATCCTTCTGACGAAGAATCGGGATTTTTGCGCTCGCGGAAACGGTCCAGTCTTCCGTCTTCAGCGAGAGTCCCCGCTTGGGATCGGAGCCGAGTTTGTCGTCCGCGTTGTTCCATTGCACCAGCGACAACTGTGGCGACTGGTTCGGTCCGATGCTCAGATAACTTCGCGAGGCTTTGGCCGCAGCCGCCGCATCGGCGGCCGGCGTCGACTCGATCCAGTCGGCGGGACGATGGTCGTTGGGATGCACCGCGCCGTTGATCGCTTCGATACGCGTGTAGAGGAAGGCGTTGGTATCGGCTTGCGACATTCGGTCGACGCGCTGCGCTGTCTCCTGGCCTTCCCGGCCGAACGGATAGAGCGTGACGGGAACGGCCGGAACCGCTGCGACGGAAACAGGCGCGGGCGGTGGCGGGACATATACGGGTAGCGGTGAGGGCCCGAGATTGGCCATCATCATCTGTTCGGATGAACCCGAGTCGGCGCCATCGGCCATCGCCACGCCGCTAAGCGTGAGGACACAGGCGCCTATCATCCATTTGTTCAGGCACGTCATGGACATGCCTCCCGTGAAGGAATGGAATCGCTATTCCACTGGCCCCATTTTTACCTTCGTACGGCGCACTTCCTGCATCTGCCGGGCTCCGATGAAACCCTGGAACTTGGCATTGCGAACCGTCTTGAGCGGTCTCCATGCGCCGTATGCATTTAGGAAGTGTAGTCAGTCATTTGCAGACCGCTACCCCAATTTCCACCGGGGGCAGGCCGTAGGGGCGGATCGCGACCCGCTCAAGCCCGCCGGACATACCCGTAGCGCGTGCCACGTCCCGGAGGCTTCGGGTATATCCCGACGGTTCGCCCGGGCTCCTTTCCGGAGGATCCGGCGATTACGACGACTCGTCGCGTGCCTTCAGCCATAGGCCGAATTCCTTCATCACTTCGACCACCGGGCGCAGTCGCTCGCCATCTGCCGATAGCGCGTATTCGACCTTGACGGGGGAGGTCGGATATACCGTGCGCGTAATCAGCCCCGCGTCTTCCAGCGCGCGCAGATCCAGTGTCAGCATGCGCTGCGAGATGCCGGGAACGTCGCGACGCAGATCGTTGAACCGCTTCGGGCCGTCGAGCAGATACGACACAAGCAACAGGCGCCAGCGTCCCCCGAGAATACGCATCGATTCTTCGACCGAACAGCCGGACAGATTCTCTTTCATCGCACACTCACATCTTTAAAAGTAAGTATATTTTTTGTACTTATGTGACATTTTAATGCCTTCTTCACTTTTTATACCGAATGCCTAGAATGGTGCCGGTCGCACGCAATCCGGGCTGTGCGCCATCACGACGCTAATGCGTCGGACTTGTCGAATCTATTCGGGGAACATGAATGAAGCTCTACTACGTGCCGGGTGCCTGCTCGCTGTCGACACATATCGTGCTCAATGAGTTGGGCGACGACTTCTCGCTGGTGAAGGTCGACTACAAGACGCATACAACGGAGGACGGGAGCGACTTTTTCGCGTGCAGTCCGTTCGGTTACGTGCCGCTACTCGAACTGGAAGACGGCACCCGGCTGCGTGAAGGACCCGCCATCGTGCAATATCTGGCGGATCGGAAGCCGGCGTTGGGGCTTGTCCCGGAGAACGGATCACTGGCGCGTTACCGGCTTCAGGAGTGGCTCAATTTTCTGAGCACGGAAATCCACAAGGGCTTTATTCCGCTGCTCTATGCCGTGCTGGCGGGGAAGTACGCGACCGAGTCGGCAAAGCCGAAGCTCGCCCATCGCTTTGCATGGATCGACGCACAGTTGGCGGGGCGGGCGTATCTGATGGGCGACACCTATACCGTGGCCGATGCCTACCTGTTCACGCTGACGCAGTGGGGACAGGCGTCGTGGCTCGACTCCGTCTACAAGGCGGACATTCACTTCGACGATCTGGCGCATCTGCAACACTGGTACGAGCGCGTGCGTGCGCGCCCGGCCGTGTGCAAGGCGCTGGAGGATGAAGGACTCAAGGTGACGAGACGCGCCGCATAGTTTCCATCGTCACGACGTTCGGGCAGGTGTCGTCCCCCAGAGGCCCGAGTGCGATCACGCTATTGCGCAGGCAACCCCGCAACGCCCGCCAGCCCGAACCATTCCCTGAAGGCATCCGTGCATTCCGCGCTCGTCTCGGCAGCACGATCGAGCATGGCTTGCTCCTGCGCGTGGACGGCGGCTTGCCAGTCGGTCTGGCTCGCGATGGCTTGCGCGAGTTCGGCGGCGTCGAGCATGGCGAGGTTGACGCCGACACCCATCGGCGGCGTCACGTGCGCGGCGTCGCCGATCAGCGTGAGACCGGGCGTGGCAGGCCATCGCGTGCCCACCGGCAGGCCGACGATGGGGCGGATGGCTGCGATACGGTCGGCGTCTTCGATCAGCGTCAGCAGTGTGGGCGACCAGCCGGGAAAGCGCGCGAGAAGGTCCTGTTTCGTGAGGTTGGCGAGCGCCTTCTCGGGGCGATCGGTGTCGTCGGCATGGGTGCGGAATGCGGCATAACTCCGGATTACGGCGTTGCCGTTGCGCTGTGCAAAGAGCGCCGTTCCCGTCGCTTGCCCGGTGCCCAGCGACATGAGCGTACCGTGTCCGACCATCTTCGCAATCGCAGGATGACGGCGGTCCACATCGGTCATCCACAACTCGACGAACGTCACCCCCGAATAGCCCGGACGGACGTCGGTGAGTGCGGCTCTGACGGCCGACCCTGCACCGTCTGCCCCGATGACGAGATCGCATTCGTGTGTCCGTCCATCGTGAAGACGCACGACGCAGCGTCCGCTGGGCGTCCGGGTCACCTGTGCGATGCGCGCCCCCCATACGACCATTCCGGCAGGCAGCGGCGTGAGCAGCAGTTCGCGCAGCACGAGGCGGTCGATCTCGGGGCGATCTCCCGTGCCTGGCGCGGGGATGTCTTCGAGCAGCACCGCGCCCGTGGCCCAGTCGATGTCGCGCAGTTCCTGATCGTCGTGGCGGGCGATGGCCATGAAGGCGTCGAACAAGCCTGCCTTTTTCAGCGCGAACTGGCCGTCCGGCACGTGCAGGTCGAGCATGCCGCCCTGATCGCGCGACGTGACGGAAGCATCCGCTTCGAAGACGGTGACGTCGAAGCCGTCCCGATGAAGCATGTTGGCGGCGACCAGACCGGCGGGCCCTGCACCAGCGATGACGATGGCGGGTTTGTGCGACATTTCGATTCCCTTGATTCGTTTCATGCGCGCCACGTCGGTGGCGTTTCAGCACGCACTCTATCGGTCGCCGTGGTTGATCCGTTATCCGCATAAGGTCAAAATATGCTGAAAATCGGCCATCCTCCTGCGACCTCCACATGCCCAGCCCGACCGCGAAAACCACGACGCATCGCGCCGTTCTGAAAGGCTTCGGTCTGGATGGCGAGCGGCTGCACGGCGTCAGTCGCCTGAACCGGTGGCACCGGCATCCGCAGGGGCAACTGATCTACATCGCCGCCGGACATTTCCACATCCGCACCGAATTCGGCGCATGGCTGCTACCGCCGAAACGAGCCGTGTGGATTCCACCGGATCTGATGCATTGGGGCGAACTCAAGGGCGTGAGAACCGGCGCGAACATCCTGCTCGCGCCGGCGTATTGCGCGACGCTGCCCGATCGTCCGCAAGTGTTGTCCGTCGGGGCGTTATTCGAAGCGTTGATCGAGCGGGTGGCGGCGTGGCGCACGGAAACGGCGGCGTCGCCGGAGGACGAGCGCGTCGTGGCCGTGCTCATCGATGAAATCCGGGCGGCGCGGCATGAGCCGCTGCATCTGCCGATGCCCAGCGACAAGCGGCTGCTGAAGATGACCGAGCTCGTGTTGAGCGAGCCGGGGCGGGAGCACTCACTGGAAACGCTGTCGTCGATGGCGGGACTTTCGATGCGCACCGCGCGACGGCTGTTTGCCGCGTCGGTCGGCATGACGTTATCCGAATGGCGTCAGCAGGCGCGGCTGATGCGCGCCGTCGAGATGCTCTCCGAAGGCGAATCGGTGTCGAGCATCGCCGATGCGTTGGGCTACGCGAGTCCGAGCAATTTCATTGCCATGTTCCGCACGGCGTTTGGCGTGACGCCGGGCAAATACGTCGGCATTGGAAGGACCGGCGCTTAAACCGAATCGGCGGGCGTCGCGTTGCTGTCGTGCACGTGGAACGTGGCGGGCACACCGAGGTTCGTCAGGTGATCGACGAACTGCTGCAAGTGCCGGCTCGTCGGTTGGTAGTGGCCGCTGGTGCGCGATACGTCCGTGACCTTGCCGTTCTCGATACGGATGTCGCCCGCCGCGGCGACGGGTTGTCCCGCAAGAAAGCTCGAATGGTGAAACAGCCCTTTCCTGAAGGTCTTCGACAAGTAGATGTCGCCGTGCCTGTCCATCACGAAGATGGCGCGCTCCGGGGTTTTGCCCGGGCGACGCGATGCGTCTCGCGTATCGATGGGACGGCCGTCGGCGCCGATCATCAGGCCGTCTTGCACGGAGACCTTGAACTGGGACCGCTCGGCGGGCTTCAGGTACATCACTTTCGATTCGAACGACACCCCGCGGTCTTCACCGGCATGGCGGCCATCCAGCGGCTGAAGGTGCTTGAAAAGCGTGGGACGATCGCTGACTTCCGTTTCGACACGCGCTGCGCCGAAGACCGTCAGGTTGTTGTGATCGAGACCGGGAGCAAGCCGGTTCGGACGTCGCGCGCCGGGTGACTCGGATTGGGGCAGCGGTTCCGGCTCGACTTCCTCGATGACGATCTCGATGCTGCAATCGCTATCCGAGTGATCGACGGCATCCGGCGAGGGACTCGGCGAGCGTCGGGCCCTGACCGGCAGGCCGCTCAACAGCGGGTTGGCCGCCGCCGGCGTGGGAAGTCCCAGTGAGGCAGGGGCATGCGTTGCGCCGGGCCGGGCCTGCGTGGGCGGCGTGACCTGGAGGGACGGGAGCTGCAACCCACGGTTCGGAATCTTTTGCATATTCGCTCGAATGACTGACGTGCGGCATCGGTGCGGCATCATTGCGACGTCAGTGCCACATCACGCCGCGCACCCCCGAAGCATGCAACCGGCATTTATCGATGGCGGTGGCAGGAGCGCAGTCATGGCGACGCAGGCGAAGCCTGCGGCCAGAAGCAAAGCGAGCGGAAAAACGAACGAAATCAGCTTATTCGGCAGGCGCGACGCTCACGCCCGCGATGCCGTGACGCTGCATGGCGTCTGCCACGAAGCCCTCACGCTTCATGTCTTCCACGAACGTCTTCAGATAGGCCAGTGCGGCTTCGCCGCGCGTGATCGGCACACCCATGGCCTGACGAATCACCATGAAGCGTTCGTTGAGCAGGCGGTAGCCGCTAAGGTTCGCGACATCCTGCTCCAGTTGCTGCTTCACACCGGCCGCCACTTCGCAGCCCATATCGATGAACGTCTTGATGACGGTCGGCGACGTCGGCGCACGCACGATTTCCGCATGTTGCAGTTCGCGCGAGAGGAACAGGTCGTAAGCGCTGCCTTTACCGACGACGACACGCGTGCCGGCCTGATCGACATCGGCGTTCGTCTTGACGGGCGACGCGTCGCGCACGAGGTAATAACCCTCGATGAGGACGTACGGCGAGGTGAAGCCGATGGTCGCCGCGCGACGCGGATCGATGGCGAAGAAACCGACGTCGGCCTGCTCGTTCGTGACCGCCTCCACCGATTTGCCTGCGGCGTCGACCACCACGAGTTCGAGATCGACGCCCAGCCGTTTCGCCAGCGCACCGGCCAGATCGACGGAGATGCCGACCGGTCGGGACTGGGCGTCGGTGCCCGCGAGAATCGGATTGCCGAGGTTGATGCAGGCGCGCAGTACGCCGGTCGGTGCAAACGCTTTGAGAAGGGTCGGGTCGGGCGTCATGATGGGCGTCGGAAGTCGGGGGAAGGGATCAGGGTTCGAGCAGACCGGCGATCTTGCCGATGGCGTCGATCGTGTGTTGCAGGTGAGCGTGCAGCAATGCGGACGCATCTTCGTTGCGCTCGCGCGCCAGCAATTCGAGAATTTCCAGATGCTGCTGCGCGTGGGGACGGTAGCGCGCACGATCCTGCATCGAGCGGTACGAGAGCAGACGCCGTACGCGTGTGACGCGTCGCATCGTGTCGACGAAGAACGGATTGCCCGAGGCTTCGACCAGCGACTCGTGAAAGCGCACGCCGCGCTCATGCAACTGATCGGGCGTGTCGGTCTCGATGCCGCCATCGAGCAGATGGCGTTCCGCGGCGCGCAGACGTTCGAGCACCTTCGCATCGAGCCGGTAGCCCGGCTCCAGCAGTGCCGCCGGTTCAAGCGCGAGTCGCAGGCGATACGTCTGGATGAGGCTGTCGGGCGTTGTCAGCATCGACGAAAACTGCCAGCCGTAGCCGGGTTTGCGCTCGGCCCAGCCTTCGTCGCGAATGCGTCCGAGCACGGCGCCCAGTTGTGTCGTCGTCAATCCGTAGCGCGTGCGAATCAGTTGTTCGGAGAACTCGCCGGGCAACTGGCCGCGCAGCAGGTCGTCCGCGATCTGGAAGTAGGTGCTCGTGACGATGTCGGTCTCGTCGAGCCCGAGCGATTGCGCAGCGTCGACGTCCGATGTCGGCACCGGTTGTGCCACGAAATATCCCCGATTGCGCTCACGTACCAGAACGCCCTTGTCGTGCAGCAGCGCGAGCGCTTCGTTGATCGGCGAGCGGGAGATCCGCAGCTTGTCGGCGAGCATCTGCGCGGGCAGATGCTGACCGGCCTGCATGCCTTCGGCCTGAATCAGATCGACGATTTGTGTGGCAATGGAGCGCTCGGATTTCATCGCGAAGAAGTCGGGACCGGCATGCAGCACCTCGCCATCATGCATCCCCGGCGTGTTGCGCCAGTGTCCGTTGCAGAATCGACGGAATCACTCCGCCTTGTCGCAGCAGCGCAATTTCGAGGCGCGTTTCGACGGCAGCCGTGGCGGTGAAGCGCTCGCTGCGGCCATCGGCGCGCTCGATGCGCACTTCGACGGCGCCGCGCGGCGAGATCGTCTCGGCGTTGGCGGCGATGTGGATCGTGTCGTTCGGACGGATGGCCAACGTTACCGGGTCGATGCCTGCGGGAAAGCGCAGCGGCAGAATGCCCATGCCAATCAGGTTGGAACGGTGAATACGCTCGAAGCTTACCGCAATTACCGCGCGAATCCCCAGAAGACGCTGCCCCTTGGCCGCCCAGTCACGCGAAGACCCCGTGCCGTAGCGCGCCCCTGCCAGCAACACGACCGGATCGCCCGCCGCTTGATAGCGTTGCGCCGCTTCGAAGATCGGCATGACGTCGCCACTCGGCCCGTGCACCGTATGCGCGACCGGCAGGTCGTCGGCCAGCAGGTTCGCCAGCGTCTTGCTGTAGAACGCGGCGCGCACCATCACTTCCCAGTTGCCGCGCCGCGAGGCGAAGACGTTCAGGTCGTTGCGGTCGTCGCCCTTTGCCACGAGGAAGTCGGCGACGTAGCTTTGCTTTGGAATCGCGCTGGCTGGCGAGATGTGGTCGGTCGTGACATCGTCGCCCAGCGCGAGCAGAGGATAAGCCGTGTAGTCGCCCAGTTGCGTGCCCGCATCGAGGGAAGCGAAAGGCGGACGCCGCAATGCCGTCGAGTCGGGGTCCCAGGGGAAGCGGGCGGACTGGGGCGCGTCGAGGCTCGACCACATCGGGTTGCACGACGCGATGGCGAATGCCGACTTGAAGTCCGTCGGGCGGGTGCCCGACGCAACGAGGGCATCGACTTCCTCACGCGTGGGCCACAAGTCCTTGAGGTAGATGGCCGTGCCGTCGGCCCGGGTCTGCACCGGTGACGTGCTGAGGTCGATGGCGGCCGATCCGGCGAGCGCGTACGCAATGACCAGCGGCGGCGACATGATGAAGCCGAGGCTCAGGTCAGGATGCACGCGTCCCGGGAAGTTGCGATTGCCCGAGAGCATGGCGACGGGCGACGCCGTCTGTTCCGCGATGGCCTGTGCAATCGGCGCGGACAGCGGCCCCGAGTTGCCGATGCAGGTCGTACAGCCGAAGCCGACGATGTCGAACCCGACGGCGGCGAGATCGTCCGTGAGTCCGACACGTTGCAGATAGTCGACGGCAGCGGGGGAGCCGGGCGCCAGCGACGTCTTCACCCAGTCGGCGACGCGCAATCCCAAGGCTCGCGCACGACGCGCCACCAGTCCCGCCGCGATGAGTTGCGCAGGATCGGACGTATTCGTGCAGCTCGTGATCGCCGCAATGGCCACCGGCCAGACGGGCAGTGAGGTCGAGGTGTGCGAGGGTTGTCCTGCGACTTCGCGAAGGGCGTCGCCGGTTTTCGCGTAAGGCAGCAAATCCTGCGGACGGCGAGGACCGGCGACGTGCAATGCGACGGTAGCGAGATCGATCTCGATCACGCGCGTGTAGCGCGGGGCGTTGTCGGCGTCGAACCAGAGGCCGGCGCGGCGATAGAGGGTTTCGACGGACTCGATCAGGGCTTCGGCGCGTCCGGTGGCGCGCAGATAGTCGAGCGTGCTGTCGTCGACCGGAAAGTAGCCGGTGGTCGCGCCGTATTCGGGGGCCATGTTCGCAACGACAGCGCGCTCGCCTGCCGTCAATGTCGACACCCCCGGGCCGAAGTACTCCACGAACTCGCCCGACACGCCGATGTCGCGCAACGCTTTCGTCACGCGCAATGCGAGGTCGGTGGCGGAGGTGCCGGCAGGCAGACGTCCCGTGAGCTTCACACCGATGACGTCGGGAATGCGCTGCATGACCGGCATGCCGAACATGACCGTCTGGGCTTCCAGCCCGCCGACACCCCAGCCGAGTACACCGATGCCGTTGATCATCGGCGTGTGGCTGTCGGTGCCGATGAGCGTGTCGGGAATCAGCCACGTCACCCCATCGACCGTGCGCTGTGTCGCCACGGTGGCGAGTTGTTCGAGATTGATGGTGTGCATGATGCCGGTGCCCGGCGGGTTGATGTGCACCCCGTCGAGCGCCTTCGATGCCCAGCGCAGAAAGCGGTAACGCTCCGCATTGCGGCGCATCTCGATTTCGAGATTGAGCGTGGCCGCATCGGCCCGGCGCGTTTGCTCCACGGCCAGCGAGTGATCGACGGATACATCGACACGCAGCGTGGGATTCAGGACGGCCGGATCGACGCCGGCCTCGGCCAGCGCGTCGCGCATGGCGGCAATGTCCACGAGGGCCGGTGTGCTGGTCGTGTCGTGCATGAGCACGCGCGTGGGCTGAAATGCGATTTCCGCTTCGCTGGTGCCCTGCTCAAGCCAGCTCAACACACCCGAGACTGCGGCCTCGCGCTCAGCGCCGTCGAGATTGCGCACGGCGTTCTCGAGCAGCAGTCGCAGCACGACCGGCAGACGCGGCAGCACATCGCCGAACATCGTCGGCAAATCCACGAAGCGATAGGGCGTGCCGTCCAGTTCAAGCGACGTGTGCGGGGGAATGAGGGCATTGTTCATGCCTCGAATATTGCATTTGTTTTTGTAAAAATGCAATGATACAAAAAATCACCCTTACCGGCAGGTCATCCACCCGCCAGGGCTTTGGGCACGACATAGCGTGCGCCGTCGTATTCAAGGGTGACGTTGGCGCCCTTCGACGTGCTCTCCTTGCTCGCGCAGTCGTTGCGCGTGGGCTTGTTCGTCGTGGTCGTCGTCTTCTGACTCACGATCAGTCTGGCGTAGCCGTCTTTCCCGGCAGGGCCGACGGAGACGGCGCGAGACGTATCGTCGAAGCTGCCTGCGCAATTGCCGTCCCATTCGCCGCCACTCGATTGCGTGGCGAGGTTATCGACGACCTTGCGCAGCTTCGTGCCATCGACGACGTAGAGGCTGAGCGCCGTTTGCGAGAACGGGTTGACGCGCGAGGACCCTTCGAAGGTGGTGCGTATGCCGAACGCCAGCACCTGAGCGGTCAGCCGCCACGGGGCAGTGTCGAGCGCGATGCCGCGCAACATGACGGCATCCGAGGTGATCGCCGCCTTCTCGAAGCGGTGTGCCACGATCTTGCCGCTCTGGCTGTCGGCGACGATCACTTCGACGTCGTAGACCTTGTCGTCGTCGGTACTGCCGGGTTGCGGCATCGGCAGGACAGCGAGCGTCTGTGCCGGGTTGGCCGGCCAGACCTTGCAGGTGGCGAAGTCCGTATCGACGGTGCGCCCCGGTTGTAATGCCTTGGTCCATTCGCCGAAGCGGTCCTTGCAATCGGCGCGAGAGTCGGCATGGGCGAGCAGTGGCAGGCAGAGCAGGGCAGCGGTGAGGATTTTGCGCATGAGGGAGCGACGACCGGTCGAGTTGGGCAGGTCTGCCCATTCTAGCGGTGCCGCTCGCCCGCACGTTTCGATGGAGAGTCAGTCTGACGGACCCACGAACTCCTGTGCATCGAAGACCGTGTGAAAGACCGTACCGTCGAACATCTCCATGAGCGTGCGCGACTCGGCCTGGCTTTCCAGCCGGGCCGGTGACGCCAGTGCGGCGTCGATGTCTTCCTGCGTGTCGAAGCGGATCGCGATGCCGAGCGGCAGGTTCAGGTCGGCGGCGTCGGTGTGTCGCTGCCGCAGAATCCTGACTTCCTTCGCACCGGGAAAGCGTGTCCAGAGGGGAACCAGCTTGTCTTGCACATGGCGTGCGAAATCGGCTTCCCTGCCGGCCTTGATCTGCCCCCGGAAGAACGCATAACGGATCAGCATTGAAATGTCTCCTGATGTGGGGGCTTAGCCGCGTCCCACGAAAGGCATATGACTGGCCATGACGGTCATGAACATGACGTTGGCCTCAAGCGGAAGGCTGTCCATGTAGAGCACGGCGCGCACGACGTTGTCCATGCCCATCCGGGGTTCGACCATCGTGGTGCCGTTGGCTTGCAGCGTGCCTTTCGCCATCAGCTCGCTCATGTCGCTGACGACGTTGCCGATGTCGATCTGACCGCACGCGATATTGAACGGACGGCCATCGAGCGACGTCGCCTTCGTCAACCCGGTAATGGCGTGCTTGGTGGCGGTATAGGGCGCGGACTGTGGACGTGGTGCGTGCGCGGAGATCGACCCGTTGTTGATGATGCGTCCGCCCGGAGACGATTGCTTTTTCATCAACCGGAATGCGCCCTGCGTACAGAGAAACGCACCGGTCAGATTGACGTTCACCGCCTGCATCCAGTGGTCGTACGAAACGTCTTCGATGGAACGCTGCGGGGTAAACACGCCCGCGTTGTTGAAGAGCAGGTCGAGCCTCCCCCATTGCGATTCCACTGCGTCGAACAGTCGATGGACCGACGCCGGGTCCGCCACATCGCAACTGACGGTCAACACCCGTTGCTGCGCATCGGCACCGGCTTCGGCCGCCACGGCTTGCAGTGCTTGCGCGTTGCGCGCGGCAAGCACCACGCGATAACCCGCCGCCAGCAACCCGAGCGCGACACTCTTGCCGATGCCTGCACTCGCACCTGTCACCAGCGCGACTTTTTCATTCATGCCACTCATGTTCCTCTCCCGATGTCTGACGTGTCATAGGCTGCCTACGATACTCAATTTGACCATCCGCCGTCGATCACATGGATCGCGCCCGTGGTGAATGCCGATTCGTCGGAGGACAGATAGGTCACGAGTGCGGCGATCTCGTCGGCGCGGCCCACGCGTCCGATCGGCTGGCGCGCGATGAACGCCGCACGCACCTGAGCGATGTCCTGCCCGGTGGCGGCGGCCTGAGCGGCAATGCGATCGTTCAGCGAGGGAGATTCGACCGTGCCCGGGCAAATCGCGTTGCAGCGAATGCCCGCAGAGACGAAGTCGGCCGCAAGGGCTTTCGTCATGCCGATGACTGCCGCCTTGGAGGCGCCGTAGACGAACCGGTTCGGGACCCCTTTCACGCTGGAGGCCGCAGACGCCATATTGATGATCGAGCCGCCCTTGCCGGATTCGAGCATCGCGGGCAGCAGCGCCCGAATCATGCGGTACATCGATTTCACGTTGAGATCGAAGCTGAAGTCCCAATCCTCTTCCGAGCATTTGAGAATGCTGCCGTCGTGTACGAATCCTGCACAGTTGAACAGACCGTCGACACGGCCGATGCGCGCGGCGAAGGCAGCCACCGCTTCACTGCTGCGCACATCGAGGTGCGCGGTGTGCAACTGGCGGCCGGAAGGTAGCGCCGAATGCAGACTGGCCAGACCGGCTTCGTCCACATCCGTGGCCCAGACTTGTGCGCCTTCTGCGGCGAGCGACAGTGCGCAGGCGCGGCCGATGCCTTTGGCGGCAGCCGTCACGACAATCGTTTTATTTGCGACGCGATGACCCGTGTTGCCTGTGTTACCCATGTTCGACATTTCCATGACGGTGGCGATATTTCAGTGACGGTGGCGTGGCTTACACGGCGTCGCGCAGATCCGTGAGGTCGCGACCTCGCGTTTCGGTCGACAGCGCAACACCGACGAGCGTGAGTGCGGACAGCATGGCGGTGTACACCCCCATGACCCAGAAGCCGCCGCCAGCCAGCCCGATGAGATAGATGCCGAGAATGGGGGCGAGGCCGCCGGAGAGCACGGCGCCGATTTCGCGCGAGAGGGCGACGCCGGAGTAGCGATAGCGATTGCCGAACAGTTCGGCAAAGTGCGAACACTGCGCGCCGAGCATGCTGTTCGATCCGATCGCGAGACCGCCGAACATCGCGATGGCTACCAGAGCGGGGGTGCCGGTGCCGATCATCCACCAGGCCGGGACGGCCCACAGGAGCATGAAGATCGCGCCCCAGCGATAGACGGTCTTCCGGCCGAACGTGTCCGAGAGGGCGCCGAAGAGCGGTGTCGTGATCACGCTCGAGAGCGTGGCGATCAGGGCGCATGTCGTGCCCACGCGGGCCAGATCGCCCGGCGCCATGCCGTGTCGCGCGGCCACCGTCCCGCTCAGATACGCGATAACGATCGTGGTGTAGATGGTGGAGCCACCTTGCTCGGCCAGTCGCATCAGCACGGCGGCGAAGATGGGACGGCGCGCTTCCTTGATGACAAGTCGCATCGGCGACTTCACCACTTCCTTCTTGCCTTCGAGTGCCGCGAATGCCGGGCTTTCACGAAGACGCAGGCGAATCCAGATGGCGATGCCGATCAGCACGACGCTGGCGAGAAAGGGAATGCGCCATCCCCACGCCAGCACGGTCGCCTGATCCATGAAGTACTGCATGACGCTGAACGTCGCGGTCGCAATGCCGAAGCCCGCGAAGATGCCGACGAAGGGCAATGCTGCGAAGAAGCCGCGTTTGCGCAGCGGTGCGACTTCCGCCATCAGCGTGGAGGCACCCGCTTGCTCCGCACCCGCGCCGAATCCCTGCGCGAGGCGCAACAGCACCAGCCCGATGGCGCCCAACGGCGTTGCCGGCAAGAGTCCGACGAGCGTGGTCGAGATGCCCATGATGGCAATCGTCACGAGCAGTACAAACTTGCGCCCCTTCCGGTCTCCGAGCGAACCGAAGAACAGTCCCCCCAGCGGGCGAGCCAGAAAGCCCACGCCGTAAGTCGCAAAACTGGCGAGCAACCCCGCGTTGGCATCGAGTGTTGCAAAGAAGACGTGACTGAAGATCAGCGCCGTAGCGAGACCGAAGATGGCGAAGTCGTAATACTCCAGCGCACTGCCGACCGCACTGGTCAGAATGGCGCGACGGAGTTGCTGTGCGGATACCGGTGTCGTTGGCGATGCCTCGCTTTCGCTTCGTCCGGACGAACTCAGATACGCGCCTCCGTGTGCAACGGATGCGACTGATTCACTGCGTGACGGCATGTCTTTGTCTCCTAATGGCTGCATGATCGGCGCCTGTCTCCTTGCCTGCTGTCTCAGGCAACAGTCGCATCTATGGCGGCGCGCTCGCCAGCGAGTCAGCCAGCTTGTTATCGCGCTTTTTTTCCGAAACGCCTTACCAACGTACGCTTGTTGGGTTAGACTTGGTTACCGGTAACCAACGCGCAAAATCTAACACGAGGAGACGCAAATGCACAAGGAAGAGGTACTGGTGGTTTCCCCTTATCCGGAAGCCGACATGGCGTTACTGGGGAAGCAGTTCACATTGCACGTGTTGCCGGGCGCGGCCGACCCGCAGGCCCTGATCGCCAGTGTCGCGCCCAGAATCCGTGCCGTCGCCACGAATGGAGAAGTCGGCGCCGACGCTGCGCTGATCGACGCCCTGCCACAACTCGAAGTCATCGTGTCGTATGGGGTCGGGGTGGATGCCATCGATCTGCGGCATGCGGCGTCACGAGGGGTGCGGGTGACGAACACGCCCGACGTGCTGACGGAAGACGTTGCCGACATGGGCATGGGACTCATGCTCGCGGCGGCGCGCGAGATCCCGCAGAACGATGCGCTGGTGCGCTCGGGGCGATGGGGCAACGCGACGATCGGGCTGGCCACGCGAATGTTCGGCAAGCGTCTGGGCATTTTCGGCTTGGGCCGGGTCGGACGCGCCGTCGCGCGCCGGGCGGAGGCGTTCGGCATGCAGATCGCTTACCACGACCGGGCCAGATTCCCGGACGTTGCCTACGCCTATCACGCAAGTCCGGTGGACCTCGCACGGGACTCGGATTTTCTGATGGTCTGCGCGGCGGCCGATCAGATCCCGCGCGGCGTGTTGAGCCGCGAGGTGCTCGACGCGCTCGGCCCGCAGGGATATCTCATCAACATTGCGCGCGGCAGCATCATCGACGAACCGGTGTTGGTCGATTACCTGATCGCGGACCGTATTCGTGGCGCCGCGTTGGACGTGTTCTGGAACGAACCGAATATCGACCGTCGTTTGCTGACGATGCCGAACGTCGTGCTGCAACCGCATCGTGCGAGCGCGACGGTCGAGACACGCGGCGCCATGGCGCAACTCGTCCGGCAGAACCTGAGTGCGTTCTTCGCCGGCATGCCCCTGATGACCGAGTTCACGTCTCACCTCGCCGCAGCGTGAGCCTACAGACTTCAACGACTTCCGACATTCACCTATGACTCAGTCCAAACATCCGATCTCGCAGATGGCCAATGCGTCGGCAACCGGCGCGCAAGACGATGGCGAAGGCAAGGCACGTCTGCGCAGCCGTCGCTGGTTCGACGATCCCTCCGATCCCGGCATGACGGCGCTCTACATCGAGCGTTACATGAACTACGGCATCACGCGCGAAGAACTCCAGTCCGGCAAGCCCATCATCGGCATTGCGCAAACCGGGTCGGATATTGCGCCGTGCAACCGGCATCACATCGAACTCGCCAAACGGGTGCGCGACGGGATTCGCGACGCGGGCGGCATTCCGCTGGAGTTTCCCGTCCACCCGATTCAGGAGACTGGCAAGCGACCGACGGCGGCGCTCGATCGCAATCTCGCGTATCTCGGCCTCGTCGAGATTCTCCACGGGTATCCCATCGATGGCGTCGTGCTGACAACGGGGTGCGACAAGACCACACCGGCGTGTCTGATGGCGGCGGCGACCGTGAACATCCCGTCGATCGTGCTCTCGGGCGGGCCGATGCTCGACGGCTGGTGGAAGGGCAAGCTGGCGGGATCGGGGACCGTGATCTGGGATGCCCGCAAGCGTCACGCGGTGGGCGAGATCGACTATGAGACGTTCATGGACGAAGTGTCGTCGTCGGCACCCTCGGCGGGCCATTGCAACACCATGGGCACCGCACTGTCGATGAATTCGCTGGCCGAAGCCCTCGGCATGTCGTTGCCCGGCTGCGCGGCGATTCCGGCGCCGCATCGCGAACGCGGCTGGATGGCGTATCACACGGGGCGGCGCATCGTGGAGATGGTCGCCGAGGACCTGCGTCCGTCGGACATCATGACGAAGGGCGCATTCGAGAACGCCGTCGTGGCGGCGGCGGCGCTGGGGGCGTC
Organism: Pandoraea sp. LA3; assembly: GCF_022696215.1. Classification (NCBI taxonomy): domain Bacteria; kingdom Pseudomonadati; phylum Pseudomonadota; class Betaproteobacteria; order Burkholderiales; family Burkholderiaceae; genus Pandoraea; species Pandoraea sp. LA3. Next base: position 50,664 of record NZ_PTPY01000034.1, on the reverse strand, counting down.
GTCGAACTGTCCCATCCACATGGTGGCGATTGCGCGCCACATGGGGGTGGATCACACGCTGGAGGACTGGCAGCGTCTGGGGCCGAGTATTCCGTTGCTCGTCGATTGCCAGCCGGCGGGGCGTTTTCTCGGCGAAGCGTTCCATCGCGCCGGTGGCGTGCCGGCGGTGATGCGCGAACTGAGCCGGGCGGGCAAGCTCAACACGGCGGTTCGCACCGTGACGGGCAAGACGCTGGCCCAGGATCTGGCGGCCGTCGAAGCGCCGGATCGCGAGGTCATTCGGGCATACGAAACGCCGCTCAAGGAGGCTGCCGGTTATGTCGTGCTTTCCGGCAATCTGTTTGACAGCGCCGTCATGAAGATCAGCGTCATCGACGACGCGTTCCGCAAGCGTTTCCTGTCGGACCCGGCACACCCGAACGTGTTCGAGGGCCGTGCGATCGTGTTCGAAGGGCCGGAGGATTATCACGCGCGCATCGACGATCCGTCGCTTGATATCGACGAGCGTTCCGTGCTGGTCATCCGCAACTGCGGTCCGGTCGGGTTCCCCGGCGGCGCCGAGGTCGTGAACATGCAACCGCCGGCGGCGCTCATCAAGCAGGGGATCACGGCGTTGCCGACGCTGGGCGACGGGCGACAGAGCGGCACGTGTGCGACGCCGTCGATCCTGAACGTCTCACCGGAAGCGGCCGTCGGCGGAAATCTGGCGTTGCTGAAGACGGGCGACCGGCTGCGCATCGACCTCACGCGCTGTCGGGTCGACGTGCTGATTTCCGACGACGAGATGTCAGGGCGCCGCGAGGCCTTCGTGCCGCTCGAACTGCACAACAAGACACCCTGGGAAGAGATCTATCGATCCATGGTCGGCCAGCACGGCACCGGGGCCTGTCTGGAGCCGGCGGTGCCGTATGTAGACATCGTCAGAACGCGAGGCGAGTCTCGCCACAATCACTGAAGTCGTTCGGGCGAGGTCAGGCGAGATCAGGCGCTTTCGCGGGCGATGATCTCGTACGGAATCCGTACGAGGCCGGGTATGTCCTTTTGCTCCGGACGTACCCGGGCAATTTCGCGGCGGGACGTGTTGGGCATTTCCGACTGGTCGAGCGCGGCGAGCAGCGACTCTCCCGTCGAATGGCCGATGCCATAGGCGTCGACAGACACCGTGGTGATGGTCGGATAGCAGTGACGCGAGAGTTCGAAGTCGCCGAAACCGGCCACGGCGACATCGCCGGGCACGGACAGCCCGCGACGATGGCAGGCCATGATGACCCCGAACGCGTGAATGTCGCTCGTGCACATGATCGCGTCGGTATCGGGCCAACGGCTCAGAATTTCCTCCAGCGCAGCCCCGCCGTGGCCCATCGCGGCACCGTGGGCCATGTCCGTGGTCCATTCCGTGTGCGTGATCTCGCGCGGTGCGTGAATGCCTGCATCTTCCACCGCTTTCAGATAGCCGTCGCGGCGCGCCACGCCACGCAAATCGAGATGGGAGGCACTGCTCACGAACGCAATTCGACGATAGCCTCGTTCGTACAGGTATCGCATCATTGCCGCCGCGGCATCGGCGTTGGAAAAGCCCACGACGCGGTCGATCGGGCGAGCGGGAATTTCCCACATCTCGATGACGGGAATCCGTGCCTGCTTGAGCATCGCCCGCGTTTTTGTCGTGTGCTTGCCGCCCGTCACGACGATGCCCCGGGGCTGATGACTGAGCAACGCGCGCACGAGTTCTTCTTCCCGGTCCAGCAGGTATTCGGTGTTGGCGAGCAAAAGGCGCAGATTTCGTTGCTCGACGACATCGTTGATGCCGCGTGCGGTCTCCGCGAAGTTCGAGCTGGAGAGCGACGGCACGATCACGGCGATGACGTTGGTCCGGCCCGACGAGAAAGCGCCGGCCACGGCGTCGGCGACGTAACCGGTCTTGCGCACGGCATCCATCACGCGCGTGCGGATGTCGTCGCTGACATGTTGGCCTGTCAGCACGCGCGACACGGACATTTTGGAGACGCCGGCCAGTTGCGCGACATCGGCCATGCGCACCGGCTCGCCGGACGGCAGAGAATCGGGTTTCGAACTCATCTCACGAAGCAGACAGATAATCGAGTGACATCAATTTCGTCATGATACTTGCTTCGTCGCCGATGCCCGTGGACCGCCGCGCCGGTTCGATGCGTCGGCGGTATCGCGCGCGGGTTGTCGTCGTTAAGACGCGGGATTCACGGGTTGCCGAGGACCAGCGAGTTCCTGTCGATGGCGTCGATCGACGTCACGCCGGTCAGCGTCATCGCCACGCGCATTTCCTTGGCGAAGATGTCCAGCATGTTCTCCACGCCGCGTTGTCCGTCTGCGGCCAGGGCGTAGGCGGTGGCGCGCCCGAGCAGGCAGCCCTTCGCGCCGAGCGCCAGCATGCGAACGACGTCCAGTCCCGAGCGGATGCCCGAGTCGGCCAGCACGGTGAGGTCGTCACCAACGGCATCGGCAATGAGCGGCAGCGCCTTCGCCGTGGACAGCACGCCATCGAGCTGGCGGCCGCCGTGATTGGAGACCACGATGCCGTCCGCCCCGAAGGTCACGGCGTCCTTGGCGTCTTCGGGGTCCAGAATGCCTTTGATGATCATGGGGCCTTGCCAGAAATCCCGAATCCATTCGAGATCCTTCCAACTAATCGACGGATCGAAGTTGTTGCCGAGCCACCCGATGTAGTCTTCCAGCGATACCGGCTTGCCCAGGTACTTCGACACGTTGCCCAGATCGTGCGGACGGCCGGTCAGGCCGACATCCCATGCCCAGTGGGGGCGCGTCATCGCCTGAAGCATTCGGCGCGACGCGGCAAACGGCCCGGACATCCCCGAGTGGGCGTCGCGATAACGCGCGCCGGGCGTGGGCATGTCGACGGTGAAGACAAGGTTGCGGACACCGGCGTCACGGGCGCGCTCCAGCACGTTCTTCATGAAGCCGCGATCCTTGAGCACGTACAACTGGAACCAGATCGGTTGCGGGCTTTGGGCTGCGACTTCCTCGATGGAGCACACGCTTACGGTCGAGAGGCACAGGGGGATGCCCTTGCTCGCGGCCGCTTTCGCGACCTGGACTTCCCCGCGTCGCGCGAACATCCCGGTCAATCCGACGGGCGCCATGATGATCGGCATCGCCAGCGGCTGACCGAACAGGGTCGTATTGAGGCTCAGGTTTTCGACGTTGCGCAAGATACGCTGGCGCAGCCCGATGCCGGCCAGATCGGCCGTGTTGGCACGCAGGGTGTGCTCGGCGTACGCACCGCCGTCGATATAGTCGAACAGAAAACGTGGAAGCCTCGATTTGGCCGCTGCCCGGTAGTCGGACGCCGAAGAAATGATCATGACGCGATTCCCCATCGAATATTTTTGAGTTCGAGCCCTGACGGCTCGGGACACTGCGCTGGACGGGCATCAAGATACGGCAACCGATACCCCGATAAAATGACTTTTCGTTCTGATATTCAGTCGGATTTGGAATAGTTATGAATCTGAGAGCATTACGAACCTTCGTCGAAGTGGTACGCCAGGGCGGGTTCTCGCAGGCGGCCGAAGTGGTGTCCCTGACGCAGTCTAGCGTCAGTAAGGCCGTCAGGACGCTCGAAGACGAGTTGGGCGTGCCGTTGCTCAGTCGTATCGGGCACCGCAGCGAGCTGACGGATGCCGGGGAGATCGTCTATCGCCGGGCGCTGTCGCTGTTGGCGGAGCGTCGCGACATGATCGACGAGATCGACGATCTGCGGGGGCTCAAGCGGGGCACCTTGCGATTGGGACTGCCGCCGGTGGGATGCGGCGTGCTGTTCGCGCAGATGTTCGTGACCTATCGCGAACGCTATCCCAACATCGACATCGCGTTGACGGAGCATGGCAGCAAGCGTCTTCGCGAGTGCCTGGAGGACGGGGAGGTCGAACTGGCGGCGCTGCTGCTGCCGGTGGCCGATCATTTCCAGTATCAGGCCGTGCGCAAGGAACCGCTGGTCGTGGTGCTCCCCGCGGGGCATGCGCTCGCCAAACGAAAATGGCTCGATTTCACGGCGCTGGCGGACGCGCCTTTCATCCTTTTCGAAGCAGGTTTTGCGCTGAACGGCATCATCATGGCCGCGTGTGAACGAAAAGGCGTGGTGCCGCGCGTGACGGCCAGAAGCGGGCAAATCGATTTCATCGTGGATCTGGTCACAGCGGGACTGGGCGTGGCCTTCCTGCCGCGCATGCTGGCGCTCAAACATCGGCATCCGGGCATTGTGCTGGTTCCGTTACGCGAGCCGCAGACGGACTGGCACATTTCGCTGGCATGGCGCAGTCACACGCACCTGTCTTCGGCCGCGCGTGCCTGGCTGGAGCTGGCGCGGGAGGTGCATGGGGGGCCTGCGGCGACCCTCTGACCCCAATCAGCACCCAATCAGCACCCAATCAGCACCCAATCAGCACCCAATCAGCACCTCTGCGTGCCGAAACGGCACGAAGCGGCATTTTCCGCCGCCTACACTCCGCTTCCTGAGACTGGCAGACGGCCCGGCGTGCGCACGCGCGCTTCCGGGCGTCGACATATCGATTTTCAACGCCAGCGATCCAGAGGAGCAGGCATGACCGGTAACACCAAACCCCATAACCCGTGGCGCGAAATCTGCGCGGCGAGTATCGGCAACGCACTTGAGTTCTACGACCTGCTGATCTATGGCTATTTCGCCATCGTGATCGGCCAGTTGTTCTTCCCCTCGCACGACGCGACCACCTCGCTGCTGCTCTCCGTGGGCACGTTCGGGATCTCGTTCGTCACGCGCCCGCTGGGCTCGATCATTCTCGGCAGCTACGCCGACCGCGCTGGCCGCAAGGCGTCGCTCACGGTGTCCATCGGCCTGATGATGGTCGGCACCGCCATGATCGCGTTCGCGCCGACCTACGAGCAGATCGGCATCCTCTCGCCGCTCATGATCATCGTCGCGCGCATGCTGCAAGGCTTCTCGACGGGCGGTGAGTTCGGCGCCGCCACGGCATTCATGGTCGAGCACGCCGATGCCAAGCGTCGCGGTTTCTTCGCGAGCTGGCAGATGTCCACGCAAGGTCTCGCGACGGTGCTCGCCGCCGGTGTCTCCGCACTGCTGAGCCTGCTGCTCACCGCCGATCAACTGAGCGCATGGGGCTGGCGTATTGCCTTCGCCGTGGGCCTGCTCATCGGACCGGTCGGCCTCTACATTCGCCGCAACATCGACGAGACCGCCGACTTCAAGAAGCTCGGCGAGAAGCAACGCGAGAAGTCGCCGCTGCGCGAAGTCTTCGGCCGTGACCGCGCCAACATGCTGCTCGGCGCCGGTGTGGTTGCTGCGGCCACCGCGTTCAACTACGTGCACAAGCTGTACATGCCGACGTACGCCGTCAAGCAACTGCATATCCCGGCGACGTCGTCGTTCATCGGCGCGGTCGTGACCGGCGTGATGCTGATGATTGCCGCGCCCGTCGTGGGCCACATGTCGGATCGCTTCGGCCGTATTCGCGTGATGCTCTGGGCGCTCATCGCCGTGGGTGCGACGACGTACCCGCTGTTCGTCCTGCTCAACCGCTACCCGACGTTCCAGACGCTGCTCTTCGTGCAGGCGCTGGTTGGTCTGCTCATCGCCGTGAGCCTGGCGCCGCTGCCTGCGCTGCTCGCCGACATCTTCCCGACGAGCACGCGCGGGACCGGACTGGCGCTGTCGTACAACTTCTCGGTGACGCTGTTCGGCGGCTTCGCCCCGCTGATCGTGACCTGGCTGATCGACGCTACGCATAACAAGCTCGCCCCGAGCTTCTATGTGATGACGACGGCCGTGCTCAGCATCGCCGCCGTTACCGCGCTCGGCCGTCGCGTGCGAGCCGGCAAGATTGTAGGTGTGACGCACGGGTCGCCGCGCGCCACGAAGGCCTGAAGCGTGCCTGACGCGCATTCGCACCCCCATCCGATGCACTGATTTCAGCCGCAACGACGACGTCCGCCTCTCCCCTTGCGCGACGTCGTCACCTTTTTTGTGGCATCCCTGCGGAGCACTATCCATGACCACGCTCGAAGCGATTCGCGCCGCCTTGCCGGCGTACCCCATCGAAGTCTCGTTCCCCGACATCACCCGTTGGCGCGAGGGCAATACCGGCATCGACTATCTGCACACGTTCGATAGCGGCAAGCCCGGCAAGCACGTGATGATTCTCGCGCTCACCCACGGCAACGAAGTCAGCGGCGCGATTGCCGTCGATTCGCTGCTGGCGTCGGGCCTGCGTCCCGTTACGGGGCGCTTGTCGCTCGGTTTCGGCAATGTGGGCGCCTACGAGCAATTCAGCGCCGAGAACGCCGACGCCACGCGTTTTCTCGACGAAGACATGAACCGGGTCTGGACGGCGTCGACGCTCGACGGCGAGCGTCAAAGCCGCGAACTGACGCGCGCACGCGCCATGCGTCCGTTCATCGATACGGTCGATCTGCTGCTCGACATTCATTCGATGCACGAAGCCTCGGCGCCGCTGATGATGACCGGCCCGCTGGAGAAGGCGATTGCGCTGGCCGCCGAGCTTGGCACGCCCGAGCACGTGATCATCGACAAGGGCCATGCCAATGGCACGCGTATGCGCGACTACGGCGGCTTCGGCGATCCGGCCAGCCCGAAGAACGCACTGCTCATCGAAACGGGCCAGCACTTCGCCAGGAGCGCACGCGATGTGGCGCTCGACAGCGCCGCGCGATTCCTGCTGCATGCGGGTGTGGTCGCGCAGGCAGACGTCGCGCAGTTCCTGACGCAAACGACCGGGCCGCAGAAGTTTGTCGAGATCACGCAGCCGGTCGTGGCGCGTTCGATGGACTTCCGTTTCTCGCAACCGTTCACGGGGCTCGAAGTGATCGAGAAGGCCGGCACCGAAATCGCGCGCGACGGCGATGAGGTCATCGTCACGCCGTATGACAACTGCGTGATCGTGCAGCCGTCGATGCGTCATCTCGGCGTGAATGTGACGATGATGCGTCTGGGACGTTTGCTCGATCGCTAAGGCGTCTTGCAGGCGCCGGATGGCGCCGAAATGCATGAGATGTCGCGTGGGCCGGTATTGCACCGGCCCATTTTTTTCGTCCGCGTTGGTCTCTGCGCATTGCGAATGCTGACGGGCGTGGACGTCGTGGTTTCCGGGGACGTACGCCGTGGCGTCAGAACGTCCCGACCAATGAGCCGACGACGATGACGGCGACGAGCGCGATCAATGCGCTCACGATGCTCGTCATGACGATATCCAGATAGCTATCACGATGCGTGCTGCCACACACCGCGAGCAGCGTCACCACGGCGCCGTTATGCGGCAGGCTGTCGAGTGTGCCGGATGCGATGACCGCCACACGGTGCATCAGCGCCGGATCGATGCCGTGCTGTGCGGCGAGACTGACATACGCCGGGCCGAGCGCGTCGAGGGCGATCGTCAGGCCGCCGGACGCCGAACCCGTGATCGCCGCGAGCAGGTTCGCGGACAGGGCGAGCGAGACGAGCGGGCCGCCATCGATGGACAACACCCAGTCGCGCACGAGTTCGAAACCCGGCAGTGCGGCAATGACACCGCCGTAGCCGACGAGGCTCGCCGTGCACATGATTGGCAGCACGGAGGCATTGGCGCCGGCGTCCATCGTCTTGCGCAGTGCGGGCAGACGTCGCCATTGCAGTATCACCAGCACGACGATGGCGCTGGCCAGTGCCACGCATACGCCCCAGACACCCGCCACGCTCTGCAACGTAATGCCGCCCCATCTCGGCTCGGCGAGGAAGCTGGCGTCGAGCCGGGGGAAAACGATCACGTTCATCACGAAGTTCGCGCCGATCACCACGATCAGCGGCAACGCCGCGGTGAGGATGCCCGGCAAGGCGTCGCTGCGGTGTCCCTGCTCGATTTCGGCCGGATCGAACTCGCGCGCCACGCTGGCACGCTCGCGCACCACGGTCGGGTCGGCGGCTTTGTCCCAGACTTCCGTCTGCGCGTAGCCGTGGCCGGCGCTACGCGCTTGCGCTTCACGCCATGTGAGCCACCACAGGCCCACGCCGAGCATGATCGCGGACGCCATCAGCCCCAGTCCCGGCGCCGCGAACGGCGTGGTGCCGAAGAAAGGCATGGGAATCGCGTTCTGGATGGCAGGCGTGCCGGGCATCGCCGACATGGTGAAGGTCGATGTGCCCAGCGCGATCGCTGCGGGCATCAGCCGCACCGGAATGTTCGCCTCGCGAAAGAGGGCGTGTGCCATGGGCGCGAGTACGAAGAACGCCACGAACAGGCTCACGCCGCCATAGGTGACCAGCGCGCCACCGAGCACCACCGCGAACATCGCGCGACGTGCACCGAGTTTGTCCGTGAGGAACGCGGCGATGGCCCGTACCGCACCGCTGTCTTCCATCAGCTTGCCGAAGAGCGCGCCGAGCAGGAACAACGGGAAGAATTGCGCGACGAAGCGCGCCGCGTTCTGCATGAATGTTTGCGTCCAGTGCGCGAGAATCGGCTCGCCGGAGAGTGCGGCCGCGAGCATGGCGGCCGCAGGGGCGAGCAGCAGGACGCTCCATCCGCGATAGGCGAGCCAGACGAGTAGCGCCAGGCCGATCAGAATGCCGGCAAGCTCCATTCAGAGGGCCTCCTGGAACGGATCGAGGTCCAGCGACGACCGGCGGCCGAGATCGGCACCGTGCTCGCGCAGGAAGGTATCGGCGCAGCGGCGTCCCTCGTCGCGCAACATCACGAGGAAATCCCATTCGGCCGAGAGCTTCGACGAGTAGCCGAGCGTCGTCATCATGCTGCTGGCAATCCGGTGCATACGCATTTGCGCCCAGCGCTTGCCCTCCTCGCTCCCCGCATCCACGACCTTACGCAACACCGCAATCATGCGCAGTTCCTTGAGCAGCGTGGCGTTGAACGAGACCTCGTTCACGCGGTTCAGGATCTCGCGTGCGGAGCGAGGCACTTCGTGACGCTCGACCGGATTGACCTGCACGAGGATCGTGTCGCACGACACCGTTTCGCGCACCAGCGGCGTGATCGACGGATTGCCCGCGTAGCCGCCGTCCCAGTAGGGTTCGCCGTCGATTTCGACGGCGCGATAGAGCATGGGCAGGCAGGCCGAGGCGAGCAGCACGTCCGGAGTGATCTCGGCGTTGCGGAAGACACGGCCGCGTCCGGTGCGCACGTTGGTGGCGGTGATGAAGAGTTGGATGGGGTTCGTCTGACCGGCTTGGGAGATGCCGTCGAAATCGATGTGATCGGCCAGCAGACGACGCAGCGGATTGAATTCGAGCGGCGACAGATCGTATGGCGAGACGACGCGCGCGGCCAGATCAAAGAACATGAAGAACGGCGAATTGTCGAGCGACCAGCGGCCTAGCACGATGTCGAGCGGTGTGCGGCGCAACGGGCTGAATCGGCCCGCGTGGGCGACGTCGCGCCAGAACTGTTCGAGGGCGCCGCGTGCCGCGTCGGGACCGCCCCGGGCGTAGCCGGTGGCCAGCACGGCAGCGTTCATGGCGCCTGCGGACGTGCCCGAGATGCCTTCGATGCGAAATGGCGCGTTGGCCGTGTCGTGCGAGATCGCTTCGAGCAGACGGTCGAGCACCCCCCAGGTGAACGCGCCGTGCGCGCCACCGCCCTGAAGGGCGAGATCGATCGGGAGTGCGGTGCGGCCAGTGGCGCGCGCACCAGATGGCGTGCGGGTCGCGTTAGCGGTGCGGGTGGCGTGCTGCGCCCGCTTGGGGGATTGGGAGCGTGGCATAGTCCCTCGGCGATGCGGCACTGCACAGATAGGCGCTGGCCGCGGGGTTCGTTACGAGAGTACGGTTGCAGGGGGTACGCAGTTTGCGCTGCAACATGACCACTGTCTCAGATAAATATGAATTGGGCAACCTCGCGTCGAGTCGCCTTGGCGTCTTGGTGTCGACATGGCGGGATGTGAGCGGTGACGTCGTGCGCGTGCCTTGCGCACCGTAGGGACGGAATGACGCAATGTTCATGCCGAGCAGCGATGAAGGGAAGAACGCTGCCGTATCCGCCGATGGGAACGATGTGAGGGTTACGGGTTTGCGTAGGCGTCGATGTCGTCTTCGCTGCTCGTTTCCGCCTGCAACGGCCTGCCGCGCCGCAGACTCAGTTGCGCGAGCACGTCGGCGTGCTGGTTGCCCCAGCGGTACAGCATCTCGATCGGTTCGATGAACAGCTCGCCAAGCGGGGTGAGCGAATACTCGACCTTGGGCGGCACGACGGCGTACACCTCCCGGTGAATCAGCCCGTCGCGCTCCAGTTCGCGCAGCGTCTGGGTGAGCATCTTCTTCGAGATCCCCGGCAGCCGACGCTGCAACTCGCCGGTGCGCGTGGTGCCGCACTGCAATGCGTAGAGGACCATGCTCGTCCACTTCACGCTGAAGAGCTCCAGCACGCGACGCGGCACGCAGGTTTCCTCGAAAACGAAGGGTTCGCGATTGTTCATGGTAACCAAATGGTGACTATTCAACTAAAAGGTGCCTACTGGGGATTTCGACCCTTCGTCACTATACTTTGTGGCGATAGTGCGCGTCACCCCATGTGAGTGATCCCGGAGTCGACGGCGGGGCGATGCGCACAAGCTAACGGAGAACCCCATGAGCAGTTTGTCGAAGACAGCCCTCTCGTTGCTCGATCTGGTGCCGGTGCGCGCCGGCGGCACGGTGGCCGAAGCCCTGAAACAATCCACGGAACTCGCCCAGCACGTCGAACGTCTGGGATTCACGCGGTTCTGGCTGGCCGAGCACCACAACATGGACGGCATTGCGAGTTCGGCGACCTCGCTGCTGATCGGTCACGTGGCGGACAAGACGTCGCGTATCCGGGTGGGCTCTGGCGGCGTGATGTTGCCCAACCATCCGCCGTTGGTCATCGCGGAACAATTCGGCACGTTGGCGGCGCTGTACCCGGGCCGCATCGATCTGGGGCTGGGGCGCGCGCCCGGCGCGGATCAGGCGACGATGCGCGCATTGCGTCGTGACCGGCTGGGCAATGGCGACGACTTTCCCGAGCAAGTGGCCGAGCTGCGTGCGCTGCTCGCACCGGCCCAGCCTGGGCAGCGGCTTGTCGCGACGCCGGGCGCCGGGAGCGATATCCCGGTCTGGCTGTTGGGATCGTCACTCTATTCCGCGCAACTCGCTGCGCATCTGGGACTGCCCTACGCGTTCGCGTCGCACTTCGCGCCGCGTTTCCTTTTCGACGCGATCCGAATCTACCGTGAGCTGTTCCGCCCGTCGGCGGTGCTGGACAAGCCGTATGTCATGGTCGGTGCGCCGGTGATTGCCGCGCCGACCGATGAGGAGGCGGCATTCCTGGCGACGTCGTCGCAGCAGAAGATTCTGGCGCTTATGCGCGGACAGAGCCTGAAGTTGCAGCCGCCCGTGCACGACATGGACGCGCGTTGGGATCCGGCCGAGCAGCACTCGGTGGAAGCGTTCCTCGGCGTGGCTGTCGTGGGGGGGCCGGAGCGCGTGAAAGCGGGCTTATCCGATCTCGTCGAGCGCACGCAAGCCGATGAGCTGATGCTCGTCACCGATATGTACGACCCGGCGCTGCGCTTGCGCTCGTGCGATATCGTGGCGTCCGTCTGGAAGGATTGAGACGCCAGCGAGCGCGGCTTCCGTAACGCTTCGACGCTACGATATCGCACGATTACCGGAAGCGCCCGATAGAAAATGGCGAGAGGTCGATCGTCGGCCGCTCGCCGCTCACCAGCCCTGCGATCGTGCGCCCCGTGGACGCGGCGGCCGTCAACCCGACGTGCCCGTGTCCGAAGGCGTAGAAAGCGTTGGGCACCTTCGATGCGGCACCGAGCACCGGCAAAGAGTCAGGCGTGCTCGGACGGAAACCCTGCCAGCGCGCGCCCTCGACCGACTGCGTCGACTTCACGCCTTGCACCGCGCGGGGGAACATTTTGTGAAGCTGGCCCAGCAGCAGATCGGCACGTCGCCAGTTCGGCGGCGCCTGAAGACCTGCGAGTTCGACCGTCCCCGCACCACGCAGGCGACCGGCCATCGGCGTGGCGAACAACTTGCCCTCAGCCCACATCACCGGGCGCGACGGCACTTCGTCAGGTGCCGGGATTTCCACGTGATAACCACGCTCGGTATCGAAGACGATGCTGTCGCCCAACTGACGTACGAACGGTGCCGACCAGGCACCAGCGGCAACCACGACCGCGCTCGCGGCCTCGCGTCCCTTGTCGGTGTGCACCGCAACGGCGTGTGCGCCGTTGGTCTCGATCGCCGTAGCACCGGCATCGACGACACGACCGCCACGCGCCACCACCTGCGCCGTCAGACGGGCAAGCAACGCGCCGGGATCGGACGTGTGCCCCGTCTCGCTGATATAGCGTGCGCCGATGAAATCGTTGGATAGCGTCGGCTCGAATTCGCGCAGTGCGCTCGCATCCAGCGTTTCGATTTGCACGCCGTTGTCACGGCGCAGCGCCATGCCGCCTTCGTCGCCCGTCATGCCGCTCTGGCTGGAGTAGGCGATCAGGTAGCCGCGACGCGTGACCAGATCGTTGGCATCGGCGTCGTCGAGCAGTGGCTGATAGGCGTCGAGCGCCGGGCCGAGCAGGGCGCGCAACGCGCGGGCCTGTGCGGCAACTCGGGCCGGCTGACTGGCCGCGACGAAGCGCGCGAGCCACGGCACCATACGCGGCAAGTAGCGCCAGCGCAGCACCAGTGGTCCATCCGGTTGCATCAGCCAACCCGGCACTTGCCACAGCACGCCGGGCATGGCGATAGGAACGACCGACGAGCCATTGATACAACCGGCGTTACCGAGAGAGGCGGCCTGTCGCGCCGATTGCCGATCGACGATGGTGACGCGGTGCCCGGCACGTTGAAGATAGGCGGCGGTACATACGCCGACCAAACCGCCCCCGATAACGACGACGGGATGCGAATCGCTCATGAAGCCGTCCTGCAAAAATTCGGAAACGCCTAGTGTACTGCCTCGCGCATCTACAACCGAGCGCTTCGTAGTTTGCCGCCGATCAGATCATTTCCAGCGGCCGCTTGCGCGACGGCGCCTCGAAGTGATGATCGAGCAGCGAGAGTTCTTCGGCCGTCAGCGCGATGTCATGCGCCGCCCGGTTGGCGCGGACGTGCGCTTCCGATCCGGCTTTCGGGATGGCAATGACGCCCGGTCGGCTCAACACCCAGGCGAGCGCAATCTGCAACGGTTCGACGTGACGTTTGCGGGCGATGTCACCCAGAACGCCGCTCGTCGGCAACCGGCCCTGTTCGATGGGGGAGTACGCCATCATCGGCAGCTTTCTGGCGGCGAGCCACGGCGCCAGATCGTACTCGGGGCCGCGTCGCGAGAGATTGAACAGCACCTGATCCGTGGCGCATGCGTCGCCGCCCGGCGCGTCGAACAGCTCCTCCATGTCGTCCGTATCGAAGTTGCTCACGCCCCATTGGCGGATCTTGCCGGCGTCGATCAGGGCTTCGAAGCCGGCAATCGTTTCTTCGAGCGGTACGTCGCCACGCCAGTGCAGCAGATAGAGATCGATGCGATCGGTCTGCAAGCGGGCGAGACTTCGCTCGCAGGCGGCGATCACACCGCGTCGCGACGCGTTGTGCGGATAGACCTTGCTCACGAGGAACACTTCGTCGCGCAGCCCGTCGAGCGCTTCGCCGACGAGACGCTCCGTCGCCCCTTCGCCGTACATTTCTGCGGTGTCGACGAGCGTCATGCCCAGCGAGACGCCAAGCCGTAACGCAGCGATTTCTTCGCGGCGCCGCTCGGGCTTCTCGCCCATCATCCATGTGCCCTGACCCAGCGCCGGCACGGTGTCGCCCTGAGGGAAAGTGATGTTTCGCATGATCTGTCCTCCTGGATTTTTGTGATCATTATCAGCCTGCAAGTCGAGCGATGACCAGTGCCTTGAGGGCTTCGCGCAACACTTCGAGGTGCCGTCCTATCTTTTGACTCGGATTCGTCCTAGGCACGGTACGGACATCTCCGCTTTTGCATTCGTACCCTCGATCTCTCGGATAGTTCACAAGCTTTTTTCCGGAGCGCGGCGATAAGCTGGCTTCGCCGATGCACATTGCAAATGTTGCTCCGCAGCGAGACGGCTCGGTGATGGCTCCCGCGATGTGCATCGGCTCGCGATGTCGGTTCCGACGTGTTGGATTGTTGCGACGAAAAAAAGAAAGCCCCGCGAACGGGGCTTTAAAGGCCGGCCGGAGGCGCGCCGGCCAAGGAGGTCATCGATGAAGCGCGAAGCCCTTGCGGGCAAGCGCCGAGGGCATATTGTCGGCATGGTTCGTCTGGCCATGGGAAGGAGGAATCCGAATGTCGGTAGCGAATTCGAGTAACAAAATGTGACGATTTGCGACCTTTTCGTGACATGGGACGACCGCGATAATGGGAGATACCCCCCAAATAGCAGAGGAGTCCCCACGAGATGGCCAAAGCGATCAAGTTCAACTCACTCGGCCCGTCGCTCATGTCAGTCGAGCGTTACGCACCGCCAGCGATCTTTTTTCATTGGGCGATCGCGTTGCTGATCGTGGTTGCCTATGCCGCGGTGATCACGAAGGGATACCTGCCCAAAGGGAGTGCGCCGCGTGCGCTGGCGATGACGATTCACGAATGGGCGGGGATTGCCGTGCTGGTGTTGGCGGTGCCGAGGTTGCTGTGGCGACTTGTCAAAGGCGCACCTGCGGCGTTGCCCGGTCAGGGATGGCTGGTGCGTGCGGGGTCGTCTCTCGTGCATTTGTTGCTTTACGCGTTCCTCTTCGCGCAGCCGGTGTTGGGCTACCTGACGTTAAACGCAGGTGGGCATGTCCTCACGATTCCGGGGCTGGATATCGCGCTGCCGCAGTTCGTGGGGAAGGACGTTGAACTGCGCCGCTCCATCAAAGAGATTCACGAGACGCTGGGAAGCGCGTTTTATTGGGTGATAGGCCTGCACGCCCTGGCGGCGCTATGGCACCACTACTTCCGTCGCGACGACACGCTGCGTCGCATGATGTAACGCCAGTTGTCCTGTCGACCGAAAGCGGGCGACGTGCAACGCCGTGAACGACGTTGCACATCGCGGATGCCCTCAGCCGGCGCTTGCCGAACCAGCGCCAGCCATCGATCAAAACGCGAACCTGACACCCGCGAACACACTGCGCCCGTCACCCGGATAGAACACGGCAGTGTTGGCGGTCCGGGCATCGGTCACGGTGCTGAAGTCCGAGACGTAGCGCTTGTCGGTCAGATTGCGTGCGTCGACGTAGAACGTCACGCCGCGTTGCACCAGATACGACGCCTGCAAGCCGATCAGCGTGTACCCGGGCACGCGCATCGTGTTGGCATAGTCGACCCACGCGCCGGTCGGCACCCAGTCCAGCGATGCCGCAATCTGGAAGCGGTTCGTGAGCGCGTAACCCAGGGTCGTGCGCAGCACTTGCGTCGGCACGCCGGCGATGCGGTTGTTGCCGTATTGCGGATCGTCGCGGAAACGGAAATCGCTGTAGTTCCAGATTTGCGACAGCGTGATGCGATCGCCGGTGGCCACGACGTTCTTTAACAAATCGACAGATGCACCGACTTCAAGGCCTTGCAATACCGTCTTGTTCGCGTTGAACGTGGACGCCGGAACGTCAGGGTTCGTCGTGTACTGAAGCAGTTGATCGCGCACGAGCGAGCGGTAGGCGGTGACGTCCCACGCTACGCGATCGAGCTTGCCTCGGGTGCCGGCTTCGATCGTCCACGCATGCTGCGAAGCCAGCGGCACGAAGCGCGATGTCGCCCCGAAGGTTTGCGAGAGGTCGGTGAAGTCCGGCACGTCGGCGCTGCGCGTCACGTCGATGAAAGCCTGGATGTCTTTGCGCGGCTCCCAGATCAGGCCGATCTTCGGGTTGACGCCGGAGTAGGCGGCGCTTGTCGACCGGTAATTCGCATCCCCCGGCAGACCCCCGTAGTCGATGTACTGACGAACGTCGCGATAGGCCTTGGCGCCGACCATCAGGCCCAGCGTGGGCAGGAAGAACAGACGGTTCTCGAAATACGCTTCGTAGTTGTAGGCACTCTGACGGGAGTCGAGCGTTTGCGCGCCGCGATTACCGTTCACGTTCACATACTGATCCGCCTTCGTGTTGCCACCGAAGAAGCGCGCGCCCACGATCAGGTCGTTGCGCATGCCCGCAAGCGTCAGGTTGGCGGTGTAGCGCGGTGCGACGCCGTAGGTCCAGCCGTCCTGATCGATGACCTGGAAGATCGGGTGGTACAGGCTCTTGTGAATGACCCACGAGGCGATGTCGAGTTGGCCGACGTCGAACCGGATGGTCGTCAGGTTGCCGAGCCGCTCGGTGCGGGTGTTACGCGCCTGATCCCCGGAGACGGCCGAAGCGGCGGCCTTCGTGGGATTGTTGAGCGCGTCGAACAGAGACAACGTGCCGGGCAGCTTCTGATCGACGATGTACGCGCCGAAGAAGAATCGCGTCTCCACGCGTGGCGAGAACTTATAGCCGATGTTGGCGTTGATCTGGGCGTAGTTGCCTTTGGCGTGGTCACGGTAACCGTCCGAGCGGTTGAGCGTGACGGTGGCCAGCGCGTCGAGCGGTCCGAAGATTCGCGACATCTGGCCACTGGCCCGCACGGTGCCGAAGCTGCCGCCTTCGAGACGGAACTGGTTGGGCGCCTCTGCGGTGTAGGCCGTGGGGGTCACAAAGTTGAGTGCGCCGCCGAGCGTCGTGGCGCCGTAGGTGAGGCCGTTGCCGCCCTTGTAGATCTCGGTCGAGCGCAGCCCCATCGGGTCGATCTGGTAGTAATCGCCGCTGCCGTCGGCCGAGTTCGTTGGAATGCCGTCTTGCAGGATTTCGAGGCCACGGACATGGTAGCCGCGTGCAATGCCCGAGCCGCGAATCGACACGCGCAACTCCTGGCCATACCGGTTCTGCACGAACACGCCGGGACTGTCCTTCAACACGTCGCGCAGGTTGAAAGCGTAAGTGTTCTGGTAGCTGTCGGCGTCGACGAAACCGACCGAACCCGCCGTCTGGAAAAGGTTGGCCCTCTGCTCCTCGACGCTCGGTGACGTGAGCGATTCCGCGGGCGCTACGACGTTTGTGGCGGGCAACGTCGCCACGGGGGCAGCGGCGCTTCCCGGAGCGGCCGGGACGGTCGTCTGCGCCAGTAGTAGCGGGGACGCTTCCGTCGGCGCAGCCGCTGCTGCGCCGGGTACGAACGCGGTCGTGTAACTGTCAGTGTGTTTGCCGGTGTGCGTCGAGGCGTGCGTCGCATCGACGGCGACGCTCAGACCGGTGGTTGCCGGATCGTTAGTGAGTGCGTGTGCGGTGCTGCCCAGCGAGGCCAGGGCGAGCGCGATGGCCGTTTGCAACGGCTTCTGCGTCGTGGAACGTGACATGAATGTCTCTCTCGCGACCGTACGACGGTCGCCTGATGAACGTGGGGTGACGAGCGCAACTGATGTGTCCCTGGCAGGCGCGGCATGCGGCACATCCACGCGGGATGCGCGCACGACAACGCGAGCTATCGGAACTCAGTGCGCACGACAGACGCCACCGGCATCGACAGGCAATGCGCGGAGGCAGTAACGATCAGGCGGAGAGAGACGGCGGGGCACGCGCTAAGGCGTCGGAGAAACGGGCGCGCGGATCGTGCGACACCGGTGCCCGGGGGGCGGCAGCGATGCCAGTCTGCGCGGCAGGCGGGGGGGTATGAAAATCGGTTGTGACGAGCGGTTGATGCGCCCAGAGCGCGCAATAGCCGCACTTTTCCCAGTGGTCTTCGGAGGCGAGGGAATGGT
Source organism: Pandoraea sp. LA3 (assembly GCF_022696215.1). Taxonomy (NCBI): domain Bacteria; kingdom Pseudomonadati; phylum Pseudomonadota; class Betaproteobacteria; order Burkholderiales; family Burkholderiaceae; genus Pandoraea; species Pandoraea sp. LA3. Next base: position 32,856 of record NZ_PTPY01000034.1, on the reverse strand, counting down.
CTGCGCCACCGTGGCTGCTATGCAGGCCCGCCGGTTGGGCCTGTGCGGGCGGCGCCTGGGCGTCGTCGTGACCAGTGTGCCCGTCGTGCGTCGGCTGACGTTGGGCGTCAGCACGCGGCGTGGTCTTCGTCCCGAGCGCCGTTTGTGCCGTTTGCGTGCCCTGCACCGTGCAATAGACCGCAAACGGGTCCTGCTGCATGGCGGCACGCCATTGCGCAATCGCAGGCATGAGCGCGGCCAGCAGGATCGCCAGCAGGGCGATCCCGATTGCGACGCGATGCTGACGGAGCTTGCGCATGCCTTGGCCGGGTTCAGGGAAATTGGCGAAACCGAAGGCGTCGCGCGATGACGCGATAACGTGATGACGCTATCGGATAAGCGCGGCGCTCAGGGAACCAGGCATTGTAGGTGCTGTCGTCTTGCGGCGTAAATGCTTTGCGTTCGCATGTAGGGAGGACGCGACAATTTGACGCATCGACGCCCGGAACCAAAAAAGAGGGCGCCACGGCCCCCCAGCGCGTGGCGCCCTACACCGGCTATCAGAACTTCATCCCGACACCGACGCCGACGATGAGCGGATCGATGTGAAGGGTGCCGAGATCAGTGCCTGCGAGCGAGGTATCCGTCTTCATCCAGATTTTCTTGATGTCGATGTTGAAGAACAGGTTTTTCGTCATCTGAATATCGACCCCGGCTTGCAGGGCCGGACCTACGCTGTGGTTCTTGATGTCGATGGGCGTGCCGCCCGCGTTCAGATTGCTATTCCAGAAGCGCGTGTAGTTGATCCCCGCGCCGACATACGGACGGACCTTGCCTGCGTGATTGAAGTGGTACTGCAACAGCAGCGTCGGCGGCAGGACGTTGACACCGCCCAGATGCCCGAGGTTCGACGTGAGCTGGTGACGCGACATGCCCAGAATGAGTTCGACGCCGACGTTGTCGAGAATCATGTACGTGAAGTCGAGCTCCGGCACGATGGCATTGTTCACCGTGACGCCGAGCGTCGGCAGCACGCTGCCGCTTGCGTGGGAGTCGGGCATGATGCCGATCGCGCGCACGCGGGCGAGGATGTCTCCGGCGTAAATGCCTTGTGAACTGTCCTTGATGAAGCCGAAGGTCTTCGGGGTGTCGGGCGTGGGGCTTTGCGCGGCGGCCGGTGCGCTGAACAGGCCGGCCCCGGCAACCAGTGCGGCTGCGATGGCCGCGGCGCCGAGTGAGTGCTTCATGATGTTTTCCAAAGTCGTGAGTGAGCACGAGCGATGGTAGAAGCCTGCGGCGTTGCCGAATTTGATGCGCGTCAAGCAAGGGGAAACGCGAGCGCCGTGTGCGACAAACTGTCGCGAACGCGGTGAGGTGCGGCGTTGTGACACGTGATTCCGACCCACGACAATGTCATGGCGATGGTCGACGTGTGTCGGCGAGAGACATCGGTCCCGGCCGATGCCGACACGGCCCTCATCGCTCGTCCGCCGGGCAGGCCTGCCGGTTTTGGTAGGATGCGGACTTTGCCACGCTGTCCCTCATCGTGAAGCGCCCGATTTCGTCGCTGTTTTCATCGTTGTTGCAGACCGTCGCCCAGGCGGGCCGGTATGGTCTGCGACTGTTGCAGCCGCTGCATCCTTACGCCGCACGCGGCTGGTATCACCTGCGTCACCCCACGCGCCGCGGGGTGCTGATCGCCATTGCCGCGTTGCCGTGTCTGCTCGTCGCCTACACGCTGATCCTGATTCCGTTCACGCCGAGCATTCGCGATATCCGGCGCGCGAAGATCGACCAGCCCGCGCAAGTGTTGTCTGCCGACGGCAAAGTACTCGCCGAATTCCGGCCGTCGAATCGCGAATGGGTGTCGCTCAAGGATGTGTCGCCCAATGTCGTGAAGGCGCTGGTGTCGACCGAAGACCATCGCTTCTACGAGCACCACGGCATCGACCTCAAGCGCACGGCAGGGGCGGCGCTTCGTACGTTCTCCGGCGATCGTCAGGGCGGCTCGACGATCACGCAGCAGCTCGCGCGTAATCTGTACCCCGACGATATCGGTCGTGCCCCGACGCTGACACGCAAGATCAAGGAAGCCATCACGGCCCTCAAGATCGAAGCGCTGTACACCAAGCCCGAGATTCTCGAGACGTACCTGAACACGGTGCCGTTCCTGTACAACGCGTACGGCATCGAAATGGCTGCCCGCACCTACTTCGACAAGTCGGCCGATCAGTTGGATGTCGTCGAAGCCGCCACGCTCGTCGGCATGCTCAAGGGCAACAGCTACTACAACCCGGTGATCAATCCCGAGCGGGCGCTGCAACGCCGTAACACCGTGCTCGCGCAGATGGTCAAGTTCGGCGATCTCGATGCGTCGAAACTCGCCGCGCTGCAAAAGCGTCCGCTGCGCATCGACTTCGAGCGTCAGACGGAAGAACCCGGCCCCGCGCCGCACTTCGCGCAGCAACTGCGCAAATGGCTGATCGGCTGGGCGGATCGCAACGACTACAACATCTACTCCGACGGTCTGGTGGTGCACACCACCATCGATTCGCGTTTGCAGACGATGGCGACGCAGGCGCTCACGCGTCAGGCGAATCAGTTGCAGACGATTGCCGATGCGAACTGGTCGGCGCGCGGCGGCTGGCGTGACAGCACGGCACTCGTGCAGACGTTTGTGAGGGAGTCGGCGGAGTATCGCAACGCGGTTGCGGCGGGTGAAGCGCCTGAAGCGGTCATGAAGCGCCTGTTCGCCGACAAGACGTTCATGCAGAACCTGCGCGCGACGAAGACACGTTTGCAGGCGGGGTTCCTCGCTGTCGATCCGCGTACGGGGGAGATTCGTGCGTGGGTGGGTAGCCGCGACTTTACGACGGACCCGTTCGATCACGTTCAGCAGGCACGTCGCCAGCCGGGATCGACATTCAAGCCGTTCGTCTACGGCGCGGCGTTTATCAAGGGCCGCTCGCCGGATGACACGATCGTCGATCAGCCGGTCGAAATCCCGCTTGCCGGGGGCGAGATCTGGCGTCCCAGCGACGACACGGCCCCGACCAACAGGCCGATGAAACTGAGCGACGCGCTGGCGCAGTCGCGCAACACTGTCACGGCACAGTTGATGCAGGATGTCGGACCGTCACGTGTCGTCGGGCTGGCGCGTGCGATGGGCGTGCGCGAGAGCAAGCTCGACCCGGTGCCCTCGCTGGCGCTCGGCACGAGCCCGGTCTCGCTCAAGGAGATGGTGGCGGCTTACGGCACCATCGCGGACGGCGGCGAGTATCGCGAGCCGACGATGGTGACGGAAATCACGAACAGCGAGGGCGAGGTGCTGGCGACGTTCTCGCCGGCGCGTCCCGAACGCGCGCTTTCGAGGGACGACGATTACACGTTGCTCGATACGATGCGCGGCGTCATCAATCGCGGCACGGGCAACGCCATTCGCACGCGATTCGGCATTCGTGCCGACGTCGCGGGCAAGACCGGGACGACGCAGAACAACACCGATGGCTGGTTCATCCTCATGCAGCCGCAACTGGTGGCCGGTGCGTGGGTCGGGTTCAACGACAGTCGAATCACGTTGCGTAGCGACTATTGGGGGCAGGGGGCGCACAGCGCCTTGCCGATCGTGGGGGACGTATTCTCACGGGCCCTGCGTGCCAAGGTCATTGACGGCAGTGCGAAGTTCGACGCGCCGGATAACCACCATTGGTACAGCGATCTGTGGACGCGTGCTTCCGACTGGGTGACAAGCCTTTTCGCGAAAAAGCCGGAGCCGAAGACCAAGGCGACGGTGAAGCGTCCGGCGGCGCCTGCACCGGCGCCCGCGCCAACGAGTCCGACGGTGTCGACGCCGGAGGCCGCGAGCGATAGCGGGCCGCTGCCGGTACCTGTCGCGTCGGCGGTACTGGCGCAGCCGGAGTATCAGGCGCCCGCCAGCGCACCGTATGGCAACACGATTCCCGGTGTGCCGGGGGAATGGAACGGCCCGGGCGGCGCGTCGGCATCACCGTCTCCCGCCTCGAACGCCGCATCCGAAATCCAATAACAGTTATGCGACATTCTCATGACTGGCCTGTTATGGCTTGCGCTATATTCATGAATATATAGCGGTGACCGAATGCGTCTGCCGCAGCCTTTGCGCCATGGACGGTGCAGAGTGACCTGGGGGAGACACGGGCATGTTCATCCGGCAGTTGAGTTATCTCGTAGCGCTCGCGCAGGCGCAGCATTTCCGGCGTGCTGCCGAACTGTGCAACGTGTCGCAGCCGACGCTCTCCGGCGCGATCCGGAGCATCGAGGAGGAATTCGGGTTGCCGATCGTGCGGCGCGGTCGTCGTTTCGAAGGCTTCACGCCGGAGGGGGAGCGGGTGCTGGCGTGGGCGCGTCAGGTGCTGGCCGACTGCGAGGGATTGCGTCAGGAGGCGAGCGCCAGTCGTCGTGAGGTCACCGGATGCCTGCGCATCGGTGCGATTCCCACGGCGTTGCCGCTGGTGCCATTGCTCACCGATGCGTGCCTGCGCGACTTCCCCGGCATGCGCCATGAAGTCTTCACGCTGTCGGCCACGCAGGCGCTACGACAACTCTCCGAACTCGATCTGGATGTGGGGCTCAGCTATCTCGACGATCCGCGTCTGCGCGAGTTCGAGACCATCTCCCTGTTTCGCGAGCGTTACGTGCTGATTGCCCGTGACGAGTCGGCGCTGGCCGGGCGCACGTCATTGTCATGGCACGAGGCCGCGAAGCTGCCGCTATGCCTGCTCACGGGCAATATGCAGTGCCGTCAGGGGATCGATGCGGCGCTGGCGAGGGCGGGCACCTCGGCGTCGCCACGAGTCGAGACGGATTCGCTCATGGCGTTGTACGCGCACGTGCGATGCGCCGGTCTCTTCAGCATCGTGCCGCACAGCGTGCTGTGCCTGGCCGAGATGCGCGACGAGCTGCATGCGGTACCGCTGCAACCCGCGTTGCACCGCGAGATCGGCCTGATTCTGCGCGAACGGCAACCACGTCCCCCGTTGCTGGAAGCGGCTGTTGCGTCGTTCAGAGCGGTGGACTTGCAGACGCGACTCGATGCCTTGCTGACCGTCTGACGTGACGAGCGGGTGACATGGACCTCATGCCGCGCCCTGGAACCGGCGGGCAGGGCCGTGCCCGGGCCATGAGTGCGGGCATACAATGCCGCCATGACGCTCATCATCCGAAACGAAACCCCAGCCGATATCGATGCCGTCCACGCGCTGACGATCGCCGCATTTCGCGACGCACCGCACACGGCACATACCGAACAGTTCATCGTCGCAGCCCTTCGCCGCGAGGGGCAGTTGACCGTGTCGCTCGTGGCGCTCGATCGCGACACCGTTATCGGTCACGTCGCCGTATCGCCGGTAACGATTTCCGATGGCAGTGCGCATTGGTACGGCCTCGGGCCGATTTCCGTCGCGCCTGACCGGCAAGGCGGCGGCGTCGGCAGCCGGCTCATGCATGAGGCGCTCGATGCGCTGCGTCGTCTCGGCGCCTCGGGCTGTGTGGTGCTTGGCGACCCTGCGTACTATGGACGATTCGGATTCCGCGCCGAGCCAGGCGTTTCGCTCCCGGGCGTGCCTGCCGAGTATTTCCAGATCGTCGCGTTCGATAACAACGTGCCGTCGGGAACCGTGCGTTATCACGACGCCTTCGATGTCACGGCGTGATGGCATCGAACGTCGCTGTCTGCGTGCGGGCACGTCGTGAAAATAGCGCTTGACCTCAAGTCGGCTTGAATTGGCACACTCGATGACGTGCGCGATACCGGACGGACGCCGGAACGTCATGGGGATCGACTGACGTCCGTTCGGCGTGCACCTCAAACACAGGCTTCATGAGGTTTGCCAATGACCGATCCACGCAACGAATCCATCGCCGCAGCCAACCCTGCCCCCATCACGTCATCCAACCGCGATCAGTCCGAGCTTTGGAACGGGCGGTCGGGCAACGTGTGGGTGAACAATCGCGCCGTACTCGACCAGATGTTCGTGCCGCTCGCGAGATTCCTCATCGACCGCGCTCGCGACGTCGCGCAGCACACGCCGTCGGGGCGCATGCTCGACGTCGGTTGTGGCACCGGGGGGACGACGCTGGCGCTCGCCAACGCGTTGGGACATCCGTGGCAACTCACCGGGGCGGACATTTCCGCACCGATGATTGCCGAAGCGCGCACTCGTGCGGCGCATGCACGTTCGCCGGTAGCGTTTGTGTGTGCCGACGCGCAAACGCACGTATTCCCGCCCGCGCACTTCGACGTCATCGTCTCGCGACTCGGGGTGATGTTCTTCGACGATCCTGTGGCGGCGTTCAGCAACCTGCGTGCGTGTGCACGGCCCGGGGCATCGCTGCATGCCCTCGCGTGGCGTAGCGCCGACGACAATGCGTTCATGACGGTCTCCGATCGCGCCGCCAGACCACTACTGAGCGACTTGCCACCGCGACGGGCGGGCGCGCCGGGGCAGTTCGGTTTTGCGGATCGGGAGCGCGTCTCCGGCATTCTGACGTCTGCCGGTTGGACCGATGTCACGCTCTCGCCGGTGGACTTCGAGTGCACGTTCGCGCAGGCCGATCTGCGGGATTACGCGTCGCAGGTCGGTCCGGTCGGCCTGGCACTGACGCGGCTGGCACCGCCGGATCGTGAACGGGTCGTCGATGCGATCGTCGAGGCCTTCGACCCGTTCGTGCGCGACGGCGTTGTGCGATTCACGTCCGCCTGCTGGCACCTCTTGGCCCTCGCCAACGATTGATAGGTCTCGCCGATCAACCGATCAGCCGGAACGATTTTCCAGACGAAACACATACACCGATCATTGGCCTCAATGCAGCGACGCCGGCATGCGCCGCCAAGCAGACATCTTGCAAATAACCATTCAGGAGCGAGACACCATGGCCAAGATTGTTTGTGTTCTGTACGACGACCCCGTTACCGGATACCCGAAGACCTACGCCCGCGACGATCTGCCGAAGATCGAGTGCTACCCCGACGGTCAGACGCTGCCGACGCCGCGCGCCATCGACTTCCAGCCGGGCGCACTGCTTGGCAGCGTGTCGGGCGAGCTGGGCCTGCGCAAGTACCTCGAATCGAACGGCCACCAACTCGTGGTGACGTCGAGCAAGGATGGCGACAACAGCGTGCTCGATCGCGAACTGGCCGATGCCGAAATCGTGATCTCGCAACCGTTCTGGCCCGCTTACATGACGGCCGAGCGCATCAAGCGCGCCAAGAAGCTGAAGATGATCGTGACCGCCGGTATCGGCTCGGATCACACCGATCTTCAGGCAGCGATGGAGCATGGCATCACCGTCGCGGAAGTCACGTATTGCAACAGCAACAGCGTTGCCGAACACGTGATGATGACGACGCTCGCCCTCGTGCGTAACTACCTGCCGTCGTACAACTGGGTGCTCAAGGGCGGCTGGAACATCGCCGATTGCGTCGAGCGTTCGTACGATCTGGAAGGCATGCACGTCGGCACGGTTGCCGCTGGGCGTATCGGCCTGCGGGTGCTGCGTCTGATGAAGCCGTTCGGCACGCATCTGCACTACCTCGATCGCCACCGCCTGCCGGAGTCGGTCGAGAAGGAACTGAACCTCACGCACCACACGAGCCTGGAGAGCCTCGCGAAGGCTTGCGACGTGGTTACGCTGAACTGCCCGCTGCATCCGGAAACGGAGCACATGATCAACGCCGACAGCCTGAAGCACTTCAAGCGCGGCGCTTACCTGATCAACACGGCACGCGGCAAGCTGTGCGATCGCGACGCAGTCGCTGCCGCCCTCGAGAGCGGTCAGCTTGCAGGCTACGGCGGTGATGTGTGGTTCCCGCAACCGGCACCGGCCGATCACCCGTGGCGCACCATGCCGCATCACGGCATGACGCCGCACATCTCCGGCACGAGCCTCTCGGCGCAAACGCGTTACGCCGCCGGGACGCGCGAAATTCTGGAGTGCTATTTCGAGAATCGTCCGATCCGCAACGAGTATCTGATCGTGCAGGGCGGCAAGCTCGCCGGCGTGGGCGCGCACTCGTACAGTGCCGGTAACGCCACGGGCGGCTCGGAAGAAGCGGCACGCTTCAAGAAGTCTGCTTAACAGGCCGACCTGACGTCCGCAGGTGCGGACGTCGAACCTACCGGTTCACCTGCATCACCGTATCAATCACTGTACTGACCACCGTACCAACGCTATGCAGCAACGCGGTACTTGTGCAGTTTTGTAATTCTCTTCTTGCTGTTCCTGTTGTACCCGCCGGGTCGTCGGTCCGACGTCCGGCGGGGTTTTACCTCCTCGTGCAACATCGCGATCTCAAGCCGGCCATCTCATCGATGCGCCGGTTTTTTTTCGTGACGCAGATCGCGATATCGCAAGGCGTGGCGCTCAGGCGGGGCGCTTCGGAATGTCCAGCCCGCGAATCACGGCCGGGCGGGCGACGAATGCCCCGAGCGCACGCTGCACGTGCTTGAACTGATCGAAGCCGATCAGCTCGCCGGCTTCATAGAAACCGACGAGATTGCGGATCCACGGGAACGTGGCGATGTCGGCAATGGTGTACTCGTCGCCCATGATCCACTGGTGATCGGCCAGACGCGCATCGAGCACGGCGAGCAGACGCTTCGATTCGGCAACGTAGCGGTCGCGCGGACGCTTGTCTTCGTACTCCTTGCCGGCGAACTTGTGGAAGAAGCCCAGTTGCCCGAACATCGGGCCGACGCCGCCCATCTGGAACATCACCCATTGCAGTGTTTCGTAGCGCGCGGCCGGATCGACGGGCAGCAGCTTGCCGGTCTTCTCGGCGAGGTACCAGAGGATCGCGCCCGACTCGAACAGCGGCAGCGGCTTGCCGCCGGGGCCGTTCGGATCGAGGATTGCGGGAATCTTGTTGTTGGGGTTGAGCGACAGGAATTCCGACGAGAGTTGGTCGTCGGTCTGAAAGCTCACGAGATGGACTTCGTACGGCAGCCCGATTTCTTCGAGCATGATCGATACCTTCACGCCGTTGGGCGTGGGCAGCGAATACAGTTGCAGACGTTCCGGATGCGCAGCAGGCCACTTGCGCGTGATCGGAAACTGGGACAATTCGGCGGACTGATCGGACATGGGGATCGACGCATTCGTGTAAGCGGCCGACAACACCGCGGGACGCCCAATATAACGCCAAGCGCCCGGACGTGCTGACGAGTCGATCGGGCGGGTCGTCGCGTCTTGCTACGTCCGACGGGCCTCGCTACCGCCGCGCCCGCCTGCAACATCAGGATCCCTTTCATGACAGACGTGAGCGAGGTTTCGTGAATGTCACTCATTTGCGCGTCAAAAATTCTCACCTTGCAACTGCGCTCACCGACGCCTTAAATTGAAAGCCTTCGCCGCCGTTGGTCAACGTGCCGACGTGCGAAGTCCTGTCACACTGGCCGGCCGTTGGTTTTGCTGCGATTTGGGCTGAGCGGCTGAGTTTCCCGCTGCTGTTTCTCGCCGTCATTTCATGCGGTAATTTCGCGCAGTGATCTCACGCGGTAATTTCACGCAGTAATTTCAATTACGCCGCGCTGTCAGTCGTGTCGTGACGTGGCATTCCCCGCCTTCACCGGCGCCACGTCGCGACCCCTCGCTATCGTTCTTAGGTTCTATCGCGCACTGCGCAAGGATGACACCATGAGCACGTTCAAGACGAAGGATGGCACTTCGATTTTCTACAAGGACTGGGGCAGTGGCCGCCCGGTCGTGTTCTCCCACGGCTGGCCGCTCAGCGCCGACGCCTGGGACGCCCAGATGCTGTTCCTGGTTCAGCACGGTTTTCGCGTGATCGCGCACGACCGTCGCGGCCACGGCCGCTCCGACCAGCCGGGCACCGGCAACGACATGGACACTTACGCCGACGACCTCGCGGCACTCGTCGAGCATCTCGATCTGAAGGACGCCACGTTCATCGGCCACTCCACCGGTGGCGGCGAAGTCGCTCACTACCTCGGACGTCATGGCACGAAGCGTGCCGCACAGGCCGTGCTCATCGGCGCCGTGCCGCCCGTCATGGTCAAGTCGGACAAGAATCCCGGCGGCCTGCCCATCGCGGTATTCGACGAAATTCGCACGAACGTCGCCGCCAATCGCTCGCAGTTCTACAAGGATCTGGCGGTGCCGTTCTACGGCTACAACCGTCCGAACGCCAAGCCGTCGCAAGGCGTGATCGATGCGTTCTGGTTGCAGGGGATGTGGGGCTCGCACCTTGGCCAGTATCTGTGCGTCAAGGAGTTCTCCGAGGTCGATTACACCGAGGACCTGAAGAAGATCGACGTACCGACGCTGGTGCTGCACGGCGACGACGACCAGATCGTGCCCATCGACGATTCGGGCAAGCTCACGGCGCAGATCGTCAAGAACGCCACGTTGAAGATCTATCCGGGTGGCGCGCATGGCATGTGCACGGTCGAAGCGGACAAGGTGAACGCCGATCTGCTGGCGTTCCTGCGCAAGGCGTCGTGAAGCGTCGGAATGCATGATGGATGACGCATAAAAAAAGGGACGGCAGTTGCCGTCCCTTTTTCGTCAGCGTTCGATCGGTGTTCCGTCGACGCCCGGGTCATTGCCTTGACCGGGTTTCCCCCGTTCCCGCAGATCCTCAGCCGTTCAGCACCTTGGCGATGCTCTCGGCCACCACGGCAACGTTGCTCTCGTTCAGACCGGCCACGCACATACGGCCCGAGCGGATGAGGTAGACGCCATGGGTTTCGCGCAGCACATCGACCTGTGCGGCCGTCAGACCCGTGTAGGTGAACATGCCGCGCTGTTCCAGATAACGCGTGAGCATGTTGTCCGGCACGTGACCGCGCAGACCTTCATGGATGGCGCCGCGCATGCGGGTGATGCGCTGGCACATCGCCGAGAGTTCGTCTTCCCACGACTTGCGCAGCTCCGGCGTGCTCAGCACCTTCGCGACGATCTTCGCGCCATGCGTCGGCGGGTTGCTGTAGTTCGAGCGCACGGCGCTCGTCAGTTGACCCAGCACACGGTCGGCCGCTTCCGACGATTCGCAGATGACCGACAGGCCGCCGCAACGCTCGCCGTACAGCGAGAAGTTCTTCGAGAACGAATTGGCGACGAAGGCCGGCAGACCCTGACGCGCCAGTTCGCGAATCACGAACGCATCGGCGTCGATGCCCGAACCGAAGCCCTGATACGCCATGTCGACGAAGGGCAGCAGTTCGCGCTGCTTGATCACTTCGATCAGTTGCACCCATTGCGCGTCGTTCAGATCGACGCCGGTCGGGTTGTGGCAGCACGCGTGCAGCAGCACCACGCTGCGTGCCGGCAGCTTGTCGATGGCGTCGACCATCGCTTCGAATTGCAGGCCGCCGGTGGCTTCGTCGTAATACGGGTACGTATTCACGGTGAAACCGGCGCGCTCGAAGATGAAGCGGTGGTTGTCCCACGTCGGATCGCTCACCCACACCTGCGAATCCGGGAAGTAGCGCTTGATGAAGTCGGCGCCGACCTTGAGTGCACCCGAGCCGCCGAGCGTCTGCACGGTGGCGATGCTGCCGTTCTTGCGCGCCGGCGAATCTTCACCGAACACCAGACCTTGCACGGCGTCGCGAAAGTTGGCGAAACCGGCCATCGGCAGATACGGCTTCGGACCGACTTCGGCCAGCAGCAGGGCCTCGGCCTGACGGACCGCATTCATGACCTGCAGACGTCCGGCGTCGTCGTAATAGATGCCGATGCTCAGGTTGACCTTGTTGGTACGCGGATCCTTCGCGAAGTTTTCGTTCAGCGAGAGGATCGGGTCACCGGGATAGGCATCGATGTGTTCGAACATGGCAGTTCCTGAAAAAACGAAAGAAAGTCGGTGATGCGGGCGCATAAGCGCCGGGCCAGCCCCTGCCCGAGCGCGGTGCCGGTCATGGACTGCGGAGGACGTCGGACGCAGTTTGGCGTCCGGCGTCGTCGGTTGCCTCAAACGACTGATGATACCGCTAGTGCGGCACTGCCGGGTGCGCCCCGGGCGGCAGACGCCCGGAGCGGCATGGGGTGACGCGTTGACTGATATTTAACGCGTTGCGCTGACCGGAACCGGGGCGGCGCCGTTTTTCTGACGCAGGCGGTACCCGATGCCCAGCGCGACCAGCCACACCGGAATCAGATAGACGGACAGGCGCAGATCGGGGATCAGGTACATCACGACCAGAATCCCGGCGAGGAACGCGAGGCAAAGGTAGTTCGTGAGCGGATAACCGAGACTCCTGAAGATCGTGGTCTGCCCGGCGCGCGCCTTGGCACGGCGAAACGCGAGGTGAATCACGCTGATCATCGCCCAGTTGATGATGAGGGCCGAGACGACCAGCCCCATCAGCAGTTCGAACGCCTTGCCCGGCATGAAGTAGTTGATCACCACGCACACGGCGGTCGCGGCGGCAGACACGCCGAGCGCGGCCAGCGGAATGCCTCGGGAATTGACCTTGAGCAGCGCGCGCGGCGCATTGCCCTGACCGGCCAGACCGTAGAGCATGCGGCTGTTGCAGTACACGCCGCTGTTGTAGACGGACAGGGCGGCGGTGAGCACCACGGCGTTGAGCACGTGCGCGACGAAGTTGCTGTTCAGCTCATGGAAGATCAGCACGAACGGGCTGCCGCCGGTCACGACTTTCTCCCACGGGTACAGCGAGAGCAGCACGCCGAGCGCGCCCACGTAGAAGATCAGAATGCGGTAGATGACCTGATTGGTGGCGCGCGGAATGGTGCGCGACGGATCGTCCGCTTCCGCTGCCGTAATGCCGACCAGTTCGAGCCCGCCGAAGGAGAACATGATGACGGCCATCGCCATGACTAGACCGGACACGCCATTCGGGAAGAAGCCGCCGTGTTGCCACAGGTTGGCGACGCTCGCTTCGGGGCCGGCGTTGCCGGAGAAGAGCAGGTAGCCGCCGAACCCGATCATGCCGACGATGGCGGCGACCTTGATGATGGCGAACCAGAATTCCATCTCGCCATACGACTTCACGCTGGAGAGATTGATGGCGTTGATGATGCCGAAGCACACGAGTGCCGAGACCCACGTGGGAATCGCGGGCCACCAGTACTGCACGTAGATGCCGACGGCGGAGAGTTCTGCCATCGAGACCAGCACGTACAGCACCCAGTAGTTCCATCCGGACACGAAGCCCGCGAACTGACCGCAATACTTGTTGGCGAAGTAACTGAACGAACCGGCGACGGGTTCGTCGACGACCATTTCGCCGAGCTGTCGCATGATGAAGAAGGCGACGATGCCGGCGATGGCGTAGCCCAGCAGAACGGAGGGGCCGGCGGTCTTGATGGTTTGGGCGATGCCGAGAAAGAGGCCGGTGCCGATCGCGCCACCTAGCGCGATCAATTGGATGTGACGATTCTTCAGGCCGCGGTGAAGCGAGCCGTCTTGTGCTGCATTGGCGGACATGTCGTTCCTTACCCTATCGTTACCCTGCGGCGCGGTGCTTTGCGCAATGCTCTCTTTTCGTTCGGTCGGAACGAACCGGCACCGTTGAGCCGCCACGGCGCGGCGCTTATGACGCCGTCACCGTGTCCTTTGGGATCGTCCGCGCAATCGCGTGTGCGGACGACCACGTCTGCCCCGGAACTCAGACCTTGAGCGTGCCGCGTTCGATCTGGTCGCGTTCGAGCGATTCGAACAGCGCCTTGAAGTTGCCTTCGCCGAACCCGTCGTCGCCTTCGCGTTGAATGAATTCGAAGAACACCGGGCCGAGCAACGTCTTCGAGAAGATTTGCAGCAGCAGACGCGGCTTGCCGTTCTCGGTCGTGCCGTCGAGCAGAATGCCGCGCGCCTTGAGCTCGCCAACCGGCTGACCATGACCCGGGAGACGGGTTTCGAGCGCATCGTAGTAGAAGTCGTTCGGCGCGGTCATGAGGTCGACGCCTGCCATTTGCAGGTTGTCGATGACCTGGATCAGATTGTCGGTGAGGAAGGCGATGTGCTGAATGCCTTCGCCGTTGAAGGCCATCAGGAATTCTTCGATCTGGCCGCTGCCCTTGGCCGATTCCTCGTTCAGGGGAATGCGGATTTTACCATCGGGCGCCGTCATGGCCTTGGACGCCAGGCCCGTGTATTCGCCAGAAATGTCGAAGTAACGGATTTCGCGGAAGTTGAACAGCTTCTCGTAGAAGTTGGCCCAGTAGCTCATGCGGCCACGATAGACGTTGTGCGTCAGGTGATCGATGAGGCGCAGGCCGTGGCCGACCGGATGACGGTCGACGCCTTCGAGGTATTCGAAATCGATGTCATAGATCGACTTGCCTTCTTCGAAGCGGTCGATCAGATACAGCGGCGCGCCGCCGATGCCCTTGATGGCGGGCAGACGCAGTTCCATCGGCCCCGTCTCGATCTCGACGGGCTGCGCGCCGAGTTCCAGCGCACGGGCGTACGCCTTGTGCGAGTCTTTGACGCGGAATGCCATGCCGCAGGCGCTCGGGCCATGTTCGGCCGCGAAGTAGGCCGCTTCGCTGTTCGGCTCGCGGTTCACGATGAAGTTGACTTCGCCCTGACGGTACAGCAGCACGTCCTTCGAGCGGTGCCGCGCGATGAGCGAGAAGCCCATCTGTTCGAAAATCGGTTCGAGGACATTCGGCGTGGGGGAGGCGAATTCCACGAATTCGAAGCCCATCAGTTGCATCGGGTTGTCAAACAGGTCGGCCATGATCGTCTCGGCTTGGTGAAGTGATTTGCAGGGATGACGGTTGACCTCACAAGGGAGAAACAAAATTGTGTTTGCCTGACCGATGGGTCGGGATATCACAATTCGTTCGTTCCGGGTGTTGGAACCCTTGCCGTTTCTCGCTTTGTGAGTGACTTTGCGTCATTTCATGAGGGGCAGTGTAAGTGCGCCGGGACAAAATAGGATTTCGTAACTGTGCTAGGGAAACCCTAGGTTATGCACTAATATTTCTGCATTGGCATTCGATGGGAAATAAAAGTGCGTGACATTGAGATGGACCGGATTGACGTACGTTTGTTGGGGATCTTGCAGTCTCACGGGCGGATTTCGAATCTCGAACTGGCCGAAGCGATCAAGCTGTCGCCGGCGCAGACACTGCGCCGTCATCGCCGTCTCGAGGAACTGGGCGTGATCAAGGGGTATGACGCCCGGCTCGACGCACAGCGCCTCGGACTCGGCGTGGTTGCCTTCGTCCACGTGACGATGGAGCGCGGCCATATCCGCGACCTGTCGAACTTCAAGGGACTGGTCGCGGAGCTGGCGCAGATTCAGGAGTGCTTTTCCGTGACGGGCGACATCGACTACGTGCTCAAGGTCGTGGCCCGCGATCTGAAGGCGCTGTCGGACTTCCTGCTCGATACGCTCATGCGCATTCCTGGCGTGAGTGCCGTGAAATCGAGCGTCTGTCTCGATGAAATCAAATGCACTTCTGCCGTGCCGCTGGAGGCGCGGTGAGGTGATGTCGAGGGAGGAGGCGACACATCATGGTTGACAGCGTCCGAAAATCTGTGCTCTCATGTGCCACATGATCACCGCGCAATTCTCCCTCTCGCTACGACTACTAGCCCGCTCCACCGGGCTTGGTCCGTTGCTGCGCGCGTGCATCGTCTGAATTCCTCACTGAAGCACCGCTGATTTTCCCCAGTTACGCCGACCTGAGCCCCGGTTCATCCAACCGGAGGTCGTAGCTTATCTGCGTCTGTGCGTCGTCCGGTTGACACTTTTGCTGACAATCGAGACACCGCCATGTTGAAGAACCCTGCTACGAAGTACCGCCCGTTCACCCCGGTCAACATCCCCGACCGACAGTGGCCGGGCCGCACCATCACGCGTGCTCCGATCTGGATGAGCACCGATCTGCGCGACGGCAATCAGGCGCTCTTCGAGCCGATGGACGCACAGCGCAAGATGCGCATGTTCAAGACGCTCGTGGCGATCGGTTTCAAGGAAATCGAAGTGGCGTTCCCGTCGGCCTCCGACACCGATTTCAACTTCGTGCGTGAGCTGATCGAAGGCGGGCACATCCCCGACGACGTCACCATCGAAGTGCTCACGCAAGCCCGCGACGACCTCATCGAGCGTACGTTCGCTGCCCTCAAGGGCGCCCCGCGCGCCATCGTCCACCTCTACAACGCCACCGCGCCGGAATTCCGTCGCATCGTGTTCAACCTCGACCAGCCGGGCGTGAAGGCGCTGGCCGTGTCGGCGGCGAAAACGATCAAGCGCTGCGCTGACGCCGCCCCGGAAACGCATTGGACGTTGCAGTACAGTCCCGAGACGTTCACCGGCACCGAGCTCGAATTCGCCAAGGAAGTTTGCGACGCCGTCTTCGACGTATGGCAGCCGACGCCCGAGCGCAAGAGCATCGTCAACTTGCCTGCGACCGTCGAAATCGGCACGCCGAACTACTATGCCGACCAGATCGAGTGGATGCACCGCAACCTCGCGCGTCGCGATTCGCTGATTCTCTCCGTGCACCCGCACAACGACCGCGGCACGGCCGTGGCCGCCGCCGAGCTGGCCGTGATGGCCGGTGCCGACCGCATCGAAGGTTGCCTGTTCGGCAACGGCGAGCGCACCGGTAACGTCGATCTCGTCACGCTCGGTCTGAATCTGTACACGCAAGGTGTCGACCCGGGCCTCGACTTCTCGAACATCAACGAGATCGCCCGCACGTCGGAAGAATGCACGCAGTTGCCGGTGCACCCGCGTCATCCGTATGTCGGCGACCTCGTGTTCACCGCGTTCTCGGGTTCGCATCAGGACGCCATCAAGAAGGGCTTCGCCGTGCAGAAGCCGGATGCCATCTGGGAAGTCCCGTATCTGCCCATCGACCCGAGCGACCTCGGCCGCACGTACGACTCGATCATTCGCGTGAACAGCCAGTCGGGCAAGGGCGGTATCGCGTACTTGCTGGAGCAGGCCTATGGCGTGCAGATGCCGCGTCGCCTGCAAGTCGATTTCAGCTCGGCAGTGCAGCGTCACACCGATGAGACGGGCGCGGAAGTGAGCGCCTCGCAGATCTGGGAACTGTTCCAGAGCGAGTACGTGTCGGCGAGCGAGCCGGTCGCGTACGTCGGTCACACGCTCTCGGAGCGCGACGGCCGTCAGCACATCGCCGTGACGATCGACATCCACGGTCAGCGCACGACGGTGTCGGGCGCCGGCAATGGTCCACTCGACGCGCTGATGAACGCCATGCGCACCCCGGTTCGCGTGCAGCACTACGAGGAACGCGCGCTGACGCAAGGTGCCGATGCACGCGCCATCGCGATTGCGGAAATGTCGGGGGAGACCATCGTGGGCAGCGCTTTCGGCGTGGGCATCGATGTCAACCTGACGACGGCTTCGATTCGCGCCGTGATCAGCGGCATCAACCGCGCTTACGGTCGTAGTGATGCCGAGGCACAAGCCACGTTCTTCGACGCAGTGATGCGCGACGTCGCGAAGGCCGTCTGAGCCGCGCGAACGTCAGAGAACGACAGGAAGGACTGAAGGAGACCTAGGGCAGAGACGCCCCACCCGGCACTGATCGTGCGGATGAGACGTCGGGAGCGGCGTGGCGAGACTTACCGGATCTCGCGTGCGCTCCCGGCCCTGAAACATCGGCGGTGAGGTTGTCTTACACCGCTTCGATGGCGATAGCGATGCCCTGGCCGACCCCAATGCACATCGTACACAGCGCGAAGCGTCCACCCGTGCGCTTGAGCTGATACATCGCCGTCGTGACCAGACGTGCGCCGCTCATGCCGAGCGGATGGCCCAACGCAATGGCGCCACCGTTCGGATTGACGCGCAGATCGTCGTCGGCCACACCGAGTTGTCGCAACACGGCCAGGCCCTGGCTCGCAAACGCTTCGTTGAGTTCGATGACGTCGAACTGATCGAGCGACATACCGAGCCGCGCGAGCAGTTTTTGCGTTGCGGGAGCCGGACCGATGCCCATGATGCGCGGTGCCACCCCTGCCGTCGCCATGCCCAGTACCCGGGCACGCGGCGTCAGGCCGAAGCGCGCCGCACTCGCCTCGTCTGCCAGCAGCAGTGCGCAGGCGCCGTCGTTGACGCCAGAAGCGTTACCGGCGGTCACGGTGCCATCAGGGCGTACCACGCCCTTGAGTCTGGCGAGCGCTTCCATGCTCGTCGCACGCGGATGTTCATCGCGATCCACAATGATCGCTTCGCCCTTCTTCTGGGCGATGGACACCGGCGTGATTTCCTCGGCCAGCGTGCCGTTCGCCTGAGCGCGCGCGGCCTTCTCCTGCGAGCGCACCGCAAAGCGATCCTGATCTTCACGGCCGATGCTGAAGTCGGTCGCCACGTTCTCGCCCGTCTCGGGCATCGAATCCACACCGTACTGCGCTTTCATCAGCGGATTGACGAAGCGCCAGCCGATGGTCGTGTCGTAAATCTCCGCCTGACGCGAAAACGCGCTCGCCGCCTTGCCCATCACGAACGGGGCACGGCTCATGCTCTCCACGCCGCCGGCGATCATCAGGCCCGCTTCGCCCGCCTTGATCGCGCGCGCCGCCGTGCCGATGGCGTCCATCCCCGAGCCGCACAGGCGGTTGATCGTCGCGCCCGGCACGTCTTGCGGCAGGCCCGCCAGCAGCGACGACATGCGCGCGACGTTACGGTTGTCTTCACCGGCCTGATTGGCGCAGCCGTAGATCACGTCGGCCACTTGTGTCCAGTCGACGTTGGCGTTGCGCGCCATGAGCGCCTTGAGGGGGATGGCGCCGAGATCGTCGGCACGCACCGACGACAGCGCGCCGCCGTAGCGACCGATGGGGGTGCGGATTGCGTCGCAGATAAAGACTTCACTCATTGGTTTACTCCATTAAGTAGCGCCACACCGCTCAGGCGTTGCAGTTCGTCGAACGACAGCCCCTCGACCATGTCGATGACACGCAGTCCATCGGACGTCACGTCGATCACCGCGAGGTCGGTGTAGATGCGCGTCACGCATCCCACACCCGTGAGCGGATACGTGCACTGCTCGACGATCTTGCTTTCGCCTTGCTTGGTCTGATGTTCCATCATCACGAAGACCTGCTTGGCACCGCTCGCGAGGTCCATCGCGCCGCCGACGGCCGGAATCGCATCGGGTGCGCCGGTGTGCCAGTTGGCGAGGTCGCCGGTCTTCGAGACCTGGAACGCGCCGAGCACGCAGAAGTCGAGGTGGCCGCCGCGCATCATCGCGAACGAGTCGGCGTGGTGAAAGAACGCGCCGCCCGGTTTGAGCGTGACGGGTTGCTTGCCGGCGTTGATGAGGTCTTCGTCCTCTTCGCCCTTGGCGGGGGCCGGGCCCATGCCGATCACGCCGTTCTCGCTCTGGAGAATGATCTCCTTCTCGGCGGGCAGATGATTGGCGACGGCCGTGGGCAGGCCGATGCCGAGGTTCACATAAGCGCCGTCAGGAATGTCCTGGGCAACACGGGCGGCCATCTGGTCGCGGGTCAGTCGGTTCATGTCTTGCTCCGGTTCAGATGGGGATCAGGCGCGCGCCGCGCTTGGGACCGCGACAACGCGCTGCACGAAGATGCCGGGCGTGACCACGGCTTCCGGATCGAGGTCGCCGAGTTCGACGACTTCGTCCACCTGAACGATGGCGCACTTGGCCGCCGTGGCCATGATCGGGCCGAAGTTGCGGGCGGTCTTGCGATACACGAGGTTGCCCCAGCGGTCGCCCTTGAGCGCCTTGATGAGTGCGAAGTCGGCGTGAATCGGCGATTCGAGTACGTACGACTTGCCGTCGATCACGCGCGTTTCCTTGCCTTCGGCCAGCAGCGTGCCGAAGCCGGTCGGGGTGAAGAAGCCGCCGATGCCGGCGCCGGCCGCGCGAATGCGCTCGGCGAGGTTGCCCTGCGGCACCAGTTCCAGCTCGATCTTGCCCGAGCGGTAAAGACCGTCGAACACCTGCGAGTCGGTCTGGCGCGGGAACGAACAGATGATCTTGCGCACGCGCCCGGCCTTGAGGAGTGCGGCCAGACCCGTTTCGCCGTTACCGGCGTTGTTGTTGACGATGGTCAGCTCGCGCGCGCCCTGTTCGATCAGGGCGTCGATCAGGGCCGACGGCATCCCGGCGTTACCGAAGCCGCCAATCATGATCGTCGCGCCGTCGTGAACGTCCGCGACCGCGCTGGCGAGCGAGTCGTAAATCTTGTTGATCACACGTGCCTCCTGGGCAATTCCATCATTTCCATGGGGTCGCGGGCGGATACCCGCGCCCTGCTGCCTGTCTCCCGGGCGATGGCGTCTTGTCCGGCGGCATCGTTCGGTTCACAATGTTCTTATAGCGAACAAATATTCGCTATAAGAACAGCGTAAGCGTTCCCTTGTCGGGCGTCAAGCGAGGGGCGTCCCGGAGACCGGCGGATGTGCACGCCGTGAGATTGCCTGTCTCGTGCGGTAGAACAGGCGACGCAAATCCTTTACGCTTGCCGTTCACGCGAAGATTGCCAACCCTCTGATACATGACCTCTCCCACGACCGGCCCTGCCGACCCCAACGAACCGACCGACCCGGCTGACAAGAAGCCGGGGGACTCCTACGTGCAGTCGTTTGCGCGCGGGCTGGCCGTGGTCAAGGCATTCAATGCGGCACGTCCGGCGCAGACGCTCTCCGAGGTGGCGCAAGCCTCCGGTCTCACGCGCGCCGGTGCACGCCGCATTCTGCTTACGCTCGAAGCACTGGGTTACGTGCGCAGCGAAGGGCGGCTGTTCCGTCTCACGCCGCGCATCCTCGACCTCGGTTTCTCGTATCTGACGTCGATGCCGCTGTGGAATCTGGCCGAACCGTTCATGGAAGCGCTGGTGCAGCAGGTGCAGGAGAGCAGTTCGGCCTCGGTGCTCGATGGCGACGATATCGTCTATGTGTTGCGTGTGCCGGTGCGCAAGGTGATGTCGATCAACCTGTCGATCGGCAGTCGTCTGCCGGCGTGGTGCACGTCGATGGGACGCGTGATGCTCTCGGCGCTGCCCGACGCCGAACTCGACGCCGTGCTGCGTCGCGCCGAGTTACGTCAGCACACCGGGCGCACCGTCACGGACATCGACACGCTGCGCGCGCGCATCCTCGACGTACGCGCGAAGGGATGGGCGCTGGTCGATCAGGAACTGGAGGAAGGGTTGATTTCGATTGCCGCGCCGATCCGCAATCGCGCTGGTCAGGTGATCGCAGCGATGAACGTGAGCGGTCAGGCCAACCGGACGTCTGCCGCCGAGATGGAGGCGAAGTTTCTCGCGCCGCTGCAACAGGCTGCGCAAAAGATTTCGCAGATGGTGGTGGTGTAACGTCTGCCAGTGGCGGACGTTGTCATGGCCGTCACCGCGGCGACACCGACAGCGTCAACGAAAAAGGGGCGCTCCATTTGGGGCGCCCCTTTCGCTTCACTGGCAGCTTACTGCGCAGCGGTGTCCCGCTGACCGAGCGCCCCGGCGCGTGCGAGACGTAGCGCCGAGAGCAATGTGTCGTGGTCGCCGACCTGATTGGCGAGCAAAAGAATCAGTTGGGCGTTGGCGGCCTGACTCTGTGCATCGTCGAGATCGCGATGCATGTCGATCAGCGCTTCGTAGAAATCGTCGGGGCGCGTCAGACGCGGTTGGGTATCCAGTGCCATGAAGTGTCTCCTTCCTGCCAAATGCTTGCGATTTGTCGCGTGATCGGTCACGAGGACCGACGCATCGCCGTGCTATCTCTCGTCATGCCGCGCATTGCAGCGGTGCCATTTGCGGCGCCGTGCGACCCAACGCGCGTTCGCGGGCCGCAGCAATCGCGCTCGCGTCAACCTTGCGCCAGCGTGCGCAGACGTGCTGATCGGGACGAATCAGATACACCGTGCCGGGTGCGGCGTCATAGCGCTGTGCGGCCAGCCCTTCCGAGTCGTGCCAGACGCTGTGTGTGTCATGCGCGTCGAGTGCAGCCTCGGCATCTGGCGTGACGAACACCGGCACGACGGGCACGTTGTCGCCGGCAAGCGCTTCAAGAGAAGCAAGCACCGACGCATCGAGCGACGACGGCGAGCCGAACACCAGCGCGACGAAGCGTCCGCCCAGGCGGGGCAAGAGCCAGCCTGCCTGCGCGTGACGCGAGAGCGGTGCATCGACGCACGCGGCCCCCGGCGTCATGCGCCCGGCGAACGTGTCGCATTCAGCGGTGTTCAACGTCGACTCTTGCAGCACGGCGGGCACGGACAACCGTCCGCTGTTGACCAACTGACGCGCAAACGCATGGTCGCGGGCGAGGGTGAGCACCGCGTCGCGGAACACGCGCGACACCGGGCTCTTCGGCGTGATGAAATCGGTCGAGCGTGTCGAGTTGCGGATGTTTTCGTCGGCCGCGTATTCGCGTTCACGGGCGTAGGTGTCAAGCAGGGCGTCGGGCGCGTGGCCCGCGAGCACGAGCGCGAGTTTCCACGCGAGATTCTCTGCATCCTGCACGCCGCTGTTCGCGCCGCGTGCGCCGAAAGGCGACACGCCGTGCGCGGAATCCCCGGCGAACAGCACGTGGCCGTGGCGGAAGTCGTCCATGCGCAGACAGGCGAACGTGTAGACGCTGACCCACTCCAGCGTGAATTTGGCGTCAGGGCCGAGCAGTGCCTGCACGCGGGGAATCACGCGCTCGGGGGCTTTCTCGGCGACGGGATCGGCGTCCCATCCCAACTGGAAGTCGATACGCCAGACATCGTCCGGCTGGCGATGCAGCAGGACCGACTGATTCGGATGGAACGGCGGGTCGAACCAGAACCAGCGCTCGGCAGGGAAGTCCGCCGTCATCTTCACGTCGGCGATCAGGAAACGATCCTTGAACGTGCGTCCGTGGCTGTCCACCCCGATGAGCTTGCGCACGGGGCTGCGCGAACCGTCGGCGGCGACCACATAGCGTGCGGTCGTCCGGTATTCGCCGTCCGGCGTCTCGACGGTGAGGGTGACGCTGGCGTCCGGCGTACCGGGCGTGCCCTGCTGCGTGAGACCGACGACCTTGTTCTTCCAGCGGATCTCGATGTTCGGCAACTCGCGTGCGCGCTCGAACAGATAGCCTTCGACGTAATACTGCTGGAGGTTGATGAAGGCCGGACGATGGTGCCCCGCTTCGGGCAGCAGATCGAAGTTGTAGACCTCCTGATCGCGCAGGAACACGCGGCCGACATTCCACCGCACGCCTTTTTCCACCATGCGCTCGCCGCAGCCGAGGCGGTCGAAGATATCGAGCGTGCGCTTGGCGAAACAGATGGCGCGCGAGCCGGTCGAGAGCGTGCAGTCATCGTCGAGAACGATCACGGACACGCCTTGCTGCGCGAGGTCGATGGCCGTGGCGAGGCCGATCGGGCCGGCGCCGACCACGATGACCGGATGTACCGCGTTCGCGCCGTTGTCGGACTGTTCCGCGCACGGCCGATAGTCGAACGTGAGGCGCTGGTAATCGATGCTGCTCATGCAAAGTCTCCATCGTCGGCACCGCACCGGCGGTTGCGCGCCGGCGGGTGACGTTTTTCTACTTCTGCTTTGGCTTGGTGCTTATCGTGTGCGGCGCGGCATTCGGGCTCGCGCCGGGGTTCGTGCCAACGAACTCAGTCCTGTCAGTCTTGCAGGGCGGCCCACATTTCCTTGTCGCGCTGTGCCGTCCAGATGCGCGGATGCGTGATGCCGGCCGCTTCATCGAATGCGCGCGTCACGTCGAACGGCAGGCAGTGTTCGTAGATGAACACGTGCCCGAACTTCGGATCCATCTTGCTGCGCGTGAGCGCCATCGCGCCCTTGAGGTCGAGCTTCTGTTCGACGGCCTGCTTGCCGGCTTCGAACAGCGTCGTCACGAAGTCCTTGGTGTAGGCGAGGCCCTTGGCGACTTCTTCAGGCGTCACGAGTGCCGGACCGCGTCCCGGCACCAGCTTCTCGGCGCCGAGTGCACCGAGCGCGTCGAGCGTGGCGGGCCACTCGGCCAGTTGGGCGTCGCCGGTGTAGCAGGCGGCGTCGTATTCGACGAGATCGCCCGAGAACAGCACCTTTTGCGACGGCACCCACACCACGGTGTCGCCCTTCGTGTGACCCGAGCCGAGGTGCGCGATCTTCACTTCGAGCTTGCCGAGGAACAGCGTCATTTCCTTCTCGAAGACGAGCGTCGGCCACGTGAGGCCCGGCACCGTCTCGACACCTGCGAACAAACGCGGAAAGCGCTCGATTTCCGACTTCATGTCGGCTTCGCCGCGCTCGACGATCATCTCGTACGTGCCACGGCTGGCGATGATCTGCTGCGCGCCTTCTTCGAAGTAGGCCGATGCGCCGAGCACACGCACGGCGTGATAGTGCGAGAGCACCACGTACTTGATCGGCTTGTCGGTGATCGTGCGGATCTTGGCGATCAGGTCCTGCGCCATGGCGGGCGTGGCCGTCGTGTCGACGATCATCACGCCGTCGTCGCCGATGATGACGCCGGAGTTCGGATCGCCCTCGGCGGTGTACGCCCAGGTGTTTTCCGACAGTTGGGTGAACGTGACCTTCTTGGCTTCCAGGTCGGCTTGCGAGGCGAATGCTTTGGCCATGCTTGTCTCTCTCTTATCTCGTCTGCGGGGATGGTGCTGCTGGATGAGGGCATCTTACGAAACGCCCAGAATATTTGTCAATGACAAATCTTATTGTTATTTGCTAATGTTGCGGCGTGAGCCATCGCGGGACGTTTTCATCGCGGGTTAAGCACGGGTTAAACGCGGGTTTACCCGGCGACGTTGGGTGAATAGGCGAGAGCCTGCGCGCCGACTTGTTTAAAATCTAGGCCATTTTTCCGAGGGAGCCTGTCTCCCAAGACTGCATGAACCGAATTCCGATGGACGGCGCGGCCGATGCCGCAAGCCAGTCCGAATCTGGCCAGCCGGGCCGTGGCTCGCGCGGCGTACAAAGCGTGGATGTCGCGGCGCGAGTGCTTCAGGCGCTGGCACAGGCGCGCCGCCCGCTGGGGCCGGGTGATCTGGCATCGCTTGCGGGTCTGCCGCCGGCGCAGGCGCATCCGTATCTGGTGAGCCTGACGCGGCTCGGCCTGCTCAAGCGCGATCCGATGTCGGGGGATTACGCCCCGGGCCCGATGACGTTGCGTCTCGCGCTGCTGCATCTCGAAAACGATTCGGCCTATCGCGCTGCGGTGCCCCGCGTGGTGACGTTCGCCCGCGAAACGGGTTTCTGTGTCGCGATCTGCACCAGCGCACCGCAAGGGCCGGTGGTCGTGCACGTCGAGCGCGCGGCGTTTCCGTTGCATGTGAACCTGCACGTGGGCTCGGTGATGTCGCTCACGACGACGTCGACCGGCCGCGCGTTCTGCGCCTTCACGCCGAGGGATCGATGGCCGCAGGCATGGCACGAACAGATGCCCGATTCGGTCGGGATGGCCGACGAGTGCAGGCGTTTCGACACGCTGCTCGACGAGACGCGTGAACACGGCATGTCGCGCAGCGTGAACGCGCCGAGTCCGTCGGTCAGCAGTCTGTGCGCCCCGGTGTTCGATGCGAGCGGACGTCTTCGACTGGCGCTCACCGCCATCGGTCCGACGGCGGCGCTCGATGTCGCATGGGACGGTGCGGCGGCTGGCAACCTGCGGGCGACGGCGGCTGCGATCGCGTCGCAGATCGATGCCTTGGGCGAGCGCGTGGAGTCGGTGTCATGAGCACGACCGCGAAACCGCAGCGCGGCATTCAGGCGCTGGAGAGCACGGGTATCTTGCTCGAAGCGTTGGTGACGGCAGGGCGTCCGTTGCCGCTCAACGCACTCGCACGCGAAGCCGGCATGGCGCCGGCAAAGGCGCATCCGCATCTGGTGAGTTTGCAGCGCGCGGGCTTGCTGTCGCGCGATGCGAGTGGCAATTTCGAAGCGGGTGGTCTGAGTCTGGCGCTCGGGCTGATGGCGTTGCAACGTCTCTCGCCCACCGGGGAGGCCGAGCCGGAAATACTCGCGCTCGCGCAGGCGACCGGGTTGTCGGCGGCCATGGCGGTGCTCGGGCCTGTCGGGCCGACCGTCGTTCGGCTGGAAGAGGCGATGCGTCCGCAGCACGTGAGCTTGCGCATCGGTACGGTGCTTTCGCTGGTGAACACGGCCATCGGACGCACCTTCGCGGCTTTCCTGCCCGAGCCGGTGCTCGACGGCCTGCTCGCGCAGGAGCCGGTGCGCATGGCGGGCTTGGGGGCTGAATCCAGCACTGAATCCAGCGACGATGCGTGCACGGTGAAGCCGCCTGCGGATTACATCGCCCGGTTGTCGACGATTCGCGATCAACGTTTCGACACGGCGCTGAGCAATCCGGTCCCCGGCATCGATACCATCGCCGTGCCGGTGTTCGATCACACGGGCGAGGTCACGCTGGTGCTTGCGCTGATGGGGTCGACGGGCAGCTTCGAGACAGCGTTCGACGCAGAGGCATCACAGGCCTTGCGCGCGGCGGCGCATCGGCTGTCGTGGCGATTCGGCGCGGTGGGGCGGATGGAGCGGGTGGCCCGGATGGACCGGGTGGACCGGGTGGACGATAGGGGCAACTGATCGGCGGTCGCGGATTCCGGTGCAGATGCCGATGTGAATGCGTCGGATCCCGAAATCGACGTATTTCCGCCACGCTCGCGAGCCGTGTGCGGTCGCGTCACGGGACGCACGGTAAGATGGACGCCAACGCCGTCCCCGTCACCCCGACCTGCCGCCATGACTGCTGCCCCGAATCGTGTGATGACTCGTGATTCCGTTCGCTTTGCCGATGGGCCGGAGGGCCGTCGAGTGCATGACGGCCCCCTGACGCTTCCCGCCATCGTGCAGCGGCGCATGCCATGGCGCACAGGCGTTGCCGCGCTGATCATCGCCGGTGTGCTGAGCGCCTGTACGACGTCAGCCCCGCCGCCGGGGGGTCCGGCAAAACCGCCTGAGTCGGCGGCTCGCATCGACGGCATGCCCGCAGACTGGACACTTGTCTCGACGGTGATCGTCAGTCGTCACGGCGTTCGTTCCCCGACGCATGCCCATCCCCCGTTAGACAAACTGAGCCCCGATGCGTGGCCCGGCTGGCCGGTGCCTGCGGGCTATCTGACGGCGCGCGGCGGTTCGCTCGCCGAGCGCATGGGACGGTACTACGGCGACTGGCTGCGCGCGCGCCGGGTGCTGCCCGATAACGCGTGTCCGGCGCCGGGCACCGTGTACGGCTGGGCCGATATCGATCAGCGCACGCGCGAGTCGGGCAATGCGTTGTTGCAGGGGATTGCGCCGGGATGCGACATGCGAACCTCGCATCAGGCCGATCTCACGACTTACGATGCCGTGTTCCAGCCGGTGGCGGCGGGCGACTGTTCGCTGGATCCGGGCGCGGCACGCGGCGCCATCGACGCGCGTCTGGCGCCCGACGGCGTGGCGGGCCTCAACAAGCGCTACGCCGCAACGATCGCGCGCGTGGGCGAGGTGCTGGACTACGCGCACAGTCCGGCGTGCGGCGCATCGGGTGACTGCAAGCTGGAGGATGTGCCAACGCGCCTGCGTGTGGAGGGCGACGGCAGCGGCGTGACGCTGCGCGGCGCACTCGGCAGTGCTGCGAAGGCGTCGGAAGTCTTCCTGTTGCAGTACGGCGAGGGGTTGCCGGATAACGCGGTCGCATGGGGGCGCATTCGTGACGACAAGGACTGGGCGCTGCTGCTCGAAGCCCACAACGCGCAGCGCGATCTGCTGAACAAAACGCCGTACCTTGCGACGACGAACGGCACGCCGCTATTGGCGACGGTGCTCAATGCGCTCACGCGCGCCGAGACGGCCGGTGCACCGCCGCCTGCCCCGGTACGCGGACCGACATTGCCTGTCGGCAACCGTGTCTACGTTCTCACGGGGCACGACACGAACATCGCCAACCTCGCCGGCATGCTGAAGCTCGACTGGCGCCTGACCGATCAGCCGGACAATACGCCGCCCGATGGCGCGCTGGTCTTTTCGCTGTGGCGCAATCCGGCGGGCGAGCCTTTCGTTCGTGTGGAGATCGTGTATCAGTCGATGCATCAGTTGCGTCATCTCACGGCGCTTTCACTGGATGAGCCCGCTAAACGCGAAACGCTGTCCATGGCCGATTGCAACGATGGGCCGGACGCCAAGGCGTGTAAGTGGTCGACGTTTGCACAGCGGGTCAGGACCTCGCTGTCGCCCGCCTGTCTCGAAGGCGTGAAGTAACGCGCGAAGTCAAACTCATGTAAGTGACCACGCAAGGGGGAGTCAGCGATGCACAAGATGATTCGAATCACGCCCGCCGCTGTCATGTCGTTCGTTGCTATGTTCACGCCGCCCGTATATGCCGACACGACGGTAAGTTCGACCTCCGAATTAGTGAAAAGCGAAAAGGCGATGCAGTATGTGTTTTCCGAGCGGGCGATGCTGGTGATGTACCAGCTCGGCGTTGAGGAGGACAAGAAATTCAATCTGCAAACGGACTGCAAATCGAAGTATCAGGTGAAGCCCGTCGGCGCGGTGCTGCTCAAGCCAGTGACGTTCCCCGACGGCGAACAGAACCCGAGATCGGGTGTTTGGCTCACGCGTTATCAACTGGCCCGCTGTGGAGACGCCAAGACCTACAACGCGGTATTCGTTGCCGACGCCAATGGCGGCAATCCGGCACCGACGCCGTTCTATCCGGGCAGTCCGCGCGGCGGTCCCGTGCTGGTTCAGGAGGCGGTGATGTCAGCCGTCACGACTGCGCTCGCCAAGTCGGGACAGTCCGGTTGCCGCAAGGTGGAGGCCTTCGACATGAAAGTGACGCAGCAGCCTCACGACGTTGTCGAAGGCGGCAGGACACTCAAGGGCGTCTGGCGTGAGCGTTGGACGTTCCGGGTCTGCGGGCAGATGGTCGACGTCGACATGACCTTTACTCCCGACACTGACGGCGGCGGAACCTCCTTCAAGAGCGAGTCGGTGAAGCCGGCGCAGGGCTAGCGTCGAGCTTGAGTGAGGGGCGCCGATGTGCCCTCCGTTGGCAACACTTGCGTATCGAATCCACTCAGGCGTAGTGCGCCACCCCATTGCCTAGCGACCAGTTCTCCTTCACGACCTCGACGAGGTTCACGAACACGTCTTCCTTCCGAATGCCGGGGTTCTCGGCTAGCAACGCGACGATGCGTTGAAACAGCGCCTTCTTCTGTTCCACGGTGCGCGTGTTGTTGGCGGTGATCTGGATGAACACGAGATCATCGCTTCGACTGACGTCGAGATACGACTTGCCGTAGCGGAAGTTGGCGGCGTCGTGCTCGGTCAGCACCATGAACTGGTCGTCGTCCGGCACGTTGAACGTCTCGCGCAGGGCGTTGTAGACACCGTCGAAGATGGCCTGGCGATAAGCCTCCGGCTTGCCGGAGCGCAATGCAATGTTGACGAATGGCATCGTGGGTTCTCCCCCCTTGTGGATTCATTTCATCTTAACTATGCTTTTTGCTTATTGATGATTATTTCAAAAATAAGCGCCTGAAATGATTGAGCGCCCTCTCGACCTCGATGCCGTCAAAGCCTTCGTCTGTGTTGCCGAGTTAGGCAGCTTCACGCGTGCCGCAGAGGCCATGCAGACGACGCAAGCCGCCGTCAGTCTGAAGTTGAAGCGACTCGAAGACCGGCTGGGTCTTCGGCTCGTCGAACGCACGCCCCGGTACGTGGAGCTTTCCGCAAACGGGGTGACCTTTCTCGAACATGCCCGCGAGCTGCTCGATGCGCATGATCGCGCGCTCGGCGCGTTTGCGGGCGCCCGGCAGCGGCTGACGATCGGCGTGAGCGATCACGTGGCCGGGCCTGAACTTCCCGCGCTGATCGCGCGAATGAACGCACAGGATCCGGAGTTGATGATCGAAGTGCGGATTGCGTCGTCGGGCGATCTGTTGCAGAGCTTCGACCGGCGCGAGCTGGATACGGTGATCGTGCGCTTGCATGCCGGTCGGGTCGACGGCGAAGTGCTTGCCGAAGAAAGCCTCGGCTGGTTCGCGGCGCCCCACTGGCAACACCGGGCGGACGAACCGTTACCGGTGGCCACGCTCGCTGAGCCGTGCGGTGTGCGGGCGATGGCGGCGCGATTGCTCGATGCCGCCTCGATACCGTGGCGCGAGGTCTTCGTCGGTGGCGGCATCCCGTCGGTAGCAGCCGCCGTCATGGCGGGCCTCGGCGTCGCGGCGATGGCGCCCCGGATGTTGCCCTTCGGCGCGCTCGACGTCGGCGCGAAACTCGGACTGCCAGAAATACCCCGGCTGCCCGTGCTGCTGCACACGCGTGTCAAAGCGGGGCGTGAGCACGATGCGTTGATCGCCCTGTCAGCGGCGTTTCGCAGTGTCGTGAGAGGGTAGTCGACTTACGTCGACGCCGGCACTCGGGACGACAGATGCTTCGCACGACGACATCGTCGACGCGATGCCTTGCCGCATGCTTCCCGGCGCGAGGCGCGAGGTCGGCGCCTCACGACATCTCAATGAATCGCCAGCGCGTTCGCCTGTGCGTTGGCGACGCCTGCCGCCACATTCACACCGATGTTGCCCGCCGCGCCCATCAGGGCACGATCGCCGAGCGAGGCGTTCATTGCGCCCGTCACCGTCGCCGCATTGCGAATCGTCTGACGGGTATCGACGGAAATGTTCGACGCGTTGGCCAGCACGATCTGATTCGACTGGACGTTGAGAGCGCCCGCAGCAACGTTCACGCCGAAGCTGCCGTGAGCGTCGCGCAGCGCATCGGCGCCGAGCGTGGCAACGGTGCCCGAGCGGCCGTTGAAGACCGCGTCGGTGGCGATGGTCTGGCGGGTGGAGAGTTGAACGACGTTGACGTCGTCGGGGGTAGCAGCGAAGGCGGGCGCGCAAACGGCGGCCAGCACCAGAGCACTCAGCAAAGCGAGACGCGGCATGTTGGTCTTCCCCAGATCGTCCGTTGGGACGGATATCTGGATAACGGCGCCCGAGGCGCTCGGGTTGAATGATTTTTTCGTGTACCGCGTACGCGTCGGGCAATCATTGTTGTGCCCCTGCGCCGACGTGTGCTGCACCGAAAGCCGCAGTCGTTCCCGTGACCGCTGCGGCGCGCATTCTCGCATGACGGCACGCCGCTGTGCCGTCATGCCTGCACGCCCGAATGCCGCTATCGGGCGTGCTTGACGCGCGAGATCAAGCCGGTTCTCCCGCGCCGTTCGCCAATCCTGCGGAATGGTTTTTTGACTGCGCTGCGGCCTGCTGCTGCACCGACGCCGATTTCTTGTGGTCGATGAGCAACACGGCAATCACGGCGATGACGGCGGGAATGGCGATCGCCATAAAGTTTTGCTGCAACGGCAGCGACATGCTCACGAGGATACCGATCACGATCGGCGCGAGAATCGCGCCGCTGCGACCCACGCCCGAGGCCCAGCCGATGCCCGTGCCGCGTGCGGCCATCGGGTAGAACTGACCGGCGTAGGCGTACGTCACGATCTGCGTGCCGATGGTCGACGCGCCCGCGAGTCCGACGAGCACGAACAGCACCGGCGCCGGCACCTTCACGCCGAGTAGCGTGATCGACACGGCGGCGAGCGCGTACATGCCCACGAGCACGTACTTGATGTTGAAGCGATCCGCGAGCCAGCCGCCGCCGATCGCGCCGAGCATCGCACCGAAGTTCAGCACGAGCACGAACGTGAGCGCGGAGCCCAGGCTGTAACCGGCACTTGCCATGAGCTTCGCGAGCCACGAGCTGAGCGCATACACCATGAACAGGCACATGAAGAACGCCACCCACAGCATGACCGTGCTGAAACCGCGACCGTCCTGAAACAGACGCGAGAGCGGGGCAGCCTGTTTGCGATCAGCGCTTGGCAGTGCGAACTGATCACCCGATTGCGCGACGTAGTCCGGCGCGAGACGGCCGAGCACTTGTCTCAGGGCGTCGAGGCGGCCGGTGCGGATCAGGAACGGCATCGATTCGGGCAACGCGCGCATCGCGAACGGCACGAGCAACGCAGGCAGACCCGCAGCGAGAAACACCGATTGCCAGCCATACGATTCGATCAGGCCCTTGCCGAGCAGTGCGGCCAGCATGCCGCCCACCGAGTAGCCCGAGAACATCAGCGTGACGAGCGTGCCACGCAGTCGACGCGGCGAGTATTCCGTCATCTGCGCAACGACGATGGGCATCACGCCGCCGATGCCGACACCGGCGAGAAAGCGCGTAACCGAGAAGCTGATGGGCTCGTGTGTGAGGCCGGCGGCCGCGGTGAAGAGCGAGAACATCAGCACGCAGATGGCGATGGCTTTGCGACGGCCGATGCTGTCGGCCACCATGCCCATCACGATCGCGCCGAACATCATGCCGAACAGGGCCGCGCTGACCATGAAGCCGGCGCTGGTCGCGTCGACGTTCATCGCTTTCATGATCGATGGCAGCGCAATGCCCGCCACCGCGAGGTCGTAGCCGTCGAAGATGATGATGAGGGCGCACCAGAGCAGGATGCGTCCGTGATAGCCATTGAAGCGCGCTTCGTCGGCCAGATGGTGTACGTCGATGTGTCGCATGCGGGTGTCTCCATAACGAATCCGCCCTCCGTCGAAACGCGGAGGGTTCTTTGGAATCTTTTTATGACCGACGCAAGCGGCACCGAGGCCGAGCCCCTTCGACGACCGGTGACCGGCGTCGATGAAGCAAACCACCTCTATGCACAACGGGGGTGGCTATTCATGCAATATTGTGCATGCAGTAAACGCGAAATGCCCATCGACTGCAAGGCAAATTTGCAGTGGCTAGGGTTTTACATGAGAAAACTAGATTCGTAAGTGCCTGTTTAATTGAGGTGGATGACAGTCTTCGGGGGAGGGAAAGTGGGGCGGAAAAAACTGACCCCCCCCCACGAAATAAATAAAAAAAATTAATTGATAAAAAAAACAGACGGG
>NZ_PTPY01000033.1:0-1969 GCF_022696215.1 Pandoraea sp. LA3 | reverse complement strand
GGGTGAACACCCCCCGCCTGACGGGCCGGAGCCCCTTTCCGCCGCTCAGACATAAACCCAACTCGCTGCAGAAAGGGGCCCCGGCCCGTCTCCCTCCCCGCCCTCAGTGCCTCCACCGAAACCGCCCGCTTCCCGCGCTCTGTTTCCGCTTCCCCCGCTCCGTCGACACCGCTCTTCTCCAACGCCAACGCGACGCCACAACCACCACGCACGTGCTCCGCAACTGCTGCGCGGCGGTCGTGCCGTCGCTCACACGTTTTCTGTCCCTCCCTACGCCCTCCCCATGCCCCGCTTACGCTGCCTTTTGCTCACCTTGCACGGCGTCTAACTCGGCTTGCGTCAGTAAATACACACCCTCTAAGTCCTGCTCGTCGCAGTTGTGTCCCTCACCACCCCGGTCCACCACGACGAAGTCACTCACCTCATGCAACGCCAGCAACGGGTGATGCCACACACCCTTTGCATAATTCACGCCCTGCCAGCCATCCGAGACGAACGCCCGCATCTGACTCACATCCAATTCGCCCGCCGGCGCAACCACCACCAGATACGGCGTGCTCTTCAACGGAATGAACGCCTGACTACCCAACGGGTGTCGCTCCAACATCTTCACCTCGTACGGCAACTGCCGCGGCTGTCCCCGAAACACGTTCACCAACGTCCGACCACCCTCGGGCCCCAGATCCACCGTCGCCAGATCATGGAACCGCTCTGTCGTCC
The DNA here is from genome assembly GCF_022696215.1 of Pandoraea sp. LA3. Lineage (NCBI taxonomy): Bacteria > Pseudomonadati > Pseudomonadota > Betaproteobacteria > Burkholderiales > Burkholderiaceae > Pandoraea > Pandoraea sp. LA3. The sequence goes on along the minus strand of NZ_PTPY01000033.1, from coordinate 1,249 downwards.
CGCCATTGATCGCGAAATGCTTCGCTCCCGCCAACTCGATCACATCGCCAAACGCCGCAAACGCCTCGCGCGTCAACCGCTCGATCTTCAATGCCGGTCCCGCCATGTCACGCTCTCCATTTTTTCTCTATTCATTGCACACCCGCACACACCAGTCGCCTGATGGTCGCGCCGACGCCCGGCCGACGCTTCCATCGCAACCCTCGTGCGCGCGGGCTCTCTCTCTGGTTACTTCGTGTCGCTCAGGCGACCCCACAGACGCAGACGCGAGACGCCGCCGTCCGGAATGATGTTGAAGCGGATGTGCGTAATCGCCCCCAGCTTCTGCACCTGCTCTTCGAAGTGGAACTGCTTGTCCATCGCTAGCTTCTGCTCCGGCAACAACACCGGCCAGAACATCGATTGCGTGATGAGAGACTGCTCGGTGCCGCCCGTGACATACGCCGCCTGTATCGAACAACGATCTGGGAAGTTGCCCTTGAAGTGCGCGGTGTCGACTTCGATCTTGCCAATCTCGCCCGGCTGCGCCAACGCAATGATCGCCCAGTCATTACCCGGCTCGCGACGACGACGCGTCTCCCAGCCATCCCCCATGTTCACGCCACGGCCCGGCATGAGCAGATTGGACGCCATGCCGAAGTGCTGGTTGTTGGCCGCCACGACGTAACCGCCGTTTTCCATCGCGATCAGATCGATCAACTCGTCGCGCGAACGATTGGCCCAGTCGCTTTGCGGCAAGCCATACAGACGCAGACGTGCAAGACCACCATCCGGGTACAGGTTCACGCGCACGTGCGTTGCCGCCCGTTGCTGGGTGATGGCGTGGTAGTGATGCGAGTTGCCCTGCAACGTGGTCGAAGGCAGCAGTTCGAACCATTCGGCCGCGTCAGATGGCGCGCTGTCCGGGCTGTAGCAGCCTTCGAGCGAGGCGGCCGGCGGGAAGTTGCCGGTGAAGTGGCTCGTGTCGAGATCGACACCGAACAACACGCCCGGGCGGGCGAGCTTGACGATGCACCAGTCGTAGCCGTTCACACGCTTGCGGCGCGTCTCCCAGCCATCCATCCACTTGCCGTTATCGTCGTACTTGCCCGGGATGAAGACGGCCGGCTCAGGGTTGAGCATGCGCTCTTTGGCCGCAAAGAATTCGTCGCTGGCGACCAGCGCCTGTGCACCCAGACGCGGATCGGCCAGGTTGACGTAACGGCGCACGAATTCCGGTGCGTTCGGGTCTTGCGGGGCGAGGGCCATG
>NZ_PTPY01000032.1:0-102848 GCF_022696215.1 Pandoraea sp. LA3 | reverse complement strand
GGTAGAGCGCCGGACTGTTAATCCGTAGGTCCCTGGTTCGAGCCCAGGTCGAGGAGCCAAAACACGAAAAAGCCCGTCTTTGACGGGCTTTTTTGTTTTCTGCGGCCACGCAGCGAGCGAGATGGGTTTCCTAGCTGCCCCGTCGTCTATCTGACCTATATCCGATCGATGAGACGGCCACACAACGGCGCCTCATCACCCCAACGAAAACGGGGCGCCATCGCTGGCGCCCCGCTTCTGTCCTTCCGACGGACTCACGTCTTACTTCATCTCAATCACCGGCCAGACGCCTCACGGCAATCTGTCCGATGTCGAGCGTGACACTCACTCGCTGGCCGGTGCGCCGATGGCAACCGACGGGCTTGTGGACGCTTGTGCAGCGCTATTGCTGTTCTCCGACTCGATCCAGCGGCGGCGCATCGGTGCGAGCAGGAACTTCGCCGCCACCGCCGCCGTGATGCTGATCACCGCAGCCGCAATGAACACGCGATCCCAGTGACCGCCCACGGCGAGCACCGAAGCCAGCGGCACCAGCAAGGCTGCCGTGCCCTTCGCGGTGTACAACGTGCCAGCATTCGATGCTGCGTTCTTGCTACCGAACGTGTCGGCACACAACGCCGGGAAGATCGAGAAGATTTCGCCCCAGCACAGGAACGTCATCGCAGCGAAGAACACGAACATGTACGGATTCTGACCGAAGTGCATCAGGCCCAGCATCGCCACCCCTTCCCCAAGGAAGATGATGAACATCGCGTTCTCACGGCCGATCTTGTCCGAGACGAAACCACACAGCGGACGCGTGAAGCCGTTGCAGAGGTTGTCGATCGACAGGGTCATCGTCAGCAGCGGCAGCGTGGCGCCGAACAGCGTCATCGGCATCGATGCAATGCCATAGTCCTTCGCGATCGGCCCGATCTGTGCCGTCGCCATCAGACCGCCAGCGGCCACGGCAACGAAGCAGACGTAGATCACCCAGAACACCGGCGTGCGAATCATCTGGCCCGACGTGTAATCCTGCTTCGTCGCCAGATTGCGGCGCGACACGCTGACACCCTTCGGTGCACGCGGCTTGACCAGCAACAACGCGAGGATGAAGATCGCCACGCCCTGCACGATACCGAAGTTGAAGAAGGCCGCTTCGTAACCCGATTCGCGAATCATGTTCGCAATCGGAATCACCGTGATGGCCGCACCGGCACCGAAGCCTGCTGCCGTCAGACCGGCAGCCAGACCGCGCTTGTCCGGGAACCACTTCAGCGCGTTACCCACGCAGGTGCCATACACGCAACCCGCACCGATACCGGCGATGACAGCGGCCGTGTACAGCACGGTCAACGTCTCGGCGTACGAGTACATGATCCACGACAACGCCACGCAAATCGCGCCGCCCGCGACCACCGGGCGCGGCCCGAAGCGATCGACCAGCCAGCCCTCGATCGGGACCAGCCACGTTTCCACCACGATGAAAATCGAGAATGCCACCTGAATGGCCGCCACACCCCAATGGTGTTTGGCTTCCATCGGCTCGACGAACAACGTCCACGAATACTGCAAATTGGCCACCAGGCCCATACAGATGATGCCGATCACCAGTTGTGACCAGCGCCCTCCCAGAAAAGAGGTCTTCTCCTCCGGTTGCGCAGCTGCTTGCATGACTTGCCTCCTGTTCCTGTCAGACGATTGACGCCGACCCGCGATTCGTTGTGCGGTGCCCGACGTCATCGCGTGCTGCCGCGCGTCCCCGACGGGGATATGCGCAGACGGCACGCCTCCTGGCGTTGCGTGCGGCTCATGCTTGGCCGCTTGATCGCGGAGCACTGCCTGGCGGCAGGCTCGCAGGGCTTAAGCCCCGGCTGACTGACTCTCGGAAGTGCCAAAGGACACTTCCGGCCCCCACCTCGGCGCGGCGACGCAGACTTTTCAGGGTCCGCGCCGGCAAGTTGCCGGCTGCCAAGGGGTGACTGGTAAATAAATTCGAGTGCGGACCGGCTTGCGCTGTCGGCGTATCACGATGGATCGCATAGATCGCATCGCAAGCCAGATCCCATCACTCAGGCGGGCGCGCCTCGCGGACGCGTGATCGCCAGATCGCCTGCCCGGGACACGCAGCAGGCCGGTGAAGAACACCCCAGCACACGAACGACTTCCGTGAACACTGAAGGCGGATACGACAGGGCAGCCGGTGCGTCACAACCGTCGCACGAGGACTGCCCGAAAGAAAATGCGTGCTTACCCAACTGATGTCTCCGATGAATGCCGCGCCGACTCGACCACCACCCGGCAATTTCACGGGCACTTCCGGGGGCCGGTTCGTCACTTTGAATCTGATATACAAGATTCAATATATCGAATTAAGTATTTTTTATGGTTCCAAAATTAGTCCATGGCCGAACCACTGTCAACCCGAGAGCGCCCGCATACGGGAGACAAGCGCCGGGCGCGCGAGGGCGACTGCGCGTTCGCTGGTAAGCGCTCGATAACTTGAAAACCGAGGTAAACCGTGCCATTGCGGGGTGTGACGCCCCTGAGCGACGAGGAGATGGCATTCAGGCGACGAGCGTCGCCGGATGCACGAGTCAGGGAAAACGATGAGGGTTTGGCGGGATTCTTTTGCCCTCGGGCGAGGGCCCCGCCAGCAAGAAAAATCGGGGTCAGACGGGATCAGGCGGGATCGACGTCGCCCGAATTGTTGCGGATGAAGGTCAGATGCTCATGCAGGGATCGCTGCGCGCTGGCCGCATCGTGAGATGCCACCGCATTGAAGATACGCCGGTGCTGATCGATCAGTTCGGCCAGATCGGCGCCATGCCCGACGATCGCACGGTAGTTATCGACCACGGAGCCACGCAGCAGCTCGAAGATCGCATGCATCAGATGCACCAGCACGAGGTTATGCGTCGCCTCGGCCAGCGCCAGATGGAAGTGGGCGTCGAGTTCCGGCACGCGGGTCAGCAACGACTGCCCGCGAGCGTCGCCCTCGCCGTCGCGTCCGTCACGCCCCGCCGCAAAGGCGGCTTCCAGCGCTTCGAGCGCCTGTGCGAGACGGGCGATGTCCTCGGGCGTGGCACGCTCGGCGGCCAGTTCCACGGCCTTCGCTTCAAGCACTTCGCGCATTTCCAGCACGTCGTCGACGGTCTTGCTGTGACGCGACATCAGTTGCGACAACGGCTCCGCCAGCAGCGGCTGGCTGGCGTTGGCGACCAGATACCCGCCCCCGGCCCGGCCGACGATCAGTCCGCGCGACTCCAGCCGCAGCAGCGCCTCACGCAGCGACGGACGCGACACGCCCATCTGCTGCGCCAGATCGCGCTCCGACGGCAGCGCCGAGCCCGGCGCGAGCCGGCCTTCGACGACCATCGTCTCCAGTTGCTCGTACACCATGTCGGACAGACGCAGACGCGGCGGTGGCGTGACCGGTGCAAAGCTTGCGACGGCGCCCGGCAAATCGCCGACAGTCGGCGAAGTCGGGGAAGAAGCCGGGGAAGAAGACGAGAGAGAGGACATAGGCAGGGACGACTCGTTGGACGGCATAGTCGGCTTCGGTTCTCGACGGAAAAATCACAGACGCCACGATACAGGATGCGGCTTCGCTCAGGGCAGGCACACGGCCTCGCCTCCAGCACCGCTAGAGGATCTCCCTCAAATTACGGGTTAACCCTGTAGTTGAAATCGGATCATTCCCTTTACGATGACGTCATCCGACAACTGGTCGACCAGTCTACCAGTAGACCAAGAATGGTCAAATGTCCCATCACGTCAACGATCGTCCGAGAGCAAGCCCGATGACATCGAATGCGTCGCCCCTGACTTCTGCGCCGACTGCACCGCCCACTAGCGCGATGCCGCCCGTTCCTCTGTCACCACCGTCGTCGCTCCCAGCCACTGCGGTGCGTACCGACGAGCCGGTTTTCGACGCGCTGAGCGCCGCCACTCGCGACGCCCGACTCGCCGCCTTGCGCGCTGCGGTGCCGGACGCTCACTGGCTCACCGACCGCGAGCAGATCACGCCGTACGAGTGCGACGGCCTCGCTGCGTACCGCAAGTTGCCGTTGGCCGTCGTGCTGCCCGCCGACGAGGATCAGGTCTGCCGCATCTTGCGCGCCTGCCACGCGAACAACGTGCCGGTCGTGCCGCGCGGCGCCGGCACGGGCCTCTCCGGCGGCGCCATGCCGATCACCGACGGTATCGTGCTCTCGCTGGCCAAGTTCAAACGCATTCTCGATGTCGACGCCTACGCCCGTACCGCCACCGTGCAGCCGGGCGTGCGCAACCTCGCCGTCTCGGAAGCCGCCGCGCCTTACGGCCTTTACTACGCGCCGGACCCGTCGTCGCAGATCGCCTGCACCATCGGCGGCAACGTCTCGGAGAACTCCGGCGGCGTGCACTGCCTGAAGTACGGCCTGACGGTGCACAACGTTCTGCGCGTGCGCGCCGTGACGATGGACGGCGAGATCGTGGAGTTCGGCTCCCATGCGCTGGACACCCCGGGCCTCGACCTGCTGTCCGTTTTCATCGGCAGCGAAGGCATGTTCTGCGTGGTGACGGAAGTGACCGTGAAGCTCGTACCGAAGCCGCAGGTCCAGCAGGTCATCATGGCGAGCTTCGACGACGTGGAAGCCGGCGGCAACGCTGTCGCGGCGATCATCGCGGCGGGCATCATTCCGGCGGGTCTGGAGATGATGGACAAGCCGGCCACACAAGCCGTCGAAGAGTTCGTGCACGCCGGTTACGACCTCGACGCCGCCGCCATCCTGCTCTGCGAATCGGACGGCACACCGGAAGAAGTCGCCGAAGAAATCGCACGCGTCTCCGCAGTGCTGCGCGCTTCGGGCGCGACCCGCATCCAGGTCTCCGCCTCCGAAGCCGAACGCCTGCGCTTCTGGTCGGGACGCAAGAACGCCTTCCCGGCCGCCGGGCGCATCTCCCCCGATTACTACTGCATGGACGGCACGATCCCCCGCCGGACCATCGGCACCCTGCTCAAACGCATCGAGGCGATGGAAGCGCAATACGGCCTGCGGTGCATCAACGTCTTCCATGCCGGCGACGGCAACATGCATCCGCTGATCCTGTTCAACGGCAACGATCTGGACGAATGGCATCGCGCCGAAGCCTTCGGCAGCGACATTCTCGAGGCCTGCGTGGAACTCGGCGGGACGGTCACCGGCGAGCATGGCGTGGGCATCGAAAAGATCAACTCGATGTGCGTGCAGTTCTCGCCCGAAGAGCGCGACGCGTTCTTCGCCGTCAAGCGCGCTTTCGATCCGGCCGGTCTGCTCAACGCCGACAAGGCCATCCCCACACGGGCGCGCTGCGCCGAGTACGGCAAGATGCACGTACGCGGCGGGCTGCTGCCCCATCCCGATTTGCCGAGGTTCTGATGTCGCAAGTCTTCCAAGCCACGACACCGGCATCGTCCGTGTCCACGTGCGCCGACAGCGAAGCGAGCGCCGCCGCGCAGGCGCTCGCCGGGATTCGCGAACGCGTGCTGGCCGCCACCGCCAGCGGTGTGCCGCTCGACATTCAGGGCGGCAATACGAAGCGCTGGTACGGTGAGACGCCGATCGGCGAACCGCTCGACATGCGTGCGTATCACGGCATCGTCTCGTACGACCCTGCCGAACTCGTGATCACGGCACGCGCGGGCACACCGCTCGCCGAGATCGAAGCGGCGCTGGCCGAACGCGGCCAGATCCTGCCGTTCGAGCCACCGCACTTCGGCCCCGGCGCCACGCTCGGCGGCTGCATTGCCGCCGGACTCGCCGGCCCGCGTCGTCCCCATGTGGGCGCGCCGCGCGACTTCGTACTCGGCGCGGTCGTCATGAATGGTCAGGGACAGATCCTGCATTTCGGCGGGCAAGTGATGAAGAACGTCGCGGGTTACGACGTCTCACGTGTACTTGCGGGCGCGCTCGGCACGCTCGGCGTGCTGCTCGAACTCTCGATCAAGGTGCTGCCCTGCCCGGTGGCCGAAGCCACGCTGCGCTTCGAACTGCCGCAGGCGCAGGCCATCGACCAGCTCAATCGGTGGGGCGGCCAGCCGCTGCCATTGATGGGCTCGGCGTGGCACGATGGCGTGCTGAGTGTGCGTCTGGGCGGCGCCGCAGCCGCCATCGACGCCGCACGTGCCGCGATGGGCGGTCGCCATGTCGACGCCATCGAAGCGCATGATTTCTGGGTGTCGCTGCGCGAACAGACGCACGCGTTCTTTGCCGCAGCGCCGGTGCCGGTGGCGCCGATCGATGTGGCAGATGACGCACAGCCCCTGTGGCGCCTGTCGGTTCCGCCGACGACACCGCCGCTTGCGCACGGCGACGAGCATCTCATCGAATGGGGCGGCGCGCAGCGATGGTGGATCACGCGGCGTTCGGCGTCCGAAATTCGCGCAATCGCCGCAGCGGTCGGCGGGCATGCTACGCTGTTCCGCCATGGCCGTCGCGCAACCGGCATGTCGACCGACGCGGGGAGTGTGTTCACACCGCAACCGGCAGCGCTGCGCGCCATCGGCGAGCGTCTGCAACAAGCCTTCGATCCGAGCCGCATCTTCAACCGTCATCGGTTGTACCGGTAAATCGCCAGATATAAAACGATGCAAACGAACCTCGCAGAATTCCTCCGTCAGACACCGGACGGCGACGAAGCCGAAGCCATTCTCCGCAAATGCGTGCATTGCGGATTCTGTACCGCGACCTGCCCCACGTATCAGTTGCTCGGCGACGAGCTCGACGGCCCGCGCGGACGCATCTATCTCATCAAGCAGATGGTCGAAGGCCAGAGCGTGACGCGCGAGACGCAGCGTCACCTGGATCGTTGCCTGACCTGCCGCAGTTGCGAATCGACCTGCCCGTCGGGCGTGCAATACGGCCGTCTGGCCGACATTGGCCGCCGTCACATCGACGCCAAGGTCGGCCGCCCCGCCCGCGAACGCGCCGTGCGCTGGACACTCGCCCACGTGCTGCCCAACCGCACGCTGTTCTCGCCCGCGCTGCGCCTCGGTCAGCAGTTCCGTGGACTGCTGCCGCGCGCCTTGCGCGAGAAAGTGCCGCATCGCCAGCGTTCGGGGAGCTGGCCGCAGACGAAACACACGCGCCGCATGCTGATGCTCGAAGGCTGCGTGCAGCCGTCCATGTTGCCCAACGTCAACAAGGCGACCGCGCGCGTGCTCGACGCCCTCGGCATCGAGATGCTGCGCCCCTCGTCGGCCGGATGCTGTGGCGCCATTCGTCTGCATCTGAACTATCACGACGACGGGCTCGACGACATTCGCCGCAACATCGACGCCTGGTGGCCCGAGATCGAAGCGGGCGCCGAGGCGATCGTGATCAATGCCTCCGGTTGCGGCGCGACGGTCAAGGAGTACGGCCATCTGCTGCGTCACGATTCCCAGTACGCGGGCAAGGCACAGCGCGTCTCTGAACTCGCGAAAGACCTGTCGGAAGTCCTGCTCGACAATCTCGAAGCGCTGCAAAAGCGCGTGCCGAATCATAAGAACAGCAAGAATGGCAAGACCGGCAAGATCGCCTATCACCCGCCCTGCACGTTGCAACACGGCCAGCAGTTGAAGGGCGTGGTCGAGAAGGTGCTCGCCGGTGTGGGGGTGAGCGTCATGCTGCCGCAGGACAGTCACATCTGCTGCGGCTCGGCAGGCACCTATTCCGTCACCCAGCCGGAACTGTCCCATCAACTGCGCGATGCCAAGTGGAAGTCGCTCGACGCGCTCGATCCCGAACTCGTCGTGTCGGCCAACGTGGGCTGCATCTGCCATTTACAGGCGACGGCCAAAGGCGAACACGCCCGCGACCACGCGCCGGTGCAGCACTGGATCGAACTGCTCGACCGGATGATCGCATCGGCCTGAGCGACCGAACGGGCGACGCCGCCCCCTCACCGCTCGGTATGCGTCATCCCTGATTGATTGTCCCTATAGCCGGGACAATCAATCCCTTTCCCGCTCGTTTATCTGTACGATCCCGCTCCCTAGAATCGGGGCTAAGTCAGTCGTCAGCGTCGTTGAAGACGTTGCACGGCTGAGCCGACCCTTAGCCCGTAACACCGATTCCCTCACCGGAGCCCGTCATGATCGATACCAAAACCGCCCCGTACGCCGCCCTATTGCTGCGCGTCTCGCTGGGTATCCTGTTCCTCGCCCACCTGTCGCTCAAGGTGTTCGTCTTCACCATTCCCGGCTTCGTCGGCTTCATGGGCTCGCTAGGTCTGCCGCCGGCGCTCGCCTATGTCACGATGGCGCTTGAGCTGATCGGCGGGCTGATGCTGATCACCGGCTTCTACGCACGCTGGGCCGCCCTGCCGCTCGCCGCGCTGATGCTCGGTACCATCGTCTCGGTGCATGGCCACAACGGCTGGTTGTTCACCAACAAGGGCGGCGGCTGGGAATTCCCGGCGTTCTGGCTCGTAGGCCTGCTGTCGGTCGCCTTGCTGGGCGACGGCGCCTTCGCCATTCGCCGCGCTCGCGCCGAGTGATCCAGGCCGATGCCATCGGCCCCGCCATCACCCCGTCATCGCCCTGTCGGGGGATGATGGGGTGATGGCGATGCCAGTCCGTCGTTACCGCTGATTCGCGACGTCATGTCGCAACGTCGATTCGCTGTTTTGCAGGAGTGATTGCCATGTCTGCCCTTCCGACCCTCTTCGTCTCCCACGGCTCGCCGCTGCTCGCGGTCGATCCGGGCCGCACCGGCCCGTTGCTGACGGCGCTGGGGCGTGCGGTGCCGCGTCCCAAGGAAATTCTCGTGATTTCCCCGCACTGGTCGACGCCTGCACCGCGCGTGGGTAGCCTCGCGCAGCAACGCACGATCCACGATTTCGGCGGCTTCCCGCGCGAACTCTACGAACTGGAATACCCGGCGCCGGGTGCGCCGGCGCTGGCCGAGCGCACGGTGCAGCGCCTGCGCGATGCCGGGCTGCCAGCGGTGACCGACGATCAATGGGGACTCGATCATGGCGCATGGGTGCCGCTGAGCTACCTGTTCCCGGACGCCGATATCCCCGTCACGCAGTTGTCGCTCCAGCGGCACATGCGTCCGGAATATCAGTATCGGCTCGGGCAAATGCTCGCTCCGCTCGCCGACGACGGCGTGCTGATCGTGGCGTCCGGCAGCTTCACGCACAATCTGCATGAGGTGTTCCGCGCGCCGTCGGAGGACCGCGCCGAAGCGCCGTATCTCGCCGAATTCGTCGCCTGGTTCACCGAGCATCTGGCGAAGATGGATCTCGACGCGCTGTTCGACTACCGGGCACGCGCGCCGCACGCCGAGCGCGCCCATCCGACCGACGAGCACCTGCTGCCGATCTACATCGCGATGGGCGCGGCCGACAATGCGCTCAGCCAGACGCACTTCGACACCGGCTCGACCTACGGCGCGCTGCGCATGGACGCCTTTGCCTTCGGCAACGCGGCGCCGTCGCTCGCGCGCGCAAACGCGCTGGCACAATAGCGACAATGACAGCGACGGCGGACAAGGGTTGTCCGCCGTCGCTGTCGTGCCATCTCATCGCACGACTCAGAGGAGTATCGCCCCGGCATGAACAAACTTCGCGAGATCGAGTGCTTCATCGCCGTGGTCGAATCGGGCAGCTTCGTGAAGGCGGCCGATTCGTTGGGCATCTCGAAGACGGCCGTCTCGCGCTACGTTGCCGACCTCGAAGCGCGTCTGGGCACGCGCCTGCTTCAGCGCACCACGCGACGCCTGTCACTGACCGAGCCCGGCCAGCGCTATGTCGAGCGCTGCCGCCAGATCCTCGCGGAGCTGGACGAAGCCGACGCCATGGCCGGCGAGCAGGACGGCCAGCCCGCCGGCGCGCTGCGCATCAACGCGCCCCACACCTTCGGCGTGCTGCATCTCGCGCCTCTCTGGCCCACGTTTCTCGCGCAGTTCCCGCAGGTCTCCCTGGACATCACGCTGAGCGACCGGCTCGTCGATATCGTCGACGAAGGTTACGACCTCGCCATCCGCATCTCACGCCTGCCGGATTCGTCCCTCGTGCATCGGCGGCTGGCCGGCACTCGCTTGCTGCTATGCGCATCGCCGGGCTATCTCGCGCAGCACGGCACACCGGCGCATCCCAGCGAACTCACCCGTCACGAGACCGTCGGCTACAGCAACTTCCTGCACCGCCGCGAATGGCATTTCGACGGTCCGGACGGCCCCGTCTCCGTACAGACACATGCCCGGCTGATTGCCGACAATGGCGACACGTGCGTGGCGGCGGCCATTGCGGGCAGCGGCATCATCCTGCAACCGGCGTTTCTGGTGCAGGACGCCGTTCGCGACGGCCGTCTCGTCGAATTCCTGCCCGAGTACACGCAGGGTGAGCGCGGCATCTATGTGGTCTACCCGTCGCGCAAGTACCTGAGTGCGAAGGTCCGCGCGATGATCGACTTCCTCGTCGAGGCGTTCGCCATGCCCGGCTGGCTGGCGCTGGACCAGCCTGTCGCAAACCTGCCTGCATCCACCGCGAAAGCCCCTTGAACCACCTGCGAACGGTTGGCAAAACACCGCGAGACCACGGATATTTATTGGCGACGGCGTTTGTCACTTATACTGGTGGGCCTGTCGTCCCATTACTGATATTTTGGAAAACTTCTTACTGATCGTCGCTGCGATCCTGCTGGTGTTGCTCAACGGCTTCTTCGTGGCGGCGGAATTCGGCCTCGTCAAACTGCGCCAGACGCGCGTTCATGTCATTGCCCGCCAACGAGGTTGGCGCGGTCGTATCCTGGCCAAGGTCCACGGCCAACTCGATACTTACCTCTCTGCGTGCCAACTCGGCATCACCCTCGCCTCGCTCGGTCTTGGCTGGATCGGTGAACCCGCCTTCGCGCGCATTCTCACCCCGCTGTTCGAACTCGTGGGCGTGAGCTCCCCGGAGCTGATTCACGCGCTGGCGTTCTTCATCGCGTTCTTCACGATTTCGTACCTGCACATCGTCGTGGGCGAACTCGCGCCGAAATCGATGGCGCTGCGCATGCCGGAAGCCGTCTCCGTATGGACAGCCGCGCCGCTGTACGGCTTCTACTGGCTGATGTATCCGGCCATCTGGGTGCTCAACCACAGTGCCAACCGTCTGCTGCGCTGGACAGGACTCGATCCGTCGCACGGCACCGACGCGCACTACTCGGCCGACGAAATCAAGCTGATCGTGCGCCGGGGCGCCTCAAGCGAAAAGCTCTCGCGCGACGACTGGAACGTAGTCGCCTACGCCATCGATTTCAGCGATCTGACGGTGTCCGACCTGATGCGTCCGATGAGCGAAGTGGCAGCCTTCCGTCGCAACGCCACGTTCCGGGAGAACATGGACACGGCCTATCGCCATCGCTACAGCCGCTATCCGTTCTTCGACAACGACGGGGAAACCGTGCTCGGCGTGGTCCACCTGAAGGATCTGTTCCTTGCCGAACACCACGGTCAGTCCATCGAGGATCTGGGCAGCATGGCGCGTCCGGTCGAACGCGTGAAGCCCGATATGCCGGCGCGCGAGCTCTTCAGCCGCTTCCGTCGGGGTGCGCCGCACTTTGCCATCGTGGGATGGCCGGACCAGAAACCCATTGGCTTCCTCACGCTCGATAACCTGCTCTCCGCGCTGGTCGGCAAAATCCGCGACGAATTCCGTCAGACGGAAGACGACTGGACCCGCATGGAAGACGGCACGCTCATCGGACGCGGCAGTCTGCCGATCCTCACGCTGGAACGCGCGCTCGGCCTCGACATTCCGAGCGAGCATGCCGAATCCGTGGGCGGTCTCATCATGAACGCGCTAGGCTATCTGCCGCGCGAGGGGCAGAAGGTCGATTTCAACGGCTTCTCGGTGGTCGTCAAGAAGATGCAAGGCCCGCGCATCGTGCTCGTTCGTATCTACCCCGACGGCGTACGTGAGGCGCGCGGCGAGGCCCCCGTCGCTCACGATGTGGCGGTGCAACAACGCGAGCATTGATCCCCGATTGATGGCCGTGATATCGCTTGCCAGAATACCCACTATGCGTGACATCGCCCGACAGAGGCCAACGTAAAGGTTACGCAAGGCGTTACTGGGCACGGCAACGGTAGTTCGTCGAAACAGAGCCAGGGGAGGCGATGGTGGACGGCACGGGGAAGATGTCTCTCGATGCGCTGATCGGCACCTGCTATGACGGGGTGCTCGACGACGCGCACTGGGATCAGGCGTTGCGCGATTTCAATCAGTGGGCCGGCGGCATGGGGTTCCACTCGGTGACCTGGGATCGCGTGCGCCACTGTGCCACGCGCGACTCCAATTCGCTCGACGCCTCGCCCGATCTCATCCGCGAGTTCGTCGAGAAGCTCGCCCCCACCGACCCGCGCGTCGCCCTCATGCTGCGTCAGCCCGTCGGGCATGCCATGCGGTGCCACCATCACCTGAGCGACCGCTACGTCGCGCGCAGCGAGCTGTTCAACGACTTCCTCATTCCGAACGGCGTGCGTTACACCTACGGCCTGCATCTCGATGGCGCGGACGGTACCAGCGAGTTGCTTGCCATCCTGCGCAGCCCGGATCACGTGCCGTTCGAAGACGCGGACAACGCGCCTGAACTGGAAATCCTGACGAAGCACATCGCACGCGCTGCGCGCTTGCGGGCCGGCACACGGCATCTGCAAGCCCAGGCGGCGATCGGCATGGCCGTGCTCGACCATCTCGAGATGGCCATCGTCATTACCGATGACACCAGTCACGCGCACTACCTGAACGTCGCGGCACACCAGATCCTCGGGGCGACGCGCAACGTCGGCATTCGTGGCGGGAAGTTCTCGGCGCTGCTGCCGAGCGACGAGCAGGCGGTGCGACGCCTGATCACCAACGCAACGGCGGCGATGCCCGTGGCAGGAAGCCATCGATTGCATGGGGACAACCAGCACCACTGGGTGGTCACGGTGCTGCCGCTGCGCGAGTCGCACGCCTGCTCGGCGCCGTGGCAACGTCCGATGGCCATGCTGACGATCGGTGAACTGGATCGTCGCATGACGCTCGGCCCGTACACGCTCAAGGTGCTGTTCGGTCTGTCGCCGGCGGAGGCTCGCCTCGCCCAGGCACTGGCAGAAGGCCGCGAACTGGCCCAGTACGCGCAGGACGCCAATGTCGCCATCAACACCGCACGCACCCAACTGCGTCACATCTTCGACAAGACGGGCTGCCGCCGGCAAGCGGACCTGCTGCGGCTGCTTCACGCGATTCCGGCGTTGAGGATACAGGCACCGGGTTGACGGCCGGCAGCGTCGACGAAGCGCTGCGGCAAAGACAAAAGGGCGACCAAGGGCCGCCCTTCTTGCTTTTGCCGATCGCAGGGATCAGCGGCGTCGCTTAGCCCGTTAACGGTTAACCGCGGGTTAACCGCGCGCGAACGCCTTGCGATTGAGTTCAAGCTGCGTGATGAGCTTTTGCAGACGCGATTCGGCCGTGCGCGAGAGCGCAATGAAGCGGCAACCGATGTGGTACTCGATATCCTTCGCGAGCGGCACGGCACGCACCGCGCAGACCTCCAGATCGACCTGCACCGTGCCGTAGTCGCGCAGCTCGATCTCCACGTGCATGAGCATCGAGCCCTTCGGAATCTCGGCAGCCGCCTCCGCTTTCGTGCGCAGCCCGACACCGCCCAGCGAAAGATCGAACACCGCCAGACGCATCGGCGTGTCGTCCGGGAATTTGACTGTGCACTGATACGGATCCAGGATCGGCGTCTTCACACGGAAATAGTCACGGCGCTGCAAGCGCACGAGCGTTTCCGGATACGACGAATAGAACGCCGGATAGCCTTCGTATTCGCGTTCCTCGACATCGCCGATGGGGAAATGCACCTGAATACCTTCGGGCACACCGACGAACAGCGCGCGCTTGTTGGCGAGCAATGCGCGGTTCTCCGTCTCGATGCCGCCCCAGTCGAAGTAGAAACCGCGGGCTTGCGGCTCGACCTTGAGTAGACGCGTGACGAGCTGACGCTGGCCGTTCGCGAAGTACACCGTCATGAAGTCGCCGCGGGTCGCCAGATGACGCAGCACGCCGCCGATCTCCAGCGGGTTGCTGATGCGATACGAGTCATGCAGTTGAGACTCTTCGTCCGTGGGCGCCGGTGTCACCTGCGGTTCTGTCGTTTCCATACCTGATCTTCTATTTGTCCCCGTGACGGTCGCGCGCAACCACGCGATCCGTACGTAATAAAGCCGCTGCGATGCGCAACGCCAGGGCAACTCCCCGCCCATTGGCTCCGGCACCGCGTATCGGGTCATGAACGTTAACGGTCACCGACCGGAAATATTGAGTGCTCCGGTGCGCCAGCATACTGCTCCCCGTGCCGCGCGCCGCACCCGGGCCTTTCCAGAGCCCTGCCATCGCTTTCACATCCTTATTGCCCGGCGCCGTGACCCAAGCCACCGTCACATCTGCATCCCCCGCGCACTCCCCGAACCCGATCAGCGATGCACCGCTGCCATCAACGCGCCGAAGCCCATGAACACGCCGCCGCTGATGCGGTTGAACGCCTTGAGCACGCGCGCTTCGCGCAGATACGGCGCAATGCGCAGGCCGCCAGTCGCGTAGACCATGTACCAGCTCACCTCGATGACGGCGAAGGTGCTGAGCAGAATCGCGAACTGCGGCAGCTTGGCAGCCGTCGGATCGATGAACTGCGGCAGGAAAGCCGCTGCGAAGAGAATCGCCTTCGGGTTGCTGGCCGCGACCAGGAAACCGGACTTGTACAGCTTGCCGAAGCTCGAATCGGCGGCCAGCGCCGGCGTAGCGAGCTTTGCTGCCTCATCCTGCGTATTCACCGGCGAGCGCCAGCTCTTGTAACCGAGATAGACGAGATAGGCCGCGCCGATATAGCGCAACGTGTCGAACAGCATCGGCCAGGCCTTGAGCAGTGCGCCCAGACCAGCCGCCGAGATCGACATCATGGCAATGAGCGCCGTCATGCAGCCGGCCATCGTCCCCAGCGACGCGCGCAATCCGTGGCGTGCGCCGTGCGTCATGACGAGCAGCATGTTCGGCCCCGGCGTTGCCGAGACAAAAAAAGTGGTGACTATGAACAGCCACCAGGTTTGCAGGCTCATGATTGCCCCGGAAAAATGCGTATGCGTGCGCGAATGGAAATGCGATCAGGCATTGTAGCGTCGAACCGTGACGGTGACATCGTCCGCGTGCACGTCCAATACGATTCTGCACGTTCTGGGAACGCATGCGTCAGGCAGTCAAAATACGACGGGGAAATACGACAGGCAGAAAACAAACAGGCCCGATGACTTTCGTCATCGAGCCTGTTGATCGCGGGACATCGCGTCGCCCGAAAGCGAGCGCGACATCACGAGAAGCGGTCAGCCCTTAGATGGGCTTGATGTTCGCAGCTTGCTTGCCCTTCGGGCCAACCTTGACTTCGAACGAGACCTTTTGGTTCTCTTGCAGCGACTTGAAGCCGTCGACCTTCACTTCCGAGAAGTGAGCGAACAGGTCTTCACCGCCGGCGTCCGGGGTGATGAAGCCGAAGCCCTTTGCGTCGTTGAACCACTTAACAGTACCGGTTTCCATGTTTTTTCCTAATAAAACAATAGCTTGAGGTCGGAATGACCTCGTGAAGCGCTGACAATCAAGGGAAAATGAAGGACTAGAAACCAGCGAGAAGCAGGAAAACTACGTCTGACAACAACTTCGCGGCTTGACAATCTGCAGTTGGTTTTATACGTGTCGCGCCGACGCTTGTCAACAGGGGAAATACCGCAAATTAAGTAACAAATTCCGCAAATAGGCGGGAATTTGGGCGCTCTTCGAATGTCCGACGGCCTGTCGACGCCCGTACAATGGGCGTTTTGTCCCGCGCCTATGCCGTTGTCGCGCGTCCAGCCCGAGTTTTGTGCTGTCCGGAACCGTTTTCCGACGTTTTTCCCCTATTCGACGCACACACCTGAAAAGTGCCGTGGCTGGCACGTCATGCAACCGCCAGCGGGTCTCCACCCTCAGAATCTTTTACCTGCCCACGGATGGAGCCTAATCGTCTTTTCCGCTTTTTGAGGCCGCTACCCCTGCTGCGACCTCTGCGACTGTTGCCTCTGCTGCAAACTTCGCCATCGCAAGCCGACGTCGGCACGCCCGCCCGGTCTCACAGGTTCGCGCGCTGTCGCACCCATCTGCTCAGCCTGACCGTGTGCGCCACGCTGGCCGCCTGTGCCGGTTCGCCGACGTATGGCCCGGTACCCGCTGGCAGCTATCGCGTGCAGTCCGGTGACACGCTCTATGGCATCGCTCGCGCGAACAACACCAGCACGGCCAATCTGGTGAACTGGAACAGTCTGGCCGACGCCGACAAGATCGAGGTCGGGCAGGTGCTGCGTGTCGTGCCGCCGCCGGGGGCCACGAGCACGCCGGCGCCGGTGGCATCGTCCGGCGGGAGTTCGCCGTCGACGGCGTCACGTCCGCGTGCGCAAACCCGCCCCGCGCCGAAACCGGCACCGGCGCCCGCCGCACCGCGCACGGCCACGAACAAGATCCCCATGACGTGGCCCGCCACCGGCAACGTGCTGGCGAACTACAACGGCAGCAGCAACAAGGGCATCGATATCGGCGGCAAGGTTGGCGATCCGATTTTCGCGGCGGCGGCTGGCAAGGTGGTCTATGCGGGCAACGGGCTGCGCGGCTACGGCAACCTCGTGATGGTGCAGCACGAAAATGGCTACCTCACGGCTTACGCGCACAACAGCGCGCTGCTCGTGAAGGAAGGCGCCACCGTCACGAAGGGGCAGCGAATCGCCAGCATGGGAGACACGGACTCGCATGGCGTCGTGAAACTGCACTTTGAAGTCCGACAGAAAGGCACGCCGTTCAATCCGAGCGATTTCCTTCCGCCGCGCTGACAAACCTCAGACAGCCCACGGACAACCGATACGCAACGGCACGCCGGACGTTCTCTCGACACGTGTCCTGTCAGCCGATCGGCACAAACAAAAACGGCAAGGCGCGACGCCTTGCCGTTTTTTATCGTGCAATCGAAGTGGCGTCAGGCCGCCTCAACCGACATCATGCCGACGCCAGAAATCCCTGCGACAGTCCGTTGGCGCGCGCGTCGCACCACTCCGGGTTCGCACGAGGATCAGTCCACACCAGCAAGTGAAGCGCCGCGAGTGCACGTGGATCGTTGAGCAACTCCCACTTCTGCATGTTCGTCAGCTTGGTCGGGCCTTTGAGCAACGCGGTCTCGACACGTCCCGCACGCAGCGCATCGCGCTTCGCATCGTCAAGCGTCGGCTTCACGCTCGACGCGATGAGCGCGTTGGCCATCGGATCGATCACGGCGTCGACGAACCCGACATGCTTGCCTGCCTCGGCGGTGTACTTCTCCGTCATCCGCAATTCCTTTGGCGGCCACGACTCTTCCGGAATGAGAAACAGACGCGCGCGCTTGAGACCGCGTCCGAGCGAGACCCGGCTGGAGAACACCGACACCGGGATCGAGATCATCATCGAGCCCACGATCGGCATCAGCCACCAGATGAAGTCCGGGTTGAGCCAATAGACGACACCGCCCCACGCCATCCCGATCACGGTCTGCAACCCATGGCGGCGAATGGCTTCGCCCCAATGCGTTTCCGCATCTTCGCGCGGCGGCGACTTCCATTGGATCGCAATGCCCGTGAGCGCCGCCAGCACGAACTGCGTGTGGAACAGCATGCGCACCGGGGCGAGCACTGCGGAAAACACCATCTCGATGAACATGCTCACCGTCACGGCGAACCAGCCGCCGAAGCGTTTCGCGCCCTTCACCCAGATCAGCAGCACCGCCAGGATCTTCGGCAGGAACAGCAACGTGGCCGTGGCCGAGAACAGCGCCAGCGCCCGCTCCGGATGCCACTCAGGCCAGACCGGGAACAACTGACGCGGCGCCGTAAAGTATTCGGGCACCACCAGCGTGTGCTTGGCCAGCAGACACGTCGAGAGAATCAGGAAGATGAACCACAGCGGCGCCGACACGTAGGCCATTGCGCCCGTGACGAACACCGCGCGATGCACCGGGTGCATGCCTTCCGCGAGGAACAGACGGAAGTTCATCAGGTTGCCCTGACACCAGCGACGGTCACGCTTGAGTTCGTCGAGCAGGTTCGGCGGCATTTCTTCGTAGCTGCCGGGCAGGTCGTAGGCGATCCACACGCCCCAGCCAGCACGACGCATGAGCGCCGCTTCTACGAAATCGTGCGACAGGATCGCGCCCGACATCGCGCCCTTTCCCGGCAGCGGCGCGAGCGCGCAGTGCTCCATGAAGGGCTTCAGACGAATGATGGCGTTGTGGCCCCAGTAGTGCGATTCGCCGAGTTGCCAGTAGTGCAGACCGGCGGTGAACAGCGGGCCATACACACGCCCTGCGAACTGCTGCAAGCGGGCATAGAACGTTTCGCGTCCTGCCGCGAGCGGGGCCGTCTGGATCAGCCCTGCGCTCGGGTGCGACTCCATCATGCGCACCAGCTTCGTCAGGCATTCGCCGCTCATGACGCTGTCCGCATCCAGCACGATCATGTAGCGATAATCGCTGCCCCAGCGGCGGCAGAAATCGTCGAGGTTGCCGCTTTTGCGCTTCACGCGACGCTGTCGACGGCGATAGAAGATGCGACCGAAGCCACCGACCTCACGACACAACGCCTGCCAGGCATCGACTTCCGCCGTGCAGTTATCGGCCTCGTTGGAATCCGACAGGATGAAGAAGTCGAAGCGCTCCAGCGAGTCGGTCCGGGCGAGCGACTCGTAGGTCGCGCGCAGACCGGCGAACACGCGGCCGACGTCTTCGTTGCAGATCGGCATGACGATGGCGGTACGCGCGTCCGGCGCGATAGGCGCATCGCCCGCCGCCATCTTCGAGATCATGTGACGCTCGCCGCCGAACAGCAGGACGAAGAAGCCGAAGATGGCCGTCCAGAACCCGGCAGACACCCAGCCGAAGAGCAGCACGAACAGCACGAGCACGGAGAATTCGAGCGGATCGGCGCCGTGATACGGCAGCACCGACGCCATGAAGTGCGTGGCGAGCGCCGTCTGCGCAATCATCAGCGCGAGCAGCATCCAGCGGCGACGCCGCCCCGCTTGCGACCACTTGCCCTTAGGATCGGGGGCGTCGCGCACTAGCGGATCGGGGTCTTGGCGGCCGGTGATCTTGCGCCACAGGCGGGCGAGCGGATTGAGCGACCAGGCACGCGGAATCAGCGACGTGCGCCGCACCGGCGGCGCCACGCGCAACGTCTGCACGCCGCGTACGTCGTTCAGGCCGGCCGCAGCGGCCAGTGAGCCACCTTCGGTCAGCGAAAGACGCACCGGTTGCGACGCGAGCACGGCATCGCTGTCGGATTCGATCTCCGCGAGATCATGGGCGTGCCATGCCGCCGTCGCCACGGCCGTCGGTGCGACAGTCGCGTCGGTCTGGCCGTCGATCTGCGACGTCTTGCCGACGTCAGTCGACGCAGGTTCAGTGTCAACAGACGGTGTGCCCTCGCCGGCGACATGCGTCCCGCGTGCGGCGAGCAAACGCTGCAAGCGAGTCAGGATGTCGAGCGAATCGCCGCCGTCACGCTTCGCCTGCGCGAGCAGGGCGCGACGTTTCTCGGCGGGCAGGGGCAGCCGGTCGACATAAAGCTCGTCGACCGGAATATCGGAGCGCTCGCTCACTCGGGGGGTAACAGGTAGCTCCACGTTTCGGATAGGGTGTTACTGCCGTTGCGCAGGTAAGCGCGCATTTCGACGGGTTTCTCGGAATCGAGGCGGCGCATGCGAAGCATGACGCGATAGCCTCCCGTGACGTCATTGCGCTGCGTCTGCACTTCAAGGATCTTGCCGTTACCATCGATGGACACATTGCCTTCGACCTTGGCGTCATCCGGCAATTTCTTGAGCGCCGGGCCCTCGAAATCGAGCGCGAACAGCAGACTGTCGTCTGGTTTTCCCCGGTAGCCGTGACCACGGCGGCTTTGCGTCACCCACGCGAGAGGCGGGCGTTTGTCATTATCTTTTTGCCACGTCAGCCGGTACTCCAGCCCATACGGCTGCTTTGGCTTCGGCGGTGCATCGGGTACCCAGTAGGCGACGATGTTGTCGTTGGTTTCGTCCGGTGTAGGAATCTGCACCAACTCTACACGACCTTGTCCCCATTTGCCCTTGGGTTCGACCCAGGCGCTCGGGCGCGACTCATAATGGTCTTCAAGGTCCTGATAATTGTTGAAGTCGCGATCGCGTTGCACCAGCCCGAAACCACCGGGGTTGGACAGCGAGAACGACGACACGAGCAGACGCTTCGGATTGACGAGCGGACGCCAGATCCATTCGCCGGTGCCGGACTGAATGGAGAGGCCGTCGGAGTCGTGCACTTCGGGACGATAGTCGGGGGCCGGCGGCTGCTGGTTTTCGCCGAAGAAGAACATGCTGGTCAGCGGGGCAATGCCCAGCTTGGTCACGTTCTCGCGCAGGAACAGTTCGGACTTGACGTCGACGGTCGTGTCGACTCCCGGACGCAGCGTGAAGCGATACGCGCCGGTAGCGCGCGGCGAATCGAGCAACGCGTAGATGATCAGCTCTTTGGCGCCCGGCGCGGGACGCTGAATCCAGAATTCGGTGAAGCGCGGAAACTCTTCACCGGAGTTCAGCGCGGTGTCGAGCGCGAGACCGCGTGCGGACAGGCCGTACGTCTGGTTCTTGCCCAGCGCACGGAAATAGCTCGCGCCGAGGAAGACCATGACCTCGTCTTTGTACTTCGGCGTGTTGACCGGGTAGTGGATCCGGAACCCGGCAAAGCCTAAGCCTCGCAGTTGCTTCGGGTCGACCTTGAGCGCACCGAAGTCGAACATGTCCGGGCTGTAGCGGATTTCGCGCACGCTGTTGCCCATCAGTTCGTTGATCTTGACGGGACGGTCGTAGTACGAGCCTTCATGGAAGAACATCAGTTCGAACGGCAGCTTCTGCGCACGCCACAGCGCCTTTTCGGGCTTGAAGCGAATGTTGCGATAGCGGTCGTAGGTGAGGTTCTGAAGGTCTTTGGGAAGGTTCGGATCCTTCGGCTTGTAACGGCTGTTCGCGAGCGTGCGGGCCTGTTTGGCGACGTCGTCGAACGAGAAAGCATGCGCGGCGCCTGAGACGAGCGCGCAGACGCTGAGCACACTGGCGATCGCCAGGCGCAGGGCACGGTGGGAAATCATGCGGGAAACCGCGTTGGGCAGGAATTCCATCGGCAGTGGGAAGGGCATGTAACGCGCGTGCCGACCGTAGCCAGCGTGCGCCGAACGCGCAATTTTACCCGTTCATTCACCGATTGACTAAAGATGCATCGGCAAAACCTTCGAAGCGGGCACTCACATTACCCCTATCGTCTGCTGTGACGGTGCTTCCGGCGCGTCATAAATTTGTGACTATTTGTGACCAAAGGGGCATTTGAAAGGATTTCCCTGCCTTTCCTGCCACTTTTCAGTCATTTTTTCGACATTCCTGCGCCATTTCCCTGCCATTCGGGGCGAATTTCGCGCGAAGCGTCACAACTTCGCTCACGACTTTGTTTCCGCCCCGACGCAAACGCCCTCCGCCGTCATCTGCCGCCCGCTAGCGGCTCGCCATCGCGAGCAGTCCCCCCAGCGTCATCAACGCACCGCCAATGGTGCGTCGCACGAGATGCTGCCGCCGGACCATCGCTGCACGCATCCACCCTGCCGAAAAGCCAAGCGCCACGAGGCTGAACCACACCCAATGGGCAAACGACATGAATGCGCCGTACGCTAGTCCCAATCCCCACCCGGTGCCCGGATGAACGACCTGCGTGAAGGTACTCACGACGAACAACGTGCACTTCGGATTCAACGCGTTGGTGAAAAAGCCCGTGCGGAAGGCTTGCAGGTCCTCACGCCAGCGAGTGGATGTCTGTTCATCCAAATCGATCGCTGCGGCCGACGACGAAGGCGACTCCTCGGTGACATCGACGACTGGCGACCGATCCTTCAACGTCCGCCAGCCGATGTAGACCAGATACGCCGCCCCGACCCATTTGATGCCGGTGAACAACCACGGCAGCTGCGCAATCAACAAGCCGACGCCCACCAGCGTGTACGCCACATGCACCTGCACTCCCGCCGCAATACCCAACGCCGCCCATAACCCCGCCCTGCGACCGTGACGCCAGCTCTCACGCGTCACCATCGCGAAATCCGCGCCCGGGCTGATTACCGCCAGCACCGTGATTGTCATTACCGCCAATAACTCTTGCATGATGAATTCTCACTGATTGATTTGAGGCCGACGGTCTGCGCGAGACCGCTGTCCTGGCCGGAATTGACATCTGGACCGATGCCCACGCCGCGACGGACCGGGGCCCTATTCCGCCCCTCAGACATAGACCCAACTCGGTTCAGAACAGGGCCCCGATCCGTCGCTCATCGCACTTTTAGCGTTTGAGTCCTGACGTCTTTTCGTCATTTCGGCGGTATTTTCCTTGGTCTTTTCTCGCCCGAAAAACGATGTTTTTGGCCCCCGATCCGTGATAATTTCTCACGTATGACGCGCCCCTTGCCTCTCAACGCCCTCCAAGTCTTTGACGTCGCCGCCAGCGAACTCAGCTTCGCCCGCGCCGCCGACCGACTCTTCGTCACCCACGGCGCCGTCAGCCGGCAAATCCGCACGCTCGAACTCGCCCTCGGTTTTCCCCTCTTCGAACGCCGCAACCGCGCCGTCTTCCTCACCCCCGCCGGTACCCGCCTCCACGCCACCACCCGGCAAATGTTCGACCAACTCGCGTCCACCGTCGCCAGCCTCCACGCCAACGCCGCCTCCCGCACACTCGTCGTCTCCTGCGAACCCACCCTCGCCATGCGCTGGCTCATTCCCCGCCTCGGCACGTTCGCTCAGACTCACCCCGACATCGCCCTCCACCTTCACTCCGCCGGTGGCCCGCTCGACTTCGAAAACGCCGGTGTGGACGTCGCGATCCGACGCAATGACTTCTTCTGGGGCCATACCCTCGCCGCCGAACCGCTCGCCGACGAATGGATCGGGCCGGTCGGACTGCCCGCCTCGTTTGCCGCCCCACGTCTGAATCCACTCGGCACGCGCACCCGCCCCAGTGCCTGGCAAGACTGGCTGCGCGCCATGCAATCGACCCGACGCGATTCGCCGCCCACGCTTCCCTCACTCGAAGCGCACGGCAAGACGCCACCGTTCGAACACTTTTATCTGAGCCTGCAAGCCGCCGGCGCCGGACTCGGCGCCGCCATCGGATCGGTCTACATGGTGAGCGACGAACTGAGCGCAGGTCGCCTCGTCGCCCCCTACGGCTTTATCCGCGACGGCTCGGGTTATGTCGCGCTCTCACGCGAACCCTTCGCCGCAAACCCCGCCAAGGAAGCCCTGCTGACATGGCTGCGCCACGCGCTGGCAGACGCCGCGTCGCCATGGATCGGAAACTCGCAGTGAACTGGAGCAGGCGCTGTCAGGCGCGAGGGTCGCGCGGCGCGTTGCTGGAATCGGAATCGGAATCGGGGGCGGGACCCGTGGCCGCGGCGCGGGAAGCGGACGGTTGAGACTCCGCAGGCGGTGAAGCCGACGAAGACGAGGGCGATGTCGACTGCGCAGCCGCGACAGGCACCGGCACCGGCGCAGGACCTGCCGCCGCGCTCGCCGCATCTTCGGTCTGGGCAACGGCAGGCGGCCCCTTCGGCAGCATTCGCACGCCACGCCAATTGCCCCACTTGTAGTACGACAGCGCCATGAGGAGCGACACGGCGAAGCCGAGCGGGAAGCTCCACCAGATCGCATCAGCCCCCCACGTCTTCTGCATCTGCCACGCGAACGGCAAGCGGATCACCCACTGCGAGACGAACAGGATGACGAGCGGCGCCGTGACCGCCCCCGTCGCCCGCACGACGCCGAACAGCACGATGGTCACCCCGAACAGCACGAACGACCACGCCACGACCGCATTGATATGCTGCGCCACCGAGATGGCATAGCCATCGCCCGGCAAGAAGGCGTTCATGAACTGTTTGTTGAACAACAGAATGGCGATGACCAGCGCGCCGGTCATGACAAAGTTCAGTCCGACGCCGACACGTCCGATCTTCGATACGCGATCCCATAACCCCGCACCGACGTTCTGCGCGGTCATGGACGACACGCCCGCGCCGATCGCCAGCGCCGGCATCTGTACGTACGTCCACAACTGCGACGCGACGCCGTAGGCCGCCGTGGTCTGCGATCCGTAACCGTTGACGAATCCCATCATTACCATGGCCGACGACGAGATCACCACCATCTGCAATCCCATCGGCAATCCCTTGACGACGATCAGCCGCAACAGCCCCGGATCGATGCGCAGATACTTCCAGTCGCGACGCGTAAGCCACAGCGGATCGCGCCGCCGGTACAGGGTGTACATGAGCGCCGCGAGACTCACCGTCTGTGCGATGAGCGTGGCGCCCGCCGAGCCCGCAATGCCGAACGGCGGGATCGGTCCCCAGCCGAAAATGAGTAACGGGTTGAGTGCGATGTCGAGTCCCGCCGACAGCAGCATGAAGCGAAACGGGGTGCGCGCGTCGCCCGCGCCTCGCAGCGCCATCATGACGAAGTTGTAGAAGTACATCACCGGCAACGCCACGAAGATGATGCGCAGATACGCGACCGCAAACTCGCGTGCATCGCCCGGCGTCCCCAATGCGCCCAGCAACTCGGGCGTGAAGACGTAGCCGAACACGGACACGGCGACCGACATCAGCACGAAGAACGTCGCGCTCGTGCCGACGATGCGCTGCGTCAGCACATGATTCTTCGCGCCGATGGACTGACCGATGAGGATGGTGTTGGCCATGCTGATGCCGAAGACGACACCGAGCAGGAAGAACAACAGGATGTTGGCGTTGGACGCGGCAGTGAGCGCCGACTCGCCGAGATAATGGCCGATCCACATGGCGTTGATCGACGCGTTGAGCGATTGCAATACGTTACTGCCGAGCACCGGCAGCGAGAACCAGAACAGGGTCTTGCCGATGGGGCCGCGCGTGAGATCCTGTTCGGCCATGGTCCGCCTTATTTGGTGTCGAACTTCACGCCGGCCGCCGGTGACGGCACGCTACATCGATGGCCACGCACGTTGTCGAGGAATCGCTGGATCAGCGGCAGGATCTTGGCTTCGATATCGCCGTGCCCGTAACCGAAGCCCGCAAAGTTGAAATGCGTCGCACCGTCGACGACCGCCAGCCAGTGACATCCCGGCGGCATATCCGCAAACGGTTCGGTGCGCGTCTGCCACTTGCCTTCGAGCGGCTCGTCCCGAGTGCCGGTCACCAGCAGCACCGGCTTGCGGATGTCATGCCACGCGCCCGCCGGGAAGATCGCACCCTTGCCCTGCGGTGAGAGCGCGATGTAACCGTCGAAGCGATCGTCGCTATCGAGCCCCAGCTTGTTCTTCGCCCCCGCCTCGATCATCACGGTCACCGCGCCCATCGAATGTCCGGCGAAGACCGCCGGTCCCGCATGACACTGACCGCGCGCCCAATGCAATGCCGCCCCGGCATCTTCGAGACGATCGTCATACGCTTCGGGGTCCGTAGTGAGCGCAAGCAAACCGTCGCGCAACCCGCCATTGCGCACCCGGTCCCGCAAGGAGTCGCGACCGCTTTCCTTATGCGCCATCGTCACCGCCAGCCAGCCGGACTTCGAGAGCGCACGGCCAAGCCACGACAGCGCATCGCGGTCGTCGCCCGCACCGGGACTGAGCACGACCACGCCGTTGCAGGCCCCGGCAGGCCGAAAGACGTGAAGGTTCGCATACGCTCCGTCGCTGCGCAGCACGCGCTGGTCGGTGCCAGTGGACAGGGAGGCGGAAGCGGAAGACGAGGAAGAAGACGATGCGCTGGAAGCGGAGGCCGAGGGAGTCGACGCGGGCTTCGCAGCGGTGGCGGACACCGCAGTGTCGGCAGCCAAAACATGCGCAGGGAATGTCGAGACGAAGGTGGCGACCAGTGTCGTGATGAACGCCGCGAAGATCGTCGCGGCAGTGGACGTGCCGACGCGGTAGACACCACTCGCGACGCGTAACGTCCCGAACGATCGTCCCACCGCCCTGCGCGCCTTTCCGAGCATCCGTTCTCCCCTGGTATCCGGCAGCACGCAGCCAACCCGGGCCCGAAGGGCGCTAGTCCGAAATCTTCTGAAGGACCGAGGGATCAGGTTGAGCCGGGGGCAACGGTCTCGCGACGACGCCCCGCTGCGACATCACACGATGAGCCATCTTAGCGCGGATTGCGTATGTGCTCGCATGAATTTTGCATCGTCCTGACGTGTCTCGCGTGCGCAACGCATGTCTTGCAATTCGGACTCACATGCGTTGCCTTTTCGAGGACATTTGGCGGGCATTCGTCTTAGGGACGATGTCCGCTCAGGCGTGCCGATGCCCGCCCGCTCGTGCCTCCGGCTCCTCTCGCGACAGGCCGAGCGCCGCCGCGTATCCCTGCGGATCGAAGCGCCACGTCAGTGCGATCAGCGCGACGTTGATGACGACGAGCCCGATCCACGACGGCAGGAAGCTCCCCGTCGCCGCCACGATCGCGCCGGCCGCAAACGGGGCGAGCGCCGCGATGCAAAAGCCCACGCCCTGCATGAACGCCGCCAGCGCCGCCGCGTGACGCGGATGCGCGTGATGGTCCAGCGCCAGCACCAGTCCCAGCGAAAATGTGCCGCCCAGACCGAACCCGATGCCGCCGATCCACACCCACGGTGCGGCGTCCGGCGCGATGACCAGCCCGACGAGACCGCCCAGCGTCGCCGCGAGCGCCAACGTCAGCCAGCGGCGGCGGTCGACGTGAGCGCGTGCGAGCCAAGGCAACATCAGCGCCGCCGCGACCTGACACGCCGTGAGCCCGGCGAGCAACGCGCCGCTGTGCGTCGCGCTCATGCCCCGCGCCTGATAGAACGGCGGCAACCACGCGACCATCGTCGTGTAAGTACAGTTGATGAGACCGAAGTAGACGGCCAGCGTCCACGCGCGAGACTTGCGCAACAGATCGAGCATCGACGGCGCCTGATCTGCGATGCGCGCCGTTGCGGCCTGACATGCCGCACGCAGTGCATCCGCCGTCGCCGGTGTTGCGGGTGTCGCCAGGGTCGCGGCCGAAGCCGCCGCGCGCGCGAACGGCGCGCGCCACCACGCGAACGCGGCCAGACCGACGACGGCCAGCCACATCCCCAACCCCGCGCGCCAGTCGCCCGCCTCGGCAGCCACCCACGGACTCGCGGCGGCCCCGAGACCGCCGCCGCCCATGAGTGCCGCTGAGTACAGCCCCATCATCGACGTCATGCGCGCGGCGCTGTAGTTCGCTTTCACCACGCCGGGCAACAACGCCTGAATGATGGCGATGCCGGCGCCCGACACCAGCGCCGTCGCGATCATCGTGACGGTGTCATTTGCCACGAACCTTGCACCGCACGCCAGCGCCAGCGCGGCCAGTCCGAGCAGCACACCGCTGCGCTCACCGAAGCGCCGCGTCAGCCCGCTCGCGGCAAACGCGCCCGCCCCCATCGCCAGCACGGGCAACGACGTGAGCAAGGCGGCGACGGGATAGCTCATGCCCGTCGCCTCGCGAATCTGCGGCAGCAGCGGGCTGATGGAGGTGAGCGTCGGGCGCAGCGTAAGCCCCACCGCGACGATGGCCAGCCAAAGCGTCATACCGCCATGCCCTCGCTCACCACCACGTGACCGTTCGCGACAACCCAACGGCGCGGCGCACGGGTGACGATCGCCTGCGCCGCGTTCAGGGCATCGACCAGCACGAGATCGGCCCGAGCGCCGACGTGAAGCCCGTAGTCCTCGAACCAGCACGCACGCGCACCCTGATGCGTGACGCAATCCAACGCGATGTCGAGTTCGTCGTCGCGCCGCAGGTTGTAGCGCAGACCGATCATCATCGCGCGCTCGAGCATGTCGGGCGAGCCGTAGGGCGTCCACGTATCGCGAATGCCGTCGTTGCCGCCGGCGAGCGGCACTCCGGCGCGACGGCAGGCCATGAGCGGCGGCACGATACGCGACGGCGGCGCCGTCGTGATGAGCGCCACCCCGGCATCCGCCAGACGCGCCAGCAACGCGTCGGCACGCGCGGCGTCGAGTTCGCCCAGGCAGAAGGCGTGCGACACCACCACCTTGCCCTGCATGCCGAGCGCCGCAATGCGCTCCAGCATCAACTCGAACGAGAACACGCCCATCTCGCCCGGTTCGTGCAGATGGATGTCGACGGGACAGCCATGCTTGTCGGCGAGCGCAAACATGGCGTCGAGCGATGCTTTCGGGTCGCGGTCGATGGCGCACGGATCGAGCCACCCGAGCACGTCCGCCCCACGGGCGAGCGACGCGTCGAGCAGTTCGACGGTGCCTGCGCGATCGAGCACGCCCGACTGCGGGAACGCCACGATCTGCATGTCGAGCCGGTCGGCCAGCGTCTCACGCGTGGCGAGCACGCCGTCGAGATGCCGCAAGCCCGCCTCCGTGTCGATGTCGACGTGTGTGCGCAGTCGCGTGGTGCCTGCCGCGAGGAACGCGCGACCGAGCGCCAGCGACGCAGCCCCCGCATCGTGCCCGCTGGCCGCGCGCCACGCGCGCTCGTTGTCGATCCGGTCGATGAGTCGCGAGCCGCACTCGTTCACGTACCACGGCATGCCCCACGTGGTCTTGTCGAGGTGCGTGTGCGATTCGACGAAACCCGGCATGAGCAGCGCCCCGCCCGCGTCGATGCGATGCACGGCACCGTCAGCACCATCAACACCGACGGCCGCCGCCGGATACGGCGGTAGTGACGATCCGATGGCCGCGATCTTGCCCTGCTCGACACGCACGTCGACCGGCGAACCGTCCAGCCCCCGTGCGTTGCGAATTTCCAGTGTTGTCATACTTTCCTCAAGATTCCGGCTTCCACGTTGCGCGAACGGGTGAGCGCGCTCACCGCCACGAACGTCACCGCATTGACCGCCAGCGCGACCAGTCCCATGTTGATCGACGCCACCGTATCCGATGCACCCGGCATCAACGTGCGAAGGTTGACGTCGAACCCGACGGCGGCGAGCAGCACGAGCGCACCGGCGCCGATGCCAGCGAACGCGCCGTACTTGTTACCGAACGGACGCGGCAGCAGACTCGCCACGAACGACGGGAACAACTGCGTGAGCAGACTCGACGCGAACAACGCCAGCGCCACGAACGTCGCACCGCCGCGCAGCACGAAGAACACCGCGACCAGCCCGAACAGCGGCAACACACGCTTGGCGAGCTTGCCGACGAACGCTTCGCTCGCATGCGGCGCGAAGCCGTCGCGATAGATGTTCTTCGCGATCAGCGTCGACGCGTTGAGCAAGATCATCGAACCGGGCACCAACGCGGTCAACACCCCCACGCCGCCGATCACGCCGACGAACCATGGCGAGAACGTCTGCTTGACGATGCGCAGCAGCGCCAGATCCGAATCGGCGCCGGAGAGTCCCGGCACTTGCAGAATCGCAGCAAAGCCGACGAAGAACATGAAAGCGATGACCATCTGATACAGCGGCATCAGAATCGTGTTCTTGCGCACCGCACTCTCGGTCTTCGCCGCATACACCGACGTGAAGACGTACGGATACAGGTAGTAGCCGAGCGACGTGAGCAGGATCGTCGAGTTGTACCAGGACAGGGTGAGCCCGCTGGTGGGCATTTGCAGGAAGCCCGGACGCGCCGCCTCGATGCGGTCGAACATCTCGCCGAAGCCGCCGAAGTAATGCAGCGGCAGGTAGATGCCGAGGAACACGGCGATCACGAGAATCAGAATGTCCTTGTAGATCGCAATGCTTGCGGAACCGTGAATGCCCGAGACCGTGATGTAGACCACCATCGCGATCGCACCGCACCAGATCGCGACCGCTGGCGGGATCGTGCCGTATGACGCCTCGGACACGATGATGCCCAGCCCACGCAACTGGATGATGAGCAGCGCGCTCATGCCCAGCACGGCGACCAGCGAGACCACCACCCCCAGCGCGCGCGAGTGGTACGCCGTGGCGAAGAAGTCGGAGAACGACACGCAGTGGTGCTTCGTCGCATGACGCCACGCCGCAGGCAACATCCAGTAGCCGAGCAGATACGCGAGGGCGCCGTAAGCGAGGATGTAGAACGCGGGCGGCCCCTTGCTGTAGGCCCATCCGCTCGCCCCCAGGAACGTGAAGGTCGAGAAGGCCTCGCCCGCCATCAGCAGGAAGACGAGCAGCGTGCCGAAGCCGCGTCCGCCCACGGCCCATTGTTCGAGGCTCATGGTGCGACCGCGTCGTGCGCGCAAGCCCACGAAAAGCGCGAAAGCGAGAAATGCCGCGATGACGGCGAGCGCGGCGTTCATGATGCGGCTCCGTCGTGATCGCGACGACCGGCGTCGGCAACATCGGCCGCCAACGCCTGACGGCGGGCGGCGTCGCGCGACCCGTCGAAACGGAACATCACGACCATGACCAGCGACGTGAGCAGCAACCAGACGATGTTCCACGTCATCAGAAAAGGCAGCCCGGCCAGCCGGGTACCCACGTGTTCGGCAAGCCAACCGCCGCTATAGAAGGCCGCGACGGGAAGCGCGGCCAGGCAATGTACAGGTTTCATGACGTCTCCAGACCCAAAGGGATTCACAGGGCAGTCACGCGTTGTCTCGCTGTCGTTCGCATCGGGTGATGCGCGCAAGGCAGTCGGCAATCGCGGCGGCCCGATGGTTTCGTCCATTTCGCGAGCGGTCGACGGGATGGCATGTCTTCGCGAATTGCCATATCATCAACCAAATAACACAAAATGGTTAACCATTTTTGTTGACCATTATCGGTAACGATTTGCCGAAATGCAAGGTCGCGAGCGCCGACGGGCCGAAATCGAGGGTTTCCGATACCTTCCGTAGGCCAGACATCATGGGAGGGTGCGACCCTGACGGCGAATGCGAAGGCGCAGGTACAATGCGCCCCACACCCGCGCGATCACGCACAATCAAGCACGATCGCTCACGACGGATTGCGATCCGCGTATTTCCAGGAGAACCGGCTTGAGCCGCACCGCAGCACCGCCCTCGCCTTCGTCCCCGCCCGCCACCGCCGCTTCGACTGCCATGTCGGCTGACGACGACAGCACGCCGGGCAGCGCCGGACAGCAGATCGAAGCGCGCGTCTACGCCGCGATCTCGCAGGCGTTGCTCTCGGGCAAGCTCCGGCCGGGCATGCCGCTGCGTGAACGGAATCTGGCGCAGGCGTTCGACTGCACGCGCGGTGCGGTGCGCAAGGTGCTCGCGCGGCTCGGCTTCGAAGGCAAGCTGGTGCTCGAACCGAATCGCGGCGCGTTCGTGCCCCAGCCGTCGCTCGAAGACATTCGTCAGACGTACCGTGCGCGGCGCGTGCTGGAGACCGGGGTGATCGCGAGCATCTGCGGCAGGCTGGGCGACGCGCAACTCGCGGCGCTCGACGCCCACGCGGCAACCGAAGCCCGCTCGCATGCCGACGGCACGCACGAGCGCTCCATCCAGCTCGCGGGCGAATTCCATCTGAAGTTGATCGGCATGGCCGATAGCGCCGAACTCGATGCGTTCGCGCGTGCGCTCGTCGCCAAGACAGAGCTATATAAGGCGCTGTACGACCCGGCCGAGTTCATGCACTGCGCACCGACCGAACACGCGCAGCTCGTGGGGCAATTGCGCGACGGCAAGACCGACGCGGCGATTGCGCTCGCGACGGCGCATCTCGACGAGCTCGAAACCCGCGTGCTGACGCGTGCGGCGGCCGCCGAGACGCCGGACTTCCGCGCCATCTTCGCCGAGGCGTTTGCGGGAGGTGCATGAGGCGAATGCCCAAATCGGGGTATATTGCGCCTGATCGCGAGGAGCCCACGGCCCGCATGCCAATCCCGCCCCCCGCTTGAGTACGAAGCCATTACGAAGCACGAAGCCCGAAGGAAGCCCATGTCCCATCTGGTAGTCCATGGCGGCCAGCCGCTGCGCGGCCGCATCACCCCCTCCGCTAACAAGAACGCCGTCCTCCCGGTGCTATGCGCCACGCTGCTGACCGATCAGCCCGTGCGCCTCATCGGCGTGCCCGAGATCACCGATGTCCGCAAGATCCTCGACATCTTTCGTCAGCTCGGCAGCGATGTCAGTGTCGATTTCGACGCCGGCATCCTGGACGTCCATCACCTGAACACCCGTTTCGACCCGCGCACCGACCATCTGCCCGAGGAGATGCGCTCGTCGATCATGCTCGTGCCGCCGCTGCTCGCGCGGTTCGGCGTCGCGCGCATCGAAGACAACATCAAGGGCTGCACGCTCGGCGTGCGCGAGATCGATCCGCACATCGAAGTGCTGCGCCATTTCGGCGGACGTGTCGAGCGCACCGCTGGCTCGCTGCTGATCCACGCGGACGAAGCACGCCCCGCCATCCACCACTGGCTCGATTACGCGTCGGTGACGACCACGGAAAACTTCGTGCTGTGCGCGGCGACCGCCAACGGACGCTCGCAGTTGAACAACGCCGCGTCCGAGCCGCACGTGCAGGAGTTCTGCCGCTTCATGCAGATGCTCGGCGTGCCGATCGAAGGCGTGGGGACGTCGCAGCTCGCCATTGAAGGTGTCGAGCGCTTCGGCGGGGGCGAATTCCGCTTCGCCGAGGATTTCCACGAGATCACCACGTTCCTGGCGCTGGGCGCGATCACGGGCGGCGAGATCACGGTCAAGAATTCGGCGCCGGAGCAGTTTCCGCTGATCGACCGTACGTTCGCCAAGTTCGGCATCAAGGTCGAGCACCGCGACGGCTGGTCGACGGCAACCGCGCAGGGCAAGCTCAAGGTGCAGGCACCGTTCACGCAGAACATTCTGACGAAGGTGGAAGCGGCGCCGTGGCCGTATTTCCCGGTGGACCTGCTGCCGATCTTCATCGCGCTGGGCGTGAAGGCCGAAGGCAGCGCCATGTTCTGGAACAAGGTCTATGACGGTGCAATGGGCTGGTCGACGGAGTTGTCGAAGTTCGGCGCGCACGTGTTCCAGTCGGACCCGCATCGTCTGATCACGTTCGGTGGCGTGCCGCTCTCGCCGGCGGTCGTCGAGAGCCCGTACATCATTCGCGTGGCGATCGCCTTGCTGATGGTGGCCGCGAGCATCGACGGACAGTCGACCATCAAGAACGCGCTGCCGATCCGTCGTGCGCATCCGCGCTTCGTCGAGAATCTCTGCTCGGTCGGCGCGAACGTCGTCTGGACGAACCCGGAGTAACTTGCGTCGCTGCGGCGGCGTCGAGATCTTCGATGTCGTACGGTCCGGCCCCCCCGGGGGGGCCGGGCTCGCGCTG
Source organism: Pandoraea sp. LA3 (assembly GCF_022696215.1). Lineage (NCBI taxonomy): Bacteria > Pseudomonadati > Pseudomonadota > Betaproteobacteria > Burkholderiales > Burkholderiaceae > Pandoraea > Pandoraea sp. LA3. Next base: position 69,512 of record NZ_PTPY01000032.1, on the reverse strand, counting down.
CGGCACCCCTGACGGCAGACGACCCCCCGATCACCTACACGCCGGTCGTCGCCGCTGCGAACCCGACGGTTGACCTTACCTGAGCCGATCCGGCGCGCGCTTGCCGCACCTTTGCCCGACGGCATCCCACGTTTGCCTGACGGAAAATTATTTCCCGCCCACCAGCATTCGCACCGAATTGACGCAGCGTGTCCGGGCGAATGTGAAAGAATGACGACCATCATGAGCGATCGTCACCTGCCCCCGCAGTCGTTTGCCGCCTCCGCCCCCACCGCGACGTCGTCTCGTCCGGCAGGCGCATGGCCCGCCTCGCCCCATGCCCGGCAGTTGTCGGGCGTGCGTGTGCTCGTGGTCGACGACAATCAGGAAGACCGCATGCTGCTGATGGACTTCCTCAGTCAGCAGGGCTGCCGGGTCTATATCGCGCAAGACGGTCGCGACGGCTACACCAAGGCCCGCACGGTGCAGCCCGATCTCATCCTGATGGATATCCGCATGCCGGTCTGCGACGGCCTCGGCGCGTGCCGTCTGCTCAAGGCGGACCCGGGCACCCGCCACATCCCGCTGATCTTTCTGACGGCGGCCGCCCTGCCCGGCGAACGTGTTGCAGGACTGACGGCCGGTGCGGTCGATTACGTCACCAAACCTTACGACTTCGAAGAAGTGCGGCTGCGGCTGTCGATCCATCTCAAGGCGACGACGCCCTCGCCCGCTCAAGCGACGTCCGGTCCCGGCAGCGAGGGTACGAGACTCACGCCGCTGCCCGTGCAGGCGCATACGCTCGACGCCGTGCTGTTTCGGGCGACGCGCGCCTTGCTGCTCGATCAATTGAGCACGACGCCCGAACTTGCCGGACTGGCGAGCGCCGTGGGCACGAACACGCGGCGCCTCAATCTGGCGTTCCGGCGCTGCGTCGGCGTCACGGTCTTCGACTTTCTGCGCGAAGAACGCATGAAGGAAGCGCGACGCCTACTCTCGGAGACGTCGCTCGACGTGCAGGACATTGCAGCGGCCGTGGGCTTTGCCAGCGCCGCCAATTTCGCGACGGCGTTCCGCGAGCGCTTCGGCATGCCGCCCAGCGGCTTTCGCGAGCAGGGCGCGCAGACCTATCTCGCGTCCGACGGGACTGACGGTGCCGACACCCCGCCCATGCCGCCCACACCGTCCACGCCATGAGTGCTGCGCCATCGGGCACTCCCGGCACAGTCCTCGCCCGCGTCTTCCCCATCGTCCACGTCTGCCACTTCGCCCGATTCTTTTGTCTGGCGCTCATGGCGCTCATCGTGCTCATCGCGCTCTGGCTGCCCATCGGCGCCGTCGCGGCTGCCGGGGCAACTGCACCGACGCCTTCCGGTAAGCCAGTCGCCACCTCCGTCGCCATCGACCTCGCAACCGCCCCGTCGCCGCTCAAGCTCGACACGCAGTTGCGCATGCTCGAAGACCCGACGCGCCGGCTCGACGCGACACAGGCACTTGCCGCGCCCGGCTGGCGCCAGGTCGTCCCGCGCATGCTCAACGCCGGCTACAGCCGCTCGGCGTTCTGGCTCACCGGCAACGTCGAGAACCTGGGCGCGGCGCCGGTCACGCGCTGGCTGAGCGTGGGCATCGTGCGGCTGGAGGACATCCGCTTCTATGCGATGCCGTTCGGCGCCACGCAGCCGAGCGTTAGCTGGCGCGCGGGACACACCGTGCCGCTGACGCAGCACCCCATTGCGTCCGAGACCTCCGTTTTTCCCATCACGCTCGCCCCCGGCGAGCGCATGACGTTCCTCGTCCGGGTGGAGACGCGCTCGTCGGTCAGTCTCGTGCCGCATCTCTGGCGTCCCGACGACTTCCGCATGGCCGAGGCGCACAACGCCATGATCGCCATGCTGCTCGCGGGCTCGATGATCTCCATCGGGCTCTACGCCCTCGTGCTCGGCATCGCGCGACGCGATCCGGTTTTCGTACTGCTCGCGCTCACCACCATCACGCAGGTCGCGCAGGACATGGCGTTTCAGGGCTTTCTGTATCGCTATGTTCTGCCGCAAGGCGGCGAGTTCATCGTCCGGGCGCCGAGCTTCTTCTCGACACTGACGGCCGGCGCGTTCAGCGCAATGCTGCTGGCCTTCGCAGGTCTGAACGGCGTTGCGCTGTGGCGCTGGACGTACCGCGTCATGATCGGGATCATGGGCTTCATGGCGGTGTGGGTGCTGTTCGGCGACCACCGTGTGGCGGCCTTCACCCATCTGCAATTGCTGACGGTCTTCAACGTCATCTGGGTCGTCTCGCTCATCGACGGCTGGCGGCGCGGCTGCAAGAACGCACGCCTGAGTCTGCTTTCGTTTTCGCCGGGTTGCGTCGTGCTGTTCTGGCGGCTGGCGATCATCAACGGCCTGCTGCCCGAGGAGTGGCTGGCCAACACGGCGATGGCGTGGAGCACGAACATCTCCGTGCTGCTGATGCTCACCATCATCGTGGCCGGACGCTCGCGCGAACTGGTGCGCGAGCAGCGCGCCGCGCAGCGCGAGGTGTTGCAAACGCGTCGAGAAGAACAGGCGCGGCTGGCCAACGCCGTCGACACGCGCACGCGCGAATTGCAGGCGGCCCTGATTGCGGCCGACGAAGCCAACAGCGCCAAGAGCGACTTTCTTGCGCGCATCAGCCACGACCTGCGCACGCCGCTCACGTCCATCATCGGTTTCGCGGACCTCGTCCAGTCCGGCGGACGCGAAGACGCCGACCGTGGCCGCATCATTCGTCGCAGCGCGCATCACATGCTCGCGATGGTCAACGATCTGATCGAATACGCAGGCGGCGGCGCGGCCGATGCGCTGCACGTCGCCCCGGTCTACACCCACGCCTTCATCGACAACATGGCGCACGAAGGCATGAGCCTCGCGCGCAAGCACGACAACGCGTTCCTGCTCGACGTGCGCGCGCCGCTGCCGCCGCTGCTCGCCTTCGATGCCAAGCGGGTGCGTCAGGTGTTGGGGAATTTGCTGGACAACGCGGCGAAGTACACCGCCGACGGCACCATCACGTTGTCACTGTCGGCCACGCCGGACGCCACGCGCGCCGACATCGTGCACGTGTGTTTCGGCGTGGAGGATTCCGGCTGCGGGATCGCGAAGGAAGACCTCCCCCGCGTGTTCGAACCGTTCGCGCGGCTCGACGGTGCACGCCGTTTGCCGGGCGTGGGGCTCGGGCTCGCGATCGTCAAGCAGTGGATCGAGCGCATGAACGGCACCATCGCCATCGACAGCACGCCCGACGTCGGCACACGGGTGACGTTCTCGCTGCCGCTGCACGTGGCGCGCGAGACCGACCTCGTCGCGCAATCGTTCGCGGGCGCCACGCATGCGCTCCCGCCGCTCGACGGCACCGGCTATCACATCTGGCTTGCCGAGGATTCGCCCGAGATCCGGCAGTTCCTGCACGACGAACTCGCCAGTCTGGGCTTCTCCGTGCGGACCTTCGGTGACGGCGTGGCGCTCATCGCCGCGCTGGGCAATCCGAGACAGACGCTGCCGGATCTGGTGCTGACCGATCACATGATGCCCAATGCCGATGGTCTGGCCGTAGCACGTGCCGTGCGCCGACGCTGGCCCGACGTGCCCGTGCTGGCCGTGTCCGCCTCACCGCAGGTGGTGGCGGGCAGCGGCGTCGGGCGTGCCGCGGGAGAGGAAGGCGGAAAGGAAGGCGGAAAAGCAGACGACGCCAGAGGGTACGACGCCTGCCTGCTCAAGCCGGTCGAGCTCGCGGACCTGCGTCACACGCTGGCGCGGCTGCTCGACCTGCAACGCATCGACGCCCCGCTCGCCGCCAACGCGGATGGTGAGGCAGACGCCGACAGCGCTGCGCTCGTACGACCGTCACGCGATCTGCTGGTGGAAGCCCGACAGTTGATCGCCATGGGCGCGATCACCGATCTGATGGACTGGGCGCGTCACCTGAGCACGCTCGCGCCGCAGTACGACGGCTTCGCGCACCACGTCCACCAACTTGCCCAGCGCGGAGACCTTGCCGGGCTGGAGACGTTGTGCGCGGCGCCGTATTAGATCAGTCGTTAGATCAATCCCGCAGCGGCTGGTGTGCCGTCTCGCGCGCGGCGAACAATGCGATGGCCGTGACCGCAAGCGCTGCCGTCACATACAGCGACACCGCGAACGTCGTGCCGTATTCCTTGTACAGGCTCACGATGATCAGCGGCGCGAAGCCACCGCCCAGAATCCCCGCCAGCGTGTAAGCCAGCGACGAACCGGCATAGCGCACGCGCGTCGGGAACTGTTCCGTGACGAACGCCGCCTGCGGGCCGTACATGATGGCGTGAATCACCAGACCGATAACCACGGACAGCACGATCAGCGCCGGGCTCGATGTATCGAGGAGCACGAAGAAGCCATACGCCCAGATCACGGCGCACAGCACGCCGAAGCCATACACCGGACGGCGGCCGAGCTTGTCCGAGAGCGCGCCGAACAGCGGCACCGTCAGCGCGTTGAAGGCGGTGCCCACGAGCACGGCCGTCAGCGCCAGCGGACGCGACAGATGCAGCGTGCCGGTCACATACGTCAGCGTGAAGACGACCATCAGTGCGTAGAGCACGTCCGAGCCGATACGCGAGCCGCCGGCGACCAGCAGATTGCGCCAGTGCTTGCGGAAAACGTCGGCAATCGGCATCTCCGCCTGACGGTCCGAATGCTGCATCTCTTCGAACATCGGCGTTTCTTCCACGCCACGACGCACCCACAGACCGAAGGCCACGAGCACGAGGCTCAGCAGGAACGGCACACGCCAGCCCCACGTGAGGAAGTCGTCGGGCGAGATTGAAAGCGTAATGAGCGCAATCAGGCCCGTCGCCAGCAGCGTGCCGAACGACGGCCCGACCTGCGTCCACGAGGCATTCAACCCGCGCTTTTTCTGATCGCCATGCTCCACCGAGAGCAGCACCGCGCCCGCCCATTCGCCGCCAAGCGCCACGCCCTGCACGAAGCGCAGGGCCACGAGCAGCACCGGACTCCAGATGCCGATCGACGCGTACGTGGGCAGCAGGCCCATCAGCCCGGTGGTCAGGCCCATCACCACGAGCGTGAGCACCAGCACGGCACGCCGTCCGATCTTGTCGCCGAGGTTACCGAACACGAAGCCGCCGAGCGGACGCGAGATATAGCCGACGGCGTACGTCGACAACGCGAGGATGGTGCCGGCCAGCGGATCGACCGACGGGAAGAACAAGTGGTTGAAGACCAGCGCAGCCAGCGTGTTGTAGACGGTGAAGTCGTACCACTCCAGCGTGGTGCCGACCATGCTGGCAGTCGCCAGACGTCCCTTGTTGGCGCCTGGCTTCGCGGTCGCGGCGCTGTCGACCGCACCCTCTGCCCCGCTGTTTTCCCGTACATCGCGGGTATTCGAATACGTTGTCATGAATGTCTCCAGAAGTGCGCGAGATCTGCACGAGACCCGCCGGAGCGACCGGCCTCGCGAATGAGCGTTGGGACGTCAGTCGCCGCTGGCGCCGAGGCGCCACAGCATGGCGAAGCGGGTCACGTCGGCGGCCGGTACACCGTGAGCGGCGGCCAGCGTCTCGGCGGCGGCGCGCACGGCGTCCGGGTCGGTGCCTTCGATGAGAACGACGGCATCGGCCGGCGGCAGCGGCGCGTCTTTGGCCGTCAGCGAGACGGACAGCGTCGGCACCGTGACTTGCAGCGTGGCGCGCACGATCCCGTCGCCCTGAGCCAGTTCGGCCAGTTGGCCGTTCAGACGCGACCGGGCCTGCGTCACGACCGCCTCCGTCAGCACGAAGGCCGCGAGCATGCCGCCCTGACCTTCGCCGGCTTCGACGTCGAGCGTGCCGACACGGCGCTGCGTGCCCTGCATGCGCGCGAAGTTGCGCAGCGACCATTCCGTCTGGTGATTGAACGCCTGGGCGTAAGGCTCGCTCGTGAACACAGCGGCGTCTTGCGTGCAGTAGAGCGCGAGGTACGGACGGGCGCAGTCATGCAACGCCTTGAAGCGGCGGGCGAACTGGAAGCCCGGAATCGCCACACGCTCCTGCATGTGTTCACGGTCGTACCAGCGGTTGAAATCCGCTTCGGAGGCCGGATCGATATTCGTCCAGATACAAAGTTGGGCGCGCGGGGCAGTCACAGTCATGAGGCATCCATCGGTTTTCGACAATCGGAGAGGCCGGCCGGTGCACGCTTCGCAACGAAGACGAAAGCATGCGCTACAGGCCGACCGTCCAGCCGAGTGTGCAAAACGACGGAAAATGCGTCCAACAAGAAATCAAATTCGCCGCGACAGCAAATTCTTATGACCGCCCAAACCCTTGCCGGGCGGGGCTTCGTGCCAGATGATGCGGGGATGAGACCGGGACGAATCAGGAATCGCCGGCGCCCCACACGGGGGCCGTCATGGCAGCCGCAGGCGGAATGGCGATGTCCGGTCCCATGTTCAGGGCGAACTCGCTGGCGGTGCGTTGCGCCAGACGGGCGACGTTCTCGGCAAGCAACGCGCCCGTGCGGAACGACCCGACGAGCGGCAGATTGGGGAAATTGGCGTTCACGCGCAGCAGGTGCAGGCTGTGCTCGCCCAGTTCGCGCTGGATGATCGCCGGGGGCAGCATCGCCACGCCGAAACCATCCGCCACAAGGCGGATGATCGCCGCGACCGACGTCATGCAGTTCACCCGCACCGGGCGTTCGGCCGCGACCGAGAACATGCGCTCCAGCGTCTTGTGCGGTCCGGAATTGCGCGAGAAGCTCACCAGCGGGTAGGCGGCCAGATCGGCCACGTCGAGCGTTTCCCCTTCGAGATTGAGCTTGGGACTGGCCACCCAGCGCATCGGAAACTCGGCCAGCGGCAGGTTTTCCACGCCGGTGCCGTGCTGCATGTCCGTCTGCAGCACCAGATCGAGCGTGCCCGCTTCGAGCTGTTTGCACAGATTGATGGTCGTCTCGCTCGTCACCTCGATTTCGAGCTGCGGGTACTCGCGGTGAATGCGCGCCGCGAGATCGGGAAACCAGCTGTGCACGATCGACTCGACCACACCGATCTTGAGCACCCCCGGCGGCATGTCCGGGTCGCTCAGTTCGCGCTTCATCTCCTGCCCGAGCATGACGATGCGCTCGGCATACGCGAGCGCCTTCTGCCCGGCGGCCGTCAACGTGACCTCGCGCGCGCTGCGGTCGAACAACCGCACGCCGAAACTCTGCTCCAGCGAAGCGATCCGGCTCGATACCCCCGCCTGCGTCGTGTGCAGGCGTTCCGCCGTCAATCGGAAGTTACGCAGCTTGGCGAGCCAGACGAAGGTTTCGAGAAAACGCAGGTTCATGCTTACGGGAGATGCGGACAACCTTTGGGGAAAGGCCCATTTTAACGGGAACACAAAAGACGTCGTTAAACGCATCCTGCGTATCGTCAACAACCGTCATTTGACGGGGGCCTGTTACGGCCTGGCGTTCCCATCATGTTTCGTGATGTTTCGTTTTCGTAACGTTTTTCGCCGACGCGGCGCGCCTCATCTTCCCCATCCCCTTACGAATCAAGCAGTTAACCGTCTCAAGAGGACTGGCACGGGATTTGCTGAATCTTGTGCAACGGCCCGTCGAGGCCGGAGGGCCAAATCTCTGGAGACTGTCATGTCAACCGCCCATTTCCGCCGACCGCATCCGACAGTGGAACTCGCGCGCTGTGTGTTCCGGCAGCATTACATCCGCATCATGCAGGCCGAGTACCCCGGCAGCTATGCGGTGCTGGTCGACATCTGGCCCATGGACGGCCGTACGTTCTCGAGCATCGATCAGGCCAAGCACGCGGCCATGCTGTTCATCCGCAATATGGAAAACGAGTGAGTCCACGTAAGTGATCCCGCGCCGGCAAGCCTGGCGCGGCCAACGAGACGAGACCGATATGAAACACCACCACACCCGTCAGAGCGCCGCCGAGCGCCACGCCATGGCCGCTTCGATGGCCCGCCCGTCGGCATGCCAGCCGGTTGTCCTCGACCCGGCGGCCGATCCGTACGCCCGGGTCGCCGTCGAGGCTTACGCGCAAGCCTGCGCCGAACAACAACCGTGGCTGGCCGAAGCCTTGCAGCGCCAGTACCGGCTGTCCGGGGGCACGCCGTCAAGCGCAGCCGCCATCTGGCGCACGTTCCACGAAGCGCAACAACTCGCCCGGGAAGGGGATAGCTACGACGAAGCCGCCTGGACACACGTCGCGCTGCACCTTTGCGGCGTCCTTGGCGCGATGAACCTGTAAGAATGTGAATTTTTGAAGGGGAGGGCCGTCGGGCGTTGCGCCGCGCCGACGGAAAACCCGGGTTGGCGGGCATTTCTGGCATACTTCGTGCAAAGAAAATTCCCGCAGTTTGCCTGGTACCCAATGAGCAAGTCCGTCATGTCGGCAAAAGCCCCAAGCCGACTCTTTTTCGCCAAGATTTTCGGTGCACTGATCCTGCTGTTTCCCGCTGCCACATTGGTCGTGCCGCGTGGTGGAAACACCGTCATGTTTCTGACAGTCGCGCTAGGTGCCGCCATTCTGCTCGTCGAACGCCAACGGGGCGACCTGTCGTGCCTCGCGCGCGAGCTCAAAACGAGCGCTCACGTCCGGATCCTGATCGGTTCGTTGCTGTTCCCCTTTCTCGCCATTCTCCTCGTAGAAGTACTACACGGCCACGTGGTCGCGAATACGCTTGACTCCCCGCTGCGATTCTTCCTTGCCGTCGTCGTTTTCCTCGGATTGCGCCGCATCGTCAGCGTCGTCCCCAAATGGACCGATCTGACATTCGGCATCGGCGCCGTCTGTGCGGCGCTAATGGCGTGGTACGCCACCGCAGACCTGCTGGCTTATCGCGCTGAAAGCTCCTTTCTGAACGCGATCCACTTCGGCGACATCGCGTTGTTGCTGGGCATTCTTTCCGTGGTATCGATCCATTGGCTGCGCCGTGATACCCCATGGACGATCGCATTCAAGATTCTGAGCGCCGCAGCGGGTTGCTATGCCTCATGGGCGAGCCAGTCGCGCGGTGGCTGGATTGCACTCCCCTGCCTGCTGATCGTTTGGTTCCTGTGGCACAAGCATTCGAGCGGCATGGCCCGACGCGGCGCAATCGCGCTCGTGGCGATCGCTCTGCTTGCCGGCACTTTTTCGTCGAAAATGGTCCGGGATCGCTTTGAATCCATCCGGACCGATCTGACCAGCCTCGCCGCCGGGCACACTGACACCTCTGTCGGCATTCGCCTCGAATTGTGGAAAGTCGCGGGCAAGCTCATTGCGGAACATCCCGTGCTGGGACTCGGCGCCCACGGTTACCGTAACGCCATGCCAGCCATGGCAGCCTCTGGCGAATTGACGCCGCTCACAGCCGATTACGGTAAGGGCGAAGTCCATAATCAGATCCTCGCCTACTTTGCCGATTACGGCCTGCTTGGCCTGCTTTGCATTCTGGGCGTCTATTTTGGCCCGGCGTACTTCTTTATCCGCGCCGCGCAATTGCGCCATAGCCATTCGGAGCATCGAGCCGCCTTGATGGGATTGATGACGGTCGTAGCGTTTGCCGTCTTCGGCCTGACCGTGGAGACGTTCAATCTCAAGGTCACGGTCGCGTTCTACGCGACGATGCTGGCCCTGTTTGCCGCGTTCGCCTATCCTGTCGGCTCTCCGGCAGACGACGAAACGCCCGCCAGCCCTGCCCGCCGTTAATCGCAGCGCTCACGACATGCTAAGCATCCTGATCCCTACCTGGAACAATCTCCCGTTCCTCAAACTGTGCATCGATAGTGTTCGCCGCCATTCGAGCGAGGCGCACGAGATCCTCGTTCACGTGAACGACGGAAGCGATGGAACGCTGGAATGGGTCCGCGAGCAGGGTCTGCGTCACACACACAGCAGCGGTAACGTGGGCGTCTGCCTGGCGCTCAATCAGCTCGCGCCGCTCGCCACGCACGATCAGTTGCTGTTCCTGAACGACGACATGTTCGTCACCCCTGGCTGGGACACCGCGCTCATCGACGCCGCCCGTGCGCTCGATACGCCGATCTATTACCTCTCGTCGGTGATGATCGAACCCAACGCAGGGGTCAGCAAGCAGGTGGTCTCGAAGGATTTCGGCACGACGACGGAAACGTTCGACGAAGCGGGCCTGATCGCCTTTGCCGCCTCACTGGGCCGGGAAGACGTCAACGGTGTGCCCACGCAGCCCACCCTCGTGAGCCGGAGTCTCTGGCACCTCGTCGGGGGCTACAGCATCGAGTTCGGACCGGGGATGAGCAGCGACGACGACTTCCTGATGAAGCTGTGGCTGGTCGGCTGCCGCACGTTCCGGATCGTCGGCAAGAGCGTCGTCTACCACTTCGGCTGCCGCTCGACCGGGCGCGTGGTGAAGAATCGCGGTAGCCGCGAGTTCCTGATGAAATGGGGGATGACGCAGGCGGAATTCAAGCGCGACTATCTCGACCTGGCGGGAACGCCCGAGGGCGCCGCCCTACCGAACGTGCCGACGCCCAGCGGCAAGAGCCGCATCAAACGCGCATTGCACGGCAGCAAGCCCTACCCGCTAGAAGACCTCGCGCGTTGGGATACCGACGTGCCGCGCCATCTGAAACTGGACTGAGCGGTCACCGCGCTGGCGGCCTGACGGTCGTCAATGCAACCCTAATGCGGTGGGTGATGCCGCGGGTGGCGGATTCGCGCCCACGCATGCTCAAGACGCTTCACAGCTGGGCTATCCGGGTGACGCGTCCACCACACCCCCAGCTCCCACACCATCCCTGCGAGTACGGCGATCACCACCAGCGCGCCGATCGTGTACCAGAGCTCACCGAACGAGGTTGTCATCCTGGCCTCCCGAAAACGCTTCACGGACGACAAACTGTCGTCCGTGATTGCATTCTAGGTGACGAAACCCGGCTTGCCCGCCGGGTCTGCCCTAAGCCGCAGCAAGCCTGCGCAATATACCTACCGGATCAGAGTTGCCCCATCGTGAGTTGCACCACGAGGCTGCTCACCGATACGGCGGCCCAAACCCCAAGACCGAGCAGGATCGGACGCACCCCCGTCGAGGCCATTCGGCGCAGGTTCGACGACAGGCCGATGGCGGTCAGCGCCACGATGATCAGGAACTCGGCGGCGTCGTGAATCCACGGTTGCAGCGATGCCGGCACGAACCCGGCCGTGCGGATCCCCGAAGCGATCAGAAAGCCGAGGATGAACCACGGGAAGATACGGGCGAGGCTGAAGTTACCGGCACCGGCGCGCTTGGCGCGGTAGGCCACGATGGCCGCGAGCGTCAGGCAGATCGGAATGATCAGCGTGGCACGGGTAAGCTTGACGATGGTGGCATAGTCGCCCGCCGCCTTGCTGTAGCTGTAACCCGCGGCCACCACCGACGACGTATCGTTGATCGCCGTACCCGCCCACATCCCGAAGCCGAGATCCGACAGGTGGAGCGCGTGGCCGAGCACCGGGAACAGCAGCACGGCGGCAATGTTGAACAGGAAGATGGTCGAGATGGCGAACGCCGTTTCGTGGTCGTCCGGCTTGACGATGGGCGTGACCGCAGCGATGGCAGACCCGCCGCAGATCGCCGTGCCCACGCCGATGAGCAGCTTGAGCTTGTCCGGCACGCCCAGCAGACGGCCCAGCCCCCACGCCGACAGGCCGGCAGCGGTGATCGTCACCGCCGTGACGGCGAGCGATTCGAGCCCCGTGTGGGCCACTTGCGACAGGCTCAGACCGAAGCCGAGCGCGATGATCGACCACTGAAGCACGTATTTCGAGGCGAATTTGATGCCGGCCTCGTATCGCGCACCAGGCGAGAACAGATTGCGCACGAGAATGCCGAGCAAAATGCCGAACACCGGGCCGCCGACGAGCGGCATCTGACGACCCAGCAGCAGTGCAACAAAAGCGATGGCGGTCGAAAGGATCAGACCGGCCCACGGGTTGTGCTGATCGGGGACCAGCGTGTCCGGCCGACTGGCGGCAGTGGATCCGGCGGACGAAGCGGTGTGGGTTTTTGTTGTCATTGCAGGCACTCCTTTCGAATGACTGCAAGTCTAAAAACTCCGCTTCAATAATAAAAATCGTTATATCGGATACAGAATATCCATATTTCCGATATTTATAACGACCCGCCGTAATGCCTTGATTTGTATGGCTTTCCCGCCTCCCCTACAGCGTGGCGTCAGCGCCCGTTACACTGTCTCGAGCGCCAGGGCACGACACGACGCCGTGCCGATCAGAAAACCAGACCAAGGAGACCGCGCCCCCATGTCGCAAGCCACGTCTACCGCCGACACCCACGTTCGCCGCGCCCAGTGGTATTTCGATTTCGCTTCCCCCTTCGCGTACCTGCAATTCGAGCGCTTCGACACGCTGCCACGCACGCTGTCCGTCGAACTGAAGCCGATCGTGCTCGGCGCGATCCTCGTGCATCTACAGACGCAGGGGCCGGCGGAGACTCCGCACAAGCGCATCTTCACCTACCGGATGGCGCAATTCCGCGCCGAGCAGGACGGCATTCCCTACAAGATGCCGCCGGTGCACCCGTTCCATCCGATTCGCGTGCTCAGGCTCGCCGTCTCGCTGGGGGCGACGCATGATGTCGTGCGCACGATCTTCCGCTTCATCTGGGCGGAGGGCCGCGATGTCTCCGACGCTCAGGGGTGGGCCGACCTGAGCCAACGGCTCGGACTGTCCGCTGACGAAGCGCTCGCCCGTGCCGAAGCACCGGACGTCAAGACCGGCTTGCGCGAGAACACCGAAGCCGCGATCGCCGCAGGCGTGTTCGGCGTGCCGACGTTTGCGTATGAGGGGGAGTTGTATTGGGGCGACGATGCGACAGCGATGTTCCGTCACTGCCTCGCGCACCCCGAGTGGCTGCAATCGCCGGACGTCAAACGTCTGCAACAGGTGACGGTAGGCGTGCGACGCGAGCGCTGAAGCGCTCGTGCCACGTCAGGCAGACGGTCAGGCTGACGGACGATCCGGCATTATTTGCCGGCGCCCAGCACCAGCGGTAACGGCACGGCCTCAGCCATGGCGGCGTAACCGGCATCGCTCGGATGGGTGCCGTCGCCGCTGTCCAGACGCGGCAGCATGCGCGTCGGCTGCGACGGATCGCGTAGCGCCGCATCGAAGTCGATGACACCGTCGAACCCGCCATTGCCGGCACTGCTACGGACCCAGCGATTGACCGCCTCGCGAACCCCCTCCCGCTCGGGCGGCAATTTGCCAGGCGGAATCGTGGTGCCGAGAATGCGCACGTTGCGCGCATGGGCCGCGGCGATCAGCGACTGATATCCGGCGATCATCTCCGGCGCCGTCACGATCACATGGGGTACGTCGCAATCGAGCCCGGCGTGCGGCGGCACGTAACCGAAATTGATGTCGTTGATGCCGATCTGCACCACGACCGTCTTCACGCCCGGCTGCTCCAGCGCGTCGCGATGAAAGCGGGCCACGAGCCGCTCGCCGTAGCAGGCGGAATCGTGCAGCAGCCGATTGCCGCTAATGCCTAGATTGAGGACGGCCACGTCGCGTCGCCCGGCGGCGGCCAGACGCCGCGCGAGTCCATCGGGCCAGCGACGATTCGCGCCCAGCGTGCTGCGCATGCCGTCGGTAATCGAATCGCCGATGGCGACGATGGCATGCGACGGCATTTCCGGCGTCACACTCAGTCCGGCCAGCCACAACGTATTCGTAAAACGCGTGGGGAAGGCCGACGCCTGTGCGTCATCGACGAAATCCCCCGCGCCGCTCAGAAACGCCGTCTGCTGGGCGATCTTGTGCCACGTCGTGGGGGTTTTCGATTCACGGGTAAAGAGGCTGATCGCCAGCGGCGTACCGGCGCGCACGGCGAACGGCACCGGATCGCTCTCGAGCGATGCGCCCGGCGCAATGCGCGCGACTGGCTGGCCGCCGAACGTCAGACTTCGCAGGCTCGCGGCATCGATGCCAGCGCCGCGCGCCGAGACCGCCAGCGTTGCACGCTCGATGACCAGCGGCTGCGTGCCGAAGGTGTTCGAGAAACGCACGCGCGCTTCGTTACCGGATAGCGTCGGGAAAACGATTTGACGGACGGTGCGCCCGCCGGCGGCCGGGGCACGATTGAACGACGGCGCAGCGGGATGTTGTGCGACTGCCTGCGGCGCCGTCGCCCAGGCACCGACCCGGGCGTTCCCGGCAACCGCAGGCGTCGCCCCATTGGGCGCGCCCTGTGCGAACGCCGACGATGCCGCACCTGCGACCCCGGCAACGGCGCAAGCCGCGACGATATGCGTCAGCGTGGTCATCGTGAAGCGCGCGACGGTGCGCAGCGCAGCATGCCGGGCACGATGCCTTTGCGGCAAGCCCTCGGTAGCGGAAAACCGCTGGAACCGGTGGTTCAGGAACGTCGGGAACATCGAAAGCATCAGGGACAGCGGAGGCGATCCGCGAGTCGGGGCAGCAGCCGCCATTGTGCCTCATTGTGGTCGCTGGCAAGGGCTTACGTTGCCTTTCGGGTCATTCGCGCCGTCCCGGCGGTGTTTTGCTTTATTGCGCGAAACACCGCACGAGGCAGAGGAGACTGCCTGCAATGCCTAGCGCGTCGAAATGACGATGGCGACACGCCGGTTCTGCGCCCGTCCGGCCGGTGTGCCGTTATCGGCCACCGGGTTGCGCTTGCCTGCACCGATCGTCTGAATGCCGGCCCGCTGCATGCCGGCGTCCACCAGCACGCCGGCGACGGCATCGGCACGGCGCGCGGAGAGTTGCTCGTTATAGGTGTCGCTGCCGACCGAGTCGGTGTAACCGTAGACACGCACGGCATCCAGTCCGACTTTCACGAGCGTGTGACCGATGCGCGACACGGTGTCGCGGGCCGTATCGCGCACCACGAACTTGTCCGTGTCGAACAGTACCGTGTCCGAGAGCCCGAACTCCCAGCCTTCGTCCGTCTGCTTGAAGCCTTCGGCCTTGAGCGCGGCGATCTGCTCGGGCGTGAGGCCGTGCACCGGCGCGGTCTGGCAGCCGGCCAGCGCGCCGACGCCGAGCAGGCAGACCAGCAGGAGCATCCGGCGAACGGACGCTTTCAATGATGTCACCGTGCGCGCCAGCGTGGCGGCGAAACCTTCGAATGCTTCGCACCCTTCGTCGAGGCGACGGGCGTGGAGGATGAAAGCGCCAGTCGAAGCGCGTTCACGTGTGTGATGAGTGCTCAAAACCAATCCCCATTGCGGTGTGAAATCCGGTCGTCGTTTCTGGTTGTCGTTTGTTCAGCTTAGGTGTTGCCAGCCGCCTTATCTCTTGGGGCTTTCCGCAACATGCCAGGTGCCCTGGCCGGCACGCTTGGCCTGATACATCGCCGCGTCCGCCGCACGCAACAGCGCGGGCGCGTCGTCGGCATGCGTCGGGTACAACGCGATACCGATGCTCATCGAGGTGACGAGTTCGCCGCCATTGATGCCATCAGGCAGTGCGATCGGTCGTTCCATCGAGGCGAGCAGCGTCTGCGCGAGGCGCACGGCATTGGAGGTCTGACGCACGCCGCGCAGCATCACGGCAAACTCGTCGCCACCGAGACGCGCCACCAGATCCCCCTCACGCAACGGCTGACGCAGCCGCCCCGCGATGGCCACCAGCACGGCGTCGCCGGCGTCGTGTCCGAGCCGGTCGTTGATGTCCTTGAAACGATTGCCGTCGAGATACAGGAGTGCGACGTGGGTGCCCAGCTCCCCCGCCTCTGCGAGCGCCTGCGCCAGACGCGACTCGAAGTACGCGCGGTTCGGCAGGCCCGTCAACGGATCGTGATTCGCCTGATGGGCGAGCGTAGCGTTCTGGGCGCGCAAGTGGTTCTGCCAGCCTTCGAATTCGTCGAGCAGCGCGTTGAAGTCGTCGCCCAGCTCTTTGAGCTCGGCAATCGGCGTGGCGGCCACGCGTTGATGGAACGCTCGTTCCTGACGCACCGCGTGGGCGACCTCCGCCAGCGCGCGCAGGGGTTTGACGATATCGCGGTGCATGCGCTTGGCCAGCAGGTTCGCCACCGCAAACGTCACCAGCAGACAGGCGAGCACGCCGCCGACCCCACTCATCAGAAACACGAAGAACTGGTTGCCCTGCCCCTGCACTTCGATCTGCCCGACGACATTGCCGTCGTGACGAATCGGCAGCGTCACGGGCCCCGGCATCGCGACATCGGCGACGGTACGCTCGATCCGCGACCACGTGCCGCCGTCGGGGCGGCGCCACATGGCGAACTGGACGTTGCGCGCATCGAGCACGCGCACTTGCACCACGTCTTCGTCGTTCGCAATCAGGGCAATGGCTTCCTGCGCAGCCACGCGATCACCGAACACGACGGCGGCTTCGGCCGTGTAGGCGAGCGAGCGTCCAATCAGCAGCAGGTTGTTCTCGGCGTAGGCGCGCAGGGCGATCCAGGCGACGATCGAGAGCGAGAGTGCCGCGAGCACCACGGCGGACACCGCCAGACGCAGGTGCGTGCGCCGCAGCACCCGTTGCAGCGAAGGTCGGCGACGACGCACCGGGGGAGATGCCGCCGATGCCTCGGCGCCCATATTGGGCGCTGCATCAGGTGCGGCGGTCTGCGCCTCATGCGTCGCCGCGCCAAACGCCTTGTCGACGGCACTTTGCGGCGGCATCAATCCGGCAACGGGCGCACCCGGTCCGTTCGGTGGGGGATGGGCTGGGGGGAATTGGGTTGTCATGGTGTCCCCGGCTTTCGTGCCAGCTTCAGCACGTTCGGGTGGACGCGTACGCCGCTGCGCGCGACGGTGTCGAGGTTGATATCGAAGGTCACCCGGTCGGCATCGACGTTCAGGCAGAACATCGTGCCGAGCGTGCAGGAGTCGTTGCGCTCGCTGATCGTGAGCACGGGGTGACCGGCGAGTGCGGCCAGGACCGCACGGCGTTCGGTGTCGCTCACCGCACCGAGATACAACGCATCGCACAACGAACCAATGGCGGGTTCTGCCGCGGACACGCGCTGCACATCGACGGGCGGCGTATTACTTGAAGGTTGCTCGGCAGGCGGTGCGAGCAGGTCGCGCGCGTAGTCGGTGTTGCCGACCACGCACAGGCGCACCTTCGCAGGCGGCGTGGGCCAGCGGGTGAAGCTGACGATACCCAGCACGACCTGTCGCACGTTGGCTTCGCGGGTACCCGCCGGCGAGGGCGCTGCGCCCGCACCGCTACTGGCGGACG
This sequence comes from Pandoraea sp. LA3, assembly GCF_022696215.1. NCBI lineage: Bacteria > Pseudomonadati > Pseudomonadota > Betaproteobacteria > Burkholderiales > Burkholderiaceae > Pandoraea > Pandoraea sp. LA3. Next base: position 52,325 of record NZ_PTPY01000032.1, on the reverse strand, counting down.
TCTGCGCCATCGCGTCGCCAGGCATCAGCATGCACAACATCAGCGAACACAGCATCAGACGCGCGCGCCAATGCAGAACCGCGCGGCGCGCTCGCCGCGGGCCCCGTGTCGTGCCGCTCGTCTTGATCGAGACGCTATGCAATGCCGTCTTTCCTCTTTGCTGAAATGTCCGTTCTTCGCCGGAATCAGGCCGCATGATACCGAAGGGCTCTGCGTCGAGCCAGATACAAGGCCAGATGTAGCCCCGGCTCCAGGGCCGGATGCGGCGCCGGAGCCCTGGCCCCCACGCCGGGCCACAAGTTCACAGCATGCGCGTCCCGGCACATTTTCGAAACCCCTTCCGCCCCCGCGTTTTCCCTTGCACGAAAGGGCTTGCATCGTGGCAGAATGGCGCTCATAACCAATTGAAAATCAAAAGGAATCGAGCCATTCGATCGCTCGATCTTCGAGATAAGAATCGCGACGCCAGGGAGGTGTTGCATGACGTTCCTGAATTCCGGCCGGACCGGCTTTCGGGAGGTGCGGACGTGAACGATCCCGTGCCTCGTCGGGTGCCTGACGTACAAGCCGAATTGAGCCGCGCCGCGCTCGATAGCGCGCCCTATGCCATGTTCGTGTGCACGGACGACGGCATGCTCGAACGCATGAACACGGCATTCACGCGCCTGACCGGTTACCAGCCGGACGACCTGCTGGGCAAGCGCAGCTTCCTCTCGCTGCTCGATCCCTCCGAGCTTGCCCGCCGTCGCCTGCCGGCCCTCGCCAGCCTGTCGGCCATCGAACCGGTACCGTACGACGACGAGTGGCACCTGCTCACCCACATCCGCAGCTGGCTGCCGGTCCGTCTTGCACTCTCGTGCGTCGAGCACGCGCCGGGCGAGCGGCGTTGGGTCGGGATCGTGCTGGATCTCTCGCAACAGGTGCAGGTGGCCTCGCGCCTGTGGTACGTCACGCATCACGACCCGGTCACCAACCTTCCCAACCAGACCTTGCTCAACGAGCGGCTGGAACTGGCGATCCACCGCTGCGCGAATCAGCGGGTCGGGTTGACGGTGATGCTCGTCGAACTCGATCACCTGCGCAAACTGCGCAGCACCTTCGGGCCGCCGACCGCCGAACTGGCCCTGCGCATCGCGGCCGAACGCCTGCGCGAAGCCAGCGGGCCGGAAGACGCGCTCGCCTGTCTCGGCGGCAGCCAGTTCGTCATCGTCACCAACGAGACCGGCGACGGCGCCCGGATGCTCGCCGCGCGCATTCAGGCGCGGCTGGCACAGTGGGTGGACGTCGACGACAACACCGTCGCACTCGACGCGAGCATCGGCGCGGTCAGCTACCCCGATCACGGCAACACGCCCCAGACGCTGTTGCGGCGCGCCCATGTCGCGCTCGGCATCGCCAGCGCCGCCGGTGGCGGCTTGCGCTTCTTCAGCAGCGAGATGGATTCGCAGACACGGCGACGCAACGAGCTGGAGAGCCTGTTGCGCGTGGCCGTGCATGAGCAGGCGCACTCGCAGTTGCATCTCGTCTATCAGCCGCAGGTCACGCTTTCGACCGGCGAGATCCGTAACGCGGAGGCGCTGCTTCGCTGGCGTCACCCGACGCTCGGGGCTGTCGGTCCTGCCGAGTTCGTGCCGATTGCCGAGACCTCGGGGCTGATCCTGCCGCTGGGCGAATGGGTCATGCGCGCGGCCTGTCGCGAGGCGAGTCGGTTGTTGCGGCGCTGCGGCCATTTGCCGCGCGTGTCGGTGAACGTCTCGTCGCAGCAGTTCGCGCGGCAGGATGTCGTGGGGATGGTCGAGCGCGCACTGAACGTCAATGCGCTGGAGCCGCGCTATCTCGAGATCGAAATTACGGAAACGGTGCTGCTGGGCGACTCCAGCGCCGCCATCGGATGCCTGCGTTCGCTGCACGATATGGGCGTGGAGATCGCCGTGGACGACTTCGGCACCGGCTATGCCAGCCTCGCGTATCTCACGCGCTTTCCCGTGCATCGCCTGAAGATCGACCAGAGCTTCGTGCGCGACATGCTCACGCATGCGCCGAGCCATGCCATCGTGAGCGCCGTCATCGCCATGGCCCACTCGCTCGGCTTACGGGTGACGGCCGAGGGCGTGGAGACGCAGGCGCAGGCGCAGCGGCTCACCGAACTGGGCTGCGACGAGGCGCAGGGCTACTGGTTCGCCCGCCCCGTCGACGCGCAGGGCTTTTATCACATCGTTGCGCCCCTAGGCAGCGGCGCTCGCCGGTGACAGTGTCCGCTCATGCAGCGGCGCACGTCGCTGACGTCGTTTGATAAAGCAGTGGCGCCCCGCCGCTGACGCCCCGCCACCCCGGCGAATCATGTATCCGGTGCCGCCTTTTTTGTCGACATGGCGTGTCAAGACTCGCGCGTGACTTTAGAACGCGGTATGGTACGTCGCGAAGGGATTCCCCCGAACGACGTAGCAACGAGGAACATCGCCATGAAAACCAAAGCCGCCATTGCCTGGGAAGCGGGCAAACCCCTGACCATCGAAGAAGTCGATCTGGAAGGGCCGCGTGCCGGCGAGGTGCTGATCGAGGTCAAGGCCACCGGCATCTGCCATACGGACTACTACACACTCTCGGGCGCCGATCCGGAAGGCATCTTCCCCGCCATCCTCGGCCATGAAGGCGCGGGCGTGATCGTCGACGTCGGTCCGGGCGTCACCACGCTCAAGAAAGACGACCACGTCATTCCGCTGTACACGCCTGAGTGTCGTCAGTGCAAGTTCTGCCTGTCGCGCAAGACCAACCTGTGTCAGGCGATCCGCAGCACGCAGGGCCGCGGCCTGATGCCGGACGCCACGTCGCGCTTCTCGCTCGACGGCAAGCCCATCTTCCACTACATGGGCACGTCCACCTTCTCGAACTACATCGTCGTGCCGGAAATCGCCGTGGCGAAGGTCCGCTCCGACGCGCCGTTCGACAAGGTCTGCTATATCGGCTGCGGCGTGACGACCGGTGTCGGTGCCGTCGTGTACTCGGCGAAAGTCGAAGCGGGCGCGAACGTCGTCGTCTTCGGTCTGGGCGGTATCGGCCTGAACGTCATTCAGGGCGCGAAGATGGTCGGCGCCGACAAGATCATCGGCGTCGATATCAACCCGGGTCGCGTCGAACTCGCGAAGAAATTCGGCATGACGCACTTCATCAACCCGAAGGAGGTCGAGAACGTCGTCGACACCATCGTGCAGTTGACCGACGGCGGCGCGGACTACTCGTTCGAGTGCATCGGCAACGTGACGACCATGCGTCAGGCGCTGGAGTGCTGCCACAAGGGCTGGGGCCAGTCGTTCATCATCGGCGTGGCGGCTGCCGGTCAGGAAATCAGCACGCGTCCGTTCCAGCTGGTCACGGGTCGCGAGTGGAAGGGCTCCGCCTTCGGTGGCGCGCGTGGCCGGACCGACGTGCCGAAGATCGTCGACTGGTACATGGAAGGCAAGATCAACATCGACGATCTCATCACGCACACGCTGCGCCTCGATCAGATCAACGAAGGTTTCGATCTGATGAAGCGCGGCGAGTCCATCCGTTCGGTCGTGCTGTACTGAGGCTTTCGCCTGTGGTTCTGAGCGTGGGATCGGGTTGTCGATGCTGTAACACGCGGGAATATGGCAGCAACGTTTCGTTACGTGTTACAGCAAACCAACCGGCGCCACGACCGGTCGAACCGGCATGCAGAGGTTTGGGGCTGCACCTCGTCACCACAGGGAGAAGACCATGAACCAACGAACCTTGCCGCTCATTCTGGCGGGGACTGCCGTGCTGACCACGCTCGCGGCCCTGCCCGAAGTCGCGTCGGCGCAGTCGGGGCAAGCCGTCATCAACTCGACGGCCAATGTACGGGCGGGTCCGGCCTCCGATTACCCGATCGTCGCACAGGCGGCGCCCGGCATGCCGGTAACGGTCTACGGCTGCATCGCAGGCTATTCATGGTGCGACATCGGCCTGCCGGGCGCACGCGGATGGATCTATGGCGCGCTGCTCAGCTATCCCTATCAGGGCAATCCGGTGCCCGTGCTCAATTACGGGACGATGATCGGCTTGCCGATCATCACCTTCTCCATCGGCAATTACTGGGGCAACTATTACCGTAACCGTCCCTGGTACAACGACCAGCGGTATTGGCATCGTCCGCCGCCGGGTCCTCGCCCGCCGCATTGGGGCCCGGGTCCGGGACCGAGGCCACCGGGCGGTCACTATCCGGGGCCGGGACCGCGACCGCCGGGTGGTCACTATCCGGGACCGGGACCGAGGCCGCCGGGGCACGGCGCTGGGCCGGGTCCGCGCCCCCCGGGACATGGCGCCGGACCGGGTCCGGGCCCGAAGCCGCCGGGGCATGGGGGTCCGGGGGGACGTCCGCCGGGTGGAGGCGACGGGCACGGGGGTGGTCATGGCGGAGGTCATGGCGGGGGGCATGGCGGGGGTCATGGCGGGGGTCGTCCGCCGGGCGGTGGCCCGGGGGGTCCTGGAGGACCGAATCGCTGACATCGCAGAGGGTTTTCATTCGGGCAATGGTGTGGCGGGGTTATCGGTGCCGTGACGGAGCGACTTTCAGGTGGAGCGTAGTCAGGGCATCGGTAACCCCGCTGCCCGGAAGTCAGACAGAACGAAGCGGCAATCCCGGGATGTGGTGTGAATTAAGTTGATTTGAGTTGAGCCAAGCCCCAATATCCGCCCCTAATTCAGCACCCCCTGCACCCACTTCGCAAAAAACGCTTAAAATGTGAGCAATTCCGGCCAGGCGGAGGTGCCGAACTGGCGCTGATGGCCGGACCGCAGGACAGCGAGCCCTTGCACACATGACGTCGAACGACGTCGCCGTGCACCAACGTAGCAGACCCTTCAGCAGACCTATCTCCGGTGTGCCGCCGTGATGCCGAGCCATCGCGACGGTCACGGCAGTCCGGCAGGATCCTCAGTAAGTCTCGATCGTGTTCGTCCCGCTTCGATGCGCCCAACGGCGCGTCGTGGCATGCCTATCGCCCTGCCGCATCCGGCGCGTGCCATCCACGCTCGCCGGTGGCGGCCGATTTGCCCGGCTTCGCGCGGGGGCAGCGTTAGCGCATCGACGTGGTTCGTCAAACCCTGCGGGTGTCCGCCACGCATGGGGGACGAGCGGCCACAAGCCCGGGGCGCCCTTGCAGCCAGGTCGCGGGACACGTCTCCCGTGGATTCCCCGATGGCGCGTGACGCGCAGGCCAGGGGCACACGTTGCAGGAACCTTTTGCAGGCAATGAGTCTTTTTCGAACCAAAAACATCGAGAACATGCTGGCGGCTGGCCGCAGTGGCAGTCTCAAGAAAGTGCTGGGCCCGGTCGACCTCGTGCTAATGGGCATCGGCGCCATCATCGGCACCGGCATCTTCGTTCTCACCGGCACCGGCGCCTTGACGGCCGGTCCGGCGCTCACGCTCTCCTTCATCATCGCGGCCATGGCCTGCGGCTTTGCCGCGCTGTGCTACGCCGAGTTCGCGTCCACCATCCCCGTCTCCGGCTCCATCTACACCTACAGCTATGCCACGCTCGGCGAAATCGTCGCGTGGATCATCGGCTGGGATCTGATGCTCGAATACGGGCTGGCGTCGTCCGCCGTGTCCGTCGGCTGGTCCGGGTACTTCCAGTCGCTCGCCGCCGGCTTCGGTCTGCACCTGCCCGCGGCCATCACCGCAGCCCCCGGCAGCGTGCCGGGCGTGACGACCTTCGTCAACCTGCCGGCCGTCGTCATCATGCTGCTCATTACGTGGGTGCTGTCGTACGGCGTGCGCGAGTCCGCGCGCATCAACAACCTGATGGTCGCCATCAAGATCGGCGTCGTGCTGCTGTTCATCGCCGTCGGCGTCTGGCACGTCAAACCCGCCAACTGGACGCCGTTCATGCCCTTCGGCACCAGCGGCATGTTCAATGCAGCAGCGCTCGTCTTCTTCGCATTCATCGGCTTCGACGCCGTGACGTCCGCCGCCGAAGAAGTCCGCAATCCGGGACGCGATCTGCCCATCGGCATCATCGGTTCGCTCATCGTGTGCACGCTGCTGTACGTGGCCGTGGCCGCCATCATGACCGGCATCGTGCCGTTTGCGCAATTCGCCGGTGTGGATCACCCCGTCTCGCTCGCGCTGCAATACGCCGGGCAGAACTGGGTCGCAGGGTTCGTCGATCTCGGCGGCGCCATTCTCGGCATGACCACCGTCATCCTCGTGATGACCTACGGCCAGACCCGCATCACTTACGCCATGTCGCGTGACGGTCTGCTGCCGCCGCTGCTCTCGCGCATCCATCCGACGCACAAGACGCCGTTCGCGGGCACCTGGATCATCGGCGTGGTGTTCGCCGTCATCGCAGGTTTCGTGCCGCTGGGCGTGCTCGCCGAGCTGATCAACATCGGCACGCTGTCGGCGTTCGCGCTCGTGTCCGTCGCGGTACTCGTGCTGCGCCGCACGCGCCCCGACCTGCCGCGTGCGTTCCGCGTGCCGGGCGCACCGGTCGTGCCGCTGATTTCCGCCGGGCTGTGCCTGTTCCTGATGGCGCATCTGCAAGCCGCCACATGGATCGCCTTCGTGGTGTGGCTCGCCATCGGCATGGTGATCTACTTCACCTACGCGCGCCGCAACGCGCTGCTGCACAAGCACGGCGACACGCCACAGGTCTGATCTTCCGGACACGGGGCAAACCGACTAGCCCACCCGCACTCACTCGCGCCCCGGCGCGAGTGCGCGTATAGTCCGGTTCAGGAAACGCAGGGCCCGGAGAACACACGATGTTCTCCGGGCCCTTTGCCCATCCGCCGCATCATCTGTATCGCCAACACCCTTTGCATCACTCGCATCAAGCACCACGCATCACGTATTCCGCATCACGCAAATCGTTCGTCCGAGCTTCCGTTTGTCGTCGTCTCACTACGTCTTTGCCGAGGAAATAAGAACATGCGCCGTTATGTCCTGCTTGCCGCCGTACCCGCCGCCTTCGCTGCCGGCATTATTGCTCCCCATCTCGTGCCCAGCGCCATGGCGCAGGCCGCCCCGCTCACCCCGCAGATCATCGACGTCGGCGCCATGACCGACGAGCAGATCGGCAAGCTCGTGCCGAACGTGGGCACGCTGCGCAGCCGCACGCTGGTCGCGACACAGAACGGCACCGTCGCCGTGCAGAGCGGCAACGTGCCGCGCCACACCCATCAGGATGCCGATGAAATTCAGTATGTGATTTCCGGCAGCGGCACCTTCTGGCTGGGCGACCAGCAACGCGAAGTGCATCCGGGCGATCTGATCATCATTCCGCGCGGCACCGTGCACGCCGGGTCGCAGAACACCAGCGGTGAATTCAAGGTGCTCGCGATCAAGCTGCCGCCGCAAGCGCCGAACGATATCCAGTTCGTGAAGTGACGGACATGCCGGGATAGCCAGTCATGGCGGGCGCACGTCCCGCCATGCGGCCTATGTGGACATTGGTGAATCGGTAGACGTGGACCGCCGTCAGCCGAAATTGCGGTTCAGCCAGACTGCGCCGTAACCGAGCGCGAACATCGTCAGCAGCAGCGGCACCGAGATGCGGATGATCTGGATGACGAGCGGACGCGGCGGCAGGTCTTCGTCCTGCGGCGCACGCGCAGCCTCATGCAACGCCCCTGTGCACAGCGCCGCCGCCACCGCGCTGGCGAACACCCAGAACGTCTGGTTGTAGAGCAGCGCAACGAGCAGCAACGTGAGCGCCACGTTGCGTCCGTGATAGATCAGATTGACGGTATTGCGAAAGGCTTGCGGCGACATGTCGGAAAAGCACTGACGTGTGCATGGAGGCACCGCCTGCGCGAAAGGTCTTGTTATTTGTCTTTTGACCGGCAACACGCCTCACGGCGCATCGCGGCCCTCGAAAGCTGAGCAAAGCTTATCCACACTTAACGGCTTTTGCCACCGGAGTCTTTAACGTCCTGCATGACGTCCTGCATAACGTGCCGCGTTGAACAGGCCGTTGCACGGTACCGTCCACGCCACCACGCCCCGACGCCCGGCGTCATATGAATGGGGTATCCTCCCCCGCATGACAGCCCCCGCCTCTACCCGTATCCAGCACGCCGCGCCGGACACCCCCGACGGTGCGCCACAGCGCGCCGTCTATGTCATCGTGGCGCATCCGCGCTGGCGCGATTCACGCGTCAACCGGCGCCTGCTCGAAGCCGCGCGCGGCATCGACGGCGTCGACGTCAATGACCTTTACTCGACCTATCCCGACTTCAGTATCGACGTGGCCACCGAGCAGCAACGTGTCGCGCGCGCCGACCTGATCGTGCTCGTCCATCCGATCTACTGGTACAGCATGCCGCCGCTGCAAAAGCTCTGGTTCGACGAAGTGCTGTCGTGGGGCTGGGCCTATGGTCAGGACGGACACGCACTCGCGAACAAGGATCTCTGGCTGGTCGCCAGCACCGGCGGGCCGCTGGAGAGCTATCGTCCCGAGGGCTACAACCAGCACGAGTTCGCCGCGTTCCTGCCCGGCTACGAACAGACAGCACACCTGTGCGGCATGCGCTTCCTGCCGCCGCACGTGCTCTACGGCGCGCGACGCTGCGACGCCGCCGCCCTCGACGCCCACGTCGGCGAATTCGCCGGGCGTCTGGCCACGTACCCGCAATGGCCGGAATTGATCTCGATGGCCGACGCGCCGGAGTGTCAGGCGATCCCATCGACCGACCGTCCGCGCTGTGCGACAGGCGACATCTCCGAGGCCCCCGCCAACGCCGGCGACGCAGGCATCGACACCACCGCCGGGAGGGCCGTCTGATGGAACATGTCCCGTCGTGGCTACTCGCCAGTCTGATTTATCTGGCAGCCGCCGTCATCGTCGTGCCGCTCTCGCGCGCACTGGGTCTCGGCGCGATCATCGGCTACCTCGCGGCCGGCATTGCGATCGGCCCGTGGGGTCTCGGTCTCGTCTCCCGCGTGGAAGACGTGCTGCACTTCGCCGAGTTCGGCGTCGTGCTCATGCTGTTTCTCGTCGGCCTCGAACTGGAGCCGCGACGGCTATGGAGTTTGCGACGACCGATCTTCGGCTGGGGCTCGGCGCAGGTCATCGGCTGCGCGGTGCTCCTCTTCGCCGCCGGCGTGGCACTCGGCGCGCCGTGGCGCATCGCCCTCGTCGCGGCGCTGGGTCTGGCGCTGTCGTCCACCGCCATTGCCTTGCAGGTGATGGCCGAGCGCAACATGCTCGCCACCGCGAGCGGTCAGGCCGGTTTCTCGATCCTGCTGTTTCAGGACGTCGCGGCCATTCCGATTCTCGCGTTGCTGCCGCTGCTCGCAAACTCGTTCGACAGCCACACGATGACGGGCACGACGCGCGCGCTCGAAGCGTTGAAGATCGTCGGCGTGATCGCGGCCATCATCCTCGGCGGCCGACTCGCGTTGCGCCCGCTGCTGCGCTGGATCGCCAACAGCAAGACGCCGGAAATCTTCACGGCGGCGTCGCTGCTGCTCGTCGTGTCGATTGCGACGTTGATGCAACTGGTCGGTCTGTCGATGGCGCTCGGCGCATTCCTCGCGGGCGTGCTGCTCGCCGAGAGCGAATACCGTCGCGAACTCGAAACCGACATCGAACCGTTCAAGGGTTTGCTGCTCGGCCTGTTCTTCATCGCCGTGGGCATGAGCATCGATTTCGGCGTGCTGCTCGCACAACCACTGCGCATGCTCGCAGTCGTGGTCGGCTTCATGGCGCTCAAGGGGCTGGCAATCTACAGCCTGTCGCGGTTGATGCAACTGCCCTATCAGGAGCGGCCCATCTTCACGCTGCTGCTCGCGCAAGGCGGCGAATTCGCTTTCGTGGTGTTCCAGTCGGCAGGCCCGCAAGTGTTGCCGCCGGCGGTGTCGTCATTCCTGATCGGTGCGGTGGCGCTGTCGATGCTGCTCTCGCCGCTGCTGCTCGTGGCCATCGACAAGTGGCTGCTGCCGCGCTACAGCGTGAAGGGATCACCGCGCATGGAGGAGATATCCGAGCCGCAGTCGGCGAATGTGGTGATCTGCGGCTTCGGCCGTTACGGACAGATCGTCGGCCGTGCGCTCGTGCCGCAAGGGGTGTCGGTCACGGTGCTCGACCATGACCCCGATACCATCGAGAGCCTGCGTCAGTTCGGTTTTCGTGTGTTCTACGGGGACGCGACGCGTCTGGACTTGCTGCGCATCGCCGGCGTGGCGAATGCGCGGGCGGTGGTCGTCGCCGTGGACGACATCGATCAGTCGCTGGAAATCGTCGATCTGATGCGCGAGCACTTCCCCGACGTGCCGGTCGTGGCCAGAGCGCGCAACGTCGGACACTTGTTCCAGTTGCGCGACCGCGGCGTGCAGCACGTCGAGCGCGAACTCTTCGACGCCTCGCTGCGCAGCGCGCGCTCGGTGCTCGAAACGCTCGGGTGGCCGGCTGCCGAAGCCCGCGAGGCGACCATGGCGTTCAGACGCGCCAATGTGCAGTTGACGGACGAAATGTATCCCTCCTACCAGGATCGCAACAAGATGATCGCCACCGCGAAGGAAGGGCGTCGTCAGTTCGAGGAGCAGATGGCGCGCGAGCGTGCCACGCGCCGGGCACAGCATCAGGTCACCTTCGGCTGGGATGGCGACCGTGCGCCCGACAAGACACCTGCGCCTGCCGACGCCGACCCAGCGGCAGCGCAAGCGCAGACAGATCAGCACAACGGCGCGGCGCACGAGCCCCGCCCCTGAGCGTCAGACAGGCATCGACGTTCCCTATCGCGCCGATAGGGAACGCTTCCCTCATGCCAACGGTGTATGCGGATCGTGCGATCCGTGCGTGATCAGTCGAACGGCTTGAAATGGCCGTCGGCCGGCACACGGGCATCGGCGCGCAGACGCGTCTCTGCGTCCACACCGGCCAGACCGCGATAGTAGAGATGCACGGCAATGGCTGCCGAATACCGGCGGATTTCGACGAGCGTGAGATGCGCATGCTCGGCCGACGTGAACATCAGATACGGCGATTCTTCTTCGATCAGCCCGGCGACCTGATGCAGGCCGTGACGGTGCAGCACTTCCGTGAGTTCGTCGCGGCTGCGGTGCGTATTCGCATCGGTGGCCGGGTACATCATGCGAAGCAATGCGAGCGGATGATCGGCGACCGCGAGCGAGAGTGCCTGTACGACAGCATGACTGTCGAGCGCCGTAGCCACGGCTTCACCTTCGGGACGATGCTGCGGAAAAAGTTGCTCAAGGGTCAGCGACATGATGAGTCCATTGCAGAGTAGCTGCAAAAACTGCGGCAGCGGTTCTACAGTCTAGTCACGTCTGCGCACGCGATATAGCGCGTCGCGCGAATACCTGCGTTGCACGCGCCGCAACAATTACCAAATATTTCAAACGCCTCTCGCTTCCTGCCACAACTTCCGACGCATTGCCATTACGCAGTTTTACGTCATGCCCGCACGACTGTGCGATGACACAATGCATCGATTAATAAGTTAACAATGGAAGAGACAGTCGTGGTTAAAAGTATTTCCCGTTTTTTCACGCAGGTCGTGCACCGCTTTTTGCCCGACCCGCTCATCTTCGCCATCTTCCTGACGGTCATTACCTTTGCACTGGCGCTGGGCTTCACGCCCAAGACGCCGGGCGATCTCGTGCTGCTCTGGGGGTCGGGCTTCTGGAATCTGCTGGCGTTCTCGATGCAGATGGCGATGATTCTCGTGACGGGGCACGCCCTCGCCAGCTCCGGGCCGATGAAGCGTGCGATGGCCGCACTTGCCGGTGCCGCACGCTCCCCGGCGCAAGCCACGATGATGGTCGCGTTGCTCGCCGGTGTGGCCTGCGCGATCAACTGGGGCTTCGGTCTCGTGCTCGGCGCGATGTTCGCGCGTGAAGTCGCACGCCGCGTGAAGGGCACCGACTATCGTCTGCTCGTCGCCTGCGCGTACATGGGCTTTCTGACGTGGCACGGCGGCTTGTCCGGCTCGGTGCCGCTCGTCGCGGCCACGCACGGCAATCCGATGGAAAAGGTCGTCGGCCTGATCCCCGTCTCGCAGACGCTGTTTACCGGCTACAACGCTTTCATCACGGTGGGCCTGATCGTGATGTTGCCATTGCTCGCCCGCGCGATGATGCCGCGTCCGAACGAAGTGGTGACGGTCGATCCGAAGCTGCTCGTCGACGAACCGACGCATGAGCGCGTGCTCGGGCCGAACGCGACGTTCGCCGAGAAACTCGAAGAAAGCCGTCTGCTGTCGTTGCTGGTGTTCGCGCTGATCGCAGGCTTTCTCGTGTTGCGCACCGTCACGAAGGGCTTCACGCTCGACATCGATACCGTGAACATTGCGTTCCTCGGCATCGGCATTTTGCTGCATCGCACGCCGATGGCCTATGCCCGGGCCATCGCGAATGCCGCTCGTGGCGCGTCGAGCATCATGATCCAGTTTCCGTTCTACGCCGGTATTCAGGCGACGATGGATCACTCGGGGCTCGCCGGCGTCATCACGAACTGGTTCATCGAAATCGCCAACGCGCACACGTTCCCGCTGCTCGCCTTCCTCAGCTCGGCCGTGATCAACTTCGCGGTGCCGTCGGGCGGCGGTCACTGGGTCGTGCAGGGGCCGTTCGTCATGCCCGCCGCGCAGGCGCTGCACGCCGACCTTGGCAAGGCGGCCATGGCCATCGCTTACGGCGAAGCCTGGACCAACATGGCACAGCCGTTCTGGGCGCTGCCCGCCCTCGCGATTGCCGGGCTCGGCGTGCGCGACATCATGGGGTATTGCGTGACGGCGCTGCTGTTCTCCGGCGTCATCTTCGTCGCCGGGATGTATTTGTTCTGACGTTTCGCCCCTCGCGCGCCATGCAGGCAGACCGGACATTCGCCGGTCTGCACGGCGCGCGCGCAACGCCAATGGTATGATTTTTGCCGACGACGACATGACTCATACCGTATGCGATATCCCGATCAGATGTCCGACACGCTAGCGGCAGCCGTTGCGCAGGCCGACCATGTCATGCGCCATTGGCAATACGATGTCGATGGCCCCGTGAAAATTGGTTCGGACTCCCACAAACGCATGTTCTGCCGCATGCTGCTGGAGTCGCACAATCCCTACAAGCCGTCCGTCATCGAGTGGCCGACGCTGCCGCCCGATGCCCTCAAGCGTCTAACCGCACTGCCCATCTGGGACATTGCCGTGCAGACGGAAGGCCGTGCGTCCATTCGCGTGGCCACGTACGCCGCCACGATTCACGACCCGCTGCTGCGTGAAGCGCTCGTCATGGACGGCAACGAAGAAGCCCGCCACAAGGTCGTGCTCTCGAAGCTGGTGGAGGCCTACGGCATCGAACTCGCCGAGGAGCCCCCTTACCCGCCGCCCAAGGACGCCGAATGGGCGTGGATGAAAACGGGCTTCAGCGAATGCATCGACAGCTTTGTCGCCTTCGGTCTGTTCCGTTCGGCGCAGCGCTCGGGCTATTTCCCCGAGGCGCTGGTGGAAACGTTCGAGCCGGTGATTCAGGAAGAAGCGCGCCACATCCTGTTCTTCGCGAACTGGGTCGCGTGGTACCGGCGCACGCTGCCGTTCTGGAAACGTCCGTGGTTCTATGCGCGCGTGGCGGCCGTGTGGGTCACGCTGATCTGGGATCGCATGGCGATCGCGCGTGGCATCGACACCGACGGCGTGGCGCGCGACGCCAACTTTCCGGCGACCGGCACCGCCGACATCGGCGAGTCGCTCAAGCCGCGCGACCTGATTCTGCTCTGTCTCGAAGAGGACGCACGGCGCATGGACGGCTACGACAAGCGGCTGTTGCGCCCGACGTTCGTGCCGAGACTCGCCCGCATCGCGCTGCGCTTCATGAAGGCATGACGAGCAACGTCGTCGTCGCGCAAACGTGACGACACATGACGACAAACGAAAAAGCCGCCCCGGGGTTTCGCACCCGGGGCGGCTTTTTCTATCTTGCTACAACGACTTGTACTGCGACGGTGGCGACGATGTCGTCAGCCGTGTGGCGATCAGCTGCCCTGGAATTCGTCGAGTTGACCGGCAGCGCGAGCGCGGGCCAGTTCTTGCTTGACGTCGGCGCGCGACACGTTCGAGCTTTGCGCCACGGCGGCAACCGGGTAGTCGGTGTCGTTTTCGGCCAGCAGACCTTCAGCACGTGCCTGAGCCAGTTCCGTCTTCACTTCGACGCGGGTCTTGCTCGCACCCGAGGCGACGTACACCGGATAGTCGGCATCCCCTTGGGGGATCAGGCCGTTGGCGCGGGCCTGGGCCAGATCGGCCAGCACGGCAGCACGCGTGAGCGGTTGGCCTTGCGAGGCGACGTCGGGGTAGTTGTTAGCGTTTTCGGCAGCGTTGCTGGCAACAGCACCCAGCGAGGCAACAGCAGCGATAAGGGCGATAGCGATGTTCTTGCGGTTCATTTTGATAACTCCTGTCAGTTGCGACGACTTTGTTTTGAATTGCGCCGTCGATGGAAGGAAGTCTAGAACTCGCCATCGCGATGAAAAACGCGATATTTGTCGACGAACTATTGTGTGTTTTGATGAGAATCGAATGCACAACATTGGTGCGATCAAAATGCAAAACGCCGCAGTGACCGGAAAGACCGGCGAACTGCGGCGTCTGAAGCCACGGGAATCGGGGGACGGATGCTTAGTCGGTGAGCGATGCGCCAAGCGCGTCGAGCAGGAAATTCGTGCCGCGCTCGCGCGAACCGGCATCGTCGTACCCATCCAGGAATGCGCCCTGTTCGGTCATGACGAGATGCGTGCCGCCATCGCGTGCCTTGAGGTCGATGGTGGCCAGCGACACCGAAATCTTGCGCGTGTCGAGATGCATCTCGTAGGCGTAGACCACGCGCGTGTCCTTGACGACATCGTAGTAAAGCGCATCGAACGTCGACACCATGCCGCTTTCCCACTTGCCCTTCGCGACCTCACGTCCGCCGGGACGCACATCCATCGTGCGCTCGATAAGCGTCAGCCCATCGCTGCGCGCGAACCATCGGTCCTTCGCCTCGCGTTCGACCAACGCGCGAAACACGCGTGCGGGCGACGCCGGGTACTGACGTTCGATGCGAAACGTTCCGTGCACGACACTGCGGGCCGTCGGCGCCTCAGCTTCGCGCATGACTTCGCGCCCCAGCTTGTCTAGCGTTTGCGTCCAGCCCTGTCCGGCACCTTCCGGCATCCAGGCGAACGCAGGATCGAGCACCGTGTAGCGCTGTTCGACGTCCAGTTGCGTGCCTTGCGCCACGTCGGTGAAATTCGCCGTCGTCAACGCGCCGAACAGTGCATGCCCCTTCGCATCGGTCACGGTCATGTCGATGACGAGACGCGCGGGGGCATCGACTTCCACGAAACGCCCGCGAATCCAGTGCGACTCACCTTCGGGCGACTGCATGCGCAACGCGAATACGCCGCCCTCGTGCGCCTCGATCTGCGCCTCGGGAATCGTGTAACCGGCCGGGCAGAACCAGCGTTTGACCGCTTCGGTCGAGGTCCATGCCGAGAACACCACCTCGCGCGCCACGGCGTAAGTGCGGCCGACGGTCAGCGGTCGGGGTTGTCCTGTTGCTTTTGCTTCACTTGCGGTCGTCATGAAGGTCTCCTTCGGGCGGCAGGCTGGCCAGATACTCGCCCAATCGGTCGAGGTGGCCTTCCCACTCGTGACGGCGCTGGTTGATCCATCGCTCGGCAAGGCTCAGCGCCTGGGGTTCGATCCGGCACGTGCGCACACGTCCGGCCTTTTCGGTACGCACCAGTCCGGCGTTTTCCAGCACGGACAGATGCTGCATGACCGCCTGCAACGACATCGACAGCGGTTGCGCCAGTGCGCTCACCGACGCCGGCCCCTGTGCCAGCCGCACGAGCATGGCCCGGCGCGAAGCGTCGGCCAGTGCCTGAAAAGTCAGATCGAGGGTGTTGTCATGGTCAAGCATGTGCTTGAGTATAGTCGCGCCAGAAACTAAAGCAAGTACTTTAGTATTAAAAACGTCAGGTAATGATGTGGTGTTCGCGGGCGCGCACCTTCGCCGTATGCTGGCGATGCAGAATTTCCCGCAGCGACTGCTCGATGGTCTCGGACATGGCGTCGAGCGCCAGATCGTTCGGCTCCAGCCCGAACGGCTCTTCGATCTCGGCGCTCACCGCTTCCAGCGCGAAGAACGTGTACGAGATGAACGCGACGATCACCGGCGTCATCGGGCCGATGGAGTCGACCAGCCCGAACGGCAGCAACAGGCTGTAGAGATACGTCACCCGGTGCAGGATGACGCCGTAGGTGAAGGGAATCGGCGTCGTGGCGATACGCTCGCAGCCGCCGATGGCTTCACCGAGACGGTCCAGATGCATCTCCATCACCTGCGCCAGCGGGGCGTCGAGCTGACCGCGCATGCGGCGCTCGCGCAGCCACTCACCGGCCATCAGGAGAAGGGTGATCGGCTTGAACTGCTTGCGCTTGAGGCACGCCACGTCTTCCTTATCGAGCAGACGTTCGAAGTCTGCCTTCGGGTCGGTGCCGCGCAATTGATGGCGCATGCCGTGCACGAAGGCAATCAGATAGGCGACGAAGCGCGGCGAATCGGAGGTGTCCGAGACCAGCGTCATCGACTGACGCGACAGCGCACGCGTCTCGTTGAGCACACTGCCCCAGAGCATGCGCGCTTCCCAGTAACGGGCGTAGCTGGTGGTGTTACGGAAGCCGAGGAAGATCGCGAGCGTAATGCCGATCAGCGAAAACGGGATGAACGTGAGCGGGATCTTCCATTCGAAGATGCGCCCGTGCGCGAGCGTGACGGCAATCGAGATGATCGTGGTGAAAACGAGCTGCGGAGCGATCTTGGGCAAGATCGAGCCGCGCACGACGAATAGCATGCGCAGCCAATGCAGGTTGGGACGGACGATCATGGTGACGAAGGCGCTCGCAAGCGCTGTAAAACCGGCTGTGGGGGTAGCCGTTGGGGCCGGATGATACGCCGATATTCACGGCATTGAAACGGCTTCGACGCCCCGGACAGGTGGACCGCGTCAAATCGTCGCAATGGGCGGGAGGACCAGAGGGCGGGATAGCGGGATAGCGGGACAGCGACGCGCCATGAAACGACGAACGCCCGACGGCGGCGAGCCGACGGGCGTCCGGACACGGGGTTGCGGACAACGCCCGCGATCGGCTTACTTCACCTCCAGCGCCTGCGCGAGCGTGACCGGGTCCTGGAAGATGCTGGAAAAGTCGAGCCCGCCATGACCGTTCGCACGATGCACTTCGAAGATCCGGCGCGCCAGATCGCCCAGCGGCGTCACCACGTCACTCGACTCGGCCGCCCCGTGCGCCAGGCGCAGATCCTTGGCCATCAGATCCGTGGCGAACCCGCCGGTGTACCCCCGCGACGACGCCGCATTCTCCATCACGCCCGGACACGGGTTGTACACCTCCAGCGTCCAGTTGCGCCCGGAGCTTTGCTGCATCACGGCCGAGAGCACCTTCGGGTCGAGCCCGTTGGCGATGCCCAGACGCAGCGCCTCGCTCGTGCCCGCCATCAGAATGCCGAGCAGCATGTTGTTGCATAGCTTGAGCGTCTGACCGGCGCCGAGCGGGCCGCCGTGGTGAATCGCCCGTCCCATGTTGCTCAGCAGCGAACGCACGCGCTCGACCAGCGCCGCGTCGCCACCCACCATGAACGTCAGCGTGCCGGCCGCCGCGCCCGCCGTGCCGCCCGAGACCGGCGCGTCGAGCAACAGCGTGCCCGGGCGGGCGATCTTCGCCAGTTGACGCGGGATCTCCGGCGGCACCGTGCTGCTGTCGATGAGCACAGCCTCCGGTGTCGCGTTCGCAAGCACGCCGTCGGGGCCGTCGTAGGCGGCGAGCACATGTTCACCGGCAGGCAGCATCGTAATGACGACCTGTGCATCGCGCACGGCATCGGCAATCGACTTCGCGGCCTTGCCGCCCGCCGCCGCGAGCCGTTCCACCGCCGAGTCCGAGAGGTCGAAGCCGCGCACCGCGTGCCCCGCCTTCACGAGATTCGCCGCCATCGGCCCGCCCATGTTGCCCAGGCCGATGAAGCCAATGCGCAGCGTCCCTTGTTGAGTTTCCGTAGCCATCGTCTGTCTCCGAAATCTGCGATCTGAGGTAAGCGGGACGCGCTTACTTCAGCGTAATGGTCGTATTCACGCCCGCCGGGCCGGTGCCACGCGCTTGCCAGCGTGCGGTCACGGTCTTCGTCTGCGTCCAGAACAGAATCGCCTGCTTGCCGTTCGGTCCCAGATCGCCAAGCTTCGACGCGCGCGAACCGGTGAAGCTGAACCACGCGACCGGCACCGGAATCGGCAGGTTGATGCCGACCTGACCGACGTCGATCTCGTTCTGGAACTGGCGCGCCGCGCCGCCATCCTGCGTGAACAGCGCCACGCCGTTGCCATTCGGATTCGCGTTGACGAAAGCGATCGCCTCGTCGAGCGTCTCGGCGCCTGCCATGCACAGCACCGGTCCGAAGATTTCATCGCGATAGATGGACATCTCGGCCGTCACGCCGTCGAAGATGGTCGGGCCGACGAAGTTGCCGTCCGGCGCTTCCTTCACCGCGTGACCGCGCCCGTCGAGCAGCAGCTTCGCGCCCTCTTCCACCCCGGCGCCGATGAGCTTCTCCACACGTGCTCGCGCCTGTTTCGACACGAGCGGCCCGACGTCCGCCTTGCGGTCCGTGCCCGGACCGACCTTCAGCGCACGCGCACGCTCGACCAGCTCCGGCACCCACTCGCGCGCTTCGCCCACCAGCACGGCCACCGACGTCGCCATACAGCGCTGCCCTGCCGCGCCGAACGCCGCGCCGAGCAGATGGTTGATGGCCTGTTCGCGGTCGGCATCCGGCAGGATCACGCAGTGGTTCTTCGCGCCCATCATCGCCTGACAGCGCTTGCCCGCTTCCGAAGCGCGACGATAGATATGCGTGCCGACGTGCGTCGAGCCGATGAACGACACCGCCTTGATGTCAGGGTGATCGCAGATGCCGTTGGCCGTGTCCGGCCCGCCGTGCACGACGTTGAGCACGCCCGGGGGCAGGCCCGCTTCGAGCGCGAGTTCCGCGAGACGCAGCGAGGCGCTCGGGTCCTGCTCCGACGGCTTGAGCACGAACGTATTGCCGGTCGCCACGGCCAGCGGGAACATGAAGCACGGCAACATCACCGGGAAGTTGAATGCCGTGATGCCCGCGCACACACCGAGCGGCTCGATGAGGGTGTAGACGTCGACGCCACCAGCCGCGTTTTGCGCGTACTCACCGAGTTGCAGCGACGCGATCGAACACGCATGTTCAACGACTTCGAGGCCGCGTCCGACTTCCCCTTCGGCGTCGGGCAGCGTCTTGCCGTGCTCGCGCGTAATCAGCTCGGCAAGCTCACCCGTGTGATCGCGCAACAATTGCTGGAAGCGCAGCATCACGCGCATGCGATTGGCTTGCGACGTGTTGCGCCACGACTTGTAAGCGGCCTTCGCCGACGCCACGGCGGCGTCGAGTTCTTCAGCGGTGGCAAACGGCACGCGCGCGACGACTTCCTGCGTGGCAGGGTTCACGACATCGCGCCACTGCGACGTCTTCGATTCAACACGCTTGCCGTCGATGAGCAGCGGAATGGTAGGTAGGGACATGACACGCTCTCCAGATCGAAACGAATACGGATGAAAGAATTCGGGGCTGAAAACTGGCTGAAACTTACTTCGCTGCCGTGTTCGTCTTCACGAGCGAACAGGTCGATTTCGACAGCGGCTGGAAGGCTTCCGTCGCGGGGACGGTGGCCACTTTAGTGTAGTAATCCCACGGGCCTTTGGACTCGGCGGGCGACTTCACGCGGAACAGATACATGTCGTGAATCACGCGTCCGTCCGGGCGAATCGACGCGTTATGCATGATCGGATCGCGAATCGGCAATTCACGCATTTTTTGCGCAACGACCTTGGCGTCGACCGATTTCGCGGCCGCTACCGAGCGCAGGTAGTGCAGCACGCTCGAATACACGCCCGCCTGCACCATCGTCGGCTTCAGGTTCTTGTACTTTTTCTGGAAGCGGTCGGACCATTGGCGTGAGGCGTCGTCGTAGTCCCAATAGAAACCGTCGGTAAAGAGCAGTCCCTGCGCGGTATTCAGCCCCAGCGCGTGAACGTCCGAGAGGAACACCAGCAGCGCCGCCAGCTTCTGCCCGCGTTGCACGATGCCGAACTCGCGCGCCTGCTTGAGAACGTTGACCGTGTCCTGCCCGCCGTTGGCGAGCGCCACGACCTGCGCTTTCGAGCTTTGCGCCTGCAACAGGAACGACGCGTAATCGGACGCATTGAGCGGGTGCCGCGACTGACCGACGACCGTGCCGCCGAGCGTCTTCACGATATCGGCAGCGTCTTTTTCCAGCGAGTGCCCGAAGGCGTAATCGACGGTGATGAAGTACCAGGATTTCCCGCCGTCACCCACGACGGCGCGCGCCGTGGCGGCCGATTGCGAGTACGTGTCGAACATCCAGTGAAAGCCGGTGGGGGAGCAGTCCTCGTTCGTCAGACGTGTCGTTGCCGGGCCGGAGAACAGCACGACTCGCTGCTTGTCCATGGCGAGCTTCTGCACGGCGAGCGCGGCGGCGGAATTCGTCAGGTCGGCAATCGCGTCGACGTTATCGCGATCGAACCATTCGCGCGCCTTGTTGGCGGCAACGTCGGCCTTGTTCTGGTTGTCGGCCGACACCAGTTCGACCTTCATGCCCTTGCATTCGGCGGCCAGACAGTCGTCGATGGCCATTTGGGCCGCCACGACCGACCCTGCACCGCCCATGGCCGAATACGTCCCCGACATATCGGTGAGCACGGCCACCTTCACAGGACGATCCGGCAACTGCGCCAATGCGCCCGCAGACGACAATCCCAAACCCGCACCGAGTCCCAGCGCGAGCAGCCACGGCTTGATCTTCATCGCTTTTGTCTCCTTGAGGTCTAATCGATCTCTTCTTGTCTTATGTTTGCGCTGCCGCCGTCTATGCGCGGCGCTCATAAATTGTATTTGTGCGAATTTGCTTTACATAGCGCATCTCTGCATCTACTTTGTGCAGAAATGCACATAGGAGACAGCGCATGGCACGCACCGGCGCAGCACGTCCGATCGGGTCCGCGGGCGCGGCAGTCCGCAGTCAAGGCACGGAACCGAGGCCCGACTGGGACGATCTTCGGTACTTCCTGGAAGTGGCGAGAACGCAGCGGGTGAGTGCTGCAGCGCTGCGTCTGGGGGTCGATCACACGACCGTCTCGCGGCGCGTGCGGGCGCTGGAGCAGGCGCTCGGCACGCTGCTGTTCGACAAGTCGCGCAACGCGGGCTTTGCGCTCACCCCGGAAGGCCAGCAGTTGCTCGTTCACGCCGAGCAGATGGAAACGGCCCTGCAATCGGCCTGCGAACAGGTCGCGGGCCTCGGGCAGACGCTTTCCGGCCACGTGCGCATCGGTTCGACCGAAGCGTTCGGCACTTACTTCGTGACGCCGGTGCTCTCACACTTCCAGCGCGAATACCCCGCCATCGATTTCGACGTGCTGCCGGTGCCGCGCTTCGTAAGCCTGTCCAAGCGCGAGGCCGATCTGGCCATCACCATCGAGCGCCCGCAGCGCGGGCCTTATGTATGCAGCAAGTTGTGCGATTACCGCTTGCAGTTGTACGCGACGCCCGGCTACCTCGCCCGATATGGCGACGTGCAGACGTTCGCCGATCTCGCCGGACGCCGCTTCATCAGCTATGTCGACGAACTCTCCTTCAGCAACGAACTGCGGTATCTGGAGGACATCGTGCCCGGGTGCAACGTCGTGCTGCGCAGCACCAGCGTGATCGCGCAATATCAGGCGGCGTTGCAGGGCGAGGCGCTGGCCATCCTGCCGTGCTTCATGGCCGCGCAGGATGCCCGGCTGGTGCCGCTGCTGGTCGACGACGTGGTCGTCACGCGCAGCTTCTGGATCTACTGCCACGAGGAACTGCGCACGCTCAAGCGCATTACGGTGCTGTGGGATTACCTGCGCGACGCGGCGCAGCGCAACGACACCCTGCTGCAAGGCAAGGCCGGGCGGTTGCAGTTGACCTGACGGGCGGGTCGGATGGCGGGTCTCAGGTATCGGCTACGTCGTGCGGCCTCACCGGATCTTGCGCTGCTCTTCGTCGATGACGGCAGGAATTGCGGTGCGCATCGCTTCGATGAAGCGACGCAGACGCGCGGGGTAATACTTGGCGTACGGGTAGATGATGTACATCGGCAGCGCCGTCGAACGCCATTGCGGCACCAGCTGAATCAGACGCCCTTGCGCGATGTCCTCGGCCATCACCCAGGCCGACGCCACGCCCACCCCCAGCCCGCGCAATGCGGCACTGCGCAATGCGAACAGATTGTCGGTACTCATGCGCGGGTCGAATGTGATGCGCTCGGACGCATGTGTCTGCCGGTGCGTGAGCGTGAGTTCGGTGCGATAGAACGTGGTGAGCGCGAGCCACGGCAGGGCAAGCAGGTCCGAGGGGTTCTCGGGCATCGTGCGCCCGCGAAGCAGATCGGGAGATGCGACGACGATACGCGGCACGTCCGTGAGCAGGATCGCTACGTTCGACGGGTCTTGCAGCTCGCCCACGTGAATCGCGCAATCGACGCCTTCGGCAATGAAGTCCGGCTCCCGGTCCTGCAAGAACCAATGCACCTTCATTCCCGTGTAGCGCTCCAGAAAATCGGCGAGCGGCCCGATCATCATGTCCTGTCCGAACGCGTGCGGCACGTGCACCCGCAGCGTGCCTTCCGGCTCGTCGCCCGTGCCTCGCAGATCAGCTTCGAACGCCTCCCAGCTTGTCACGAGTTCCTTGGCCCGTGCGAAGCAGCGCTCGCCGTCTTCGGTGAGTTTCATGCGATGGGTCGAGCGCTGAAGCAGGCGCAAGCCGAGCGAGCGCTCCAGCATTTGCAGCCGGCGGCTGACGGTCGGCTGCGTGGTGCCGAGCAGCGCCGCTGCCGCCGACAGACTGCCGGATTCGACGATGCGCACGAAGGTCTGCATCAGCTCGACGCGGTCGGCGCCGGTCGACCGGGCAGCGGGCGTGCCAAGGGCCGATTGAGGGGGATCGAGGGGCTCTGTCATACGTCACGCGTATAAAGGTTGTACGGATTATAGGTCTACCGCTGCACCGCACCAAGCGAGACACTACGCGCCGTACTTCGCTACTGGAGCCTCACCCCATGAGTTCCGCACAACTTTCCAATTCCGCCGCGCCTGCGCGGCCTCAGCCCGAGCTATCCGCCCGGCTGATTCTGCTGCTGGCCACCGGCACCGGCCTTACGGTCGCCTCGCTGTATTACGCGCAGCCGATGCTCGGCATCATGACCGACGACATCCACGCGGCCAACACGACCGTCGGCTGGGTGCCCACGCTGACGCAACTCGGCTACGCGCTGGGCATTCTGCTGCTCGTGCCGATGGGCGACATCATCGACCGTCGCCGCATCGTGCTGGTCAAGGGCGCGATCCTGACGCTCGCGCTGCTGCTCGCGGCCTTCGCGCCGGGCATCGGGACCTTGCTCGTCGCGAGTCTCGCCATCGGCCTCACGGCGACGATGGCGCAGGACATCGTGCCGGCGGCCGCCACACTCGCCCCCGAGTCGATCCGGGGACGCGTCGTGGGCACCGTCATGACCGGTCTGCTGCTGGGCATTCTGCTCTCGCGGGTCGTGTCCGGCTTCGTCGCGCAGAACTTCGGCTGGCGGGCGATGTACGTTGTCGCCGCCGTCAGCGTGGCCGGTTTCGGCGTGGTGGCGTGGCGCAGCCTGCCGTCCTTCCACCCGACGACGCAGATGACCTACCGTCAGTTGATCGGCTCGGTGGCGAGTCTGTGGCGTCGTCATCCGGCATTGCGCCGCGCGGCGTTCGCGCAAGGGTTGCTGTCGGTCGGATTCAGCGCGTTCTGGTCGACGTTGGCCGTGATGCTGCACGACGCACCGTTCCATCTGGGGGCCGCCGCTGCGGGCGCCTTCGGTCTGGCAGGGGCCGCGGGTGCGCTGGGCGCGCCGATTGCCGGGCGTATCGCCGACAAGAAAGGCCCGCAAGTGGTGACACGTCTGGGCGCCGCGATGGTGGCCGTCTCGTTCGCGGCGATGCTCTTCGCCCCGATGTTGAGCCCTCATGCGCAACTGTGGCTGATCGGGCTGGGCGCCATCGGCTTCGATCTCGGTGTGCAGGTCGCGCTGATCTCGCACCAGACCATCGTGTACGGCATCGAGCCCGCCGCACGCAGCCGCCTGAACGCCGTGCTGTTCGTTTGCGTGTTCATCGGGATGTCGCTCGGCTCGGTGCTCGGCTCTCAGGCGCTGGCTCACTGGGGCTGGACCGGGGTCGCCGCGCTCTCCACACTGGCCGCGCTCGGCGCACTGGCCGTACGGATGTGGCCGGGAACGACGTCGGCACACTGAGTATTGACGAAACAAGGGCCTTGCAGACAGTCGGCCGTCTGCAAGGCCCTTTCTCTTTTGGGGCAACGACGTTCAGCGAACGACAGGCTTCGCCGCACCGGCCAGCGCCCGCTCGAACAATTCGTGGGCGTCGATGGCAGCGAGATTCAGGCCGAAACGCCCTTCGAGCACGTCCACTAACGCAGATGCCGACGCGATCTCCGTCTGCGCCGTCACATCACCCTTCGGCCCGCGCTCGATGAGATTGGTATCGAGCAATGCCAGACGCCCTTGCGCTTGCGGCAACACGCGGCAGGCCATCAGATGATTGGTGAAGATCGACTCCGGCGCACTGGACGTATACCAGTTCCCCAGCTTGTAATCGATCCACTCGGCGGGCCGGGGCGTGAAACGGTAGGTCGGCAGCCATGTCTGCGCCGACTTCACGCTCAGGCGGTATTCGCCAATCGTTTCGCCATCGCTTGCGCGCACGGGTTCCAGTTGGAAGACTTCTAGCGGCGTCGTCTGCTCTCGCGACGTGCCCAAGCGCAGCGGCGCAGTCAGCGTCACCGAACCGAAACCGACATCGGCGAGCCACGATTCGCCGCCCAGCTCGACACGCAGCAGCATGTGCGTGAGTGGCGCTTCGTCCGTGAAGGCGCGGCCCCAGGCGACGCGTCCGATCAACGGCGTGACGTGGAAACCGAGATACGTGAGCGCGCTGGCGAACAGCGCGTTCTGCTCGAAACAATACCCGCCGCGCCCGGCGTCGACCAGCTTGCCGACGACCGACGGCAGATCGACGTTGACGGGCTTGCCGCGAATGGGATCGAGGTTTTCGAAGGGAATCGCCAGCGGATGCAGCGCATGCACCGCGCGCAACACGTCGAGCGTGGCTTCATGCGGACCGGAGTAGCCGATGCGCCGGAAATAGCGCGCCGGATCGAACGATTGGGACATGCCGGACTTCCTCTCAGGAGATGCGGACATACGCAGAGCACATACGTTAGCGCATCCGCCGCCGCCGTGCGTAAAGTCCCGGCGGAAGCGGGGGGACAAGCGGGGGACATCGCCCCTATCGCGATCAGTCGTTCGATTCGCAGAAGCGAATGCGGTTATTGAACGGATCGGTCACCGTCATTTGCTTGCCCCAATCGAGCATCTCGATCCCGGGATTCATATTGGGATAACGCTTGCCGGACAAATCGCGCTGGTACGCTTCGACACCTCGCATGAAAACGAAGGTCGTCGCCCCAGGGCTGGCGTCGCCGAAATGGCCCGACAAGTGCAACGTCATGCCGGCGCGCGAGACCTGACAGTAGAGCGGCATGCCCTCGGCGAAGCGATGCTCCCAGTCGAGTTTGAAGCCGAGAAAGTCCACATAGAATTCACGCGCCTTCGCTTCGTCGAAGATCCGGTGAATCGGGGCGACGGTGTCGAAGACGATACCGTCGCTGGCCGCAGAAGCGACCTTGGCGGCGAGCACGTTCCAATCCGCGAAGCCGAATTGCGCGGCGACGGATTCGAGTGCCTGAGCGTGGGAGATGTCGATGCCCTCGCGCGCGAGACGTTCGCGCAGGGACTTTGCCATGATTTTGGCGTCGAGATAGGTTCGCATGTTGGCCATCCTGGATAGCGTTCGTCGGCGACGCATTCGATCAGTGCCCGCGTTGCTGATGCGCGTCGCCTGATGAACGGGACGGACATGCGCTTGCCTGCGATGCTTTCACCATCCCCCGGCAGCGTTTGACGAGGGGCGAGCGGCAGGCAGCATCGGCCTTCGCCGGATTCTAGCAGCATTGCCTTGCTGCGACATCACACGTCGTGGGCCGTGGATCATGAGTCAAGGGCCGGGACGCTCGCCCGGCGCCCGCGCAATGCCGAAACGCGATGGGTACCTTCGGAATTCCATATTGGCGAGCGTGTCGCCACGCCGGTATAGTGGCGCTCGTTGGCCGCACGCCTGTGACGGCCGAAGCCATCCGGAGTGCCTTTCATGATCGATGCTGCGCGAGTGATGCAAGCGCTGGCCGAGCGCCCCATAGCCCCCGACGCGCGCCAACGCGACGCCATCGCCATACTCGCGCGCCTCGGCGCATCCGCCAACGCCACGACCGTCACCTATGACGGCGTGTATTGCTACGGATTGCCCGGGCGCGGCAAGAGTCTGGTCGTCGATGCGGCCTTCGCCGTGGCGGCATGCGAAAAGCGCCGCGTGCACTTCCACGAATTCCTGCGCGACATCCACCGGCAACTCGTGCGCGAACCGAAGTGCGACGACCGTCTCGCTGCGGTGGCGAATCGCTGGCTCGATGGCGTCGAACTGCTCTGCTTCGACGAATTCCACGTCCACGATATCGCCGATGCGTTCCTCATCGGCCGCTTCCTCGACATCGCGCTCGCACGCCGCGTGCGGCTGGTGCTCACGTCGAACTATGCACCGCAGCAGTTGCTGCCCGACCCGGAGTTTCACGAACGCTTCGAGCCGACCATCGCGGTGATTCTGCAACGCTTCGCCATCGTCCATTTCGACGGCGCGACCGATTACCGGATGGGTGGCGAGAGCGCATTGATTCCCCGCTGGATCTCGCCGTTGACTGATGCACACGAGACCCTGTCGGCCCGCTACGCCGAGCTGGAAGGACTGCCCCCGACCGGAGCGTCGGAAGTGACGGTCGCAGGGCGCGCGCTGGCGGTTCGCAGCGCAGGAGATCGTGTGTTGTGGGCGGACTTCGACGCGCTGTGCGTGGCGCACCGCTCCCATCTCGATTACCTCGGACTGGCCGAGCGATGGCAGACGCTGATCGTCGACGCGTTGCACGTCGAGCAGCTTCGTCGACCGGACACGTTGCAGCGCTTTCTCTGGCTCGTCGATATCGCCTACGACCGGCAGCGCACGCTGCTGATCGCCTCCGATGCCCCGCTCATCCCCGCACTCGATGCGCTGAGCGACTGGCGTGACCTGTCGCGCACGATCAGCCGTCTGGCCGAGATGGGCTCGCGCGATTACGAACGCCGCACGCTCATTCGTCCTCGCTGAAGATCTCCTCGATGCGCAGACCGAACACGCGCGCGATGGTGAACGCCAGCGGCAGGCTCGGATCGTAGCGCTCGTTCTCGATGGCGTTGACCGTCTGACGCGAGACGCCGAGCGCTGTTCCCAGATCACTTTGCGACCAGCCGCGCGCCAGACGCAATGCCTTGATCTCGTTTTTCATCGATAACGTCGCGCGCAAAGGAAACCGGAGACGACCCACAGCGTGCACATCAGCGGCCACACGACAAACAGCGACAGCTTGGGGAAACCCACGCCTTCGAGAAAACCGTAACCGAACGTGATCAGCCCCGTGCCCGCGAACGAGACGGAAAACGATTCCAGTTGAATGCGTCGCTGCAATTCATCCATACGACGAAGATTACGCACGATGGCCCAGCACATCGCAAAGCCCGGCAACATCGGCAGCAGCGCGATCGGCACCCGGGCACTCAGGGGCAGATCGGGCATCGCCTGCAACACGCGAATCGATCCCGCCAGCACCACCACGTAGGCGAGCAACGCTCCGCCCATCTCTTTCACATAACGCGTCATCGTGCCTCCTCATGTAAAGCGTGCTTTACACAATAAGTGAAACCGATCCATGTGTAAAGTTTCTTTTACATGACTCAGATCACGCTTGCGATGCACTCCCGCAGCCAGCGATGCGCGGGGTCGCGATGCACGCGCTCGTGCCAGTACATCGAGATCTCGAAACCGGGCAGATCGACGGGAGCCGCCGTGATCTGCAATGCCGGGTCGTCGCGCACGAGGCGTTCCGGGGTCATGGCGACGAGATCGGTCTGCGCCAGCGCCGCGCGCAGGAACAGGAAGTGCGGCACGGAGAACACCACGCGACGCGACATGCCGAGTGCGGCCAGCGCGTCGTCGGTGCTGGCGTGGAAACCCCCGCCGTCCTGCGAGACGATCGTGTGATCGAGGTCGCAAAACTGCCTGAGCGTGGGACGCCGCTTCAACTTCGGATGCCCGCGCCGTCCGACCAGCACATAGCGCTCGGTGAACAGTGCCTTGCGATGCAGTGCCTCGGGCGCGTTTTCTGTCGTATGAAAAATGACGTCGACCGCGCCTTGCTCCGCCTGCCGCTCCAGCCGCGACGGTTCGAGATCGAGCACCGCCAGACGCGCCTTTGGCGCCTGCGCCCGCAACACCTGAAGCAGCGGCAGCACGATGGTCGATTCGGTGTAGTCGGTCGCGGCGATTCGCCACGTCAGCTCGGCGCTGCCCGGATCGAATGGTGCTGCGGGGGCCACCGCGCGGGAGAGCGATTCGAGCGCCTCGCGCAGCGGTTCGCGCAACGACTCCGCGCGCGCGGTCGGTCGCATGCCGCGCGGCCCGGGTAGCAGCAACGGATCGTTCAGCAGATCCCGCAGTTTCGCCAGATGCACGCTCACCGCCGGCTGGGAGATGTGCAACCGCTCGGCAGCGCGTGTGACGTTCAGCTCCGAAAGCAGCACGTCGAGCGTGACGAGCAGATTCAGATCGATGCGGCGCAGATTAACCATCGCAATAATCCATTGTTATACCTGACATATTAGGAATTCATTTCCAATATACCTGTGCCGCACCTAAGCTGCATTCGTTCTCTTCTTTTGCCGCATCTTTCACCATACTTTTCGCCTCACCGAATCGAATGCGCCGACTGGCGCCGGAGTTTGACCATGAATGTCCTGATCGTCTACGCCCACCCGCAACCGCGCTCGCTCAATGGCGCGCTTCGCGATTTCACCGTGCAGCATCTGGAAGCTGCCGGTCATCACGTGCAGGTCTCGGATCTGTACGCCATGCAATGGAAGACCACCATTGACGAGCTGGACGCGCCGCAACGCGACCCGAGCGAGCCGTTCCACGCATCGCTCGATTCGAAGAAGGCGTTTCAGAGCGGCACGCAGCGCGCCGACATTGCACGCGAACAAGACAAGCTGCGCTGGGCCGACACGGTGATTTTCCAGTTCCCGCTCTGGTGGTTCTCCATGCCCGCGATCATGAAGGGCTGGTTCGACCGCGTGTATGCGTTTGGTTTCGCTTACGGCGTGGGTGAGCACTCGGACTCGCATTGGGGCGATCGCTACGGCGAAGGCAGCATGGCCGGCAAGCGCGCCATGCTGATGGTGACGACGGGCGGCTGGGATTCGCATTACAGTGCGCGCGGCATCAACGGCCCGATCGAAGACGTGCTGTTCCCGATCCAGCACGGCATGCTGTTCTACCCCGGCTTCGACGTGCTGCCGCCGTTCGTCGCTTACCGCACGTCGCGCGTGGATGCCGAGGGCTTCGCCGCGCTCACGCACGCACTCGGCGAACGTCTCGATACGCTCGCCACCACGCCGCCGATTCCCTATCGTCGGCAAAACCATGGGGAGTACGACATTCCGGCACTCACGCTCAAGCCCGAAATCGCTGAAGGCCGGACCGGGTACGCCGCTCACGTCGCCTGACGACGCGATGCCGATCGGCGCGGTAGCGAAGCCCCAAGGCACCAGCGTTTGCCGGGGGTTTCGCCGGTCGGCTTGTCGCGCGTGACGGTATCTGCAAGACTGACGGCTTCGCGCTGTCGGCGCGCCAACACCGGTCTCTCGTCATGCACCTCTCCACGCTCGCGATTTACGCGACGGCCGCCCTGATCGGCGGCCTGATCCCCGGCCCCACGACACTGCTCGCGCTCGCGAACGGCATCTCCGGTAACTGGCGTGTGGTACTGGTCGGGATGTGTGGCGCCGCGCTGTCGGACCTGCTCGTGGTGGTGGCCGTCGGCGCCGGGCTCGGGGCGTTGCTGATGGCGTCTGCGACGCTGTTCGCGACGGTCAAATGGGTCGGCGTGGTGTATCTCGTGTGGCTGGCGATCCAGTTGTGGCGCAGCCATCCGCAGGATCTGAGTCAGGTCCGGATCAAGTCCGATCTGAGCGCCGGGCGCGTGTTCCTGCGCAGCTTCGGCGTCGGCCTGACCAATCCGAAGATTCTGCTGTTCTTCTCGGCGTTCCTGCCGCAGTTCGTCGATACGTCGATGCCGCTCGCGCCGCAGTACGCCGTGTTGGCCGTCGTGTCGGCCGGCGTCGATATTCTCGTGATGACGCTCTATGCGACCGGCGGCGTGCAAGCCGCCCGTCTGATGACGGCGCGCAGTCTCAAGCAGTTGAATCGTGTCTGCGCGGTCGTGATGTTCTCGCTGGCCGGCGGCCTGGCGTTGTATCGCAAGACCGGCAACTGAAGCGTTTAGGACGTTAAGGAACGCATCAGGGAATCACAGGAAAAACTACAGGTGAAGCGCGGTGCGCCAGCCGCCCCGCGCCTCACCTTTCCCCCTCTCTACTGCCTCTCTACCACCTCTCTCCTGCTTCTCCGGCCTCTCCTGCCTATCTGGCCTATCCGGCCTCTCTCCTGCTTGCTGCTCCCCCGCTGACTTCCTCAAACCGTCGTCGGATCCAGCTTCTCCGGATCGATGCCGTACTTGCGGA
Source organism: Pandoraea sp. LA3 (assembly GCF_022696215.1). Taxonomy (NCBI): domain Bacteria; kingdom Pseudomonadati; phylum Pseudomonadota; class Betaproteobacteria; order Burkholderiales; family Burkholderiaceae; genus Pandoraea; species Pandoraea sp. LA3. The sequence continues at coordinate 21,399 of NZ_PTPY01000032.1, read as the reverse complement.
TCGCCGCACCCACGCGCTCGCGCGGCAGCACGCCGGCATCGGCCAACGCGCCCAGCGCGGCAAGCACGATGAAGTGACGGTCCACCTCGAAGTACTTACGCAGCGACTCACGCGTATCCGAACAGCCGAAGCCATCGGTGCCGAGCGTCACGAAGCGGCGATCGTGCACGAACGGGCGAATCTGATCGCCGACGATCTTCATGTAATCCGTGGCAACCACGACCGGGCCCTTACGGTCTGCGAGACATTGCTGGACATACGGCACGCGCGGCGTCTGCTCCGGATGCAGCAGGTTCCAGCGCTCGACCGCCAGCCCTTCGCGACGCACTTCCGTCAGGCTCGTCGCACTCCAGATGTCGCTCTGCACGCCGAAGTCGTCGCGCAGCAATTCGCTCGCCGCAATCACTTCGCGCAGGATCGAACCACTCCCCATGAGTTGAACGCTCGGGGCATCGGCGTCCGATGCCTGCGCTTCACGTAGCAGATATAGGCCCTTCAGAATGCCCGCCTCTGCGCCCTCGGGCATCGCCGGGTGCGAATAGTTTTCGTTGAGCAGCGTGACGTAGTAGTAGACGTCTTCGTTGTCGACGTACATGCGCTGCATGCCGTTCTGAAGAATCACGGCCAGTTCGTACTGGAACGTCGGGTCGTAGGCCACGCAGTTCGGGATGACGGACGCGAGCACATGGCTGTGGCCGTCGTCGTGTTGCAGGCCCTCGCCCATGAGCGTCGTGCGCCCGGACGTCGCGCCCAGCATGAAGCCACGCGTTCGTGCGTCGCCCGCCGCCCAGGCGAGGTCGCCCACGCGTTGCAGTCCGAACATCGAATAGAAGATGTAGAACGGAATCGTGGCGTAGTTGTGCGTGCTGTACGACGTACCCGCTGCGATCCACGACGCCATGGCCCCCGACTCGTTGATCCCTTCCTGAAGAATCTGACCGTCGAGTGCTTCCTTGTAGAAGCTCAGTTGACCGGCGTCCTGCGGCGTGTAGCGCTGCCCCTGGAACGAGTGAATCCCGATCTGGCGGAACAGCGGCTCCATGCCGAAGGTGCGCGACTCATCGGGCACGATGGGCACCACGCGCTTGCCGATCTCCTTGTCCTTGAGCAGCGCCGTGAGAATGCGAACGAACGCCATCGTCGTCGACATTTCACGCTCGCCCGTGTCCTTCATCTGTGCAGCGAACGTGCTCAACGGAGGAATCGCCAGCGGTGCGCTCAGGCCGAAGCGCGCCGGCTGATGGCCACCCATCGCCGCGCGACGTGCCGCGAAGTAACGTCCTTCCGGGCTGTCCGGATCGGGGCGCAGGTACGGCATCTCTGCGAGTTGATCGTCCCGCACCGGCAGGTCGAAGCGATCGCGGAACGCGCGCACGGCGTCGGCGCTCATCTTCTTCAACTGGTGATTGACGTTCTGCCCTTCGCCCGCTTCCCCCATACCGAAGCCCTTCACGGTCTTGGCGAGAATCACAGTCGGACGCCCTTCGGTTTTCATCGCCTGCGCGTAGGCCGCATAGACCTTGAGCGCATCGTGGCCGCCGCGGGCGAGTTGCCAGATGTCGTCGTCGCTCAGATGCGCGACCATCGCCAGCAATTCGGGCGACGCGCCGAAGAAATGCTCGCGCACGTAAGCACCGTTCTGCGACTTGAACGTCTGATAGTCACCGTCGACGCACGCCATCATGCGCTCGCGCAGCAGGCCGTGGACGTCCTTTTCCAGCAGCGCATCCCAGCCGCTGCCCCAGATCACCTTGATGACGTTCCAGCCCGCCGCACGGAAGGTGCCTTCCAGTTCCTGAATGACCTTGCCGTTGCCGCGCACCGGGCCATCCAGCCGTTGCAGGTTGCAGTTGACGACGAAAACCAGATTGTCCAGACGCTCGCGCCCGCCCAGCGAAATCGCGGCCAGCGACTCCGGCTGATCCATCTCGCCGTCGCCAAGGAACGCCCACACTTTGCGCCCCTGGTGCTGCTTCAGGCCACGGTATTCCAGATACCGCATGAAGCGCGCCTGATACGCCGCGGTGATCGGACCGAGGCCCATCGATACGGTGGGGAATTGCCAGAAATCGGGCATCAGTCGCGGATGCGGATACGACGAAATGCCCTCGCGACCGGCTTCACGGCGGTAGTTGTCGAGTTGCGCTTCCGTGATGCGTCCCTCGACATAGGCACGCGCGTAGATACCCGGCGCGGAGTGGCCCTGCACGTAGATCATGTCGCCGTCGAAGGTATCCGTACGGCCACGGAAGAAGTGATCGAAACCCACGTCGTAGAGCACGGCTGCCGACTGATACGTCGCGATGTGGCCGCCAACGTTCGAGTGCTTGCCTGCGCGCAGCACCGTCACCATCGCATTCCAGCGGATGAACGCGTTCAGACGGCGTTCGATGGCCAGATCGCCCGGGTAAGCCGGCTGGCGCGACGGCGTGATCGTGTTGACGTAATCGGTCGTCACGCGGGTGTGGAAGTCGCCGTGCTGCGCAAAGTCCCATGCTGCAAGGCGGTCGATCAGGAAGTGCGCGCGCGAGCGGCCCTCGACAGCGGTGACGCCTTCGAGCGCGTCGAGCCACTCGCGCGTTTCCTGGATATCGGTGTCGGCGCTCGCCACCACAGGCAATTGGGTCATGACATCTCTCCTTGAGATCACGGAACGGGGCGATTGCCAAAATGCATCGAATGAATTGCAAATGCAATCGTATTGCCGGTCATTCTAGCGATGTACAATTGCATCTGCAACTCACACATGAAAACGACAAGGACATTCATGAGCACGACCGATCCCGATCTCTGGTTCTCCTTCGTGCGCGCACATCGCACGATGATTCGCGAGATCGAGCGCCGTCTGGCGCAGGCCGGGCTGCCCGCCTACGCGTGGTACGACGCGCTGTGGGGGCTGGAAAGCGGCCCGCAGGGCACGCGTCGCATGCACGAACTGGCCGACGTGCTGGCCATCGAGCGCTACAACCTGACGCGTCTGATCGATCGCCTCGAACAGGAGGAACTCGTCACGCGCATGCGCGATCCGGACGACGGCCGCGCGGCCTACGCGACCATCACCGACAAGGGGCGCGCGCTTCGCAAGAAGATGTGGAAGGTCTACCAGTCCACCGTCGCCGAGCTTTTCCTCAGTCAGTTCCGCGAGAAAGACATCGCCCCCGTGGCCGAAGCGCTCGACCGCGCCAGCACGGCGGCACGAGCGTTTCTGGTGGAGACGAAGCCGCGCTGAAGCAGGTGGCGCTGACGGCATTCGCCGCCACGTCGGGCATCAGATCACGCCGTAACGACGCGTGGCATCTGCGATGCGCGAGCGCGGCAGCATGCCATCGTTCACCAGCAGGCGCAGCGCGTTCAGGACAATCCAGCGCACGCCCGGCGCATCGCCCGTCTTCAGGCTCTCGCCGTTTTCGTCCTTCCCGCCTTGTACGTCCGTGTCGTCGCTGCCCAATGCGGCGAAACGCGCCGGAATGAACGCACCGATCTGATTCGCGATGTGGCGCGCATAGCCGGTCACGGCGAGCACCGGTGCGCGTCCGTCTCCGAGACACCGAACCAGATGCGGTACGTCGGCGGGTGCATCTGCGCGCAGCATCGACATCCGCTCGGCTTCGCCGGCCTCGCGCGCGAGACGCGTATAGCTCGGACAACTCCATACCTCGCAGGCCACGCCCCAATCCAGTTGCAGCCATCGCGCCGCTTCGAGCACGTTCGCGAGCGCCCGGCCCGCACCGCACAGCCGGATGACGTAGGGCGGATTCGTGTCAGGGAGCGTGCGCAGACGGTACATGCCCCGGTAGGCGTCGTGAGCATCGCCCGGTCCCAGCGCCGGTGAAGGGGTGGACGGCATGTCGTGCGCGCTCAGATAGCAAAAACCGAATTCGCCTCGAACGTACAACGCGTCGAGCGCCGCACATAGCAGCGCTTGCAGTTCCTGTGCCGATGCCGGGTCGTAAGGCAGCCATTCGGACTGGGCCGCCAGCCATAGCGGCAGTTCGGGACGTACGCGTTGCAACCGGTCCGGCGACCAGACGGAGGCGTCGTTGAGGAAGATGCCGCGCCTTAACGGATCGGTCTGCTGCGGCGCGCGCAGGCCCGACGCTTCGACACCCGCCATCAGCACCCCGCGCAATGTCGGCGAATGCAGCAAATACAGCAGCGGACGCTCGCGTGCCGTCGCCGAGCGGAACCAGGTCGCAATGGCGCTGGGCAAGCTGGACGACGACGCAGCCTTGCCGCGCGACTTGCGGCCCGGGGTCTCCTGCGCCGGTGTCGCCGAATCCACGATCCACACCTGCTCGGACGTGTCGCCCTGAGCCAGCACATCGGCGATATGGGCCAGCGCCCCCGATGGCGACGTCGCCGTCCCGCCGCCGTCCTCGCGCACCCCGCCATCACGAAAAGCCATCAGCTTGCCGATACAAGCCAGCGCCGCCTGTCGCGTTGCGCTCTCGACCGCCGAACGGCCCCGTCCCGACATCCCCATCATGGCCTCTCCCTCATGCGCCGTCACGATTCGGTACGGCTTGTGATTCGTCTCGGAAACACATACGATTGACGTACGATTGCAATTGCAATCATTGTATTTGCAATTGAAAGACAAGACAACGTTCCGAGGAAATCCATGACACCGACGCATTTGCCCCTCACCTTCTACACGGCTGACACACCGAACGGCCTCAAAGTCAGCCTGTATCTGCACGAATGTGGGTTGCCGCATCGACAGATCAATGTCGATCTCTCTGCTGGAGAACAGAAGCAACCGGCCTTCCTCGCGTTGAATCCAAACGGCAAGATTCCGGTCATCGTGGATCATGAGCGGGCGCTGACGGTCTTCGAGTCGGGCGCGATCCTGTCGTATCTCGCGACAAAGACCGGCGTGCTGCAACCGATGACGAAAGCGAAGGCGATTGCCGTCAATCAATGGCTTCACTTTCAGATTGGCGGCATCGGCCCGATGCTCGGGCAGTTGTGGTGGTTCCTCCACGGCTCGAAGACGACCAACACCGAGGCCATCGAGCGCTATCGCAAGGAGTCGATGCGGCTGATCGGCGTGGTGGACGACAGGCTGGCGACGTCGGCCTATCTCGCGACCGACGAGTACTCGATCGCCGACATCGCCGCGTTCGCGTGGCTACGGACGTATCACGAACTGAACGTGGACATCTCGTCGTTCGCCAACGTGCAACGCTGGCTGGCGCAGATCGAGGCGCGTCCGGCGGTGAAGGCCGCGATTGTGGCCAATCGGGGGACACGGGAAAAGCAGGAGGCGTGAGGCCATGGCCTGGATCTATCTGTTGCTGGCCGCCGCGCTGGAAATCGGGATGGGGCTGGCCCTGAAGCTCAATCAAGGCTGGACTCGCGTGGTGCCCAGCGGCCTTGCCGTTGCCGCGGCGCTGGCCAGCATCTACCTGCTCGCGCTGGCATTGCGCGCCCTGCCCGTGGGCATGGCGTATGCGATCTGGACGGGCATCGGCTCGGTCGGTCTGGTAGTCGTCGGTGTGCTCTGGTTCGGCGAATCGCTGCCGTGGACCCGCGTCGGCTTTCTGGCGCTGACGATCGTCGGTATCGCGGGGCTGCGATTCTCCGAAGGCGGCGCGGCCTGATGGGCACGAGGTCGATGTGATGTCGATGCGATGTCGATGTGATGTCGACACCGCGCACCGGGAGGCGCCACCGGGACAGCGCGATTTACGCCTGTGACGACCGAATCTATACTGCCCGCAGCGAATCGCCGAAGCTCGCCGGACATCCCCGGCATCGGCATGAACAAAGGCAGGGGCACGACATGAATCATGAAGTCACGAGCGTGGATCAACTGGAGGCCATTTACGGCGAGCCGAGCGAGCGCGCGCTCTGGAAGGAACTGACTTATCTCAACGAGGACTATCAGGCCTTCGTCAAAGCCTGCCCCTTCGTGGTGCTGGCGTCCGTGGGTGAAGAAGGCACCGACTGTTCGCCGAAGGGCGACCCTGCCGGATTCGTCCGAATTCTGGATGAGCGCACGGTTGTCGTGCCCGATCGTCCTGGCAACAACCGGATCGACAATCTGCGCAACATCCTTGCCGATCCACGGGTGTCGTTGTTGTTTCTGATTCCGGGCGTGGGCGAGACGCTGCGCATCAACGGCCGCGCCCGTATCTCGGTCGACCCGGAGCTGCTCGCGTCATTCGAAGTCAATGGCAAGTCGCCGAAAACCGCCATCGTCGTGTCCATCGATCGCGTGTATTACCACTGCGCGAAAGCGATCGTTCGCTCGGGACTTTGGGACGCGCAGACGCAAATTCCTCGCGAATGCCTGCCAAGCCCCGGCGCGATGCATCGACGCCTGAGCGGCGGTCATTTCGACGCCGAAACGTATGACCGGGATTTGCAGAAGAACACGCAGGCCGGTCTGTATTGACGGCCGACATCGATTGCGCGAGCTGCATTCGAATGGCCCGATGAAGCGCCGACCGGCTTCGCGGGCCATTTTTTTGTGCCGTCCATTCGCCTCCTCATCTGTTGCGCTCATCTGTCCCATTTACCGTCAATTTGACGACCTTTCGTTTCCTTTCATGAATTCGTCATGACGCCCTCCAATACTTGGCGACTTCGAACAAGTTCCAAAGAGGACATCGGGGTTTATGAAACCTATCGCCATTCTTGCGGGCGTCATCGCGCTTTTCGCCGAACAAAACGCCTTCGCCGCTAACTTCCAGATCGTCAACGGGCAAACGCTCACGACCGCACAGACGCTGTCGAGCGGCCAGACCGGCACCATCAATCAGGGCGGCACGCTGTCGCTCGGTGGCAGCGCGGTCGGGATCACCATGACGGGCAACGCCACCCTCGTCAACAACGGCACGATCAACATGACCGGCACCGGTCGCGCGATTCGCGACAACACCGGGGGCCTGACGCTGACCATCACGAACGGTGTCGGTGCGAGCATGACCACGTTCGACGCCGACGTGATCCAGATGAACAAGGCGAACAGCAATATCGTCTTCAACAACTACGGCACGCTCACGTCGACCAACACGTCGGCCGGTGGCAGTCAGGCCATCGACTTCAACGCCATTACCACCGGCACCAACGTCCTGAACAACTTCGCGGGCGGCATCATTCAGGCGAACGAAGCCGATGCGGTTCGTCCCGGGGTGAACGGCGTGGTGAACAACGCGGGCATCATCCGCTCGACCAACAATCCGGGCAGCACGAGCAGCAGCGACGGTGTCGACGCGCAGTCCAACAGCGGTGTGACCATCGTCAACGCCGGTACCGGCGTGATTCAGGGCGCGCGTCACGGCATTACCGGTGGCGTCGATACCACGACCGACGGCACGTTCAAGCTGTCGGTGACGAACAATGCCGGCGGCACGATTCAGGGCATGAACGGGTCCGGCATCAACATCGACGGCTTCAACGCCAAGGAAGTCGTCACCATCGTCAACGCGGGCACCATCATCGGAAACGGCGTGACGGCTGACGGCGACGGGGTGGACGTCGACGGCATCGTCAACATCACGAACTCCGGCGTGATTCGCGGCGCGAGAGCGAACAACGATGTGAGCGAAGGTGTCACGGTCGGCGGCGGCACCATCGTCAACAGCGGCACGATCGTCGGCGAGAACACGCCCGGCGGTATCGGACGCGGCATTACGCTCGCCGGCGTCGACAAGGATCCGGTCTCGGGGTTGCCCATTGCGCCGCAAGGCATCTACACGAACACGACCATCGTCAACAGCGGTCTCATTCGCGGCCAGAGCGATTCGGCCATTGCGGTGACGGGCGCACGCAACGCCTTCACGGTGACCATCGTCAACCAGGCCGGCGGCACGCTGGAAGGCGGTGGTGCAACGGCCGCAGCGGTCAATACCGGCGCGAACGATGCCACGGTGATCAACTACGGCACGATTACCGCCGACCAGAGCGGCAAGGCCGTGGATCTGGGCAGCGGCAACAGCAACCTCCAGATTCTGGGCGGCTCGGCGGTGGTGAACGGCGACATCTCGGGCGGCACGGGCGCCAGCACGCTGACGATCACGCCGGGGGCGGGCAACGCATTCAGCTATAACGGCGCCATCTCGAATTTCTCGTCCGTCTCGCTGGGCGCCGGCACGACCACGCTTAATGGTGCGAGCACGTACGCAGGGCCGACGTCGCTCGCGAGCGGCGCCACGGTGATCGTCGGCGATGCGTCGCATCGGAGCGCCACGCTCGGCAGCGGCATGACGACCGTGGCCAGTGGCGCGACGCTGGCAGGCTACGGCGGCACGCTGGGCAGCGTGACGAACGCGGGCATCATCGCGGTCGGCAGTGCGTCGCCAGGCGCGGTGGCAGGCACCCTCGGGACGTTCACGATTGCGGGCAATTACGTCGGCAACAACGGCACGGCGCTCATGGGCGCGACGATCAGCCCTGACGGCTCGGTCGCGTCGGACAAACTGGTCATCAACGGCAACGCGAGCGGCACGACCTTCCTGAAACTCAAGGTGTCCGGTGCGGGCGTACCGACCTCGGGCAACGGGCTTGAACTGGTGCAGGTCAATGGCACGGCGTCGGACGGCGCGTTCAAGCTCGACTCGCCGGTGCAGGCGGGCGCGTATCAGTATCTGCTTCGCAAGGTCGGCCCGGTCGGTGGCGATCCGAGCTGGTTCCTGTCGACGTCGTACGCGTCGGGCGAGACGGCGTACCGTGCTGCGACGGTCGCGTACGCCATGACGCCGCAGTTGAACGCCGACTTCGGCTTCACGATGCTGGGCCGGATGCAGGAGCGTCTGGGCAGCGTGCGCACGAACGGCGGTGTGGGCGACGATGCATCGAACAGTGTCTGGGGACGTGTGTACGGCAAGACGATGGACAGCACGATGTCGGGCCGATTCGGGGCGGATGAGCGCCTGTTCGCAGCGCAGTTCGGGCGTGACTGGCGTCTGAATACCGACGCCTCGGGCATGGGCGGCAGTGCGCTGGCTGGGTTGACGGCGACGTTCGGTGCGGCGTCGGCGTCGTTCTCCGACAGTGCGCGCACGCAGGACCCGACGCTCACATCGGCGACCGGTTCGGTGTCGATGCAGGCGCAATCGGTCGGGGCGTACTGGACGCGCATCTTGCCGCAGGGCGCATTCATCGACGTGACGACGCAGTTCTCGCACTATCGCAACAAGTACAGCGACGTGTCGGGCGTGGGCGCGACGCAAAACGGTTTCGGTGCGGCGTTGTCGGGCGAGATCGGGCATAAGTTCTCGATCCTGGGTTCGGGCTTCACCATCGAGCCGCAGATGCAGTTGGCCTATCAGTACCTGCATCTGAACGGGTTCAGCGACAGCGTTTCGTCGGTGTCGGGCAACACGACGAATGCTTTGCGAGGACGCGTCGGTTTCAAGCTCAACACGCCGGATCTGGGCAATTCGGTCGGTGTCGGGTCGGCTGCGCCGTACCTGACGGTCGATGTGGTGCACGACTTCCTGTCGCCGGGCGCGACGAACGTCGGCGGTGCAACGTTCGACAGCAGTCTGTCAAAGACCTGGTATGAAATCGGCGCCGGCGTCGAAGCCACACTGGGACGCGCCTCATCGCTGTACGCCGGCGCGAAGTACGCCCGCAACATGGGCGGCGATTACCGTCGCAATGTTTACGGACAGGTGGGGTATCGGTATCGGTGGTGATGGGGGCGGCATACCCACGGCAGGCGATTGGCGCTCGTCAGGGTGACGGCCAAAACGAAAAAGTCACCCTCGGGCGTCATGCGGGATGCCGTTCAGTTAAGCCACTGAACGGCATCCGACTGCATCAGACCGCTTTTCCGGGCCTGAATTTCGTCAGTAGCTGGGTGGCTGTGTGACGAAGCAGCAGCGTATCGACGCCGACCGCGACGAATTGGGCGCCGGCCTCTAGCCACCGGTTCGCCTGCGTCTCGTCCGTAGCCAGAATGCCGGCCGCCTTACCCGCTCGCCGGATGCTCGCAATGCCGTCGGCGATGGCGGCCTGCACCTCCGGATGACTCGCAGCACCGACGAAGCCCATCGACGCTGCAAGGTCTGCCGGTCCGATGAAGACGCCATTGACACCGGGTGTGGCCGCGATGGCATCGAGGTTGCGCATGGCCTCAACCGTTTCCGCCTGTACCAGCAGGCACGTCTGTCCGTTCGCTTCGTGCAGGTAGTTCGAATATGTCTGCCAACGCGAAGCGCGAGCCAGCGCACTGCCCAGACCGCGAATGCCCTCAGGGGGGTAGCGCATGGCACGAACCAGCGCTGCAGCCTGTTCGGCGGTATCGACCATCGGCACCAATATCGTCTGCGCGCCGATATCGAGATACTGAGCGATCAGCTTTGCATCGCCAACCGGCACGCGCACGATGGGGTGCGAGCGGGGGGCATCCGATGCCAGCGCGGCGCTCGCGCTGGCAATGCCTTGCAACTGCGCGAGCACGGAGCGTAAATCGTTCGGGGCGTGCTCACCATCGATGAGCAGCCAGTCGTAACCCACACTGGCCAGTAGCTCGGCGACGTACCCGTCTCCCAGTCCGACCCAAAGACCGATTTGCCGGGGATGGCCGGTGGCGAGCGCTTGCTTGAAAGGATTCTGCGGCGTATTCATGATTGCGTTGGGCCGACCTAGACGAAAGAGAACGTGAGGCGACCGAGGCGACCATAGTCGGCCTCGAAATGATCGCCTCGCTGTGCGGCGACGGGACGCGTAAAGGAGCCGGCCAGCACCACATGGCCCGGCAAGAGTGCATCGCCCCACGGGGCAAGCTTTTCGGCAAGCCATGCCACACCGATGGCGGGATGTCCCTGCACGCCGGCGGCAAGGCCGGTTTCCTCGACGATATGGTTTTGTCGCAAAACGGCCCCGCACCACGGCAAATCGATGTCGTGCGGGCTGACCTTCTCGCCACCGAGAATCACGCCGGCATTCGCGGCGTTGTCCGAGATGGTGTCGAACACCCGGCGCATAACGCCCGTATGCCTGTCGCGCTGCTCGATGCGGGCATCGATGATCTCGATGGCCGGCTGGACATAGTCGGTAGCATTGAGCACATCCGCCACGCTGAGCGGCCCCGCAGGCAGACGCTGCTTGAGCACGAACGCAAGTTCCACCTCGACTCGGGGGGAGATGAAGCGCTCGAACGGAATATCGCCCGGCGCGAAGAGCATGTCGTCGAGCAAGGTGCCAAAATCGGGCTCGGTGATCTGACTCGCCTGCTGCATGGCGCGCGACGTGAGGCCGATCTTGTGCCCCACGACGTAACGCCCCTCCGCCTGCTTGATCTTCATCCACTCGCGCGAGATGGCATAACCGTCCGCGATGGTCATCTCCGGAAATTGCCGCGAGAAGTGCTCGATCTGCACCCTCGTCTTCTCGCTGGCGTGAAGTGCCGCCGCGAGCCGTTTGACGTCTTCCTTCGAAAGCATTGTCTTCTCCCGCATCATTGTTCGTCGCTTCCATGCGACGTCTTGGTGTCCTGCCACGCCTGAACGGACGGGGTCACCAACTTGAACGGATCGGCCACTCGCATGTACCAGCCGGGGTTATGCAGACGTGCGACCAGATCCAGCGCCATCGGATCGAAATACATGTTCTCGAGACTCACGATCGCGCGATCGTCGATGTGCGCGCTGACGATATCCGCCACGACGAGTAGTCGACGACCGTCAATATCAAGGGCATGACGCGTCTTGCACTCGAACGACGCCGGACTTTCCTTGATGCGCGGGACCTTGACCAGCCGCGAGGGCACGGTTTCGAGCTTGGCTTCAGTGGATTCGTCGATTTCGGGGTCGAACTCGATCGACGTGATATTCATGCGCTCGATCGACGCGTAGGAGACCAGGTTGACGACGAACTCCCCGGTATCGGCGATGTTTCTGGCGGTATCCTTCAGGCGTCCCTGCCGCGATCCGATGCAGACGCTCAGCAGCGGCGGGTCTCCCGACATCAGGTTGAAGAACGAGAACGGCGCGACATTCAGGCGGCCCTCGCTCGAATACGAAGAGATCCACGCAATCGGGCGCGGCACGACAGTGGAGTGAAGCAACTTGTTGCGCTGCTCACCATTCAATTCGGACATGGGAAAGTACATGGCGCGCAGCTCAGTTGGCCCCTCGTGCTACCCGGGCCGGAGAATGCGCGCGGTGACGCTTCGAAATCGTGTGCAACATCCCTCTTCTCCTTCAAATTCATTCGCCTGACGGATAGTGAGTCAAGCGTAGTAATATGGCGGACGCAGGTGCTATTGCCCTTGTGCAAAACCGACGCTGCGACCGATGCAGATATCGACGAAACATCAACGCTAAACTTCAGCCCGGATGGCGCTGCCCTGACGTAGTGGTCGAGCGTCGCGAGGCTGGCTCAGTTGTGATTACGAATGACGGCCAACTCCAAAATCTCAAAAACATCAAAACCTGCGCAAACTTCCCTGACGGTTGCCACGCCGCATACGATGCGTAGCGCCGAAGCCGCCACAGCGCCCCATCTCGAACTGCTGAATCAGACGGGGTCCGCCGCGCTTCGACACAAATCGGCGTCCGTAGGACTGCTGATGCTGTGGCTGAGCGACGACGTCGCCGCACATCTCAACAAGACGCTCTTGCCGCACGGGGTGACGGAGAAGAAATTCGACATCCTGATGCTCTTCGGTCTGGCCGAACGCGGGTTGCTGGATATCGAGACCCTCACACCGACCTACATCTCCGAGTATTTCGACGTGACGCGATCAAGCGTCACCGGTCTGCTGGATTGGCTCGAAGTTCGAAAGCTGCTGGCAAGAAAGTCGCATAAGCAGGATCGCCGTAGTTTCGTGCTTGAACTCACGCCGAAGGGCCGGCAGTTGCTCAATGACGCCCTGCCGGATTTCTGGAGCTCTTGCGAATCGCTGGTCTCCGTTCTGAGCGATGAAGAGGCATCGGTGCTGCAAACGCTGCTCTCCAAGATATGGGGACACTTGAAGGGCCATCACGCGGACACGCCTGCCTCCGCCGCTCCCTCTCCTAAAGTCAAATCCGGACGCTGACGAGCTCCTCGGGTGCCGCCCCCTTACTTCGTCATATGACGAAGTAAGGGGGAGCGCGCTCAGGCACTCAGCAATCCAGGGTTCTCCAAATGGCGATACTTCCCTGCGTAGTGAATCAACGGCGCTTGTTGCGCCGGCTCGCTTGCAGCGTGAAGCACCCGGCCGACGAACAGCGTGTGATCTCCGCACTCGAACCGCGCTTCCATACTTGCCGACACGACGGCGAGCGCGGTCTCCAGCAGCGGCGCGCCGTGGATCTGCACAAATGTCGGCGGATCTTGCACCGACGCCTGTCGTGAGAAATGCCCGCTCACCGATTGCTGATCGTCGCGCAGCACGCTTACGCCAAAGCGATCGGTGCGACCGAGCACATCGTGAAGGCGACTCTTACGGCCGATGCAGATGACGATCAGTGGCGGCGAGAGCGAGCCCGACATGAAAGCGCTGGCGGTCATCGCGTGAACGTCGTCACCGTCGTTCGCTGCGACGATGGTGACGCCCGTCGCAAAACTGCTCATCGCGCGGCGGAATTCGCTTTCCGTTAATGCGGAGAGTGCGGAGAGGTTGGAGATTTCGGTAATCATGGTTCGGCACCTCGAATCTGATCCTTGGGCGCTCAAGCGCGCAGATCGGCGACCGTCCAGCCGTTGAGGTCGTATTCGGACATGCAGATATCCGCAAACCCCTTCATACGGTCGGCGAGCCCATTGTGTTCGGCGACCATCAGCGGATCGAGACGACTCTGCTCGTAGCTGCCCGAATAGTTCATCTCGTAAAGCTCGTGGCGCGAGGCGAACTCCGAGCCGACGGCGTCCCACAACAGCTTGAGGACCTTCACGCGCTCCACCGAATCGATGCCGTTCGATCCGCGAACATATTTGTCGAGGTAAGCGCGGATTTCCGGGTGCTTGAAGTCTGCGGCATGCGATGGCAGGTAGATCAGGCCGCTGGCGACCGTCTTCTGAATGAGATTTCGAATGCGCGAATAGGCGTCGGACTGAATGGTGCGGTAGCCGAGCGCACTATTGACGTTGGGTGCGACGAATCCGTCACCCCATTTATCGTCCGACTTCGCCATGGCGTCTGACAATCCCCAGATGACGTTGCGCAGACCGATGGCTTCACCGACTGCTGCCTGCACGCCGCGAAAATCCTTTGAGCCGGTGATTTCGACCGCTTTGAGGAAGAGGCCGATGATGAAGTCCAGCTTGATGGCCAGACGCGTGCAGCCGTGAAGCAGCGTGCGGCCCAGGAATCCGGACTGGCGGATGAAGGTGTTGGAGAGGTCGACGCCGTACATCAGCACGTCTTCCCAGGGCACGAACACCTTGTCCAGAATCAGGATGGAGTCGTTTTCGTCCAGACGGCTCGACAGCGGGGCGTCGAATGGGGAGCCGAGAACGGCGGACGACTTCTCGTACGAGTTACGGCAGATCAGCTTTACGCCGGGTGCGCCGGTGGGCACGATGAAGATGGGCGAGAAGCGAATGTCCTTGTGCACCACGCCGTAGTGGCCGACGAAGGTCCACTGCGTGAGTGCTGCACCGGTCGCAACGACCTTCGCCCCGCTCACGACAATGCCGGCGTCGGTCTCTTTCTCGACGCGCACGAAGACATCCGACTGCTCCACTGGAATCGAGCGATCCACGGGCGGATTGACGATCGCGTGGTTGATGTACGGGACGCGGCGGCGTGCGTAGTCGTACCACTGGTCCGCGTGCGCCTGATACTCGCCGTACGCGCCCTTGTTCGCACCCAGCGTGCCGATCCACGACGCCTTGTAGTCCGGCGTGCGGCCCATCCACCCGAACGTCATGCGGGACCATTCGGCGATGGCGTCGCGGCTTGCGATCTGCTCCTCCACGCTGCGTGGCGCCTGAAAGAAGCGATGCGTGACGTAGCCGTCCTGACCTTCGATGGGAACGGTCATCAAGTCGCGCTTGGCCGGGTCGTGCAGTGCGTCGTAGAGGCGGGCCGTCATGCGGGCCGAATTGCGAAACGCGATGTGGTCGACGACCTTGTTCACGCGTTCTCCGTTGATCCACACCTCACGGCCGTCGTCGAGGCTATCGAGATATTCCTGCCCGGTGTAAATCCCTTCGGTGCCGTTGCCTTTCAGGAACTGCGTCAGATCTCCGGGGGCGTCTCCCAGGCTTTGCGCTGCTGTATTCATGATGTCTTCCTCCTTATGCAATCGGGGTTGCGTGACGGCGCTGGCGCGTCATGTATCCCGATGGCTCCTCTGTCTTATGGGAACGCGCGCGTGGCATGTCGCGTTGGCGACGCCCGCGCGTTGTATCGATCAGCCTTCGGTCTGGCGCTTCGGCTCGACACCGGCCCGGCGTGCGTCCTTCTGATGGATTTCCACCATGTTGCCGGCCGGGTCGTGGATGAAAAGCTGCTTGAGGCTGGGTGACGCAACGTTATCGAGCTGGAAATACTCGATGCCGCGACGAACAAGTTCGACTTCGGCGGCCAGCACGTCCTCGACAGCCACCGCGATGTGATTGCTCACGGGATCCTGATTCGGTCCTTTCGCATAGGGGGAGGGACCGTCGCTACCGAGAATGTGAACCTGAGTGCCGTTGGGCAGATTGATCCAGTAGCCGTGAATGCCGGGAATGTTCCAGCGCGTTTCGTCCTGCGGCAGCTGAAGCAGATCGGTGTAGAAGTCCCGCATTTCATCCGCTACCGCATTGGTAACGCCGAATCCGACGTGATGAAGTTCCAGAATCTTGATGGGCATGTTGTCTCCTTTCTGTGGGTGATATGGCTGGGGCGACGCTCGGCGTCAATTGATACGTTAAGTTGATAATACGGTAAACGTACTAAATTGACGAAGCAGGGGATTCCCTAGGTGAAGGGCGAGTTGTTTCAGGTGTATTTGAGGAGATTTACCGCGGGGGAGGGACGTTTTGACGGTCGTAGCGCCGTGCGCTCACAGCGGGCGCAATGCCACTCCCGCACTGACGCTTGCGGGGGATTACCTTGTTGCGCTCTTCTGCGGAAGGGGCGACTCTGGCGCCCTGGCTGTTGCATCGTTCGGACATCGATTCTTTTTCATGTGAAATACCGTTGACACGTCTTAAACCAGCCTCATATCCTTTCTCAGCATTACAAATAAAGTATTAGATCAGCTACGACGCAACGTCAGAGTAGCGAGGCATTCACACGTCATTCGGGGATTTCCATGTTTAAGAGAATCGGGGTTGTACTCGCGGTGTCCTGCGCCGCGTTGCTCGGCGCGTGCTCAACGACGGCACCGACCTACAACGCTTCGCTGGATAACGTCGACAAGTTGAAAGCAGGCGGTGATTACAAGGTCGCCGTTGGCAAATTTGCACCGACATCGGGCCTGAAAACCGAATCGGAAATCGCGCTGCGCACGACATCCATGTCTTCACCCTATGGCAACTCTTACAGCCAGTATCTTGCAGAAGCGATAAGGCAGGAGTTGTCACTGGCCGGCAAGCTCGCACCTTCGTCGCCAGTTCAGATTACCGGCACGTTGCTGGAGAATGACGTCGACACGGGTATCGCGACGGGTAAGGGCGTCATCAAGGCACGCATCGTCGTGACAAGCGGCAACACAACGCGCTATGACCAAGTGAAATCTGCCGAGACGGAGTGGTCATCGAACTTCGTGGCGGCCATCGCCATTCCGCGCGCCACCGAGGCGTATCCCAAGCTTGTTCAGAAGCTCTTGACGGCATTGCTCGATGACGACGCATTCCTGAAAGCACTTCAATAAACGCCATCCGTCGCGGAGAAAAAATGCGAGTTTTCAAACTACTCTGCGCCATGTTCATCGTGGCGCTGGCGTCGGGCTGTGCGCATCAGGTCAGCATGAGCCCGGACATTGCGGCAGTGAATGCACCGGAAGGCGCCACGCGCGTCGATAAGCACGTGGGTTTTGTTATCACGGATCAGTTGCGTGAATTGACTGTTACGACACCAGGTGGAGGAGGTGACAAAATAAGTTACAAGCCGTATGCCGATACCGAAACTGCGTTCTACAAGATGTTTTCGAACGTCTTCACAAACGTATCGCGCCTGAAATCTTCAGACGATGCCTCGACGCAGAAAAACGCGCTTGCCTATGTCGTGGTCCCTACGATAACGACGGATTCCTCGTCGACGAGTTTGGTCACCTGGCCAGCAACGGATTTCACGGTCAATCTCAAGTGCGAGATTCGGAATCTGGATGGCACGATTTTCGCCACAAAGACCGTGACCGGCACCGGCCACGCAGACTTTAGCGAATTCAAGAGCGACTTTTCGCTCTCCGGTCGCCGGGCTGCTGCAGACGCCATGATCAAGCTGCAAGACACCCTACTGAAAATGCCGGAACTGCGCTAAACACGCCGAGGGGCCGCGGTGATCGATGTCTCGAACGTCGATCACCGCGATCAGATCACGATTGCCAAACACCCCTAACCCCGCGTAAAATAGCCCTCTTCGCGGGCGTCGTATAATGGTAATACCCTAGCTTCCCAAGCTAGAGCCGTGGGTTCGATTCCCATCGCCCGCTCCAGAACGCTTCACGCCCCTCGGGCGATCTCTCGATACGTTCTGTTCTGCAAGTCTTCTACTTCCCAGCAGGTTTCCGCTAGCGCCCTGACGCACAACGTCACAGCGATCTGTTGCTTCGCCTATTCGCAATCACTCCAGCGCCGCGCGATGGGGCGCCGGAGCAGGTACATCTCGACTTCACCGCTTCAGAGGCCCAGTTCCGTCAGCCCGGGATGATCGTCGGGACGTCGTCCGAGCGGCCAGTGGTACTTGCGCTCGCTTTCCTTGATCGGCATGTCGTTGATGCTCGCGTAGCGACGCTGCATCAGCCCGTTCTCCGCAAACTCCCAATTCTCATTGCCGTACGACCGGAACCAGTTGCCCGCGTCGTCGTGCCATTCGTAGGCGTAACGCACCGCAATCCGGTTGCCGTCGAATGCCCAAAGCTCCTTGATGAGACGGTAGTCCAGTTCCTTGCGCCACTTGCGCTCCAGAAAGGCCTGCGCCTCGGCACGGTTGCTCGCAAACTCCGCCCGATTACGCCATTTCGTATCCAGCGTGTACGCCAGCGCGACCTTGGCCGCATCGCGCGTGTTCCAGCCATCTTCGGCCAAACGGATTTTCTCGATCGCGGTTTCTCGCGTGAACGGCGGCAGAGGGGGACGTGTTTCCATGACGACTCCTGACAATGAGATAAGGTGAGACAAGTAGACAGATCTGTCTACATGACGGAGTGTAGACGCGGTAGACCGATCTGTCTACAATTCCCCTATGAATCCTACTCATGACTCCCCTGCCCAATCATCGCCGCGCGATCGCATCCTCGTCGCGGCGCACGATCTGTTCTATCGTGACGGCGTCCGGGCGACGGGAATCGACAAGATCATCGAGCAGTCGAAGGTCGCCAAGGTCACGTTCTATCGCCAGTACCCCAGCAAGGACGATCTCATCCGCGCCTATCTGGATTATCGGCATGTGCGCTGGATCCACTGGTTTCGCACGACGCTGGACGCGCAGGTAGCCACCGGCCAATCACCGGCCGACGCGCTCGTCGCCACGCTCGCGCAATGGTTCTCGCGGGACGATTTCAGAGGCTGCGCCTTCCTGAACTCGTCGGCCGAACTCGGGACCGCCGATCCCCAGATTCTGGAAATCGTGCGAGAGCATAAGGACGACATGACGTCCGCCATCGAAACGCTCGTCGCTCCGGGCAACACTCGTGCCGCGAAAGCGCGGGCCCTCGCCCTGGCCGTCGACGGCGCCATCGTGCACGTGCAGATGGGACATCCGCTGCCCCTCGTGCTCGATAGCCTCAGAACGCTCATCTCTCCCATGTTCGCCAAGTAGCACCAAGTCCCCGCGAACGGATGCGGCCCCCGCCGAAGCCGTCCTGTGACGGCTTCGCTGCATTTTGCGAGGCACTCCGATCCCGGCACGCGCCAAACCCACATCTCACGTCCGGTTATTTGAACGATGAGTCAAAAATAGCCTATAGTCACGCCATCCACCGTTGCGTCTTGCGCACCGGCCATTTCCCATCCTCACGATTCGACGAGGCCCATCATGAGCGGCAGACCCAGAGAATTCGACGACGCGGCCGTCATCGACGCCGCCATGGACGTCTTCTGGACGAACGGCTATGAAGGCACGTCCGCGCAGGCACTCGTCGAATGCACAGGGCTCGGACGCGGCAGTCTTTATAACGCCTTCGGCAGCAAGCTCCACCTCTATCACGAAGCGCTCGAACGCTATCAGACGCTCGGCCTTCAGAAGCAAGCCGACATTCTCAACGCCCCCGGCTCCGTCAAGGATCGGCTGCGCGCCATGATGCAGTGGGGCATCGACGAAGACCTCGATCCCGACAAGCAACGCGGCTGCATGGCCCTTTTCGCCGCATTCGAACGCGGCGCAAAGGACGAGAAGGTTCGTAGAATCAGTCAGGCTTACTTCACCCGCATCGAACAAGTGCTCGTGCACCTGATCGCGATCGGCCAGCACAACGGCGAACTCTCCACCCAGCGCTCGCCCGTCGTCGTCGCCCGTACGTTCATGTCGAGCTACTACGGTCTGCGCGCCCTCGGACGCACCGTCCACGACCGCGCCTTTCTCGAAGGCGTCATGCAGGGCACGCTCGATCAATTGTGACGTTCGGCACCGCCCGTCACCTCACCGCTGACTTTCTCGCGCAACACACCATCCAAAACACCTGACACCCTAAATCCCCCCTCGCGGACGCCATTCACATCCGCGATTATGGAATGATCGTTAAAATTATGACGCAAAAATCGACAATGCCGCCTGTCGTCTACCTGTTAGGACTCACCGTCTTCGCGATGACGACCGCGGAATTCATGGTCGCCGGCATGATGCCTGCGCTCGCCCACGCAATGAACGTCGGTATCGGCGACATTGGCAATCTGATCTCGCTCTACGCCCTCGGCATGACCATCGGCGGCCCGGTCCTCACGGCCCTGCTGCTCGCGCTGCGCACCCCGCACAAACGTGCGCTCATCTGGTTGCTGAGCATCAACGTGGCCGGCGGCGTGCTGGCTGCCGTTTCGACCCGTTATGAAGTGATGGCCCTCGCCCGGATCATCATGGGGGTAGCCAGCTCGGCAACGTTCGGGGTCGCGCTGACCCTCTGCGCGGATCTCGTCGCGCCGTCGGTTCGCGGGCGCGCGGCGTCCTTCGTGCTGGGCGGGCTGATGTTCTCGCCGGTCGTCGGCGTGCCGCTCACGGCCTTCATCGAACAGCACTATGGCTGGCGCGCCAGCTTCTGGCTCGTCGCCGTGCTCGCCGCGCTTTGCACGGTGGCGGTTGCGCTCTGGGCACCCAGGAGTGAAAAGCAGGAAGAGGAAGTCGTCAGCCTGGCGGCGGAATTTCGCTCGCTGCTGAATCGTCCGCTGTGGGCCGCGTTTGCGACCAGCGGTCTGATCATCGGCGCGACGTTCGCCGCGTTCAGCTACTTCTCGCCGATCTTTCTGAATGTCGCCGGCGTGTCGGCCACGTCGATTCCGAATCTGCTCGCGATGTACGGTATCGCAAACATCATCGGCAACGCCGTCGTCGGGCGCTTCGCCGACCGTCATACGCTCACCGTACTGATTGCGGGTTTGTCAGTGCTCGCACTCGCGTTGATCAGCTTTGCGCTTTGGGCCGAGTTGACGCCGGTCGGTATCGCCGCGTTCGCCGCCATCGGGCTGACGGGCGTCTCGCTCAATCCGGCGATGGTCGCTCGTGTGATGCGGGCCGCAGCACCGGGGCCGCTCGTCAATACGATGCATACGTCAGTGATTACGGCCGGTCTCGCCTTCGGGACGTGGGCAGGTGGTGCCGCCATCGACGCCGGGTATAGCATGCGCGCACCGCTTTGGATCGGTGCCGCGATGGCGGCCCTCGGGCTCGCCAGTTTGTTGCCTTACCTCCGCTCGGGTCTCGCTCAGGCGCCCGAAACGGTGTGCTCCGCTTCCTGATGCTGTCTTAGATGAGGGGGCAGCCAGGTCCGGGAAGCACTCGCTTACCGCATCGGAATGGCTGCCTCACCCGATGGATCCCCAACGCATCTCGCACCTTCAGACGTTCAGCGCGCACCGATCAGAACAGTGCCAGCACATCGTTGAAGAACTTCGCTACCGGTGCTGCACGGCTTGCCCACGTGCCTACGGTTACCAGTGCGTCGCAGATCGGTCCAATTGCAGCCATGTCACACCTCCAGTCGATTCGGTTCGGTTTGCGCTTCGTCGCGCGTTAATCAGAACAGCGCCAGCACGTCGTTGAAGAACTTCGCTACCGGTGCTGCACGGCTTGCCCACGTGCCTACGGTTACCAGTGCGTCGCAGATCGGTCCAATTGCAGCCATGTCACACCTCCAGTCGATTCGGTTCGGTTTG
>NZ_PTPY01000031.1:0-406228 GCF_022696215.1 Pandoraea sp. LA3 | reverse complement strand
CTGGGCGCTGGCGTTGCGGGCTTGCAGGCCATCGCGACGGCCAAGCGTCTGGGTGCGGTCATTGAAGCGTCGGACGTGCGTCCGGCCGTGCGCGAGCAGATCGAATCGCTCGGCGCGAAGTTCATCGACGTGCCGTTCGAGACCGACGAAGAACGCGAGATCGCCAAGGGGGTGGGCGGCTATGCGCGTCCGATGCCCGCGGCGTGGCTTGCGCGTCAGGCGCAGTTGGTCCACACGCGCCTTACGCAGGCTGACATCGTCATTTCCACCGCGCTGATCCCGGGGCGTGCGGCCCCGACGCTGATCGCCGAAGACACCGTCAAGGCGATGAAGCCCGGCTCGGTGATCATCGACCTCGCGGCTGGACGTGGCGCGAACGGCGGCGGCAACTGCCCGCTGTCGGTGGCTGACGAAGTGGTCAAGGTCCACGGCGTGACCATCGCCGGTTACACCAACCTCGCCGGTATGGTCGCTGCGGATGCCTCCGCGCTTTATGCCCGTAACGTGCTGGACTTCCTGAAGCTCGTCATCGACAAGGAAGGCAAGTTCGTCATCGATACCAACGACGACATCGTCGCCGCGTGCCTCATGTGCCGCGACGGTCAGGTGCTGCGTGCGGCATAAAGGGGAAGCGCAAACATGGAATTGATCAATCACACGGTGATCAACCTGATCATCTTCGTGCTGGCGGTGTACGTCGGCTATCACGTGGTGTGGAACGTCACGCCGGCGCTGCACACGCCGCTCATGGCGGTGACCAACGCGATCTCGGCCATCGTGATCGTGGGCGCGATGCTTGCGGCGGGCCTCACCGAAGGCAACCTCGGCAAGACGATGGGTGTCGTGGCCGTGGCCCTTGCGGCGGTGAACGTGTTCGGGGGCTTCCTCGTCACGCAGCGCATGCTGGAGATGTTCAAGAAGAAGGATAAGGCCCCTGTGAAGGCGGCCAATGACGAAGCAGCAAAGGGAGCGCACTGACATGAGCATGAATCTTGTGACGCTGTTGTATCTGGTCGCGTCGATCTGTTTCATTCAGGCGCTCAAGGGCTTGTCGAATCCGAAGATGGCGCGACGCGGTAACGCGTTCGGCATGATCGGCATGACGATTGCCGCGCTCACGACCGTGGCGCTGATCTTCGAGTTGCGCAAGCTGTCGGGCGGCAACTATGCGGGCCTCGGTCTGATTCTGGCGGGTCTCGTCGTCGGTGGCGGTATCGGCGCCTACGTCGCTCGCAAGGTCGAGATGACGAAGATGCCGGAACTCGTGGCTGCCATGCACTCGCTGATCGGTCTGGCTGCTGTCTGCATCGCGGTCGCCGCTGTGGCCGAGCCGGCTGCGTTCGGCATCGTCGCCGCAGGGGAAGCCTTGCCGCCGGGTAACCGCATCGAACTGTTCATCGGTACGTTCGTCGGCGCGATCACGTTCTCGGGTTCGGTCATCGCCTTCGGCAAGCTCTCGGGCAAGTACAAGTTCCGTCTGTTCCAGGGCGCGCCGGTCGTGTTCAAGGGCCAGCACATGGTGAACCTGGCGCTGGCGATTGCGATGATCGGCTTCGGCATTGCGTTCTTCACTACGCTGAGCTGGACCCCGTTCGTCATCATGACGGCCATCGCCTTCGTGCTCGGCGTGCTCATCATCATCCCGATCGGCGGCGCCGACATGCCGGTCGTGGTCTCGATGCTGAACTCGTACTCGGGCTGGGCGGCTGCCGGTATCGGCTTCTCGCTGAACAACCCGATGCTGATCATTGCCGGCTCGCTCGTGGGTTCGTCGGGCGCGATCCTGTCGTACATCATGTGCAAGGCGATGAACCGCTCGTTCTTTAACGTGATTCTCGGCGGTTTCGGGGCACAGGCCGGTGCGGGCGCTGCGGCGGGCGAGCAGCAGCAACGTCCGGTCAAGTCGGGCTCGCCTGACGACGCCGCGTTCCTCATGAGCAACGCCGAATCGCTGGTGATCGTGCCGGGTTACGGTCTGGCCGTGGCCCGTGCACAGCACGCGCTCAAGGAACTGACCGACAAGCTGGTCGAGAAGGGCGTGAACGTGCGCTACGCGATTCACCCGGTGGCGGGTCGTATGCCGGGGCACATGAACGTGTTGCTCGCCGAAGCCGAAGTGCCGTACGACCAGGTGCTGGAGATGGACGAGATCAACGGCGAATTCGGTCAGACGGACGTGGTGCTGGTGCTCGGCGCAAACGACGTGGTGAACCCCGCGGCGAAGAATGATCCGCAATCGCCGATTGCCGGCATGCCGATTCTCGAGGCATACAAGGCCAAGACGATCATCGTCAACAAGCGTTCGATGGCGGCGGGCTACGCCGGGCTGGACAACGATCTCTTCTACCTCGACAAGACCATGATGGTCTTCGGCGATGCGAAGAAGGTCGTCGAGGAAATGGTCAAGGCGGCGGCCTGATCGAAGACGTGTACGGGGCGCGCCGCCGCGTGCGGCGCGCCTTCGCCATTTCGATGGCTCGTGGTTCATTTACTGGCAGGGCACAAGCACATGAACGTATCGCTGAGACAACTCAAGGTCTTCATGGTCGTGGCGCGCAGCAAGAACTTCAGCCGCGCGGGCGCCGAAATCGGCCTGACACAACCGGCCATCAGCCGCTGCATCAACGAACTGGAAGGGCAACTGGGCCTGCGTCTGGTGGATCGCACGACGCGCGAGGTGGCGCTCACGGATGCCGGCGTCACGCTCGCGAGCAACCTCGATCGAGTGCTCGACGAGCTCGAAATTGCGCTACTCCAGACCCACGGCGCAGAGGCGCGCACGACGGGACGCGTTCGCATCGGTGCCGCGCCGACCATCTCCGCCACGCTGATGCCGCGCGTGCTGCTGGCGTCGCAGGCTACCTATCCCGATATCGCACTCGCGCTCGTCGATCAGATGCAACGCGCGGTGCTCGATAGCGTGCGTGCGGGCGACGTCGACTTCGGCATCGTGGTGGCGCCGCAAGGTGCCGACGATCTGACGACCGAGCATCTGATGAGCGAGCCGTTCTGTCTCGTGTGCCGTACCGATCATCCGCTCGCCTCGCAGGCGGCCGTGCATTGGTCGGAGCTTTCGGGCGAAAACCTCGTGCTGCTCAACCAGAGTTCGGGCAGCCGTCCGCTGATCGATCGCGCGCTCACGACGCAGAAGGTGCAGGGCACCATCACGCAGGAGCTGGGGCACGTGAGCACCATCTTCCGCATGGTGCAGGAGGGACTGGGCGTGAGCGTGCTGCCGCCGCTGGCGTTGCCGCTGCCGGAGAACTCCACGCTGGCGGTGCGTCCGTTGCTGCCCGCCTTCGAGCGCAACATCGTGCTGGTACGTCGCAAGAACCGCTCGCTTTCGCCCGTCGCCCATACCGTGTGGGAGCTGATTCATCGCGTGGTGCGCGAGCGTAACAAGGGATTCGCGCTGGCTATCGAACAGGCGCAAGCTGCTGCGGCGGGCGTGGTCAACTGAATCCCCGATTCGAATCAACGACTTGCCTATCCTCATCAAGGACTTGTCCACAGACTTGAACACAAAATCTGTGGATAAGCCGACGACACTCGAAGGCGATTTGCCTGCGAGTGTCGCCGTCTGATTGCATCCCTCGAAAACCTCAATCCGATCAAGCGCTTGGGTAGCGTGCTCCGTTCGTTGTCCACAGCTTTGTGAACAAAAACGGTGGATAAGTTACGCCGATGAATTACGCCCATGAGACTCGCGCACCGTGCCCCATCACGGTTCGCGCCGTCGTCCTGCATGCCCCCATCCCGCTTTTTTCACCGTCACATTGACGCGTAGCCGGCGCCCTTCGGCCGCGATGTTGCGAAACGAGTACTGTACTGTCACGTAGAGTGCGCTAGAATTCTCAACATCGATTGCGAGTTCCGCAACGCTGGCGACTCGCACATCCTCATCAAACGACAACGCAGAAGTCTCTGCCGCGTCACGTCTGCATTTCTCCAATTTCCATGACTTCTGATATTGCGCAGCCGCGCACGGGCTTTTGGCCTGCGCGCGCGGCAACGATGGCATTGCTGTTTTGCAGCGGATTTCTTTACGCGACGTGGGGCGTGCATGTGCCCACCGTCAAGGCGATGTTCGACCTGAACGATGCGAGCCTGTCGGTGGCGATGTTTGCCGTGGCCGGCGGGGCTATCGTCACGATGTCGCGCATGGCCCGCTGGGTCGGGCGCGCCGGCAGTCAGCGCGCCAGTCTGCATTCGGGGATCGCGCTCGCGCTCACGAGCGCCTTCATTCTGTCGATGCCGAATTACTGGGCGCTGGTGGGATGGCTGGCCCTCTACGGCGCGGCGAACGCGACCTACGACGTGGCCGTGAATGCGCAGGCCGCCACGCTCGAAGCGCGTTACCGCAAACCGATCATGGCGTCGTTGCACGGCTGCTTCAGTCTCGGCGGGATGGCCGGGGCGCTGGTCGGTGGCGCCTGGCTCGCGCATCACGGATCGCCGCAGTGGCACCTCGGCCTCGCGGCGCTCGGCTGTGCCGTGGTGATCGTGGTCGGCGCGCGCTTCATGCAGCCTGACATGCTGCCCGGTGAAGCGCCGGTCGGGAGCGATGGTGAAGCGTCTCGCGTGAAGCACACGCCGCCGCCGGCACTGAGCGAGGCGTCGCGCCGTCAACTGCATCGCAAACTTACGGGCTTTGGCGTGCTGGCGTTCCTCGGGCTGGTAGTCGAAGGCGCCATGTACGACTGGACGGCGGTCTACATGCGCGAAGTGGTCTCGGCGCAGGGGGCGTGGATCGGCGCCGGATACGCGGCGTTCTCGGTCGGCATGGCTGCCGGACGTTTCAGTGGTGACCCGGTGCGGGCCCGCATGGGCGGAGCGCGTCTGCTGCGCGTGAGTAGTCTGCTGTGTGTCGGCGGGGTGCTGCTCGCGCTGTTCTGGCGTGAACCGGCCGCGGCGGTTGCGGGCTTCGCGCTGGCGGGGCTGGGCCTGTCGAACGTCATGCCGGTGATGTTCGCCGCCTCGGGGGAAGTGGCGCGTAGTGCGGGCATGGCGAGCGCCGAAGCCATCGCGGTGATGGCGCGTCTGGCTTATCTCGGTTTGCTGATCGGGCCGGTGTTGATCGGCGCGATCGCCCACGGCATCAGCTTGCCGGTGGCGCTGGGCGCCGGGTTGCTGTGCATCGTGCCGATTGCGCTGCTGGCGCCGAAGATGCTGGCGGGCGTGGACGGGCGCACTGCAAAGCCCGAGTCGCTGAGCAAGTAAGCGACTGGGCTTCGGGCGCGCCGGAAAGACTTGAGCGCGCTTACTTCAGCGTGACGGCCACTTCGCCGATGCCCTCGATGGTGCCGCGCAACTCACCCTTGCCGGCCGCAGGGATCATGCCGACGTACGAGCCGCACGTGATGATCGCCCCCGCGCGCATGGTGATGCCGCGCTTGCCGTTGTGATTGACGAGCCAGGTGAGCAGGGCGCGCGGATCGCCGCCGGTATTGAAGACTTTTTCCGGGGTGATGTCGCGGCCATCGAGCGTGAAGACAGCCTTCGGCTTGAGGTAATCGAAGCCGGCGTCGTAACCGCGGCCGCTACCGATCACGAGCGCACCGTTGTTCTGAAGATCGGCCAGTGCGAATCGGCTGTCGAGGCCCTTCTCGGCAAAGCGGCTGTCGGTGATTTCGATGGTCGTGAGCATGTCGTCCACGAACATCATCGCTTCGCGCTCATCGTATCGGCCCGGCTTGATGTCGCGTGCCAGACGGAACGCAATCTCCAGTTCGAGTCCCGGACGGAAGAAGTCGTCGAGCGCGAGCGCGCCGCCGGCGTCGCTCACCACGGACGCGGGGATCGGTGCGCAGTTCGGCAGGTCCGTCGGCGTCTTCGCACCGACCTTCCAGGCGGCGATCGTGTCGCCGAGCAGATCCAGCGTGCGCAATTGCACGGCGTAAGCGGCGTTGGCGTCGGCCGGCAGTAGCGCGGCGGCGGGCGAATCGATGGGCGTGTCGCCGCGACGGGTGTCGGCCAGCAGGCGGGCCAGCGATTCGACGGCGGGTTGGGTCTCGAACATCTTGCGAATCTCCTAGGGGAAGGGCGATGCGCCGGTCAGTCGCCGGTCGCATTTCGCCACACATCGTATACAAAATTCAGGCGATGTTGCGCTGCGACGCAAACCTGTCGCTTTCTCGGTGAAAACACCACATAACGTAGTCAAAACGGCGTCGATCTGCGAGAATCGATGCTCGTAATATTTCGTAATAATTAGTAATATTCCGAGAAATATTGCGTGATTTCGTGTGCGGCATAGCTCTGACTGTGATCGTTGCCGCTTGCGAAAGTGCTGTGCGTACCGTCGTTGTCTTTCCTTCCGAAACGAATGACCAGGGCAAGCCTATGCACTCCGTGACTTTGAACGCCGTACGCGATCACACCATCCATCCGCCCGACGTTGCGGCCAGCCAGCCGATCAGCCGTCAGGCGCTGCATCTCGCCGTGATGGACCGTCTGCGCAAGATGATTACCGAAGGCGTGCTGCCGCCGGGCTCGCATCTGAACGAGCGCGCGCTGTGCGAACAACTGGGCGTATCGCGCACGCCGTTGCGCGAGGCGTTGAAGATGCTGGCGGTGGAGCGTCTCATCGATCTGCTGCCCAATCGCGGCGCGCGTGTCGTGACGCTGTCCGCGAGCGATATCGCCGATGCGTTCGAATTGCTGAGCGGTCTCGAGGCGCTGGCGGGGGAACTGGCTTGCGAGCGCATCACCCAGGTCGAATTCGACGAGATTCAGGAACTCCATAGCGCGATGGACGCCTGCTACGCAAACGGCGATTTGCCCGGCTACTTCGACTGCAATCAACGGATCCACGACCGCATCAACGCGGCGGCGCGCAACCCCGCGCTCACGCAGATGTATCAGGCGGTCAATCACCGGCTTCAGGCATTGCGCTTTCGCTCCAATCTGCACGCCGGCAAATGGGAACGTGCGATCGACGAGCACGTCGAGATGTTGCGCGCACTGCATCGCCGAGACGGTGCGGCGCTCGGCCGGTTGCTGCGCGCTCACCTCATGGCGAAGTGCGCGGCGGTGCTTGCGAACGTGCGCGTTGCCGCCTGAGCGGCGGCAAGCTTCAAGTCTGCCGGATATGCCGGACAAGGCCGCGCGCAATCAGGCCGCGCGGCTCATGCTGACGAGCCCTTCGTTGAGCATCGCCGCAACGTAAGCGTCGGTCTTGCTGCGCAAGTGGGCTTCCATCAGCGTACGTAGACGTTTGCCATCGCGCCGACGCATCAGTGCGAGCATCTCCGCATGCTCGTCGACGGCCTGACGCCAGCGCTCAGGCGTGGGTGTCAAACGCTCGCGCACGTGGCGCAGCCGGGCGTTGAGGTTGTGGAAGTATTCGGCCAGCGGCCCGTTATCCGCCATGCGCAGAATGCTCAGGTGAATTTGCTGGTTCAGCGCGAAGTAGGCGGCATGATCGGTGCGTGCGTAAGCGGCTTCCATCTCGTCCTGCAAGCGCGCCAACTCGTTCAGATCCGCATCGGACGCCTTCTCGCACGCCTGCTCGCCCGAGAGTCCTTCCAGCACCGCCATCACGGCAAGCAGATTCACGACCTCATCCACGCTTACCCGCGCCACGCGCGCGCGGCGTGTCTCGGAAATCTCCACCAGTCCCTCGTTCGCCAGACGCTTGAGCGCCTCGCGCAGCGGCGTGCGCGACACCGCCAGCTCGTCGCAAAGCGCGCGCTCGGACAGTGGTGCGCCGGGACGCAGGTCGCCGCGCACGATGCGCGCTTTCAGGGCTTCGTAGGCTGCGGCATTCAGCGATGCAGAGGTGATCATGCGTGAGGATTGCAAAAATGGAATGCCAATTTTGAGGGTGATGTCATCATCCGTCAATCCGTCATGTCCTGATTTTCCATGTTAACCCTTATTTTTGGCATTGCTGCTTGCCAATGACGTATCGATAAATTTATCGTTTACGAAAATTGGTATACCAAAAAATCGAAACCGGACGACATTGGGTGCGTACCGGCGATTGAAGGAGGCAACGTGGCATCGACCGTTCTGACCGAGCGACTTGGCGCAATCGCGCTGGTCACGCTCAACCGTCCCGAGAAGCTCAACGCATTGACCAAGCCGATGTGGCAGGCCTTGGGGGACACCATCCTGACGTTGTCCGAGTCGCCGGATGTGCGCTGCATCGTGCTGCGCGGCGCGGGCGAGAAGTCGTTCGCGCCCGGTAACGACATCGCCGAGTTCGAGACGGATCGTGCCAATGTCGAACAGGCGCGGGCCTACGGTGCGCTCATGCACCGCACGCTCGACGCGCTGGCGACCTGTCCGGTGCCGCTCGTCGCGATGATTCATGGCATTTGCGTTGGCGGTGGCATGGAGATCGCGGCGTCCTGCGACATCCGGATCTGTGGCGAGTCGAGCCGTTTCGGCGCACCGATCAACAAGCTGGGACTCGTGATGGCGCACGCGGAGTTGTCCGGGCTCGTGCGCCTGCTCGGTCCGACGAAGGCGCTCGAGATTCTGCTCGAAGGGCGGATTTTCGATGCGCAGGAAGCGCTGCGCATCGGCCTCGTCACGCGTGTGGTCTCCGACGCCGACGTGACGCGCGAAGCCCTGGCGAGCGCGGAGCGAATTGCCGCCGGTGCACCGCTCGTGGCTCGCTGGCACAAGCGTTTCGTACGAGAACTGGTCAGTGGCAAACCGCTGACGCCAGCGCAGATCGACGAAGGATTCGCGTGCTTCGGCACGGCCGATTTTCAGGCCGGCTACCGCGCCTTCCTCGCGAAGACGATGCCGGTTTTCGAGGGGCGCTGACATGACCGGGACCAATGGAGGAACGAAGGTGGCGCAAACGAAGAGGGCCGGCCCGTTGCAGGGCGTGAAAGTGATCGAACTGTCGCACATCATGTCCGGGCCGGTGTGCGGCATGATGCTCGCGGACATGGGCGCCGACGTCATCAAAGTCGAGAAGATGGACGGGGACGACGCGCGTCGGTTCGCGCCGATTCTCTCGCACGGCGAATCGGCGTCGTTCATGATGCTTAACCGTAACAAGCGAGGCATCGCGCTCAACCTCAAGACCGAAGGCGGCTGCGCCGTGCTGCGCAAAATGCTCGCGAGTGCGGACGTCGTCACCGAAAACTACCGCAAAGGCACCATGGAGAAGCTGGGCCTTGGCTACGAAACGCTGCGCGAGGCGAACCCGGGCCTGATCTATTGCTCGATCTCCGGCTATGGACGCACGGGGCCGTACGCGGACAAGGGCGGCTTCGACCTGATTGCACAGGGGCTCTCCGGTCTGATGAGCGTGACCGGCGAACCGGGGCAGGCGCCCATCAAGGCGGGCTCGCCGATTGCGGACATCAACGCGGGTATTCTGGCGGCGCTCGGTATCTCGGCGGCGTACGCGCACCGGTTGCGCACGGGGGAAGGGCAGATCGTGGACACGTCGCTGCTCGAAGCGGGTTTTCAGCAGATGTACTGGGCCGCGGCCAATTTCTTCGCCAGCGGCGAAAATCCGCCGAAGTTCGGGTCTGCGAATCCGACGAGCACACCGTATCAGGCCTTCCGTACGCAGGACGGCTGGATCAACATCGGCGCAGCGAATCAGGCGAACTACGAGCGTCTGCTTCAGGTGCTCGACGCGCCCGAAATCGCCGGCGATCCCCGCTTCGCCACCAACGCCGGGCGCACGGCGAATCGCGAGGCGCTTGTCGAGCGTCTCACCGCTTATCTGATGCGCGACACCACGGCGCACTGGGTCGAGCGGCTCGATGCCGTCGGCATGCCGGTCGGGCCGGTGCTGCCGATTTCGGAAGCCGTGTCGCACCCGCAGATCGTGGCACGCGAGATGGTCGTCGAAACCGTCCATCCGCTCGATGGCCCGACGCGTAGCATCGGCCTGCCGATTCGTTTCTCGCAGACCCCCAAATGCACCGGCGGTCCCGCGCCCCGGCTCGGTGAACACACATATGAAGTGCTGGCCGAATACGGCTTTGATGCCGGGCACGTGCGCGATCTCGTCGCACAGGGGGCGGTGCATGTGCTCACAGAGACGGCCGAGGTGAACGCATAATGTATGAGCGGCGTCTCTCATGCGGATTCGCCGCGAGTTGACGCTTCGAAGCTAAATTCGTCAGAACTTCCCTTTCGGTGGCCGGTCGGTTTTTTTGAGCTGGCCGTGACAATGGCGTGTGCGGCCACCGATTCATCTGACCCGACGGCAACGTTGTAAGGAGGGAGGCATGACCCTTGGCAGAACCCCTGGCACAACTCTTGGCACATCGCTGGCTTACGCGCCCCCAGGATGGTCGCGCGAGCACGACGCG
Source organism: Pandoraea sp. LA3 (assembly GCF_022696215.1). Classification (NCBI taxonomy): domain Bacteria; kingdom Pseudomonadati; phylum Pseudomonadota; class Betaproteobacteria; order Burkholderiales; family Burkholderiaceae; genus Pandoraea; species Pandoraea sp. LA3. The sequence goes on along the minus strand of NZ_PTPY01000031.1, from coordinate 395,936 downwards.
CGTACCATAGGGCTTCCTACGCTTGCGGTTCCGCGATCGCCGATGAGCGCGTCGCGGGATATCGTTTCTCCCACGATCGCGAGGTGAGCATGCCGGCACGCATTGAAGATTACGCAATGATCGGCGATTGCCGAAGCGCTGCGCTGGTGGCGCGCGATGGCTCCATTGACTGGCTCTGCTGGCCGTACTTCGATTCCCCGGCGTGTTTCGCCGCCTTGCTCGGCGGCCCGGAGCACGGCCGCTGGAAGATCGCCCCTGACGACTCGCGTGCGACCTGCACGCGTCGCTATCACGATGACACCCTGATTCTCGAGACACGCTTCGAAACGGTCGAAGGCTGCGTCGCGGTGATCGACTTCATGCCGCTGCGCGATGGCGCGGCCGATCTAGTTCGTCTTGTGAAGGGCGTGCACGGTACCGTATCGATGTCGATGGAGTTGATTCTGCGCTTCGATTACGGGGCGTCGGTGCCGTGGTCGCGTCCGCTCGACAGCGACGATCCCACGGGCCCCGGCATGCGGCTCATCGCCGGACCGGACAAGGTCGTGATGCGCACCCCCGTCGAGATTCAGGATGTGCCGGGAAGTCTGCGCGCGCGCTTCGACGTGAAGGCGGGCGAGACCGTGCCGTTCGTGCTCTCGCGCGTGCCGTCGCACCACGCCGATCCGCGCGAGATCGACCCGCTCGCGGCACTCACCGATACCGAGCGCTACTGGCGCACGTGGGCCAATCGCTGTCAGCTCGACGGGCGCTGGTCCAGTGCGATTCGTCGCTCGCTCATCGTGCTCAAGGCGCTCACGTTCGTGCCGACGGGCGGCGTGGTGGCGGCGCCCACGACGTCGCTGCCCGAGCAGTTAGGCGGCGAGCGTAACTGGGACTATCGCTATTGCTGGTTGAGGGATGCCACGCTGACCTTGCAGGCGCTGATGCTCGGCGGCTACTACACCGAGGCCAGCGACTGGAGTCGCTGGCTGGTGCGTGCGGTCGCGGGTGCGCCGTCGCAGGTGCAGATCATGTACGGGTTGTCGGGCGAGCGGCGTCTGCCGGAATGGGAAGTCGACTGGCTGCCCGGTTACGAAGGATCGAAGCCCGTGCGCGTGGGCAACGGCGCGGTCGGGCAGTTGCAACTGGACGTCTACGGTGAGGTGATGGACGCCCTGCATCAGTCGCGCCTTGGCGGGCTGCCGCCGGACGATGCCACCTGGGAAGTGCAAACGAAACTCGTGGCGCATCTCGAGACCGTGTGGCGAGAGCCTGACGAGGGGATCTGGGAGGTGCGCGGCGGACGTCAGCACTTCACCTACTCGAAGGTGATGGCATGGGTGGCGTTCGACCGCGCGATCAAGTCGGCCGAGCGGTTCGACTTGCCGGGGCCGGTGGACCACTGGCGGCAACTGTGCAAGGAGATTCACGCGGACGTCTGTGCGAACGGCTTTGACAAGTCGCGCAACGCCTTCATGCAGGCCTACGGTTCGTCGGAGATGGATGCGAGTGTGTTGATGATCCCGCTGGTGGGTTTTCTGCCGCCGGACGATCCGCGCGTGATCGGTACCGTCGAAGCCGTAGAGCGCGATCTGATGAAGGACGGGCTGGTGCAGCGTTATCGCACGAGTCGTGTCGACGACGGCTTGCCGGCCGGTGAGGGCGCGTTCCTCGCGTGCAGCTTCTGGATGGTCGATTGTCTGGTGATGATCGGCCGTCACGCGGATGCGCGCGCGCTATTCGAGCGGTTGTTGTCGTTGCGCAATGACGTGGGGCTGCTGGCCGAGGAATACGACACGACGCACGAGCGGCAGGTCGGCAATTTCCCGCAGGCCTTCTCGCACATCGCGCTCGTGCACGCGGCGATTCGTCTCGAGGCGCTTGCTGACGATGACCGTGCCGACGACGCGGCCGACAACCCCGACACCGAAGACGAAGGCAGGTTCGAGCATCTGGAGCACGTGGGGTATCGCGCCATTCGTGCATGATGAGCGTGATGCCGAGGTGATTCACCGTAACGCGGAGGCCGGTTCGTCCGGCCTCTCGCCATTTGTGTCCTCGCCGTAGCTTCACTCCGTCAGATCGAAGTCGTCTTCCCGGGCGTTCAGAATCCCGGCGAGGGTACGCAATCCCATGTCCAGCAGTTCCATGGACGGACCCGCGAGCGCGAGCCGTACGGCGTTGGGCGCGTGGCCTGGCGTAACGGCAAACGTCGTTGATGGCGTCAGTCCGATGTCGTGGCGAGACGCGGCCGCCACCAACGCCTGCGAGCGCCAGTGCGCGGGGAGCGTCAGCCAGAGGTGATAGCTCTTGCCGCTCGTGCGCACGTCGAAGCCTGCGAGGCAATCGGCGGCGATTCGTTGGCGTGCCTGCGCATCGAGGCGCTTGAGTCGCACGAGTTCGTCGATGGTGCCGTCGCGCATCATGCGCTGCGCGGCCGCGAACGCGTAGCCCGGTGCGGCCCATCCGCCCGAGCGCACCGCCGCCATCACACTTTCCCGAAGTCGCGGCGGGACGACGAGAAACCCCAGATTCAGACCCGGCGCCACACGCTTCGACAAGCTGTCCACGACGACGCAGCGCTCCGGCGCATGTGCCGCGAGCGGCTTGGCGTCGTCGAGAAAGCCATAGACGTTGTCTTCGATCACGGTGATGTCGAGCGTCTCGACCACGCGCAGCAGCTCGGCGCGTCGTGCCGGGCTCATCGTCATGCCGAGTGGACTTTGCAACGTCGGCTGGAGATAGACGGCGGCAAGTTGTCCTTCGCGGTGCGCGCTCTGTATCGCTTCGGGACGCACGCCGCCCTCATCCATCGCCAGCGGCACGAGCGTCACGCCGAGACGCGCGGCGATCCCCTTGATGAAGGGATACGTCAGTATTTCGACGCCGCATCGTCCACCGGGCGGCACGACGGCGGCGAGCGCGGTGGCGATGCTCTGACGCCCGGCGCCGGTAAAGACCAGTTGATCGGGAGACGGCGCCCACGGTCCGTGCGCGAGGAACTTCGCTGCGGTGTCGCGCACGGTTGCCGTGCCGCCGCTCGTGGCCGGGCGTAATGCGAGTTCGAGATCGGCAGGGCGCTCCAGTCCGGCAAGACTTCTGGCGATGAGCGCCGATTGTGTCGGGAGAATCGGGAAGTTGAACTCCAGATCGATGCGCACACCGCGAGGCTCCCCCGGCGCGGCGACACCGCGTCGCGCGTCGCCCGAGACGAACGTTCCGCGTCCTACTTCGCCCACGACCAGTCCACGCCGTAGCAGTTCGGCGTAGACGCGGCTCGCCGTCGAGGCGGCAATCCCCTGCGCATCCGCAAAATCTCGCTGCGGCGACAGACGATCGCCCGGCGCCAGCGTGCCGTTGGCAATCTCTGCCGCGACTTGGTCGGCGAGCTTCAGATAATCGGCCTTCGTCATATATTGCACCGAGAGCAATGTTTTAATTGCACCGACTTTAGCATCGGAGCATTCTGTTTGCACCTGCCGTTGCCGCTTGTCTGCAACGTTCTCTCGCCCCCATTCCCCGGCAGGTGCATTCGTCCAAAGGAGACGCTTCGTGTTCGCTCAGTCATGGTTTTTCGAATCCTTTATCGCAGGCGCATTGCCATGTCGGCACGGCCGCGCACCGGCAGGAAGTGCGTGATGGCGCTGCCTCTGTTGCCCGGTCCTGAACTCTCAGTCACGACCGCCATCGTCGCGTTCGCCGCCGTGTTTCTGATTGCGTTCATGAAAGGCGCTTTCGGCGGTGGCTTCTCTATCGTGGGGATTCCGCTGCTGTCGTTCGTCATGGACCCGGTGAGTGCGGGGGGACTTCTCGCGCCGCTGTTCATTGCGATGGATCTGTTCGCGTTGCGTTACTGGAAGCCGTCGACATGGTCGCGGCCGGATCTCGCGCGACTGGTCCCGGGATTGCTGGTGGGCATCGGTGTGGGATATGGGTTGTTTCGTGTGCTCGACCATCGGGCGATTTCCATCGTGATGGCGGTAATTACGCTGATGTTCGTGGGGTTGTGGCTGCTGTCCGGGGCAAAGCCAGTCACGCGGGAGCGTTCCACGCCGAAAGCGATCACGGCCGGGGTGGCGTCCGGTGTAACGACGATGGTCGCGCACTCGGGCGGTCCTCCGCTGGCGATGTATCTGCTGCCGCTGGGCCTGACCAAGGAGGTGTACGCCGGTACGACGAGCCTGTTCTTTACCGTCGGGAATGCGACCAAGGCGGTGCCGTGGCTTCTGCTGGTGCGTCCGACGGGATCGGTGTGGGTGCTGATGGGCATCTGCCTGTGGGCAATCCCCGTCGGTGTGTTCGCCGGGTGGCGGCTACACGCGAATCTGGATCAACGCCAGATTTACCGCGCTTGCTACGGTCTGCTGGTGGTCACGGCGATGAAGCTGCTATGGGACGGCATCTCCGGCTATCTCGCCTGATCCGGATGTCATGTAGGGAGCATGTCGGTCGGTGGCGTGCGGGAGGACGGGTAAAGAAAGTCGTGCAATCTGCCGTAATACTTTCGAATCCTTACTTTTCCGTTTTTCACGGAGGCCCCTCGCTCCATGACCATCATCATTCCGACCAAGAGCAGCGCGACGTCCAGCATGCTCGACATCTGGCAGTCGCATATCCAGCAACAGCAGGCCGACAAGGCGCAGGCCGCGCAGGCCGGGACGAAACCGGCCGCGACCGCCAATTCAACCAATACGGCCAGCCAGACGAGCGCGACGCCGGCTTCAGGGGCCGCCGGAAACGCGAATGCCACGGGTACGACCAACACGTCGAATCCGAATGGCATTTCCGAAGCGCCCGCGAGCGATGGCGTCAGCCAACTGGGCGACAAGACGCTCGTGGACCTGCGTTCGGTGAATCAGAGCGCAAAGGATCAGGGCAAGGCGCAGGCCGCGCCGGACGCGGGCGCTGCGGGCAACGACATCGCCTCGCAGACCATCAAGAAGCTCAAGGAGATGCTCGCCAAGGTCATGGCGCAGCTCGACGCGGTGCGCAACAACGACCGTCTGCCGCCTGAAGAGAAACTCCAGCAGGTCAACGCGCTGTCGTCGCAGGCCATGTCGATTCAGGCGCAGATTCTGGCGCTGATGAGCCCGACCGGTAATCACGTCAACACGACGGCCTGATGGCTTGATGGCCCGACGGGCCTGACACCGTCCAGCGCGCGCACCGGACGGCATCTCACTGATGCACGGGACTCATCGATTGCTGCGAAACGTGCATCGATGAGTCGGCGCGTCGCGGGGTGAAAGCGCGCTAAAATTCTGCCTTCGCTTAATTCTTCTCTGACGCGTGGCTCGCCGCCGCGCGCCGTCCCCCGCCGCATGAAGCAAGACAAGACGCTCACCGCCCTGCTATGGATCGTTGCGGCGGGTTTTTTCATGCAGGCGCTCGATACGACCATCGTCAATACGGCACTGCCAGCGATGGCTGCCAGCCTCGGCGAGAACCCGTTGCGCATGCAGCCGGTGGTCGTTTCCTACTCGCTCACGATGGCTATGCTGACGCCCGCGTCCGGCTGGCTCGCCGATCGTTTCGGCACGCGACGCGTCTATTTCGTCGCGATCCTGCTGTTCGTGCTCGGCTCGATCGCCTGCGCGATGGCGCACACGTTGCCGCAACTCGTGATCGCGCGGGTGCTGCAAGGGGCGGGCGGCTCGATGCTCCTGCCGATCGGGCGTCTGGCCGTGCTGCGCACGTTTCCCGCCGGCGAGTATCTGGCGGCGCTGGCCTTCGTGTCGATTGCCGGGCAGGTCGGCCCGATGATCGGCCCGGTGCTTGGCGGCTGGCTCGTGCAGGTGGCGTCATGGCACTGGATCTTTCTCATCAACGTGCCGATCGGTCTCATCGGTAGCCTCGCGGTGAGACATTACCTCCCGCGTCCCAAGCAGGACGAGGTCATCGACACCGGTTTCGACTGGATCGGCTTCGCCTTGCTGTCGGTCGCGATGGTGTCGTTCACGCTGGCGCTCGATCACCCGTTCTCCGATACGGGATGGTGGCCGTCGGTGTTGCTCGCACTGCTCTGCGTGGCGACGACCGTGGGCTACTGGCCCTACGCCCGTCGTCGGGTGGCACCGTTGTTCCCGCTAGAACTGTTCGAGACGCGCAGCTTCAGTCTCGGCCTCCTGGGTAACCTCGTCGCCCGTATCGGCAGCAGCGCCGTGCCGTTCCTGCTGCCGTTGCTGCTTCAGGTCGCCATGGGTTACAGCCCGTTGGCCTCGGGCCTGATGATGTTGCCGGTCGCGCTGGCGGGCATCGTCGTCAAACGCATGGTCACGCCGCTCGTGGTGCGCTTCGGCTACACGCGCTTTCTGATGGTCAATACGGCCGTCGTCGGCGGATCGATTGCCAGCTTCGCACTGTTCGGGCCGGGCTGGCCGATCTGGCTGGGCCTGCTGCAACTGGCAGTCTTCGGCGGTGCGAACTCGATGCAGTTCGCGGCGATGAACAGCGTCACGCTCAAGGATCTAGGCACGCGTCGCGCGAGTGCCGGCAACGGCCTGTTCTCGATGGCGCAGATGCTCGCTCTCGGGCTGGGGGTGACCATCGGCGGCCAGTTGCTGGCGCTGTTCGGCCATCTGGCCGGTCAGGCGGGAGAGATCGGCGTTGGCGGTACGGTCGCCGGTTTTCGCATGACGTTCGTCTGCGTTGGCCTGATCACGCTCGCGTCGGCGTTGGTGTTCCGTCGCGTGGAAGATCCTGCGGCAGGGGCGAGCCGTGACGGTGGCGCAACGCCTGCGGCGTCTGCCACCGATCTCAAGCGCTGAAGTAAACTTCTGAGGCAAACGTCAGATCGGACACCACGCCTGACCTGCACGTTACCTCACTGTTTCGCTGCTTACTTCTTCACCAGCGCACACTTCGATTCCGCGAGCGGGGCGAACGCCTTGTCGGCGGGAATCGTCTCCAGAATCTTGTACAGATCCCATTCCGACTTCGACTCTGCGGGCGTCTTCACCTGCACCAGCAGCATGTCGTGCACGAGCTTGCCGTCGGCGCGAATCTGACCGTTGCGGATCACCGGGTCGTCAATCTTCATCGACTTGAGCTTGGTCATCACGGCGTCGGCTTCGTCGGTGCCGGCGGCCTGAATCGCCTTCAGATAGTTGAGCACGGCCGAGTAGACGGCGGCCTGCATCATCGTCGGCATCTTCTTGTGCTGCGCGTAGAAGCGTTGTGCGAAGGCGCGTGAACGGTCGTCCTGATCCCAGTAGAAGCCGTTCGTCAGAATCATGCCCTGCGCATTCTTCAGGCCCATGCCGTGGACCTCGGTGATCAGGGAGAGCAGCGGCGTGAACACCTGCTTGCCGCTCTGGATGATGTTGAACTGCGATGCCTGCTTGACGGTGTTGAGGGTATCGGTGCCGGAGTTGGCCAGGGCGATGACCTGCGCGCCGGACGTCTGCGCCCGCAGCAGGTACGACGACAGGTCGGGCGAGTTGACCGGATGCTTCACCGAGCCGACGACCTTGCCGCCCTGACGCGTGAGGATCTCGCTCGCATCCTTTTCCAGCGCCTGACCGAATGCGTAATCGGCGGTGATGAAGTACCACGACTTGAGCCCGCGACGCAGCAGTGCCTGCGAAGTCGAGTTCGCCAGCGCGTAGGTGTCGTACATCCATTGCACGCTGTGCGCCGTGCATTGTTCGTTACTGATGGCCGACGATCCGGCGCCGGTGACGAGGGCGATCTTCTTCTTTTCGTCGGCGATGCGGTCGACCGCGAGCGCAACGTTCGAGAACGTGAGGTCGGTAATCATGTCGACCTTGCCCCGGTCGTACCATTCGCGGGCGATGGTTGCCCCCGTATCGGTCTTGCCCTGCGAGTCGGCCGAGATCAGTTCGATGGGGGCGCCGAGCACCTTGTGGTCTCGCGAGAAGTCGTCGATGGCCATGGTGGCGGCCAGCACGCTGCCTTTGCCCGCGTTGTCGCTCGACACGCCCGACAGGTCGGTGAGCACGCCGATCTTGACGACGCCGTCCGAGATGGCGGCGGCGTGCGCCGCGGCGGCGCTCAGGGCAAGCGACGACAGGGATGCGAGGGAAGTCAGGGCAAGTGAAGCAGCGACGGCAATCGTACGGCGCAAATGGCCGGCAAGGCTGGGCATGACGTGTCTCCAATGTTCGAGTTATTCGCGCTATGGCGACCTGCCGCCGGCATCTCTGATGGATGACCCGTGCGGCAAGTCTCGAACATCTTAAACATCACGTAATCGATTGCGCAATCCGTAATGCGCTCGACGCGCATGGGGATTTCCCGACCTTTCCGATGGGCTGGCCCGTGCTCAGGGCGCCGGATTTGCTACCTGGTCAATTCGGGCAGCGGGGTGTTGCCGTGCCTTGTGCGCTGGTGGCGATGGCGTTGCCGATGCCGTCCGCCAGCCGGTCGACGAGCTTGCGCTGCGCGCTCACGACCCCGGAGATCCCGCCTGACGCAGGTTCGGTGCCCGCAAAGCGGCACGTCAGCACCATGTCGCCCGGCACCTTGCGAACACTCCATACGGCGGTGAGGGCCGCCTGCTCACCGGGCACGGATTCAAAGCGCTGTACCGACGTCGACACGCGATACACCGTCAATCCGTCGGCACGCGGGAGTCCGTAGACATCCATCGCGCCAAGGCGCTGGGTGAGATCGCGAGAGATCGTCGACGTCAGCTCCGTCTTGAGCGGGGCGGACCAGCGGGATTCTTCGAGGATATCGACGCGTCCGCCACCGCGCGTGACGACGATCTGCGGCCGGTCGACCTGCTCGGGCACCGCGACCGGCGAGACTTCGACGGCGTACGGCGTGGCCGGCGCGCTCGCGTTCGGGGCACCGCCGGTCGTGCCGGTCGCGTCGGTGAGCGTGTAGAACGTGGACTGCGGCGACGCGCAGCCGGCCAACACCAGCGCGAGGGCGGCTGCGGCGGCGAATGCCGCCAGCGGGGTGGCGCGCGCCGCTGACGTCGAACGCGGGGGCTGGCTACGGGTCATCTCGGGCGGCCTCGTCATGGTTGCGGATCCTTCGGTTTGCCGCGCAGCAGTGCTTCAGGGTGTTGCTGCAAGTAATCGGCGAGGGTGTTAAGCGAGCGCAGTGTCTTCGTCAGTTCCTGCATGGCCTGACGCACGTCCTGCTGCACCGGGGCATCTTCGGACAGGGTTCGCTCGGCGGCGCCGAAGCTCTTCTTCGCTTCGCCCAGCGTGGCCTTCGCCTCGGGCGCGATTTCGCTGTCCAACTGACGGAACAGGCCTTGCGCACTCTCCAGCGTCTTGTCGAGCTTGCGCAGCGAGGAATCGAGATTCTGTCCGATGCTGTCGAACGGAATCTTGTCGAGCTTGCTGGCAATGTCGGCGATCTGAAGCTGCAACTGGTCGAGCGTATTCGGCACGGTCGGCATTTGCAGCGTGTTGTCGATCATCTCGGCCTTGGCAGGCTTCGCGCTCGGGAAGAAGTCGAGCGCCACGTACAACTGACCGGTCAGCAGGTTGCCGGTGCGCAACTGGCCGCGCAGGCCGCGCTGCACGAGGGCGTCGAGAATCTTGTGACTGTTCAGCTCCGTGGGCGGCACACTGTTTTTCGGGTCGCGACGGCGCAGGCGATCCGGGTAGATGTCAACCGTCACCGGCATATTGATCTGCTTGGTGGCCTGATCGAATTCCACGCCGATCGACGTGACTTCACCCAGCGTGATTCCCCGGAAGTCCACGGGCGCGCCGACAACCAGCCCGCGCAGCGACTGCTGGAAGCGGAACACCACGCGTACAGGATGCGTGTCGGGGGCCTTCATGGCGGTCGCTTCGTCCGGCGCCAGACGGAATTCCTGTCCCGGCTTGGCGATCACGCCCGCGCCCGAGTCGCTCGGCGCCTGGAAGGCGATGCCGCCGATGACCACCGACGCCAGCGACTGCGTATTGACCTGGAAGCCGCTCGAATCGAGTCGCAGATCGATGCCGCTGGCATGCCAGAAGCGCGTGTTGGTGCCGACATACTGGTCGTAAGGGGCCTGAACGAAGACACGCAGCGTGACACCCTTGCCGTCGGGATCGAGCGAATACGCCTCGACCTGACCGACCTGAATGCGCCGGTAGTAAATGGGGGAGCCGATGTCGAGCGAGCCGATGTCGGTGGCGTGCAGCACGAACGGCTTGCCCGGCTGCCCGCTGGAGACGACGGGCGGCACTTCCAGTCCGGTGAAATGACTGACGCTTTCCTTCGACTTGCCGGCGTCCGCGCCGATGTAGGCGCCGGAGAGCAGCGTCGACAGACCCGAGACGCTGCCGCCGGCCACGCGCGGGCGCACGACCCACCAGCGCGAATCCTTGACCGCGAAGTTCTTGGCGTTCTTGGTGAGGTCGACCGTCACGCGCACGTGCGAGAGGTCGTCGGACAGCTCGATGCTCTTGACCGTGCCGATGTCGACTTCCTTGTACTTGACCTTGGTCTTGCCCGCTTCGAGCCCTTCCGCCGTCTTGAAGTCGATGGTCACGCTGGGGCCTCGCTCGATGAGGACCTTTGCCACGAGCGAAAGTCCGATCACCGCGGCGACCAGCGGGATCAGCCAGACGAGCGACGGCGCCCAGCGCTTGCGCGGCTCGATGGCCGGTGTGGGCAGGGTGTCGGTGCCGCCGGGCGGCGCGCCTTTCGACGGTTGCGGATCTTGGGTGTCTTTCGGGTCTTTCGGATCAGTCATGATCGTCCTGTTCGGTGTCGTCGTCGCGGATCTGATCCCAGATCAGGCGAGGGTCGAACTGCATGGAGGCCAGCATGGTAAGCACGACCACGGAGCCGAAGGCTACGATGCCGGGGCCGGCCTGAATCACGGCCAGCGACTGAATGTTCACGAGCGCCACCATCAGCGCGACGACGAAGACATCGAGCATCGACCAGCGGCCAATGAACTCGACCATGTGATACAGCTTTGTACGTTGGTGCGGTTTCCAGCGCACGCCGCGCTGCGCGGTAAAGCACAGCAGCGACAGCGCAAAGAGCTTGAGCATCGGGACGAGAATGCTCGCGGTGAAGACCACGATGGCCAGATCGTACTCGCCACTGGTCCAGAAATAGATCACGCCGCTCATGATGGTGTCGCTGGAGTTTCCGAGCAACGAACGGGTCTGCATCATGGGCAGCACGTTGGCGGGAATGTACAGGATCGCCGCCGCAATCAGCAAGGCCCAGGTGCGGGTGAGGCTGTCGACCTTGCGCTGGTGCAGCACCGCGTTGCAGCGCGGGCAACGCGCCTTCTCCAGTGTCTTGACCTCGCGCGAAAGGCGCCCGCAAACATGGCACGCAACGAGTCCTGCCGCTTTGGCGGAGAGATATTTCATCGTGGCACCGAGCGCGACGGCATCGCTTTCGTGGCATTCGCGGCATTCGCTGTGGATGGATCGGCAGCCTTCGCCGCCTTCAACGCTTCCACGGCCGGGTCGGGCGTGCGGTCGATCACGATCCAGAGATTGCGCAGGTCGTAGGAGAGCACCAGCGCGAGCAGCATGGTCAGCGCGCCGAACGCCCAGAGGGCGACGCCGGGCAGCACGCTGGCCATGGCCGAGAGTTTGACCAGCGAAACCAGTACGCCGAGCATGAAGACCTCGATCATGCCCCACGGGCGGCAGAACTCGATGGCGCGCATCACATGGAACACGCCATATGGGCGTCGACCCAGCGAGAGCGGCGTAATCAGATGAATCAGCGCGAGCAGTTGCGACAGGGGAAACAGCACGGTCGTGGCGAACACGAGCAGCGCGACGAGCCACATGCCCTCCCGATACAGCGCCCAGGCGGCGCCCACGAGCGTCGTCTCGGTGTAGATGCCCTGTACCTCGATCTCGACGATAGGAAACGCGTTCGCGATGGCGAACACGATCAGACACGTCAGGGTGAGCGCGAGCACACGCGACAGGCGCAGGTCGGGAGAGCGGTAAAGCACTGAATGACAACGAACGCAGCGAGCAGTCTCGTGCGGCGGCAGGTCCGTGCGACGGTGCAGGGTGTCGCAGTTCGGACAGGCGATCAGGCTCGTCACGTCATCTTCTGGGGGCAATGTATCCATTACCGGGGACCGTGACCAAAGTGACGCTCAGAATACCAAAATGTCAAGGAAGTTCCCATGTAATCCCCCGCAACTAAAGCTCAACGCAACATACGGCATGGTTTGTGCTAAGTCACGGAAATCATTACTTCTTTGCTCTATACTCAACACACTCCCGCAAAGTTTCTCAAAATTTGAGGAGAATTCCCCCATGCTTAATATGTCCAGGCGCCAGTTCCTCAAAGTGAGTGGCGCAACGCTGGCCGGGTCCAGCCTGGCAATGCTCGGGTTCGCGCCCGACGCGGCGCTGGCGGAAGTCCGTCAGTTCAAGCTGGCGCGAGCGACCGAGACCCGTAATACCTGTCCGTACTGTTCGGTGGCCTGCGGGCTGCTCATGTACAGCTATGGCGACGGTGCGAAAAACGCGAAGAAGAGCGTTTTCCACATCGAAGGCGACCCCGATCACCCGGTCAATCGCGGCACGTTGTGCCCGAAGGGCGCCAGCCTCATCGACTTCATCCACAGCCCGAACCGCCTCACCTATCCGGAATACCGCAAGCCGGGTTCCGACAAGTGGGAACGGATTTCGTGGGACGACGCGCTCGATCGCATCGCCAAGCTGATGAAGGCCGACCGCGATGCCAACTTCGTCGAAAAGACGGACGACGGCATGACGGTCAACCGTTGGCTCACTACCGGCATGCTGGCCGCGTCGGCATCGAGCAACGAAGTCGGGTACATCACGCACAAAGTCATCCGCAGTACCGGGATGCTGGGATTCGATAACCAGGCACGTGTCTGACACGGCCCGACGGTGGCAGGTCTTGCCCCGACGTTTGGCCGTGGAGCGATGACGAACCATTGGGTCGACATCAAGAACGCGGATCTGGTACTCATCATGGGCGGCAACGCGGCCGAGGCACACCCGTGCGGTTTCAAATGGGTGACCGAGGCGAAGGCGCACAACAAGGCGCGCCTGATCGTCGTCGACCCGCGCTTCAACCGTTCGGCATCGGTCGCGGATTATTACGCCCCGATCCGTACCGGCACGGATATCGTCTTCCTCGGCGGGTTGATCAACTACCTGCTCACGAACGACAAGATCCAGCACGAATACGTCAAGAACTACACCGACTTCACCTTCCTGGTGAAAGACGAGTTCGCGTTCGAAGACGGCATCTACTCGGGTTATAACGCCGAGAAGCGTACGTACGACAGGAGCTCCTGGGACTACCAGAAGGGCGCGGACGGTTACGTCATCACCGACCCGACGCTGCAACATCCGCGTACGGTGTTCCAGTTGATGAAGCAGCATTACTCGCGCTACACCGTCGACATGGTCGAACGGGTGTGCGGTACACCGGCCGACAAGGTCGAGTACATCTACAAGCAGATCGCCGAGTGTTCCACCCCCACGCGCACCATGACCATCATGTACGCGCTGGGCTGGACGCAGCACTCGATCGGCTCGCAGATGATCCGTACCGGCGCCATGGTGCAGCTTCTGCTGGGCAACATCGGTGTGGCGGGCGGCGGCATGAACGCGCTGCGCGGTCACTCGAATATTCAGGGCCTGACCGACCTGGGCCTGATGACCGATCTGCTGCCGGGCTACATGTCCTTGCCCAAGCAGGCCGAGCAGACCGTCGAGCAGTATCTGACGGCGCGCACGCAAAAGCCGTTGCGTCCGAATCAGTTGAGCTACTGGCAGAACTATCCGAAGTTCTACGTCAGCCTGATGAAGGCGTGGTGGGGCGATGCGGCGACCGCCGAGAACAACTGGGGCTACGACTATCTGCCCAAGCTCGACAAGCCGTACGACCTGCTGCAAGTGCTTGAGCTGATGAACCAGGGCAAGATGACCGGTTACATCGCGCAGGGCTTCAACCCGCTCGCGGCGGCCCCGGCCAAGTTCAAGTGGGATCAGGCGCTTGCCAAGCTCAAGTTCCTCGTGATCATGGACCCGCTGGCGACCGAGACGTCGGAGTTCTGGAAGAACTTCGGCGAGCACAATAACGTCGACTCCAGCAAGATCCAGACGGAAGTGTTCCGCCTGCCGACGACCTGTTTCGCCGAGGAAGACGGCGCGCTGGTCAACTCCGGCCGCTGGCTGCAATGGCACTGGAAGGGTGCCGAGCCGCCGGGCGAGGCGCGCACCGACATCGAGATCATGTCGGGCCTGTTCCTGCGCATTCGCGAGATGTACAAGACGCAGGGCGGCAAGTATCCCGACCCGATCGTGAATCTGGCATGGCCGTACGCCCAGCCGGAGAGCCCGTCGCCCGAGGAGCTTGCCAAGGAGTACAACGGCCGCGCGCTCAAGGACATCGTCGATCCGAAGGATCCGACCAAGGTCACGCGCAAGGCGGGTGAGCAACTGGCCGGCTTTGCGGAGCTGAAGGACGACGGCAGCACGTCGTCGGGCTGCTGGATCTTCGCGGGTTCGTGGACGCAGGCGGGTAACCAGATGGCACGTCGCGACAACAGCGATCCGACCGGCATCGGTCAGACGTTGAACTGGGCGTGGGCATGGCCGGCGAACCGTCGCATTCTCTACAACCGTGCGTCTGCCGACCTCGCGGGCAAGCCGTTCAATCCGAAGCACAAGCTGGTGTGGTGGAACGGCAAGACCTGGGGCGGGGCCGACGTGCCGGACTTCAAGGTGGACGAAGACCCGGCCGGTGGCATGAGTCCGTTCATCATGAACCCGGAAGGCGTGGCGCGCTTCTTCGCCAAGGCGGGTATGGCCGAAGGGCCGTTCCCCGAGCACTACGAGCCGTTCGAGACGCCGCTGGGCTACAACCCGCTGCATCCGAAGCAACCGAAGGCCACGAGCAACCCGGGCGCCCGCGTGTTCCCGGACGATCTGGCCACGATGGGCAAGGCGGACAAGTTCCCGTATGTGGCGACGACCTATCGTCTGACCGAGCATTTCCACTACTGGACCAAGCATGCGCTGCTGAACTCGATCATCCAGCCGGAGCAGTTCGTCGAAATCGGCGAGGCGCTGGCCAAGGAGATCGGGATCGTGGCGGGTGACACGGTCAAGGTGTCGTCCAACCGCGGCTATATCAAGGCCAAGGCGGTCGTCACCAAGCGTCTGCGGGCGCTCAAGGTGGACGGCAAGACGATTCACCACGTGGGCATTCCGATTCACTGGGGCTTCAAGGGATTGACCAAACCCGGGTTCCTCGCGAACACGCTGACGCCGATCGTAGGCGACGGTAATTCGCAGACACCTGAGTTCAAGTCGTTCCTGGTGAAGGTCGAGAAGGCATAAGGGGGCGCCATGGCATTGCAATCACTGGATATCAAACGGCGCTCGGCAACGACCTTGCCGTCGCCCTCGGTGCGTGAAGCGCACACGGGCGACGTCGCCAAACTCATCGACGTTTCGAAGTGCATCGGCTGCAAGGCGTGTCAGACCGCCTGCATGGAGTGGAACGATCTGCGCGACGAAGTCGGTACCAACGTCGGCGTGTACGACAACCCGGCCGACCTGACGGCGGACTCGTGGACGCTCATGCGTTTCACCGAGTACGAAAACCCGAAGGGCGACCTCGAGTGGCTCATCCGCAAGGATGGCTGCATGCATTGCGAGGATCCGGGCTGCCTGAAGGCCTGTCCGTCGCCGGGCGCCATCGTGCAGTACGCGAACGGCATCGTCGACTTCCACGAGGAAGCATGTATCGGCTGCGGGTACTGCATTACCGGTTGCCCGTTCAACATCCCGCGCATCTCGCAAAAGGATCACAAGGCGTACAAGTGCACGCTGTGTTCCGATCGCGTGTCCGTGGGGCTGGAGCCGGCCTGCGTGAAGACGTGCCCGACCGGCGCGATCATGTTCGGCACCAAGGACGCCATGAAGGACCAGGCGGCCGAGCGTATCGAAGACCTGAAGTCGCGGGGCTTCGACAACGCGGGGCTGTACGATCCGGCGGGAGTGGGCGGCACGCACGTGATGTATGTGCTGCATCATGCCGACAAGCCGTCGCTGTATCACGGCCTGCCGGACAATCCGCGCATCAGCCCGATGGTGACGTTCTGGAAGGGCATCGCCAAACCGCTGGGGGTCGCCGCCATGGCGCTCACGGCGATCGCCGGCTTCTTCCACTACATCAAGACCGGTCCGAACGAAACGACCGAGGAAGATGAAGAGGAAGCCCGCCGGTACGATGCGTCTCGCAAGGGGCCCGACGGCTCGAAGGGCGTTGTCACGCACGAGGAGGTCTGACCATGTCGCAAGAACACAGCGAACACAAGAAAGACGATCTGATCGAGCGCTACAACGCTGCGGAGCGCATCAACCACTGGATTGTCGCGGGCACGTTCATCCTGCTCGCGCTCTCCGGGCTGGCGCTGTTCCATCCGTCGATGTTCTGGCTTACCAATCTGTTCGGTGGCGGCCCGTGGACGCGGGTGCTGCATCCGTTCGTCGGTCTCGTGATGTTCGTCGCTTTCGTCTGGCTCGCCATGCGGCTCGCCCGTTACAACAAGTTCGAGCAGCGCGACACCGAGTGGATGAAGAACATCGGCGACGTGCTCAACAATCGCGAAGAGAATCTGCCGGAAGTCGGGCGTTACAACGCCGGACAGAAGCTGCTTTTCTATGTGATGGTGTTGTGCATGATCGGGTTGTTGCTCTCGGGGATCGTGATCTGGCGCGCGTACTTCGCGTTCTACTTCCCGATCTGGGTGATTCGTCTGGCGTCCGACGTGCACGCGGTGTGTGCATTCGTGTTGATTTGCGGCATCATTACGCACATCTACGCGGCGATCTGGATCAAGGGTTCCGTGCGCGCCATGACGCGCGGTACCGTCACCCGCGGCTGGGCGTGGAAACACCATCGCGCCTGGTACAAGCAGCTCAACAAATAAGTCCGGCCCTGCTGGTGGCCGGACGCTCTTACGAGGCCGGCCACCTTGCAACGCATTCTCGAACCCGGGCAGATCGAATCTCTCGATCGCACCTCCATTCCCCGCCTGCGCATGCCGCAACGTGCCGAAGTCTTTTCGGCGCGCGCGGCGCGTTTGCGTCAGCTGGCCGACGGGCATCCGCTCGGCGACTACCTGCGACTGATGGCTGCACTCGTCGATGCGCAGCAGCGCGTGCTCGACAACTTTCAGCCGGAGCGTCCGTCCCCCGAATCGATTGAACAGGCGCAGCAGCACTGCATGCCGCTCGTGCCTGCGACCGGCGGCTACGACATTGGCCGCTGGCAACCGTTGCTGACCCCGCTGCTCGACGCCGTTGCCGCGCAAGCCGATCTGCCGGCAGCGGTCAGGGGCGTTATCGACCGCGTGCGTGCGGCCGATCCGGCGGCGCTCGAAGCGGGCGCGCAGGCGCTGCTCGCCGGCCACGGCAAGGGTGTCGACGCCGCGAGTGCGCCGTTTCTGATGGCGGCGCTGCAAGTGCTCTGGACGGGCGTGGCCAGCACGTTCGAGGCGGGTGACGTACCGATGCTCGACGTCCCTAATGTCTGTCCCATGTGCGGCACGCTGCCGGTGGCAAGCGTCGTGCGTATCGGCGGCGCGCACGAGGGCTACCGCTATCTCTGCTGCGGTCTATGTTCGACCGAATGGCACATGGTTCGCGTGAAGTGCACGCATTGCGAAGCGAGCGAGCATGTCGCGTATCACGTGGTCGACACGTCGGGCGATGCGGCGGCCTCCGGCGCCGAGATCGCGGCAGCGGACGGCGGCCTGCTCAAGGGGGAGGACGGACGCCCCAAGCTCGACGAGGCGGCCAAGCGCGTCGCATCGGCGCCCATCCGTGCCGAGTCGTGCGACGACTGTCACAGCTATCGCAAGATTTTCTATCAGGACAAGGACCCGTTCGTGGAGCCGGTCGCCGACGACCTCGCCAGTCTCGCGCTCGATGTGCTGATGGGCGAAGCCGGGTATGCGCGCGCCAACGGGAATCCGTTGCTCTGGCAAAACGCCGAGGAGGCCTGAGGGGATGACAGGGATGACGGGAATGCCGATGGTCAAACAGGACGACGTACGGGCGGGCGCGGCTGATTTGCCGTCGCTCGACCGGTTGCTCGGCATGCCCGAGCTTCAGGCGGCGCTGGTCGACTTCGGTCGCACACAGGTCACGGGCGCGTTGCGTCGCGATCTGGACGCGTGCCGGGCGTCGGCGCTGGCCGGCACGCTCACGCATGACCTGCTGACGCCGGCGGCGTTCGGTGCCCGCATCGTCGGCGAGCTGAGCGCGCGCAACCGGCCGACGCTGCGCCCCGTCTTCAATCTCACCGGCACCGTGCTGCACACGAACCTCGGGCGCGCGTTGTTGCCCGAAGTGGCCATCGAATCGGTCATCCAGGCGCTCACCGCGCCCGCTAACCTTGAATTCGATCTGGCGACGGGCGGACGCGGCGACCGCGACGATCTCATCGCTCCATTGCTGTGTGAACTGACCGGTGGCGAGGCGGCGACCGTCGTCAACAACAATGCGGCGGCTGTGCTGCTGATGCTGGCAACGCTCGCCAAGCGTCGCGAAGTCGTGGTCTCGCGCGGCGAGCTGGTCGAGATCGGCGGCGCGTTTCGCATTCCGGACATCATGACGCATGCGGGTGCGACGCTCGTCGAGATCGGCACGACCAACCGCACGCACCCGGCCGACTATCGCAATGCCATCGGCGACAAGACCGCGCTGCTGATGAAGGTGCATTGCAGTAATTACGAAGTCACGGGCTTCACCAAGAGTGTCGACGTCTCGGAAGTCGTCGAGATCGCCAAACCGCACGGTGTGCCTGTGGCGGTGGATCTGGGCAGCGGCACGCTCACGCCGATGGAGCGCTGGGGGTTGCCGCATGAGACTACCGTGCAGGAGACGATCGCGGCAGGCGCCGACCTCGTCACATTCTCGGGCGACAAACTGCTTGGCGGACCGCAGGCGGGCATGATCGTCGGGCGCAAGGATCTCATCGCGAAGATCAAGAAGCATCCGCTCAAACGCGCGCTTCGCGTGGGCAAGCTGACGCTGGCGGCATTGGAGCCGGTGTTGCGTCTGTATCGCGATCCGGACCATCTCACCGAGCGGTTGACGACGCTGCGTCTGCTCACGCGTACGCGCGCAGAAATGGCCGCACAGGCCGAGCGGCTGGTGCCGGTGCTCGTGAAATCGCTCGGCGACGCATACACCGTGACGGCTGCGCCTATGGTCAGCCAGATCGGCAGCGGTGCGTTGCCGGTCGAGCAACTGCCGAGCTACGGGCTGGCGATTGCCCCGGCCGGCGGTGCCAGGCGAGGCAGTGGCCGGGCGCTCGCCAGACTCGAAACGGCGTTGCGCGAGCTGCCGTATCCGGTCATCGGACGCATTGCCGATCAGACCCTCTGGCTCGACCTGCGCTGTCTTGAAGCGGATGACGAGCCGCGTCTGGCGTTGCAGTTCGCGGAGCTTCGCGCATGATCGTCGGTACCGCGGGTCACATCGACCACGGCAAGACGAGTCTGGTGCGTGCGCTGACGGGCGTTGATACCGATCGCCTCAAGGAAGAAAAGGCGCGCGGTATTTCCATCGAATTGGGCTATGCCTACACGCCGTTGCCCGACGGCGAGGTGCTGGGTTTCATCGATGTACCTGGGCACGAGAAGCTGATTCACACGATGGCGGCCGGTGCGGTCGGCATCGACTTCGCGCTGCTGGTGATCGCGGCAGACGACGGCATCATGCCGCAGACACGTGAGCATCTCGCCATTCTGACGATGCTGGGCGTGAAGCGCGGCGTTGTCGCGTTGTCGAAAGCGGATCGCGTGGATGCCGCGCGTCTCGCAGCGGTCACGCAGGAAATTTCGCAGTGGCTCGCGGGCACACCGCTTGCGCAGGCCGACGTGATACCGGTGTCGGCGACGACACCCGGCGACGCCGGTGTGAGCGCGTTGCGCGAGCATCTGACGCGTGCGGCGCAAGCGTTGTTGGCGTCCGGCAATGCCGCGCGTCGCGACGACGCGCTGTTCCGTCTGGCCGTCGATCGGGTATTCACGCTGGCCGGGCATGGCACGGTCGTCACCGGCACGGCGTTTGCGGGCACTGTGCATGTGGGCGATACGCTTACGGTGATGCCGCAGGGATTGCCGGTGCGGGTGCGCAGCATTCATGCGCAGAATCGGGCGGTGGATGCCGGTAGGGCCGGCGAGCGCTGCGCGTTGAATCTGGCGGGCATCGAACGGGACCAGCTCGGCCGGGGTGACTGGGTCGTCGCGCCGGGGCTGTCGGCGCCGTCGACGCATGTGGACGTCGAGCTGCACTGGCTGGACGGCAGCGCACCGCTCACGCAATGGTTTCCGTTGCACGTGCATCTGGGCACGACACACGTGCAGGCGCGCACGGTGCTGCTGGGCGGCGATACGCTTGCACCGGGGCAGTCGATGCGTGTGCAACTGGTTTTCGATACCCCTGTTTGTACGATGCCGGGCGACCGCTTCATCGTGCGTAATCCGCAGGCGACGGCGACTGTCGGGGGCGGGCGCGTGCTGGATCCGGCGGCGCCGGAGCGCAAGCGTCGCTCGGCGGCGCGGCTGGCGTGGCTCGACGCCGTGGCCGACTATCTCGACGGTAACGGGCTCGATGCGCTGCTGGCGCAATCGCCGTTCGGTCTGACGAGCTCACAGGTGGTGGCGCTCACGGGGTTGTCGGCGGAGGGCGCGGGTCGACGAAATACCGATCCCTCGGCGGGCCAATGGACGTGGCCGCAGCATGCCGTCGTGCTGCCCGGTGCGGAGGGTGAGTCGCTGGCCTTCGCGCCGCAGGCGTGGGAGGCGATGCGCGCGCGCGTGGTGACGTCGCTGGGCGACTATCACGCGCGAGTGCCGGATGATCCGGGGCTGGACGCGGGGCGTCTGGGCCGTATGGCGTGGCCCGCGCTGGATGCGGGGCGTTGGCGGGTGATCGTGCAGTCGTTACTGAGCGAGGGCGCGGTGGCGCGCACGGGCGCGTGGTGGCATCTGCCGACGCATCGCGTCGAGATGACGGACGAGGAGAATGCACTGGCCGAGGCATTGTTGCCGAAGGTGGCGCAGGGACGCTTCGATCCGCCGTGGGTGCGCGATATGGGACGTGAGTTGAACGTGTCCGAGGATCGTGTGCGTGCGGTGCTGCGCAAATTGGCGCGGCAGGGGCGGGTACATCAGATCGTCAAGGATCTGTTTTACGACGACGCGTGCGTGCAGGCCTTGGCGGACATCGTTGTCGGCGCCGGTGGTCGGGTGGAGGCGGGCGCGTTTCGGGATGCGACGGGGCTGGGGCGCAAGCGCGCGATTCAGATTCTGGAGTTCTTCGATCGTGCGGGATATACTCGCCGCGTTGGTGACTGGCATGTGCAGCGTCCCGGCGTGACGTGGGGCGGTGCGTAGTTCAAATCACGGCATTACAGCATTACGGCATCAAGGCATTACGGCAAGGCTTCGCGCGGTGCGCGGGCGTTGCCATCACACAGCACTCTCATTGCACCCTCTTAAGGAAGGCATCCGTATCCGGTGATGCGGCCGGGCTTCAAACCCGGTTGGGGGCGTCAGACGCTCCCAGGTCGGTTCGACTCCGGCTGCCTTCCGCCATCTCAGGCTTTCAGCGGTTTTCGCCAGTCGGGTTCTTCCTTGGCGGCGTCCCGCAAATATCCTCCGTTCCGTAAAAGTCACGCCGTTGGCCACACATTGTCGCTCGCGGCTCGGCGACGTAATACCGGGTAATACGCGCTTACACATTCGCGACGGCGCAACGTCAACATGCGTCGCTGCGCATGCGTTTACGACGGTAGATGCCACGCATCTGCCCTCAAATGCCCGGACGATTCACCATGAAATCACAATCTTTTTACACACTAGCCGCGTCGCTGCTGTTGGGCGCTTCGCTGTCCGGCTGCGTGGTCGCACCGGTCGCCCCGGTGGAGCCCGCGACGGTCGCGCCTGCCGGTGTCGTCTACGTCGCACCCGTCGGCGTCGTGCCGGGTCCCGGTTATTCGTGGCGCTATCACGCGCACTATGGCTGGGGATGGTGGCATCCGCGCTATGGCTGGCATCGCGGTTGGCACTGAGGCGATGTCGGGCGCTCGGAAGTGACACGTACGGTGTCCCTTGCCATGCGTGGCGTCATCAGCCGGTGGCGATCGTGACCTGTGGCGGACACGGCGGGACGAAGTGGATCAGGCCGGGCGTCTCAGGAACTCTGGCTGCCCGGCATTTGCCATCCACCGCCGAGCGCCTTGTAAAGCGCCACCGATGCTTGCAGCCGCGCGAGCCGTAACTGCACTTGCAGATCCAGCGCGGTGAACAGCGTGCGCTGCGTGTCGAGCAGCGTCAGCAAGGTATCCGCTCCGGCGCGGTAACGCGATTGGGCAAGTGTGAAAGCGGTGCGTGCCTGCGTCAGTTCGCGTTGCTGTGCGTCCTGCTGACGCTTGATGCCGTCAATGGCATTGAGCGAGGCTTCCACGTCGCCGAACGCGGCAACGATCGTCTTCCGGTAATCCGCCAGTGCCGCCTCACGTTGTGCGACGCGCAGATCGCGCGCGCCTGCGAGCGCACCGCCATGAAAGATGGGCGCGCTCAGGCTCGCCGCGACACTGTAGATCGGATTCTCCAGCACCGTATTCAGACGTCCACCCGAAAACCCCACGCCGCCCGTGAGCGAGATCGATGGCAGCATGCGTGCGCGGGCTTCGAGCACGTCGGCATCGCTGGCGGCGAGCACCGCTTCGGCGCGCGCGATGTCGGGGCGACGCGTGAGCAGGTCGCTGGGCAACGACGCGACGGCCGCCGGTGCGGTGAGCGCGTCGAGCATCGGCGTGTCCAGCGGCACGTCGCCCAGATGGTGTCCTGTCAGTACCGCCAGGGTATTTTCACTGTCCGTCGCGTCCTGACGGCGTGCCGCGAGGTTGCGCAGTTGCGCATCGTACAGTCCCTCCTGTTGCGCCAGATCCAGCGGACTTGCCTGACCCGCGCGTGCCTGAGCACGAACCAGACGCAGGACCTCCGCCGCAATATCGCGCTGCTGAGTGGCGATGGACGCGCGCTCGCGGGCTGCGGCCAGCGCCAGCCAGAGATTGGCCGCACCCGCCGTCGCCGTGAGCCGGACCGTATCGCGGTCGAACGCGCTCGCGCGCAATTGCGCCAGCGCACTATCGCGTGCGGCGCGATTCGCTCCCCAGAAATCCAGCTCGTAAGTGGCCGATACGCCTAACGTCAGCGCAGTGCCGGACACGTCGGCATTCCCGCCGATGCGGCCCTGCCGTGATGCCGAGGCGTTGCCGTCGAGCGACGGCAGCAACGGCGCGCCCGCAATGCGTGCGAGCGCCTGCGCTTGCCGCACCCGGGCGTAAGCCGCCGCGACATCCAGACTGTCGCGCTCCGTCATGGCGATCACCCGGTCGAGTGACGGGCTTCCGAAAGCCTGCCACCACGCCTGATCGACGGGATGAACGGGCAATGGCGTGGACGCCCCCGCGCCACTTTGGAAAGCGCTCGGCGTAGCGACGTCGCGGGACGCGGGCGGCTCATGCAGTGCGCACCCGCTAACGACCGCAGCACAAACGAGCGTCAGGGAACGCAGCGACAGCGAGGCCATCGCCTTGCGCTGGGAGGGGAGGGAAGTGGGCTTGCTGCGCATGGCGGTCAGTCGCTCGCGAGAGCGACGATGGGATCGAGGCGAGCCGCCTGACGTGCGGGCATGTAGCCGAACACGAGGCCGGTCGCGAGGGCGCATCCGAACGCGGCGAGCATCGCCCGCACGGAGAACACCAGATCGACGCCCCAGAAAATGAGCACCAGCCCGAAGGCCAGACCGGAAACGAGGCCCAGCACGCCGCCGACGGTCGAAACCATGACGGACTCCGTCAGGAACTGTCGCAGGATGTCGGTCTGCCGCGCGCCCGTCGCCATGCGGATGCCGATCTCGCGCGTGCGTTCGCGCACGGTCATGAGCATGATGTTCATCACGCCGATCCCGCCAACGATGAGCGAAATGGCCGCAATCAGTCCGAGCGTGAGCGTCAGTGTTTGCTGGGCTTCGCTCTGCGCCTTGAGCGAAGCCGCCTGATTGTAGACCTGGAAGTCCTTCACATGATGGGCTTCGGTCAGCACGCGCGTGATGTCTGCCGCCGTCTCGTCGACCTTGTCGAGGTCGTGCACGAGCACGGAAATCCACGACAGGTTGGCGGTGCCGAAAACCCGTCGGCTACCGGTGCTGGACGGCACGAGCACCACGTCGTCGTCGTTCGACTGACCGGACGTCGCCCCCTTTTCCGCCAGCACGCCGATGACCTGGAACGGCACGTTGTTCACCAGCACGTATTGCCCCAGCGGGTCGGCGGGGCCGAACAGCTTGGTGCTGATGCGTTTGCCGAGGACTGCGACGGTTGCCAGCGAGCGCACGTCCTGCGGCGTGAAGAAGGTGCCCCGCGACACGTTCCAGTTCAGCACGTGGGGGGCCTGCTCGGTGACGGCCCACAGTCGCGTGCCGACGTCCACATTGGCGGCGCGCACGATGGTCTTGCCCGCGAAGAAGGGCATTGCGATATCGACGTTGGGCACCTGCGCGACGAGCGCGGCATCCGCCTCCGATAGCGTGCCGCCGGGGCCGCGCTCCGTATCGCCGCCCGGCGTCACATACATCCGGTTGGTGCCGAAACTCGCAATCTTGGCCATGACAGTGCGTTGTGTGCCGGTCCCGATGGCGAGCATCACAATGACCGACGCGACCCCGATGATGATGCCCAGTAGCGTGAGCAGCGTGCGGAAGCGATTCACGAGCAGGACCTGCCACGCTGCCTGCACCGCCTCGTAGATGTCTGCCCACGGAGATGCCGAGCGCGAGAGCCCGTGCGCCATTGTGGTCGCGAAGTTTTGCGCGTTCAGCGTCCAGCCTGCGCTGTCCGGCGGCGTCGAGGTGTCGGGCGGCGGCAGCAGATCGCCCGCGCTACCGTCGTGCTGCGCCTCGCCGCTATCCGAAACGATCAGCCCGTCGCGAATTTCGATGACGCGGCGCGCCTGCGCGGCGACCCCACGGTCGTGAGTAATCAGAATGACGGTGTGACCCGCGTCGGCAAGCTCGCGCAGCAACGCCATGACTTCGGCGCCGCTTCGCGTGTCGAGCGCACCGGTCGGCTCGTCGGCAAGAATGATGCGCCCGCCGTTCATCAGCGCCCGGGCGATGGACACCCGTTGCTGCTGACCGCCCGAGAGCTGGTGCGGACGGTGGTGAATCCGCCCATCCAGTCCCAGCCGGGTGAGCAGTTCCGTTGCCCGGTGGTGCCGGTCCGCGCGCGACATGCCTGCGTAGACGGCGGGCACCTCGACGTTGTGCAGCGCGTCGAGGGTACGGATCAGGTGATAGTTCTGGAACACGAAGCCGAACGCTTCACGGCGTAGCCACGCGAGTTCATCGGCACGGAACGACGCAATGTCCTGACCGGCGAACCGGTATTGCCCGGAGGTGGGGCGGTCCAGACAGCCGAGCAGGTTCATCAACGTCGACTTGCCGGAGCCGGAAGCGCCGACGATGGCGACGAATTCCCCGGCATCGATGCGCATCGAGACGCCGCGCAGTACCTGCGTCGCCGGCGTGCCGCCTTCGCCACCGTAGCTGCGGCAGATGTCGACCAGTTCGATCAGCGGGATCGACTGCGGGGCAGGCGCAGGCGCAGGCGGCTCGCCGGATGTCGGCGCAGCATGGGTGTCGGTTACCACTGGAACCTCCCGGCCCCGGCGCGAACGGTGCTCACTGAGGTAATCAGCGCGTCGCCCTGTTTCAGACCGTCGAGTACTTCGCCGTCGAGGCGATCACGCAGGCCGATGCGCACCTTGCGCTCGACGGGTTTGCCGTCGACCAGCACGTTGGCCGTAAAGACCCCTGCCTGCGCGTTGACGGGCACGAGCGGCGTCATCGGGGCGAGCAGCACATTCTTCGCCGAGGCGATGATGAAGAACACCTGCGCGGTCATCTCCGGCATCAGCACGCCGTCGTCGTTGTCGACGTCGACCAGCACGGTGTAAAGCACGACTTTGCCCGTGCTGCCTGTCGGACTCTGTTGCGAAGTGTCGGCGCCGCTCTTGTCCAGCGGCGTGGGCGGCGCGGGCAGTACCTGACGCACCGTGCCGTGCCAGCGTCGCGGGCCGGCGTCGGTCTGCCCGCCGAGGGTGGTGAAGTACACGGGCATGCCCGCTTTCACGTGCCCGATGTCGGCCTCGGAGACTTGCGTCCACACGGTCATGTGAGACAAGTCCGCGATGCGCATGATGAGCGGGGTCTGATAGGTGGCGTTCAGGGTCTGACCTTCGCGCGCGTCGAGGGAGACCACGGTGCCGGTAATCGGCGCATAGATACGCGTGTAGCCCAACTGCGCTTCGTCGCCCTTGAGCGTTGACGTCGCCCCGTTGATCTGGGCATGCAGGTCGTTGATCCTGGCCGCGGCCACGTCCAGATTGGCTTGCGCCGTCTGGACGTCTTCGAGTCGCGTCGCGCCGTCGCTCATCATCTGCTGCTGACGGGCTGCGCGCTGGGCCGCCAGCACACGCTCGGCATGGGCCTGCGCCAACTGGGCGTGCAGACTGGCGAGGCTGGCCCGATCGGCATCGACTTTGGCTTGTTGCACCGCCGGATCGATCTCGACGAGCAGATCACCCTTATTGACCCGGGCCCCCGCCTGAACATGCAGACGGCGAATCGCGCCGGACGCCTGCGCACCAACGTCCACGTAGTTTCGCGGACGAAGATTGCCCAGCGCCGTGACGCTCAATTCCAGGTTGCCCCGGTTGACGGTTGCGGTTTCCACATGCTCGACGTGTCGAAATATCGTGAACCACAGCACGAATGCCAGAAGTGCAACGACAAGGAGGAACAGGGCGCTACGAATTCGCTTCGGTTTGAGTGGCATCTGCTTCGATGGCGTGCACGGCCGAGCCCTGTCAGGTCTCGGCACGTCGTTTGGTGAACGAACTGGTGGTTGGCGAAAGCCGTCACTGACGCGGCGCACAGTATAGAACGATTCTCATTTACAGAGAAAGCCTATCGTATCCGCCGAGCCGATAAATTCGAGAAGCCTGTCATATAAATATTACAAAGATGACCAATATTTAGAAGTAAATGAGCAAAATTCGGTTGACAGAGGCGATGTCTCTTTTGTAGATTCCACCTCACCAATGAAGAATGATTCTCATTAACTTGCTAAGAACCCTCGTAACGACCCTCGCATACATCGGTCGTTCGACGGAGAAACAAGTGGTAAGGAATACGAACCATCAAGGGAGTGATTCAATGAGCTGGGATGACGAAAACGCGGAATTTGAAGTTGTCGTGAACCACGAGGCGCAGTATTCGATCTGGCCGAGTTACAAGGCAATCCCCGGTGGCTGGCGCGCCGTGGGCATGAAAGGCAACAAGGCGGCTTGTCTCGCGTACATCGAAGAGCACTGGACCGACATGCGACCGCTCAGCCTGCAAAAGGCGATGAGCGAGCAGGCCGGGCAGTCGGCCGCTGTCGACGCCTCTGCGTCGGTGCACTGATTGGGCCAGCACCCTCGCCTGCACCCTATCGCGCCGACGCCTTCCGACACAATGCGCCCCCCGATCCTCCTGTTCTGTCTTCCCTATGCGGGAGGCAGCGCGGCGATTTTCCGCGACTGGCAGCGTTCGCTGCCCGACTGGATTCGTGTGGTGACGCTGCATCCGGCCGGTCGCGGTGTGCGTCATGGCGATACGCCGGTTTATCGCTGGCCGGCATTCGTCGACGACATGGCGAAACAGGCACTGACGTCCCTTGTCGTGCCGGGGCAGGCGCCATTACCGTTCGCCATCTTCGGGCACAGCATGGGGGCGCTGGTGGGTCTGGAACTCGCGCATGTGCTGCGGGCCCGGCTGGGCGTGACGCCTTGCTGGTTCGGTGCGTCGGCGAGTCTGGCGCCGAGCCTGCGTGAGCGTGAGACACACTGGCTGACGTGCGACGACATGACGTTCAAGGCCGAAGTCCGGCGTCTTGGCGGTATGCCTGACAGCCTGCTGGAGAACGACGAGTTCATGGCGCTGGTCATGCCCGCCCTGCGTGCCGACTTTCACCTGTGCGGCACTTACGATCCGCCAGCACGCGTGCCGCTGGCGTGTCCGCTGCTGGCGATCAACGGTGAGGACGACGCGCGTTGCATCGTTCCCGCAAACGACCCCGCGTGGGCAGGCGAGACGACGGGGCCATTCGCCTCGGCGCGCGTGCCTGCGGGGCATTTCTTCATCAATACCCACCGAGATGCGCTGCTGGCGCAGGTGATCGCGCATCTGCGCGACGCCGTCGGTGTGAGCGAAACGCCTGTCCGGGCGCTCGCCTGACGTCAATACGGAGATGGACATCGTGCAAGGCCTCCCCCCGCTGTTCGATTTCGCCCCCTATCTCGAAGTGCGCGACGAAACGTTGCCCCTGATTCGGGAATTCGCGTCGCATATGGCGTTTCGTAGTGCCGTCGTCGAGGAGTTGGAGCTGGACGAAGACTTCTATCGCCGACCGCTGCGTCCCGAGGATCTCGAATTCCTCCAGTTCAAGAAGGCGGTGCGCGCCGAGACCGTCAGCCGTTTGCCGATGCTCGCGTCCCAGCGTCTGCTCATGTGCATCAACGAGGTCGGCATCGCCCGTATGCCGCGCCCCGGCGATGCCGAGGGTTTTGCCAGCGCCGATGCGTTCTACAGCGAGCGCAATCAGGTGCTCGGTGCACGCATCCGGCCGTATCTCGAGAACTATGCCTACACGTTCCTCGGCAATGAGGGCAAGGCCGACACCACGCCGGCGTCGCTGACCGAAGCCCTGCGTGCCATCGTGCAGACCGAACATGCGTGGTGGAGCGAGATGTTCGCGCTGCTCCAGCGCAATGAGTATCTGCCCGAGGGCCTGCGCTTCATCATGATCCAGCGCTGGAGCCTCGCGCCGTCGCGTCGCGCCGCCGTTGCACGTGCGGTGGCCTCCGGGTATTTCGACGCCGTCTCACCGGATGCCCGTCCGGTCATGGTCGATGCCGCGCAGGACGCCTTGCTCACCCGCGTTGCCGGGGCACTCGACCTGACGCGCCGCGAGCATTCGTACTGGCAGTTCTATCTGCCCACGAGCCTTGCCAAGTGCAACCTGCTGTACGCGCTGGGCGCACGTCCGGACCGGGCTTTTGCGCTGCTGGGCGCGGCGTTCGTTGCCGAGGCCGAAATGCTGGCGTTCTGTCAGGCCGCCGCTGCCGCCTGCCCGCACATGCTCCATGGCTTGCCGATTCAGCAGCCGACGCTGGAAGACGCCGTGGCGGATCTGCTTCGCCGTGCCTCTGCCGCGACGGCGCAAATCGACGACAAGTACGCCCAGCAGGGCCTGTATCGCGTCAGTCAGGGGCTCGGCGCTGCCGAACTCATGGCCGCACGGGGCCGTTGGGACCTTGGCGAGCAATTGCGCTGGCTGTCGGCCATCGAGCGTTACGTCGCGTTTGCGAAGCAAGTCGAGGGACGTATCGAAGTCGAATGCCCGGGCATCGACCGGGAGACGTTCGTCGAGCCTCGCGAGATGTGTTCGACCACGCACGTGCATAACGACCACCGTCTGGTCGTCATCGAGTCGGGTGACATGATCTTCTGGGGCAACCTGGGAATGCAGCTCAAGATGAAGCAGGGCGACAGCGTGCTGATTCCGGATGGCCGTCTGCATGGCTCGACCGTGGTGTCGCACGAATGCACCTACCATCAGCCGATCATCCCCGACGAATGGATCGCGGCACTCCATGCGGGCACCATGCCGGCCCCGCAGTCCTCTGCTGCACTCGCCTGACGAGTGCGCCTCATGCCCATGCGCGGCGACGCCGGCGCGCCCACCTAGCGCCGGCGACCAGAGACTCAAGGCTATCGACTCGAATAGCCTGTTAGCACTACTAAATTCTAGGCACGTTCACACATCCCGCCGCCGGCTGTCCGGCGACGGTCGATGCGTGACGCAATGACAGCCGGCTCGGGCCGGCGCGCGCAGTTTCGACGGAGAAGCTCATGCAGCTCGATCCCCCCGATACCCTGGGTTCCCAACGCTCTATCTCTGCCCCCGATGCTTCCGGGAATTCCCCTGCGCCCAAGCGCACCACGGCCAGCGACTGGCGCTCGCGCGTCATTCTCGGCGATCAGGTCGGGGATATCGAACTGCCTGACTGGCTGGAGACCTCGTACGAGACGTTGCGCACGCAGGTCATGCACCCGGAGTATCCGTGCTTCTTCGGCACGATTGCCGAGCGGCGCGGCGAGATGTTCTACACCTTCGTCAATGGCAAGGACAATGCGTCGCTGCCCGCCACGATGCTCACGTTCGCGCGTCTCGCGTCGCAGCCGGAATTCCGACGCAACAACATCGCGATCTTCTACGAGCCGGACGCCACGCCGCTCACGCACGCCGAATATCACGACCTGTTCTGGAACACGTTGCAGTATCTGCACAACGTTGACCCCGATCCCGAGGCGGATCATCAGGTGCCGCCCTCGCACGAGGACTGGGAGTTCGGCTACGGCGGGCTTCAGATGTTCGTCGTCTGCGCCTGCCCGTCGTTCTCGTTGCGCCACAGTCGCAACCTCGGGCCGGGCATGGTGCTGCTGTTCCAGCCGCGCGCGGTGTTCGTCGACACCATCACGAACAAGGTGATCGGGCGTCAGGCGCGCGAGCAGGTGCGCGAGCGGCTGCGCAAGTGGGACGCCGTCGGCCCCCACCCGGACCTGGGCTTCTACGGCGATCCGGGCAACCTCGAATGGAAGCAGTACTTCCTTGAGGACGAGAACGTTGCCGCAGCCGATCAATGCCCGTTCCTCAAGCGCATGCGTCGCATTACGGAAGACGCCACAGCGCCGACGGTGCAGGCCGACGCAGGCACGTCGGCGCCGATGCTCGGAAAGATTGCCGTCCATCCCAAACCGCACCCGGCGCCATCCGTTTCTCCCGCGCACGTCGCTCATGCGGGTCACGCCGGTCATGGCGCGCATCTGGCGCGTCAGATGCATGCCGATGCGGGGCACGGACGGCTGATCGAGCAGGGCGACGGCGAATCGAGTGAGACGCCGGGGGGCCATAAGCCGCATGCCGGGCCGCATGCGCAGGCACCCGTGCGCACCGACGGCGAGCATCCCGAATAGTCGGCGCGCGCCCTGTCGGCATGCCAGCGAGGCGCGGCCCTTCGGTCGCGCCGTTCGCCTTGGATGACACGCATGCCACGAACGCAATGAATCGCAAAGAATGCAACGAACTTCAGGCACTCCGATGTCCCAGACTCCCAAGCACATGGTTGAGCGACTGCAATCGCTCGCAATCGAACGTCCGAACGACACCGCACTGATCTGCGTGCAGGCTGGCGGCGAGACGTCGCACGGCTACGCCGAGCTCGACCAGCGTGCCAACGCGCTCGCCCACCGGCTCGGTGGGGGCGCGCTCAAGGGCGAGCGCGCCATTCTGCTCATGGACAGCGGCCTGTCGTATTTCACTGCATTCTTCGGCTGCCTGTACGCGGGCGTGCTCGCCGTGCCCGCCTTCGCGCCCGGGCGCACGCGCGACGCGTACGCGGAGCGCCTGCGCGTGATGCTCGCGGACGCGCAGGCCCGCTGGGTGCTGGTGACCCCGGAGCACGCGCAGATCGCTCGCTCGCTGCTGGACCTGTACGGCGAGACGGCGGAGCTGATCGTTATCGATGATTCGGGGGCGCCGGCATCCACTTCGCGCATCGCCATCGATCTCACGCCGGAAGACATCGCGTTCCTGCAATACACGTCGGGGTCGACTTCGGCGCCCAAGGGCGTCATGGTCACGCACGGCAACCTGATCGCCAACGAGGTGGCGATTCAGGAGCGTCTGGGCGTCACGCCGTCGGACGTGTTCGTGAGCTGGCTGCCGCTGCCGCACGATATGGGCATGATCGGCACGATGCTCCAGCCGGTCTACACGGGTATCCCGCTCGTGCTGATGTCGCCGAATCACTTCCTGGAGCAGCCGATCCGTTGGCTCGAAGCGATTGCCCGGCACGGGGGCACGATCTCGGGGGGGCCGGACTTTTCGTACCGTTTGCTCACTGAGCGTGTGCGCGACGCGCAGATGGACGGCATCGACCTGTCGAGCTGGCGTGTCGCGTTTTCGGGCTCCGAGCCGGTACGCCACGACACGCTGTGCGAGTTCGTCGAGCGCTTCGGCGCGTGGGGCTTCCAGCCGGGCGCGGTCTATCCCTGCTACGGTCTGGCCGAAGCGACGTTGCTCGTGACCGGGGTGACGCGCTCAAGCGGGATGTCGTCGCTGTCAGTGGACGGTGCCGACGGTGAGACCAAGTGGCTCGTGAGTTGCGGCAAGGCCCCGCAGGGCCACGAGGTACGCATTGTCGACCCGACCAGCGGCAAGACGCTCGGCGACGGCGAGATCGGCGAAATTCGCTTCAACGGCCCGAGCGTGACGGCGGGGTACTGGCGCAATCCGGAGGCCAGCGCCGCGACGTTCGTCGAGGACGAGGGCCGTCGCTGGCTGCGCACCGGCGATCTGGGCATGACGCGGGGCGACCATCTCTACGTGACGGGCCGCGTGAAGGACCTGATCATCGTGCGTGGCCAGAACGTGTATCCGCAGGATGTCGAACAGGTCGTCGAAGCGGAACTGGACATCGTTCGGTCGGGCCGCGTGTCGGCATTCGCGGTGGAAATCAACGGTCGCGAGAGCATCGGTCTCGCCGCTGAAATCTCGCGCCGCACGCAGAAGCTGCTGACGCCGGCACAGATCGTCGACGAACTCGACGCCGTGGTCGCCCCCCGCTTCGGCGAAGCGCTCGGTGTCGTGGTCCTGCTCAATCCGGGCGGTCTGCCGAAGACGTCGAGCGGCAAGCTGCAACGCTCCGCAGCGGCGCGCGGCTGGCGCGAGCGCACGCTCGACGCCTGGGCGGTGTACGCCGGTGGGACGTTCGACGAGGCTTACGGCGCGTCGCATAACGAGGGCGTGGAAGCGAAACCTGTGGCAGGTGAAGCGTCGCCGGACACCGTGTCCGGACGTCTGGCGGCGATCTGGGCGGATGTTCTTGGCCACGCTACCGATGCCATCGATGTGGGCAGCGCACACTTTTTCCGTCTCGGCGGCAATTCGATTCAGGCGGTGCAACTGGCCGCGCGCGTGCAGGCCGCGTTCCATGTGCCGTTCGACGTTCGCGACGTCTTCGAACAGGCCGCCCTGCGCGATGCTGCGCGGCTCGTGACGCAACGTCAGGGCGAGGTCGCGCAGAAGGGAACGGCCGGGGCCGTTCCGCTGATTGCGCGCAATGCCGCGTATGACACCGTTGCACCGCTCACGCACGCGCAGCACCGTCTCTGGTTCCTGTGGAATCTCGACGCCTCGGATACCGCGTATCACGTGGGCGGCCGGCTGACGTTCGGCGTATCGCCTGACGCGTCGGCATTGGAAGGGGCGTTGCGCGCCAGCGTGGCCCGTCATGCCGCCTTGCGCACCACGTTCGATACCGATGCGCAGGGCGAACCGGTGCAGCGGGTTGCGGACATCGACACGGCGTCGCGCTTCACGATGACGCAGACGCGACTCGATGACGTGGCCTTGCTCGACTCGGCGGCGCAGGCGTGGATCGACGCACAGTTCGATCTTCGCGATGGCCCGCTGATGCGCGCCGCGCTGTTCACGACACCGGATCGTCGTGCGCATCTGGTCGTGGCGTTGCATCACATCGTTTGCGACGCCTGGTCCATGCAGGGCTTCGTCGACGCGCTGGCAGACGACTATCTGGCCTGTCTGAGCGGCCAGTCGACGTCGACGACCGAGGATCCTGCCGCACTTCGATACACCGATTTTGCCGTCTGGCAGCGCGATCAACGCGAGCACGAATCACGACAGCAGGAACTGGCCTACTGGTGCGCCCATCTGGGCGACGAACCTGCGCCGGCCATCCTTGGTGACCGCACGCGCGCGGGGAATGCGCCGCGACGCGCTGCCGCCCACGCGTTCGACTTCCCGCCGCAGGTGCACGCGGCACTGGCGGGCGTGGCGGCCACGCACGGCGTGACGCCGTCGATGCTGATTCTGGCGGCGCTGGGCCTCGTGCTGCGCCGGCACACCGCAAGCCACGACGTGCGTATCGGCATGCCCGTGGCGAATCGCCAGCATGCGGGCACCGCACCGCTCATGGGGCTGTTCGTCAATACCGTGGTGATGAAGCTCGACGTGCAACCGGCCGGCACGCTGGCGGCGCTGCTCGCGCAGGTGCGCGACACGGCGCTTGAAGCGCAGCAGCATCAGGACCTGCCGTTCGACGTGTTGCTTGACGCCCTGGCGCCGCATCGCAGCATGGGCCAGACGCCGCTGTTCCAGGTCATGTACAACCATGTCCAGCAAGACGAGCGTTCGCTCACGCGTTGGCCCGACATGGCCGCCACGCTGCATGGCATCGACGCGAGTGCAGCGCAATTCGACCTCACGCTGGACGTGCAGGCGTTCGCCGATGGCCGTCTCACCCCCCGGTTCCGTTACGACGCCGACACGTTCGACGCCTCGACCATCGCGCGTCTGGCCGATCATCTGTGTAACGCGGTGCAAGCGTTCATCGACCATGCCGCGAAGGCGGTGCGGGACGTGGCGCTGATCGACCGGAACGAGCAGGACCGGCTGATGCAGTGGAGCGCGAGCCAACCGGTGTCGCCGGGCTTGCCGTTGCATCGGCGTATCGAAGCGCACGCCGCGCAAACACCGGACGCGATCGCCGTGACGTTTGAGGACGTCGGCATGACGTACCGCGAACTGAATGCCCGCGCGAACCGGCTGGCTCGCGTGCTCATCGCGCGCGGCGTGGGGCTCGAATCGCGCGTGGGCGTTGCGCTGGAGCGTTCGCCGGACATGGTCGTCGCGATTCTGGCCGTACTCAAGGCGGGCGGCGCCTATGTCCCGCTCGACCCGCAATATCCGGCGGATCGCCTGAGTTTCCTGATGTCCGATAGCGGCATGGCGTTGCTGCTCACGCGCGAAAGTCTGCGTGAGCAACTTCCGGTGCCTGACGGCGTGCAGACGCTGCTGCTCGATCATCACGATCATGAGCACGCAAGCGCGGCCGGGGATTCGGACGAGACGTCGCCGGGCAATCCTGACGTGCCGGTGCTGCCATCGCATCTGGCCTACATCATCTACACCTCCGGCTCGACCGGCAAGCCGAAGGGCGCGCTCGTCACGCATGCGAATGTCGGGCGTTTGCTCGACGCCACGGATACCGACTTCCGTTTCGGCGCGCAGGACGTGTGGACGCTGTTCCACTCCTATGCGTTCGACTTCTCGGTCTGGGAAATCTTTGGCGCGCTGTGCTACGGCGCACGGCTCGTGATCGTGCCGTACCTCGTGAGCCGTGCGGCGGACGACTTCCTGACGCTGTTGCGCCGCGAGCGCGTGACCGTGCTCAACCAGACGCCGTCGGCGTTCCGTCAGTTGCTGCAAGTCCCGGCGCTGGCGACGGCGGACGATCTGGCGTTGCGCGTGGTCGTGTTCGGCGGCGAGGCGCTGGAGCCGCAGACGCTGCGTCCGTGGTTCGAGCGCTTTGGAGACGCCCACCCGCGCATGATCAACATGTACGGGATCACCGAGACGACGGTGCACGTGACGTTCCGCCAGATCACGCAGGACGACCTCGCCGTGACGCGCAGCCCCGTGGGCCGTGCCATCGTCGACCTCGGGCTGTACGTGCTCGACAGCGAGGGCGAACTCGCGCCCATCGGTGTGCCGGGCGAACTGCACGTGAGCGGGGCAGGCCTCGCACGCGGCTACTGGCAACGCGCATCGCTGAGCGCACAACGCTTCATCCCGGACACCTTCGCGGCAGACGGCGGCCGACTGTACCGGACCGGCGATCTGGCGCGCTGGCGTGCCGACGGCGAGCTGGATTACCTCGGACGTATCGATCATCAGGTCAAGATTCGCGGTTTTCGTATCGAGCTGGGCGAGATCGAGGCGCAACTGCTCGCGCAGCCCGGCGTACACGGTGCGGTCGCGAGCGTGCAGGAAGGCCCGGGCGGCGCACGTCTGATCGCGCACGTGGCGGGCACCGCTCAGGTGCCTGCGCTGCGCAGCGCGCTGGGTGCGGTACTGCCGGATTACATGGTGCCCAAGGCGATCGTGGTCATGCCGGTGTTTCCGCTGACCGCGAACGGCAAGGTGGACCGCCGTGCCTTGCCTGCGCCCGAATTCGGCCGTGGCGGCGACGTCGCGCCGCGCGCGGGCACCGAAGCCGTGCTGGCCAAGGTCTGGCAGGACGTGCTGGGCGTCGCCTCCGTGGGGCGTCACGACAATTTCTTCGCGATCGGTGGCGACTCGCTGCTCACGCTGAAGGTCGTGACGCGTGCAACGCAGGCGGGCCTCGCACTCGCGCCGCGGCATCTGTTCGAGCATCAGAGTCTGGCGGAACTGGCCGAAGCGCTCGACCATGAAGGCGGCGTGCAGGGAGGGCAGGGGGACGTGGGGACACAGCCCGCGCTCGTGCCGGTGCCTCGCGGCGCCGACGCGGTGCTGCCGCTGTCCTACGCGCAGCAACGCCTGTGGTTCCTTTGGCATCTGCAACCGGAAAGCTCCGCGTACCACATCGCGGGCGGACTTCGGTTGCAGGGCAAGTTCGATCACCGCGCGAAACAGGCGGTTCAGGCTGCGTTCGATACGCTTGTCGCTCGCCACGAGTCCTTGCGGGTGACGTTCGCACAGGCGCAAGGCGACGCGCAAAGTGCAGGTGCAGCGGTCGCCGCGCGCCAGATCGTGCACGACACGATGCCGGTGGCTGTGCGTCATCAAGACGTTTCAGGCACCGCCGATCCGCAGGCCGAAGCCGCAGCGCTCGCCAACGCATTCGCGCGCGAGACGTTCGACCTGTCGCAGGGCCCGCTGTTGCGCGTGGGCATCGTCACGTTGAGTGCCGACGAGCATCATCTGCTCGTCTCGATGCATCACATCATCTCCGACGGCTGGTCGATCGACCGCATGCTCGACGAGTTCGTCACGTGTTATCGCGCGGCGCTGGACGGTACGACGCCGGTGCTGCCGGTGTTGCCGGTGCAGTACGCCGACCACGCCGTGTGGCAACGCCGCTGGCTCGACGCCGGTGAGCGGGAGCGTCAACTGGCGTGGTGGCGCGCCACGCTGGGCGATCGGCATCCGGTGCTGGCGTTGCCGGCGGATCGGGAGCGCCGGTCGCTGGCGGACTACACGGCCGCACGCCATACGTTCGTGCTGCCGGCGGCGCTCACGCGCCAATTGCGGGCAAGCGCCCAGCGTCACGACAGCACACTCTTCGTGGCGTTGCTGACCGCCTACATGGCGACGTTGTATCGCCACTCCGGCCAGCGTGACATTCGCGTCGGCGTTCCCGTTGCCGGGCGCGAGCGTCCGGAAGTGAACGACGTGCTGGGCTGCTTCGTGAACACGCAGGTCCTGCATGCGCAACCGCTACGCACGCAGACGCTTGGCGCTCTGTTGCACACGGTGCGTGCGAATGCCGCCGGAGCGCAGGCGCATCGGGATCTGCCGTTCGACGTGCTCGTCGACGCGCTCCATCCCGAGCGGAACCTGCGGCACACCCCGATTTTTCAGGTGGTGCACAACCATCGCCAGCCCGATCACCATGTGTTCGACGCGCTCGACGGCCTGACGGTCTCGCGTATCGATATCGCAGGCCGGAACGTGCAGTTCGAATTGACGCTGGACACGGAGGAGGCTGCCGATGGCTCCGTGAGCGCGGCGATGACCTATGCGCGCGAGATCTTCGACGAGGCGAGCGTTGCTCGCTGGGCCGCGCACTTCGTGAACTTCTGCGAGGCGCTGGCAGGCGATCCCTCCATTGCCGTGGGGCAGGTGACGTTGCGCAACGCCGACGGCAGCATCATGCCGCTGGTAGACGACGTGCCCAGCGATTTCATGCTTGCACACGGTGGCGAGAGCGCTGAGGCCGGGGCGCATCGCGGTACCTTCGAGGCGCCGGCGTCGCCCGCCGAGCAAGCCGTCGCTACCGCATGGCAGTCGGTGTTGCAAATCGACCGCATCGGCCGTCACGACAACTTCTTCGAGATTGGCGGCGACTCGATCCTGAGTCTGCAAATCGTGACGGCCCTCGCGCGCGAGGGCTGGAAGATCACGGCACGCCAATTGTTCGAAGCACAGACCGTCGCCACGCTCGCCGCATTGGCGCAGCCGATCTCCGAGGCAGGCGCGGCGAGTCCGTCGAACGGCCGGGAAGTCGCCGCGATTGCGGACGTGGGCGCCAATGGCGACATCGAAGCGATGTATCCCGCTACGCCGTTGCAAAGCGGCCTGTTGTTCCACAGCCTGATGCAGTCCGGGCGCGGCATCTACGTGAACCAGAAGCGTCTGACGCTGCGCGGTGCGCTCGATCACGACCGTATGCGCGACGCCTGGACGCAGGTCATGGCACGTCACGCCATTCTGCGCACGCATTTCAGCTGGGCGCACGGCGGCGACGCGATGCAGGTCGTCTCGCGTCATGTCGGGTTGCCTTACACGCGTCATGACTGGTCCGTCGGGCCGCAGGCGACCTACGACGCGCGTCTGCATGCCTGGCTCGCGGACGATCTGGCGCAGGGCTTCGACCTCGCCGTCGCGCCGCTGCTGCGTGTGAACCTGTTCGCACGCCCCGACGGCCTGACCGATCTCGTCTGGACCGACCACCACGTGTTGCTCGACGGCTGGAGCGCTGCACGTCTGCTCGCCGAGGTGCTGGCGATCTATCGCGGCGAGTCATTGCCCGAGGAAAGCGCATTGCCGCAGTACGGCGAGTACGTGCGCTGGCTGGACACGCAGACCGATCACGCCGACTACTGGCAAGCCCGCATGCGCTCGCTGGACGAACCGGCGACGCTGGTCGCCAGTCTGCCGGCAGGGCCGACCGGACACGACGCCACGTCGAGCACCCTGCTGCAAGTCGACGATGTGCTCGACGCCGCGCTGGACACCCGCCTTCGCGATGCGGCGCGCCGGTATCACGTCACGCTCAACACGATGGTGCAGGCCGCGTGGGCGATGTTGAGTTCGCGCTACGGCAACCGCACACAGGTCGCTTTCGGCGTCACGCTGTCCGGCCGCGAGAACGATCTGCCGGGGATCGACCGGACGCTGGGCCTGTTCATCAACAGCTTGCCGCTGTGGATCGATGTGCCTGCGGCGTCGAGCGTTGCCGATTGGCTTCAGGACGTGCAGCAGCGCGGCACGGCATTGCGCGCCGTCGAGACCACGCCGTTGCGTCAGGTGCAGCAGTGGACCGGACGCGCCGCCGAAGCGCTGTTCGACACCCTCGTCGTCTTCGAGAACTATCCGATCGATGCGGCCGTGCGTGCCGACGACGCGTCGTTGTCGCTCGCCGCCTTCGCCACGACCGAGCAGACCCATTACCCGCTGGTGCTCGCCGTGCTGCCCGGCGACACGCTGACGTTGCGCTGGAAGGCCAGGGCGTCGCGCATCGCGCCGCAGATCCTGCGCCAGTTGCAGGACGACCTGCGCGCGATTCTCGACCAACTGGCCCGCCCGGCCAACGACGTGCTGCCGAATGTCGGCGCCATCACGCTGTCCGGACGGATCGAACCGTCTCCGCTCACCTGTCACGCGTTCGAACCGGTGATGCATCGCATTGCGGCGCAGGCATGGGCCACACCGCAACGTCCGGCCATTCATTGCGAAGGCGTCCGGTGGACGTACCAGACGCTGGACACGGCGGCCAACAGCATTGCCGTGGCGCTGGCCGCCGCCGGCGTGCTGGCCGACGAGCGTGTCGGGCTGTGCGTCGAGCGCTCGCCGTGGATGACGGCGGCGTTGCTCGGCGTGCTGCGTGCCGGGGGCGCCTTCGTGCCGCTCGATCCGTCGTATCCGTCCGACCGGCTGGCGTTCATGATGGAAGACGCGGGCGTGCGTCGCGTGTTGGCCGACGCCGCGACCGCGCAGGCGATGGCCGATGTCCTGAGCGGCCATGAAGTCATCATCGTCGATACGCTGGACCCGGCGTCGACCGAGGTCGTTTGTCAGGAAGTGCATCCCGAACAGCTTGCCTACGTCATCTATACGTCGGGCTCGACGGGGCGTCCGAAGGGCGTGGCGATCTCGCATAGCGCATTCAGCCAGCACATCGACGACTTCCTGAGCACGTATGCGATCTCGCAGGACGACAAGCAACTGCAATCGTCCACGATCAATTTCGACGTGGCGCTGCACGAGATGCTGCCGGCCCTGTGCAAGGGCGGACAAATCGAGATGCGCGGCGCGCAGGCGTGGGATCTGGAGACCACGAGCCGTCATCTGAGCGAAGAGGGCGTGACCTTCTCGCGGATTCCGACTGCCTACTGGCAGCAATGGCTACGCAATCCGCCGTCGCGCGAAGCGCTCACCGGGCTGCGTCAGATCACCGTCGGCGGCGAGGGGCTGCCCGGCGACGCGCTGCGGCAATGGCAGGATGGCCCGCTGGCGGGCATTCAGCTCGATAACCTCTACGGCCCGACCGAGACGACCGTGGCCTGCATGTTCCGACGCACGTGCGACGAAGACACGCAGCACGCCATCGTCTCCATCGGTGTGCCGTATCCGTCGCGCCGTGTCTACGTGATCGATCAGCACGGTCTCGAGGCGCCGGTCGATGCGCTGGGCGAGCTTTGCATCGCGGGCCACACGCTGGCGCGCGGCTATCTGGGTCGCGCCGCATTGAGCGCGGAGAAGTTCGTGCCGGACCCGTTCATCGGCAACGGTGCCCGGATGTACCGCACCGGGGACCTCTGCCGACGCCGCGCCGATGGCCGTATCGACTTCCTCGGCCGTCTGGACGCGCAGGTCAAGCTGCGCGGCCTGCGGATCGAACTGGGCGAGATCGACGCCGTGCTGCGTCAGGTGCCGGGGGTTCGCGACGCGGTCGTGGCGCTGGTGGGCGCAGGCGAGGGCGCGCGACTGGCCGGCTACGTCGTGGGCGATGTGGCGGACGTGGTGCTGCGCCGCTCGCTGGAGCGCAAGTTGCCCGCCCACATGGTGCCGTCGGTGTTCGTGCACCTCGATGCGCTGCCGGTCATGCCGAACGGCAAGACCGACCGTGCTGCGCTGCCGGTGCCGCAGGACATGGCCTTGCGTGAACGTCAGGCGCCGGTGGGCGCCGTACAGACCGCCCTGCGCGACATCTGGCGCGACGTGCTGGGACGCGATGATGTTGGCGTGACGGACAACTTCTTCGAGATCGGCGGCGATTCGATTCTGAGCCTGCGCGTGATTGCGCAGGCCGCCGCCGCCGGGCTCAAGCTGACGCCGCGCCATATCTTCGACGCGCCGGACATCGAGCGGCTCGCGCTGCTGGCGGAGCCGCTGCACAGCCGCGAGACACACGTGGAGTGCCGCGACCCGCTGCCGCTCACGCCGATTCAGGCGACGTTCTTCCAACGTCACCCGCACGGCGAAGCGCATTGGAATCAGGCCGTGCTGCTGCATAGCGCATCCATGCCGGACGTCGCCGCGCTGCGACGCGCGCTGGACGCTGTCATGCAGGCGCACGACGCGCTGCGGCTGCGCTTCACGCACACGCCGTCGGGCTGGCAGCAGCAGGTCGTGGCGGTGGACGCGCATAACCTGCTCGAAACGCTGGACCTTCGCGCCGAGACGGACTGGCGGGCGGCCATCGACCGCGAGGGCACCCGTGTCCATCGCTCGCTCGACATCGGGCAGGGACCGCTGCTCAGGGCCAGTCTCATGCAGGTGCCCGAGGGCGCCTATCTGCTCGTCACCATCCATCACCTGGCGGTCGACGGCGTGTCCTGGCGCGTGTTGCTCGACGAGCTGGAGCGTGCCTACCACGCCGCGCACGAATTGCGCGCGATCGAGCTGCCGGATAACACCCCTTGGAGCGTATGGGTGCAGGCGGCCGCCGATCATGCCGATTCGGCGGACGTCATCGACGAATTGCCGTGGTGGCGCGACGCGCTCACCGGTGCGAAACCGCTGTTCGACGGCGCCAGTGCGGGTAAGCCCCGTCAGACCCGTCAGTGGTCGCTCGGCGCGCAGTCGACGCGCGAACTGGTGACGCAGACCCGCAGCCGTTTGGGCATGCAGGTGGACGAAGCGTTGCTGGGCGTGCTGGCCCGCTCGCTGGGTGAAGTCTTCGGCGGTGCCGACGCGATTGTTGCCGTTGAAGGGCACGGTCGCGAAACTCTCGGTCGCGGCGAGCATGCCCAGCTCGATCTGAGTTCCACCATCGGCTGGTTCACGACGCGCTACCCGGTGCGCTTGCCATCGACCGGTGCATTGGACGAACAGCTTCTCGCGACGAAAGACACGTTGCGCGACGTCCCGAACAAGGGCCTGCACTGGGGCCTGCTGGCGTGGCACGCGCGCGACGACGTGCGCGATGCGGTAGCAATGCTGCCCGTCGCACAGGTCGGCTTCAACTATCTCGGCAACCTCGATCAGGCGGTCGCGAGCGGCAGCCTGTTCGCGCTGTCGACGCTGCCCTGCGGCGAGATGGCCGTGGCGGCACCTGCACCGTTCGCGCTCGATCTGAACGCACGTATTCAGGACGGTGCGCTGTCGATTACGTGGGACTACGACCCCGATCTGCTCGATGCCGCACA
Organism: Pandoraea sp. LA3; assembly: GCF_022696215.1. Taxonomy (NCBI): domain Bacteria; kingdom Pseudomonadati; phylum Pseudomonadota; class Betaproteobacteria; order Burkholderiales; family Burkholderiaceae; genus Pandoraea; species Pandoraea sp. LA3. Next base: position 353,370 of record NZ_PTPY01000031.1, on the reverse strand, counting down.
GGTCGAGCAGTGCATCGCGCGTTTCGACGCGCAGGTGCAGGCCGTGGTGGCCGCGACACGCGAGCGCACCCGCCTCTTCTCGCGCAGCGACTTCCCGCGCGCGGCGCTGACTGCCGCGCAATGGCAGCGGCTGTCGCTGGAAGCGTCGGGGGTAGAGGATGTCTATCCCGCCACGGCAGTCCAGCAAGGGTTGCTGTATCACGATCTGTCGTTGCCCGGCGAGGGCATGTACATCACGCAAAAGCGCGTGACGCTCGTTGGCGAGTTGAATGTCGATGCCCTGCGCGCCGCGTGGGAGCACGCCGTTGCACGTCACGCCGCACTGCGCACGCGTTTCGCCTGGGGCCATGGCGGCCCGATCCTGCAAATCGTACAGTCACGCGCCGAGCTGCCGTTCACCGTGCATCCGGTGGCGACGGACAACGAAACGACGACCGCGTTCGAGGCCCGTTTCACGCAGTGGCTGGCGAACGATCTGCGTGCCGGGTTCGACGTCGAGCGCGCACCGCTGCTGCGGGTGAACGTCTTCCTGCGTCCGGGCAATGCGGCCGATCTGGTGTGGACAGCGCATCACGCCATTACCGATGGCTGGAGCAGCGCCTTGCTGATGGCCGAAGTGGTCGGTACCTATCGGCGGGTGTGCGACGGCCAGACGCCGGGACAGGCGAACGCGGCACCGGCGGTGCCGTACAGCCGTTACGTCGACTGGGTCTCGCGTCAGCCGTCTTCACGCGACTGGTGGGTGGCGCAAGCCGGTGATGCGTCCGAGCGCGGGCAGTTGCTGGCCTACGCCGCTGGCGAGTCCAGCGCTGCGGGGCAAGCGCTCACCTTCGAGGATGTGCTTCCCGACACGCTCGGGGCAAAACTCACCGAAGCCGCCCAGCGCTATCAGGTCACGATCAACACGGTGATGCAGGGCGCGTGGGCGATGCTGATTTCGCAGCATAGCTTCCGCCAGCGCGTGACGTTCGGCGTAACGGTCTCGGGCCGTCCCGCGTCGCTGCCCGGCGCGCAGGACATGCTCGGCCTGTGCATCAACTCGTTGCCGCTGTTCGTCGCCATCGAGCCGTCGCGCGACCTGGGGGAATGGCTGCGCGCGTTGCAGGCACAGAACGTCTCGCTGCGCGAGCACGAGCACACGCCGCTCGCCTCCGTTCAGCAATGGCTCGGCATGAACGGCACCGCACCGTTCGATAGCCTGATGGTGTTCGAAAACTATCCGGTGGCGGCCGGGCTGCTCGATGGCGATGCGTCCTTGCGCGTCGGGCAGGTGCAGGGGTGGGAGCGCACCAACTATCCAGTCACGCTCACGGTCGCCACGCGCGGCACGCCCACGCTGGGCTGGCGCTTCGACGCGACGCGTTGTTCGGACGCACAGGCGACACGGCTGCGTCGCGAGTACCTGACGTTGCTGAGCGCGTTGGCCGACGCCCCTGCGACCGGTCAGCGCGTGGTTGACGCACTGACCCCGAGCGCCGACACGACGAACGCACTCGCGGCGTTGGGCGAGGCTGTGGCGACCGACGTCGCGACGACCCTCGTGCCCGAACGCATCGCGGCGCAGGCGCGACGCACCCCCGATGCCGTGGCGCTTGTCCTCGACGAGCGCAGCCTGAGCTTTGCTGAACTCGACGCTGCGGCCAACAGGCTGGCACACCGCCTGATCGGCATGCATGTCACGCCGGAAGCGCGCGTCGGTGTCGCGATGCATCGCTCCATCGACATGGTGGTCGCGTTGCTGGCCGTCATGAAGGCAGGCGGCGCTTATGTGCCGCTCGATCCGGCATATCCGGCGGCGCGCATCGCGCACATGATCGACGATAGCGGGGTGCGCGTCGTGCTCTCGCAGGCCGACGTCTCGCTGACGTTGTCGGCGGGCGTGCAGCGTCTAGATATCGACGAATCCGTTCTGACCGACGGCCAGCCGCTGCCGCCCGACGTGGCGTTGCACAGCGACAATTTGGCGTACGTCATCCACACGTCCGGCTCGACCGGCGTTCCGAAGGGCGTGGCGATCTCGCATGGCGCACTCACGGGCCACGTCGACGCCACCATTGCCTACGCGAAGCTCAGTGCCGCCGACCGGGTGCTGCAATTCTCGACGGTGAACTTCGACGGCTTCGTCGAACAGCTTTTCCCGAGCCTGTGTGTCGGCGCGACGGTCGTGTTGCGCGGCCCGGATGTCTGGTCGAGCGACGAGTTTGTCGCGCGCGTACGCCGTCACGGCGTGACGGTGGCGCACTTGCCCACGGCCTACTGGCACGCGCTGACGCAGGATCTGGCAGATAGCGCCGAATCCCTCGCGCCGCTGCGTGAATTTCACGCCGGCGGCGAAGCGATGTCCGCGCAGGCATTGCGCCGCACGCGCGAGAGCGCCGGGCTGGCGCCGGTCACGCTGATCAACACTTACGGCCCGACCGAGGCCACCATTACGGCGACGGTCTACGATGCTGCGGAGATCGGTGCCGACGCGCTGCCGTCGCTGTCGGCCTTCGTGCCCATCGGACGTGCGCTGCCGGGACGTCGGTTGTATGTCGTGTCGCCGGATCTGTCGCTCGTGGCGCGCGGTGCCCCGGGTGAGCTCCTGATCGGTGGCGACCTGCTCGCGCGCGGGTATCTGAACCGCCCGGCACTCACCGCCGAACGCTTTGTGCCGGATGCCTTCGCCGGTGATGGCGCGCGCCTGTATCGCACCGGCGATCTGGTGCGCTGGCGTGACGATGGCGCGCTTGATTATCTCGGTCGCATTGACCATCAGATCAAACTGCGTGGCTACCGGATCGAACCGGGCGAAATCGAAGCCGCGCTGACGGCGCAAGCAGGCGTGCGGGAAGCCGCTGCGATCGTGCGCACGGACGGCGCCCGCACGCGTCTGATTGCCTATGTGGGCTGTGAGCCGTCGCAAGCCGTGGACGGCGTCCGACTGCGTGAGACGCTCGCGAAGGCGCTGCCCGACTACATGGTGCCCGAGACGGTCGTCGTGCTCGACGCCCTGCCGCTCACCCCGGGCGGCAAGGTCGATCGCGTGGCGCTGCCGGACCCCGGCGCCGCCGTCACGGCGTTTGAAGCCCCGCAGGGCGAGACCGAGCGCGTGCTTGCCGACTTGTGGCAAACGGTGCTGGGCGTGCCGCAAGTGGGGCGTCACGACAACTTCTTTGCACTGGGCGGCGACTCGATCCTGAGTCTGCAAGTCGTGGCGCGCGCCCGTCAGAAGGGGCTGTCGTTGTCGCCGAAGCAACTCTTCTCGGCGCCGACACTCGCCGGGCTGGCCGCGGTGACGACACCCGCCGAGGCCGGCGCCGCACGCGTGACGACCGACGACGCGCCGGGCGACCTGCCGCTGTTGCCGATCCAGCGGGCGTTCTTCGCTACCGGCATGGCCAACGTGCATCACTGGCATCAGGCCTTGCTGCTCACGCCGGCCGAGCCGCTGGACGCGCAGGCGCTGCGTCAGGCGTTGGTGAGCGTCATCGCGCTTCATGCTTCGCTGCGTCTGCGCTTCACGTCTGACCTCACGCCCGACGCCGCGCAGACCGGCGGATGGCGTCAGTCGTATGCGCCGTTCGACCGCGAAGCGGCGCAGGCGGTGCTGTGGACGCGAACGGTCGCGAGCGCCGACGAGATCGAAGCCGTCGGCAACGAAGCGCACGCCAGCCTCCATCTCACGCACGGGCCCATCCTGCGCGCCGTGCTCATCACGCTGCCGGACGCCAGCCAGCGCCTGCTGCTCAGTGCGCATCACCTGGCGGTCGATGGGGTGTCCTGGCGCATCCTGCTTGGCGACCTGCGTGCGGCATACGACGCATGGCGCGCCGGGCGCGCACCGGCGCTGCTCTCGGTGGGCACGAGCTATCGCACGTGGGCCGAGCATCTGGCGCAAGGTGCATCGCGCGAGGCGCAACGCGCCGAGCTGCCTTACTGGACGGGCATTCGCGGTGCAACGCATCTGCCGGTGACGAACGACAGCGCCGTGGCGCTGGCGGCAGATCTGACCCGGGTCGAACGCCAGTTCGATCGGGACGTGACGCGACACCTCCTGCAAGACGCAGGCGTGGCCTATCGCACGCAGACGGCCGAGCTGCTGCTCGTTGCCGTGGCGCGTGCCCTGCACTCGTGGGTGGATGCCCCGGCGACGGTGTCGACGCAATCGCCGACGCATCCGTCGAACTACGTCATCGCACTCGAAGGGCATGGACGCGAGCCGTGGAGCGACGACGTCGATCTGTCGCGTACGGTCGGGTGGCATACGAGCCTGTACCCGTTTGCCGTTCAGGCGCAGGGTGAGCTTCGCGACGCCATTCTGCGCACGAAGTCGGCGTTGCGTGCGGTGCCGCAACGCGGTCTGGGCTTCGGTGTGATGCGCTGGCTGGGTGACGACGCGACCCGCGAGGCGCTCGCCGAAGTGCCGGTGCCGAGCGTCGTCTTCAACTATCTGGGGCGCTTTGACGGTGCGCTGGGGCAGGATTGGCAGCAAGCCGGGGAACCGCTGGGGCAGACCGTCGCTGGCGATACGCCGCTCACGCATGACCTCAGCATCGACGCCAAGGTCGTGGACGGCGCGTTGAGCGTGGCCTTGTCGTTCAGCGCGCGACGTCTGGCGAAGGCGGACGTCGAAGCGCTGGCCGCTGCCATCGACCGCGAACTGTCGGCTGTCGTCGCGCATTGTCTCGATGCGCACGCCGCCGGCGTGACGGCAGACGATTTCCCGCTGGCTGCACTGGACGAGGCAACGCTCGCCAGCTTGCCCCTGCCGTGGCGCGACGTCGACGATCTTTACCCGTTGGCGCCGATGCAGGCGGGCCTGCTGTTCCACGCCATGGTCGACGGGCAGGGTGGGGCGTACCTGAATCAGATGCGTGTCGATATCGACGGACTCGATCCGGCGCGTTTCGAAGCGTCGTGGCAGGCCGTATGCGCGCGTCACGAGATGCTGCGCACGGGCTTCGTGGCTACGGGCAGCACGCTGCTGCAATGGGTGGCCCGCAAGGCGCCCGTGCCATTCCTGCATCACGACTGGCGTGAGCATACGACGTCGTTGGCGGTCGCGCTGGATGCCCTGGCGCTCGCACAGCGCGAGCAGCCGTTCGATCTCGCCACGCCGCCGCTGCAACGTGTCGCCCTCGTGCGCACCGGCGCGTCGACGTACCACCTGATCTGGACCTGCCACCATCTGCTGCTCGACGGCTGGAGCACGTCGCGCCTGATCGGCGACGTCATGCGCCACTATCGCGGCGAATCCGCAGCGGCTCAGACGGCCTCGTCAGCGACGTTCCGCGACTATGTCGCCTGGCTTGTCGCACAGCGCCAGGACGATGCCGGTGGCGCGAATGCGTTCTGGCGTAAGACGCTCGGCGGCCTCGACAGCGCGACGCGTCTCGCACCTCGTGAATTGCCCGGTGCGCAGGCGCGCGAGGATTTCGCGACGGAAGTCTCGGAACTCGATGCCGACACCGTCAGCCGGTTGAATGCGTTCGCCGCACGCGAACACATCACCGTCAACACGCTTGCGCAAGGTGCGTGGGCGTTGATGCTGCATCAGGCGACGGGGCATGCCAGCGTGGCGTTCGGCACGACCGTGGCGGGGCGTCCTGCGTCGCTGCCCGGCGCCGAGACCATCGTCGGTTTGTTCATCAACACGGTGCCGGTCGTGAGTCACCGCCCACTTCGCGACGCGGCGGGCGACTGGCTGCGTGACTTGCAGGCACGGCGTGCCGAGGCGGCCGACTTCGAACACACGCCGCTGCACGACATTCAACGCGTGGCGCCGCTGAGCGGTTCGCTGTTTGACACGCTGTTCGTCTTCGAAAACTTCCCGGTCGACGGTGCGCTTGCGCAGGCGTCTTCGCACGGTCTGACGCTCTCGGGGGCGAGCACTGACGAATCGACGCATTACCCGCTCGCCGTCACAGTCGTGCCGGGCGCGGCGTGGCGCATTCGCTGGAGCTACCGCACGCAGGCGTTCTCGCGCGAGGAATTGCTCACGCTCGCGACACGCTTTGCCCGCACGTTGCGCGCGCTGGCCGGCGAAGGTTCGCAGGCGGCGGCCGATGCGCTGCGCCTGAACGCCGACACGGCCATGCAGATCGCGGCGCTCGGTGCGCCGCAGTCGCAAGCCGCGTCGCCGGTGGCACAGCAGGCGTTGTGTCTGCACGAACGTATCGCGGCGAACGCGCGTCGCGCACCGCATGCCCCGGCGCTGCGCGACGGCGAGACGGTCGTCACCTACGGCGAGCTCGATGTGCAGGCGAATCGCCTCGCGCACCGTCTGCTCGCCATGGGCATCGGCGCGGAGTCGCGCGTCGGTATCGGCATGACACGCTCGCCGCAGATGATCGTGGCCATGCTCGCAACGCTTAAAGCCGGCGCGGCCTATGTGCCGGTCGATCCGGCCTATCCGGCCGAGCGGCTGTCGTACCTGATGGCGGACTCGGGCATGCGCTGCCTGCTGACCCGCGCGGGCGATCGCGAGCTGTTGCCGGTGCCGGACGGCTTGCCTGTGGTCGACATCGACCACGAGTTGGGCGACACGGACACCGTGGAAGCGGCAGAAGCCCCGGCGATCAAGGTCGATGCGCGGCAGCTTGCCTACGTGATCTACACGTCGGGCTCGACCGGCAAGCCGAAGGGGGCGCAACTCACGCATGCCAACGTCATGCGATTGCTTGATCGCACGCACGCGCGCTTCGGGTTCGGCGAGCAGGACGTCTGGACGCTGTTCCACTCCTTCGCCTTCGACTTCTCGGTGTGGGAAATCTTCGGCGCGCTGTGCTACGGCGGCACGCTGGTCATCGTGCCGCACGCGGTCTCACGCTCGCCCGCCGAGTTCGCGACGTTGTTGCGCGAGACCGGTGTGACGGTGCTGAACCAGACCCCGTCGGCGTTCCGTCAACTGCTGCAAGTGCCGTCCATGTATGAGGACGGCCTGTGCCTGCGCACGGTCATCTTCGGGGGCGAGGCGCTGGAAGTGCGCGCGCTCGCGCCGTGGTTCGCGCATTACGGCGATCGCGGTCCGGCCATGGTCAACATGTACGGCATCACGGAGACGACGGTGCACGTCACGGCCCGTGAGATTACGTCGCGGGACATCGGGGCGGAACGCAGTCCTGTGGGGCGTCCGATCGACGACCTCGGGCTGTACGTGCTCGACGCGTGGGGCGAACTCGCGCCGGTCGGCGTGCCGGGCGAGCTGCATGTCAGCGGTGAAGGGCTGGCGCGCGGCTATCTGGGCCGTGCAGCGCTCACGGCCGAGCGCTTTGTGCCGAATCCGTTTTCACAGGACGGTGAACGCCTCTATCGCACCGGCGATCTGGCGAGCTGGACCGATGACGGCGAACTCGTCTACCTCGGTCGTATCGACCAGCAGGTCAAGATTCGCGGCTATCGCATCGAGCTTGGCGAGATCGAAGCACAACTGCTGCGCGTGCCGGGTGTGACCGACGCGGCGGTGATCGCCGTGGGCGGCACGGCGGACGCACGTCTGCACGCTTACGTGTGCGGCGCGTCGGCGCTCGACGGGGCATCGGTCCGCACGGCGCTGGCGCAACATCTGCCCGACTACATGGTGCCAGCGAGCGTGAGCGTGCTCGCCACGCTGCCGCTGACCACCAACGGCAAGCTCGATCGCGCGGCGCTGCCTGCGCCCGAGGCGCAGCATGCGGGGGGACCCGCACCGCAGGGCCGGACCGAGCTGGCGCTGGCCGAAATCTGGGCCGACTTGCTTGGCGTGCCGACGGTCGGTCGCGACGACAACTTCTTCGATCTCGGCGGCGATTCGATTCTGGTGCTCAAGGTCGCGGCACGCGCCGCGCAGGCGGGGATCGTCCTCACGGCGCGCCAGTGCTTCGAGGCCACGACGCTGGCGGCACTGGCCGCTGCGGCCGATGCGACGGACGGGTCCGAGGCATCCGGCACGTCAGCGGGTGATGCCGCACTTGCGCCGATCGTTCGTCTGACGGATCGTCGCCATCTGCCGCTGTCACACGCGCAACAGCGCCTGTGGTTCCTCTGGCAGTTGCAGCCGCAAAGCACGGCGTATCACGTGGGCGGCGCATTGCTCATGCGCGGCGCGTTCGACGCCGAGGCGGCGCGCAAGGCGTTTGGTTCGCTCGTCGAGCGGCATGAAGCCTTGCGGACGACGTTCGCGATGTCGCCGCGAGGTGAAGCCACGCAGGTCGTGCACGACACGCTGGCGTGCGCTTTCGAGCATCGCACCGGCGACGAAGCCAGTGCTCGTGCGTTTGCCTTGCAATGGATGAGCGAGCCGTTCGATCTCGTCAATGGACCGCTGCTTCGCGTGGGTGTGGTGAGCATGGCGCAAGACGCGCACGTGCTCGTCGTAGGCATGCATCACATCGTGTCCGACGGCTGGTCGATGGACATCCTGCTGAGCGAGTTCGTCGACGCCTATCGTGCCGCCCTCGCGGGCGAGACGCCCGACTGGAGGCCGTTGCCTGTGCAGTACGCCGACTATGCCGTCTGGCAGCGCGGCTGGCTCGACCACGGCGCGCGTGAGGCGCAACTGGCCTGGTGGCGCGATGCGCTCGACGCTGCGCCCGGCAAGCCGCAGCCGGTGCTCGATTTGCCGACCGATCGCGCGCGTCGCACGCTTGGCGACTATCACGCGGCGCGTGTGTCGTTCGCACTGCCTGCGGACGTATCGACGGGGGTGCGAGCACTGGCCCGGCGCTTCGGCACCACGCCGTACGTGGTGTTGCTCGCCGCGTTCCAGGCGTTGCTGCATCGCCATACGCAGCAGGACGACATCCGCGTCGGTGTGCCGGTCGCCAATCGCGAGCGCACCGAGATGTCCGGCGTGATCGGGCTGTTCGTCAATACGCAGGTGCTGCGTGCGCAACTCGGCCCGCGCGTCACGGTAGCCGAACTGATTGCGCAGATCGACGAGCGCGCCCGTCAGGCACGCCTGCATCAGGATCTGCCGTTCGACGCGCTGGTCGACGCGCTTCAGCCGGAACGCAGTCTGTCGCACACGCCGCTGTTCCAGGTCATGTTCAATCACGAACGCGACGACCGGCGGGCACTGGCGCAACTGCCGGGCGTGCGGGTAGAGCCGTTTGCGCTGGACATGGGCGAGGCGCAGTTCGAACTCTCGCTCACGACCAGCGAGTCGCCCGAAGGGGCGATCCACGCCGACCTCGACTACGTGCGTGAGCTGTTCGACGCGGCGAGCGCGCAGCGACTGGCGGACCAGTACGCGCGACTGGTATCCGGCTTTGTCCAGACCCCGGATTGCGCCATCGGCGAGATCGCGCTGCACGATGCGCAGGGTCTTGACGCGCTGATCGGCTGGGGGCGTAACGATGACGGCCAGACGCACGCGGCCCCGGTGCATGAAACGATTGCCCGTCAGGCGGCGGCAACGCCGCACGCGGTCGCCGTCATTCTGGACGACGCGCGTCTGACGTACGGCGAGCTGGACGCGAGAGCGAACCGTCTCGCGCAGCATCTGATCGCCGCGCATCAGGGCCGGGGCGAAGCGCGCGTGGGTATTGCCATGCGTCGCTCGCTCGACCTCGTGGTCGCGGTCCTTGCGGTGTTCAAGTCGGGGGCGGCCTACGTGCCGCTCGACCCCGACTATCCGGCGTCGCGACTGGCGGACATCGTCACGGACAGCCGTCTCGCGGCAATTCTCGCGCATGCCGATGTGCTCGACCGGCTGCCTGCGGATCTCGCATTACCGGTGCTGTGCGTCGACACGCTGGATCTCGATGCGCGCGACGGCGTGGCGGCAAGCGCGCCGGACGTGCGCACACATCCGGCGCAACTGGCCTACGTGATTCACACGTCGGGATCGACGGGCAAGCCGAAGGGCGTGGCGATTTCGCACGGCGTGCTTGCGCGTCACGTGGACGTCTCGGCGCGTTTTGCCGGGATCACGGCGGCGGACCGCGTGCTCCAATTCTCGACGATCAACTTCGATCCGTTCGTGGAGCAGTTGCTGCCCTCGCTCTGTCTGGGCGGGACGGTGGTGCTGCGCGGGCCTTCCGTATGGAGCGCTGCGGAGTTCCGCGCGCAGGTCCGGCAGCACGGCATCACCGTGGCCGATCTGCCGACGGCCTACTGGCAGATGGTCACGCGGGAGCTGGGCGATGACGACGCGTTTGCCGGGCTTCGCGAAGTGCATGCGATGGGCGAGGCCATGCCGCTGGAGGCGTTGCGGCAATGGCGCGCGAGCCGCGCGTTCGGCGGCGTGCGTTTGCTCAACACCTATGGCCCCACGGAAGCGGCGGTGACGGCGACGCTGTTCGACGCGTCTGCCGCCGAGATCGATTCGCTGCCCGCGTTGGTGCCGATCGGCGTGCCGCTGGGCCAGCGCGCGTTGTATGTGGTTGACGCCGATTTCCAACTGGTGCCGGCCGGCGCCATCGGCGAACTGATGATCGGGGGCGACCTGCTGGCGCGTGGCTACCTGAATCGTCCGGATCTGACGGCCGATCGTTTCGTGCCCGATCCGTTCGGTGAGCACGGTGCACGGCTGTATCGCACCGGCGACCGGGTGCGCTGGCGCGCCGACGGCCAGCTTGAATACCTGGGACGCACCGATCATCAGATCAAGATTCGCGGGTTCCGGATCGAGCCGGGCGAGATCGAGGCGGCGCTGCTCGCGCAGCCCGGTGTCGGTCAGGCGGTGGTGCTAGCGCGCGACGTCGACGGTGCGACACGTCTGATCGGCTATGTCACGCCGGTGGCCGGTCGTGCCCCTGATACGGAGCCGATGCTCGACGCCGAGGCGCTGCGTCTGGCAGTGGGCACGACGCTCCCGGACTATATGGTGCCGTCCGCCCTGATGGTGCTCGAGACGATGCCGCAGTTGCCCAACGGCAAGCTCGACCGTCATCGGTTGCCGGTGCCGTCGTTCGCAGCGCAGGCATTTGAAGTGCCGCAAACGGCGCTCGAACAAACGTTGGCGGATCTCTGGCAGGAGGTGCTCGCTGAAGGGCGTGCCGACACCGCGAGCGCATTGCGCGTAGGCCGTCACGACAACTTCTTCGCCATCGGCGGCGATTCGATTCAGATTCTCAAGATCGTGGCACGTGCGGCAGGGCGCGGGATCTCGCTTTCCCCGCGTCAGATGTTCGAGTCGCAGACGGTGGCGGCGCTGGCGACGGCCGTCTTGAGCATGCAGGGCGGCGCACTGACTCCGGTCAGGCCACTTGCGCCACTCGCAGACCGCTCGTCGTTGCCCCTCCCGCTTCCCGCGTCGCATGGACAACGTCGCATGTGGGTGCTCTGGCATCTCGATCCGCAAAGCAGCGCGTATCACATTGCCGACACGGTCCGGATTCGTGGCGCGCTCGACATGGCGGCGCTCCAGACGACGTTCGACGCCATCGTGGCTCGCCACGAGAGCCTGCGAACGACGTTCGCGCAGGGCGAGGGGGACGATGTGCTCCAGATCGTGCACGCGGCCGCGCCGGTGACGATCGAGCGCACGACGCTCGACGTGGACGCGGCGCGCGAGTGGGCGGCAGCGTTCATGGCGCAGCCGTTCGATCTCACGCGGGGGCCGTTGCTGCGTCTCGCGCTGGTCTCGCTCGACGAGCAGGATCATCTGCTGGTCGTGGCGATGCATCACATCGTCTCGGACGGCTGGTCGGTCGACGTCATGCTCGACGAGTTCACGACGGGCTATGCCGCCGCGCTCGCAGGCGACGCCCCGGCGTGGGGCGCCTTGCCGGTGCAGTACGCCGACTATGCGACGTGGCAGCGCGACGTGCTGAACGACACCGAGCGCGAGCGCCAACTGGCTTACTGGCGTGAAGCGCTCGACGACCGCGCGCAGGTGCTGGCGTTGCCGACCGATCGTCCGCGAAACACGAGCGGGCGCTATCGCGCGGCGCGTCTGCCGGTGGCATTGCCGCCGGCGCTCGCGGCGCAGGTCGCCGCGTTGGCGCGTCGCCATGAGACGACCGTGTTCACGGTGCTACTGGCGGCGTTCCAGACGATGCTGCATCGCTATACCGGCCAGCAAGCGATTCGGGTCGGGGTGCCGGTGGCGAATCGGGAACACGCCGAAGTGCAGGGCCTCATCGGTCTGTTCGTCAACACGCAGGTGCTGGGCGTGCAGATCGACCCGCGCATGACGCTCGAAGCGCTGCTGGTGCAGGCGCGTGAGCGCGTGAGCGGTGCGCAACGGCATCGCGATCTGCCTTTCGACGTACTGGTCGAGGCGCTGCAACCCGAGCGCAGCCTCGTTCACGCACCGCTGTTCCAGGTGATGTTCAACTTCGAGCAGGAGAGCCGCCGTGCGCTGCAATCGCTGCCGGGGCTGGTCACGGAGCGCTTCGACGCGGTCGAGCAGGCCGCACAGTTCGATCTGACGCTGAACTTGCGCAGCACACCGGATGGCCTCATCGACGGCAGCTTCCAGTACGCACGGGAGTTGTTCGACGAGGCAAGCGTTGCACGCTTCATGACGCATTACCTCGCGGTGCTGACGGCGTTTGTCACGTCGACGGGCGCGACGGTGGGGGACATCACGCTGGCCGACGACGCGGAAGTCGAACGCCTGCGTCGCTGGGGCGAGGGCGACAGCGTGGCCTCGGGGGCATTTGCGCAGATGGCCGTGCACGTCGCCATCGCGGCGCAGGCCGCGCGCACGCCGTCGGCGCTGGCGCTGGTGCTCGACGACGCGCACCTGACCTATGCCGAGCTGGACGCCAGGGCGAACCGTCTCGCGCAACGTCTGAGCCAGGCGGGCGTGAAGCCCGACACGTGTGTCGGCATCGCCATGACCCGCTCGCTGGACATGATCGTCGCCATGCTGGCCATCCTCAAGGCCGGTGCGGCGTATGTGCCGCTGGACCCGGATTACCCGCTGGCGCGCCTGACGTACATGATCGAAGACAGCGGCATTCGTCTGCTGGTGACCGACGCCGCCGTCGCGGACAAGTTGCCGGCACTGTCGCAGTTGCCGGGCGTTGCGGTGGTGAACGTCGATATCGCTGAGTCGTCGGCAAGCGCTGTGACGTCTGACGCCCCGTTGGTGCCGGACCTGCCGCAACGCCTGGCGTACGTGATCTACACGTCGGGTTCGACCGGACAGCCGAAGGGCGTAGGTATCGCGCACGCCGCGCTTTCCGGCCATATCGACGCGACGATTCGCTACGCGCGTCTGACGCCGTCGGATCGCGTGCTGCAATTCTCGACCGTGAACTTCGACGGCTTTGTGGAGCAGCTTTTCCCGCCGCTGTGTCTGGGCGCGACGGTGGTCATGCGGGGCCCCGATCTCTGGACGACGGACGAATTCGTTGCCCGGGTGGCACGCCACGGTCTGACGGTGGCGCACTTGCCCACGGCCTACTGGCACGTGCTCACGCAGGATCTTGCCGAGCGCGGCGCCTCGCTTGCACCGTTGCGGGAGTTCCACGCGGGCGGTGAGGCGATGTCCGCACAGGGCTGGCGTCGCACGCAGGCAAGCCCGGCGCTCGCCCCGGTCACGCTGATCAACACCTATGGGCCGACCGAGGCGACCATTACCGCAACCGTCTACGACGCAACGTCGGTGCCGGAAGCGACCGCCGCGACGTTCCCGGGCACGGTGCCGATCGGGCGTCCGTTGCCGGGGCGCAGCGTGCAGGTCGTCGCACCGGACATGACGGCCGTGCCGCAGGGCGCTGTCGGCGAACTGGTCATCGGTGGAGATCTGCTGGCGCGCGGTTATCTGGGCCGTGCGGCGTTGACGGCTGAGCGCTTCGTGCCGGACCCGTCGCGTACCGACGGGGGCCGCTGCTATCGCACGGGCGACCTCGCGCGCTGGCGTGCCGACGGTCAGCTCGACTATCTGGGCCGTATCGACCAGCAGGTCAAGATTCGCGGCCTGCGTATCGAACTCGGCGAAGTGGAAGCCGCCTTGCTGGCGCTTGCGGGCGTTCGCGAGGCGGTGGCGTCGGCGCTTGCGGCATCAGTCGGTGAAGACAAGCGACTCGTGGCATGGGTTACGGCGGAGGCCGGTGCAACGTTGGACGTATCTGCATTGCGCTCGGCTCTCGCCGCCACGCTGCCGGCCTACATGGTGCCGGAGGTGCTTGTCGTTCTCGATGCGTTGCCTATGACACCGGGCGGCAAGGTCGATCGCCGGGCGCTGGTGCTGCCGTCGGCTGATGCCACACACGCATCTCAGGCGGCGCACGTCGCGGCGCCCGTGGGCGAGACGGAAATCGCGCTGGCGGCGCTGTGGCAATCGCTGCTCGATGTGCCGGCGGTCGGTCGCGACGACAACTTCTTCGCGCTCGGCGGTCACTCGCTCAAGGCGTTGCAGCTCGTCTCGCGTGTGAAGTCGACGCTGGGTCGTGAGATGGCGCTGCGCGACGTCTTCACCGCGCCGACGCTCAGCGCGCTCGCGCAGCAGTTGGCGCAGGCGCCGCGTATCGCGGCTGAAGCTCCGACGCTCGTTCGTGTGCCACGCACCTCGCGCATGCCGCTGTCGCCCACGCAGTACCGTCTGTGGCTGGCCGACAAGCTCGCCAGCCCGGATGACGCCGCGTCGTACACGCTGGCAACAGCCATGCGGGTGCAGGGGGCGTTCGATGTCGACACCGCGCGTGCCGCCATGGCGTGGCTTGTCGCTCGCCATGAGGTGCTGCGCACCTGCTATCCGGACGACGACGGCGTGCCGTATGCACGCATCGCGTCGCAGGGTGAGGCGGACATCGATGTCGTCGATCTGGAAGGACGAACCGCATCGGCACAGGACGCCGCTGTGGCCGAGGCCATCGCTGCGCAGTCTCGGCATCGCTTTGGACTGGCGAGCGGCCCGCTTGCCCGGATTCGCGTGCTGCGCCTGTCGTCGGACGACCATGTCGTGCTGTTCGCCGTGCATCACATCATTGCCGACGGCTGGGCCATGAGCGTGCTGGTGAGCGAGTTCGCCTCCGCTTACGCGGCGGTGCGTGATGGACTCAAGGCGGGACATGCCCCTGTTTTCGCACCGATATCGGCGGCGGCGACGCCGCAGACAGATCGCGTGGAGTACGTGGACTACGCGGACTGGCAGCGCAAGGCACTGGACGGGGCGTCCGGCGGGGCGTTGCGCACCTACTGGCGCGATGCACTGCGCGATGCGCCGGCAGCGCTGCGTCTGGACACCGATCACGCACGCCCTGAGACGACGTCCACCGCAGGTGCGGGCGTGCTGTTCACCCTGCCGAAGCATCTCGACGCGCCGCTGCGCACATTTGCGCAGCGTCACGGGACGACGGCGTCGAGCGTGCTGCTCGCGAGCTATCAGGCGTTCCTGCATCGACTGACCGGCATGGACGATCTGGTGGTGGGCGTCGATTCGGCGGGGCGAAACGACGTCGCGCTCGAATCGATGCTGGGCTTCTTCGTCAACGTGCTGCCGGTGCGCTCGCGCTTTGCGGCGAATGGCGCGTCGTTCGCGGCGCTCACCCGCCGCACGCACGACGCCATGCTCGGCGCCATCGCTCACGAGGCGCTGCCGTTCGAACGCATCGTCGAGGCCAGCGGCGTGGCGCGCGAGTCGGGCCGTAGTCCGCTGGTGCAAACCCTCTTCGTCATGCAGAACACGCCGCGCGGCGCGCTCGCTATCGACGGTCTGCGTATCGACCCGATCGGCCAGCCTACCGCGTCGTCGAAATTCGACATGGCGCTGTTCATGCATGAAACCCCGCTCGGCTTTGCCGGCGAATGGGTGTTCGCCACCGATCTGTTCGTGCACGCAAGCATCGAACGCTTCGTTGCCACCTGGCTCAAGCTTCTGGAGACCTATCTCATGGAACCCGACAATCCGACGAACGAGACCACGCTGGTGTCCGACGCCGCGCGCACGCGAGACGCTGCCCGCGCTGCGAAGCTGGAAAAACTCGACAAGCTGGGCGCCCTCGGCGGCGCACGCCGCACGGCGCGTGCCGCCTCCGGCGCTGCGGGTGGTCCGGACGGCACTACCGCCGCGCCGGACTTTCAGGTCCGCGTCACGCCGATGCAGGCGGGCACGGGCTTCCCGGCGTTGATCGAACCGTTGCACGCCGATCTCGACCCGTTCGTCTGGGCGGCACGCCATCGCGAACAGATCGACGTCTGGCTCGCCCGACACGGCGGTCTGTTGCTGCGCGGCTTCGCCATCGAGGGGCCGCGTCAGTTCGAGCGCTTCGTCGAGGCAATCGTGCCGGAGCTCTACGGCGATTACGGCGATCTGCCGAAGAAGGAGGAGGGTGAGAGGACGTACCGCTCGACGCCCTATCCCGAAAAGGAAATGATCCTCTTCCACAACGAAAGCTCGCATCTGGAGCAATGGCCGCGCAAGCAGTGGTTCTTCTGCGAATTGCCTTCGCAGGTCGGCGGTGCAACGCCGATCGTCGACGGCCGCGAGATGCTGCGCCGGTTGCCCGCGGAGGTCGTGGATCGCTTCGCGCGTCTGGGGCTGTGTTACGTGCGCACGTTCATCGAAGGGCTGGACGTGCCGTGGCGTCAGTTCTTCCATACCGACAGCCGCGAGGAAGTCGAGGCGCGTTGCCGGGCGGTGGGCACGGAAGTGCGCTGGTTCGGCGATACCTTGCAGACTGTCTCTCGCGGCCCCGGCGTGATCCGGCATCCGGCAACGGGCGACATGGCGTTCTTCAATCAGGTGCAACTGCATCACCCGTATTTCCTGGCGCCGGACGTGCGGCAACACTTGCTCGACATCGCCGGTGAGGACCGTCTGCCGCGCAATGTGCTGTACGGCGACGGCACGCCGATCGACGACGAAACGATGGCTCTGGTCGGTCGCGCGTACGACGCCTGCGCGTTCCGCTTCGACTGGCAGCGCGGCGACGTGGTCATGCTCGACAACCTGCTCGTGGCCCACGCGCGTGACCCCTATCAGGAGCCGCGCAAGATCGTGGTGGCCATGGCGCAGATGATGTCGCGTGACAGCGTGCCGCTCGTGCAGCCCACCTCACAGCCCGCTCCGCAGACCGCTCCGCAGACCGACGAGCCGGTCGCGGGCCCGATGACACAGCGCGACGACCATGCATGACGCATCGCCCCACCCGACTGAGCCTCAAACGATGACCGATACTGGATTTGCATTGACGCCGGAACAACGCACGCGCGTGGCCCTAGGCATGGAGGCGGCGAGTGTGGCCGTCGTGGTGGCGCCCGATGCGGCGCTTTCCCCGGACGCGGTGCGTCAGGCGTGGGCGGCGCTGTCCGAACGCCATGAACTGCTCACGATGGCGACCGGGCAGGTCGAAGGCTTTCGCGGCGTGCGGCACCTCCCGCAGGCGCCTGCGCTGGGCTTGCCGTGGATTGCGCGGCGCGTGAACCACACGTCGGCAGATGCCGCTGCGCTGGCCGCCGCCGCCGGCCCGATGCCCGAAGACGCCGCCTCGCAACGCGCCAACGCCTGTGCGATCTGGCTCACCTGCGATGGCGCGGTCGATGCCGCGCAAGGCGACACCCGTCTGATCCTCATGGCGCGGGCCTGGCTGTTCGACGAAGCGAGCCTCGTCGCGCTCGCGCAGGAACTGATCGCGCTGGCATCGGATGTGTCGGGGCAGGCCGGCGCCGATGACGATGCGCCGTTGCGATACGAGGATTTCGCGTCGTGGCGCGACAGTCTCGTCGAAGGTGCCGAAGGACTCGATGGCAAGGCCTACTGGCGCCGATACCTCGACGAAGCCGGCTCGCCACGCACGGGCGTGCGTCTCGCGGCGCATCGTCGGCTGCCCGGCAGTGGCGAGGCGACACAGGATGCGGTGGCGCATGGGGTGCGACGCGTCGTGCCCGGCGAGACCGGCGCGGCGCTCGTCGCCATGGCGCAGGCGCGCGGCATTGCGCCGGACCTGCTGTTGCAGGCGGCGTGGTGGGCGCTGCTGGCCCGCATCGGGGGGCAGTCGCCGGTCGATGGCGCCGTCTGCCACGACTGTCGCGCCGACTACGGCCCGCTGGCCGGTTCGCTCGGCGTGTTCGAGCGGCGCATGCCGGTGCGTGTGTTCCTCGACGACACGCTCTCGCTCGTCGATATCGCCTGCCGACTGGGCGAGACCATCGACGACCATCGCAACTGGCAGGAATCCGTGCCCGCGGACATCGGCAATCATGCCCTGACATCGCTGCGCATCGTCATGTGGGATTCGCCCGCTGCGCGCGCGCGTCTGGTCGGCGTGACCGCGCCGCTGGGCAAAGCGGAATGCCATCTGGATCTGGTCACAGATGCTCGCGGCGCCGTGACCCAACTCGCGTTGACGGGCGACGCGCGTGCCTATCCGGCCGATGCCCTCGACGTGCTCGCGGATCAGTATCTGACCTTGTTGGCATCGCTCACGTTACCGGGCAGCGCCGACAGGGCGTGGCGTCAGATCGAGGTGACGTCCGAACTCCAGAAGTCGCGCTATCTGGGCTGGGCAGGACCGGCGCTGACGGTGGCCGACGAGACGGTCGTCCACGCGTTGTTGCGTCACGCGCAGGAGCGGCCTGATGCCCCGGCGCTGGAGGGCGACGGCAAACGCTTCACGTGGTCGGAGCTGACGAGCGAGATGTTGAAGGTCTCGGCGCACCTGCAAGCGAAGGGCGTCCGCACGGGCGACACGGTCGCGCTTGCCATGCCGCGCAGCGTCGACATGGTGATCGCCCTGCTGGCGACGATGCGCGCAGGGGCGGCCTATGTGCCGCTCGATCCGTCGTGGCCGGTGTCGCGTGTGCATGCCGTGCTGTCGCAGGCCACACCGGTGCTGGCGATCGTGGCCCCGCCGTTCGATGCGTCGGCACCGGTGCCGTCGGTGCCGCTCGTATCGTTTTCCGAACTGATGCAGCCGATGGTCGGCGACGCGACCCTGCCAGCGCCGCGTGCGACGGATCGCGCGTACGTCGTCTTCACTTCAGGCTCGACCGGCACGCCGAAGGGGGTGCCGATCGGACATCGTCAGTTGGCGAATTACGCGCATGCCATCTCGAACGTGCTGTCGCTGGCGCAGGCGCATCGCGTCGCGCTGACCTCGACGGTGGCGGCCGATCTCGGCAATACGGCGCTATTTGGCGCGATAGCCGCCGGGGCGTGTCTGGTGGTCGCCAACGAGGCCGACATGGCGGACGGCGCGGCGTTTGCCCGTTTCGTCGGCAGCAATGCCATCGATATCGTGAAGATCACGCCGTCGCATCTCGACGCGCTGGTGCAGGTGCCGTCTGCGATCCTGCCCGGCACCGTCGTGCTCGGCGGGGAGGCGACGCAGCCGTCGCTGGTGGACGCACTGCGCCGCATTCGCCCGGACGTCCGTATCGTCAATCACTACGGGCCGACGGAGACGACCGTGGGTGTACTGACTCACGTGTGCGAGGCAGCGGGCGGCAGCAATGACGGCAACGATGAAAGCGGTGCGCTGCCGCTGACACAGCCGCTGGCGAACTGCTACGTGCGGGTGCTCGACGACGATCTGTCGTTCACGCCGGTCGGCGCGCGCGGCATGCTCTACATCGGCGGTGAGCAACTCACGCAGGGCTACCTCGGACGCGACGCTCGCGAAGGGTTCATCGACGATCCGTTCCAGCCGGACGCACGACTCTACCGCACCGGCGACGTCGCGCGTTGGTTGCCGCAGGGCGGCATTCAATGGCTTGGCCGCGCCGACGAACAGGTCAAGATTCGCGGCCACCGGGTGGAGCCGGCGGAAATCGAAGCCGCGTGCCGCGACATTCCGGGGGTGACGCAGGCGGCGGTGCGAACGTGGGGCAGCGGCACGCAGGTGCAGCTCGCCGCTTACGTGATTGCGCCCGAGATGGCCGATGCCGTGAAGCCGGTGCGTGACGCGCTGGCCGAGCGTCTGCCTGCCGCATGGGTCCCCGCATTCGTGCTCACGCTGGCCTCGATGCCGCGTCTGGCGAACGGCAAGGTCGACCGTCAGGCATTGCCGGACCCGAGAGACGGCGCCATGGCGGGCGAGGGCGGTGCGGCCGACGTCGCCCCGCAGACTCCGCTCGAAACCTGGCTCGCGAAGCGTCTCGAAGACCTGCTGGGCCGCGCCCCGGTCGGCGTGACGCGAAGCCTGTTCGACCTCGGCGGGGATTCGCTCACGGTGATTCGTTTCGTTGCCCGGATCGGCGAAGGGCTGCACATCGAAGTGCTGCCCGGGCTGGTCTTTGCGAACCCCACGGTGCGTGCGCTGGCGAATGCCTTGCTGGCGCGCCCCGACGGGGGCGAGGCGCTGGTGCGGCGCGCACAGGCGCGACTCACGTTCGACGCCTTGCCACCAGAGGCGCAGGCGGCGCTATTGGCACGGGCGCGTCAGGCGAGCGGTGCGGCGTCCTGAACCATCGCACACCGACATTTCGGCCCCATCCCGGTGAGATTGACGACGCAATCTCCCGGGATGTTGCTGAAATCGCTTAGTTGTCATCACCGATTCGTCAATTTAATTGTTAATGGTAATGAGAACGGTTATTATTTCCAAGATTTTCTTCCGATTCATACATCGGGCGTATCTCCGAATCCCGATGCAGCATGCGCCGCTGAGAGCGCGCCACTACACGTCATAGGGGAAGGTTGCACATGAAGTCGATTCACGGGCGGGGCCGGTCAACAAGGAGGGGCGTACTCACACCGAGTCGCATGAGTCTGGCGGTCATGCTGCTGGTCCTTTGGCAGGCCGCCGCAGCGCAGGCACAGTCGCAGACTGCACAGAACAATGCCGGCGGTGACGCCACGTCATCTCCGGCGACCGGTACACCCGCCGCATCGCTACCCGCGACGAATGTCGAAGACCGCCGTGATCCGGTGGCCGACGCACTCAATCCGGCCACGACGGTCGGCTCGAAGATCCCGATGACGGCGCGCGAGATCCCGCAGAGCGTGTCGGTGATCACGCAGGAACAGATCAGGGAACAGAACTTCCAGACGCTCAAGGATGCGATGCAGTACGCACCGGGCATCACGACGCTGCAAAGCGATTCGGACCGTGTGCAGTACTACGCGCGGGGCTTCCCGATCACGTCGTTCCTCGTGGACGGCACACCGTCCTTCGTGAACAGCAGTATTTCGGTGACGGCTGACACCTTCCAGCCGAGCCTCGCGATCTACGATCGTGTGGAGGTGCTGACCGGCCCGAGCGGGCTGCTCAACGGTTTCGGCGCACCGGGCGGTGCCGTGAACCTCGTGCGCAAGCACGCGCAGAAAGAGTTCGAAGCGAGCGCAACGCTCTCGGGCGGCACGCGCGGCAACAGCGGCGCGACCCTCGACGTGGGCGGTCCGCTCAACCCGTCGGGCTCGTTGCGCGGTCGCGCAGTCATGTCGTACACCGGCGCCAATGGCGTGCAGGACACTACGAACACGCGTAACAAGGTGCTGTACGGCACGCTGGAAGCCGATCTGACGTCCACGACGCTGCTGCGCGTGGGGGCGAGCTACAGCGAGTACACCTCCAACGAGCCGTGGATCTGGGGCATCTACACCAACGGCACGTACGGTGACCTGCCACGCGGCCATTACTACGGCGCGGGCTGGAACCGGGACACGTTCCGCACGACGGACCTGTTCGCCGAACTGCACCAGAAGCTGGGTGGCGGCTGGACGGCCAAGGCCGTGCTCGATTACGTCTACTCGCGCTCGACCACGCTGCAAGCCAGCCAGTTCAACGCCTGGGACCCGGCGACGTACACGGGCGATATCAGCGCAACGAACAACGTGGTGAGCGAAGGCAAGACGAACATCGACGTGTCGGCAACGGGCCCGTTCACGCTGTTCGGCCGCACGCATCAGGCGACCATCGGCGCGAACTACATGCGCATGGTCGAACACCAGTCGCAGTATTACGGCGACCCGAGCAATCTGTTCAGCGTGACGAACGTCAACTTGCTGGACATTCTGTATCCGATGCCGGTGTTCCCGGGCACGCCGGACACGACCAGCCGTAACAACACGTACGCCAAGCAGTATGGTTTTTATGGTCAGACGCGTCTCTCGCTGCTCGATCAGCTGACCCTGATTCTCGGCGGGCGCGTGAGCTGGTATCAGTCGCGCTTCGCCGTCGATCCGACGTACAACGTCTTCGGCATGACCGGCAATTCGCTGGGCAACGCCGGTAAGTTCACGGGCTACGCCGGGCTGGTGTACGACCTGAACAAGACGTGGTCGGTCTACACGAGCTACACGAGCATCTTCCAGCCGCAGGACAACCTGCTGACGACCTCCGGCACGCTGATCAAGCCGATCACGGGCGATCAGTACGAGGCGGGGATCAAGGGCGAGTTCATGGACGGCCGTTTCACGACGGCGTTCGCGGTGTACCAGATCAACCAGAAGAATCGCGCCATGGTCGATCCGAACGATCCGACCTCGTCGCACTACATCGGACTGGGCAAGGCGCGCACGCGCGGTTTCGAACTGTCGGGGACCGGGGAACTGACGCCGGGCTGGAAGTTGTTCGGCAGCTACACGTACAACAACAGCCAGTTGGAAGATTCGAACAGCTTCGACACGATCGCGTCGCCGTTCTCGTCGATCTCGCCGCACAACATCTTCAAGCTCTGGACCAGCTATCGCCTGCCGGGCATGTTGCATGGCCTCACGCTGGGCGGTGGCGTCACGGCGGTGAGCGAGACGTCGGCCTCGCGTAACGGCTATACCGCCACGCAGGGCTTCTACGCGGTGGTCGATGCGTCGATCAGCTACGCCTTCACGAAGAAGACGTCGCTGTCGCTCAACGCCAACAACCTGTTCGATCGCGACTACTTTGCCGCGGCTTACGCACGCGGACAGCCGCGCACCGTGATGTTGACGTTGCGCACGGCCTACTGATCGGTTCGATCTGGGCGCTTGCATGACCTCTGGCGCGCGCCATCGTGCGCCAGATTGCTTTTCCGGCCCGGGCAAGTGCACGGGCCGTTTCATCGGAGGATGCTGGTATGGCCATGGACGATCTCGACCCCGCGCTGCTGGAACTGCTGATGAGCGACATGCAGGCGTCGTCGGGAGCGAGAGGCGATGCCGGTGGCGACGACGCGCAGGCAACGCCGCACGTCGAGGCGACGGCCGCCTTGCAGGGCGCCGTGCCGCTGTCGTTTGCGCAACGCCGTCTCTGGATGGCGCAGCAATTCGCACCGCACGACGATGCCTACCACATCTCCCGCGTGTTCCGTCTGCAAGGCGCCGATATCGACGCGAACGCCATCGAGCAGGCGATTCGCACGGTCATTGCCCGGCATGACGTACTGAGGACGTGTTTTTCCCTGCATGACGGCGAGCCATCGCAAACGGTACTGTCCGAAGTGCCGTTCGCCATGACACGCCTCGACTGGCGCGAACTGCCGGTCGCCGATATCGACGCACGCGTGGCCGCGCTGGCGGCGCAGAGCGCCCGAATCCCGTTCGATCCGGCCACCGCGCCCATGCTGCGCGTGACGTGGATCGCCTTGCCCGAGCAGCAGTACGTGCTGGCCGTCACCATGCATCACCTGATCTCGGACGCCGCGTCGAACGACGTGTGGGCGCGCGAGTTCGCGCAGGCCTATCTCGCGGGGGTGCAAGGCGCCGACCCGGCGCTCACGCTGCCCTCGCTTGCGATTCAGTACGCCGACTATGCCCAACGCCAACACGCGGGGCTCGTCAGCGGAAGATGGCAGGCGGCGCTCGACGGCTGGCAACGGGATCTGGCTGACGAATACGGCCCGTTGCAACTCCCTGCGCCGCTGGCGCGCGAGGCCGGGGTGCGGCGCGGTGTATTGCGTCACGAACTGGATGCCTCCCGACATGCGGCACTGAGTGTGTGGTGTCGGCAGGCGGGCGTGACGCCGTTCGTGGCGCTGCTCGGTCTTTGGCAACTGACCTTGCGTCGCTACCACGGCGACGGCGATTTCCTGGTCGGCGTGCCCGTCGACGGGCGTCACGTTCCGGGGACGCCGGACCTGATCGGCTGCTTCGTCGGCACGCAGGTCTACCGGGCGCATCACCGTCCCGCGCAAACGTTGCGCGCCGTCGTCGAGGCGGTGAATCGGGCGCGCATTGCCAATCTCGACCGGCTCGACGTGCCGTTCGAACTGGCGCTCGATGCCGCCCGGCGCAATGGCGGCAGCCTCTTCCAGACGATGTTCAACTTCAGCCAGTCGGACGCGGCGCCGCAGTTGCGCGTCGGCGACGTGCGGGTGGACGTGCTCACGCTGTCCAACGACACGCCCCAGTTCGATCTGACTTTAGCGGTCGACTGGCATAGCCTCGGCGCGGATCTCGACCTCGAATACGACCGCGAGCGCGTCGATGGCACGCTCGCGCACGCCCTGATCGACGATTTCGTGGCGTGGCTCGATGCATTGGTGAGCACGCCGGATCGTGCCACGGGCGCCATCGCGCTCGCGCCGCGCACGTCGGCCCATCTGCCGGCGGATTGCCTGCCCGGCGAGACGACGGCCGACGTCCACGATGCACGGCTCGATCCCGTGCCGGTGCGCATCGCGTCGCGCGCGGCGCTCGATCCGTCGCGTGTCGCCGTCGTTTGCGGCGATGCGGGCGTGACGTATGGCGAACTGATGCGCCGCGCGGACTCGCTGGCGCAGCGTCTCATCGACGACGGCGCCGGTCCCGACATGTGCATCGGCGTGGCGCTGGAGCGCTCCGTCGACATGGTCGTCGCCGTGCTTGCCGTGCTGCGCTCGGGTGCGGCGTATGTGCCGCTTGACCCCGAATATCCGGCCGAGCGTCTGGCCTATATCGTGGCGGATGCCGGTTTGCAGCGCATCGTCACGTGTGCGGAAGTCGCCGCGCGACTCGGGTTTGGCGCAGACATCCGGACGTTCGACGTGCTACCCGACGATGGTCAGCGGGTGGTGCCGACGTTGCGCGTGGACGTGCATCCGGAGCATCTGGCCTATGTGATCTACACATCGGGCTCAACCGGGAGACCGAAGGGCGTGATGGTGCGCCATGCGGCGCTGTCGAGCTTTATTGCGAGTCTGGGCGAGCGTCCCGGGCTTGGCGCCGACGACCGCTGGGTCGCAGTGACGTCGCTCTCGTTCGACATCGCGGCGCTGGAGCTGTATCTGCCGCTCGTGACGGGCGCGCAACTGATCGTCGCCGACAAGGACACCACACGTGATGGCGCAGCGCTTGCGCGATTGCTGACGCAAACACAGGCCACGGTGCTTCAGGCGACCCCGGCGACCTGGCGCATGTTGCTCGACCTTGAAGCGCATGAGACGCAGGCGGCGCTTCGCGGGTTGAAGGGCCTTTGCGGGGGAGAGGCGTTGCCGCCGGATCTGGCGCAGTCGCTGCTGGCAAACGGCGTGGTGCTCTGGAACATGTACGGGCCGACCGAGACCACGATCTGGTCGCTCGTCGCACGCGTGGACGGTCAAAAGACCACGCTCGGCGCCCCCATCCGTGCCACGCAGGCATGGGTGCTCGATACCCGCCTCGAAGAGACGCCCGTCGGTGTGCCCGGCGAGCTGTATCTGGGCGGCGAAGGGCTGGCGCGCGGTTACTGGCAGCGTGCTTCGCTCACCGCCGAGCGCTTCGTTCCGCATCCGTTCGCGGCAGACGGTGCGCGTCTATATCGCACAGGCGATCTCGTACGACGCCGAGCCGATGGCGATATCGAGTTCATCGGACGTATCGACCAGCAGGTCAAGATTCGCGGTTTCCGCATCGAACTCGGGGAAATCGAGGCGGGACTCTCTGCATGCGACGGGGTGCGCGAGGCGGTAGTCACGGCACACACCGGACCGGGTGGCGCACGTCTCGTCGGTTATGTGACGGCTTCGCCGGGCGCATCGCTGGACGAGGCGGCGCTTCGCCGTGCCATCGGCCGTACGCTGCCCGATTACATGGTGCCGGGCCGCGTGATCGTGCTGCCCGCGATGCCGCTCACGCCCAACGGCAAGATCGACCGGCGTGCGCTGCCGGTCCCGCAGCAAGGCGACACCGTCTACGAAGCCCCGCAGGGCGAAGTGGAAATCGCGCTCGCCGAGGCATGGCGTTCGGCGCTGCGCCTGGATGAGGGCGCGCGCGTTGGTCGCGACGACAACTTCTACGCGCTCGGCGGTGACTCGATCCTGACGCTGCGGGGCGTGGCACATGCCGCGCGGGCGGGCGTCGCCTCCACGCCGCGCCAATGGTTTGAAGCGGCAACGCTGCGTGCGCTGGCCGAAGCGGTCGCGCGAGACGACAAGCCGCAAAGTCGCCCCGAAGTCCTCGTTCGCAAGGGGGCGGAACTGCGTGCCGCAGCGTCGCATGCGCAGCAACGCCAGTGGTTCCTCTGGTCGTTGCAGCCGGAGAGTTCGGCGTATCACATCACCGGGGCGATGCGCCTGAGAGGCGCGCTGGACGTCGACGCCGTGCGTCGTGCCTTTGCTGCAATGGTCGCCCGGCACGAAGTGCTTCGCACGACGTTCAGCGATACCGTCGTCGATAACGATACCGACGGCGAACTGCAACAGATCGTGCATGCCGACCTGCCGTTCTCGTGGCAGTGGGTGGACGTCGCATCGGAAGACGAGGCTCACGCGCGCGCGCAGGAATTCAACGACACGCCGTTCGACCTGCGCGCCGGACCGCTGTTGCGCGTGGCTTTGCTGGCGTTGCCCGCCGACGCGGCGTCAGTGCAGGAACGGGCGGAAGGAGAAGCTTCGGCACGGGCCTCGCATCACCATATCCTGCTCGTCGCGATGCATCACATCGTGGCGGACGGATGGTCCATCGACATTGTGCTGCGCGAGTTCGTCGCGGGCTATCAAGCGGCGCTCACCGGACAAACCGCAGCGCTTGCGCCGTTGTCGTTGCAATACGCGGACATTGCGCAATGGCAACGTGACCGGCTGGCGGCCGGCGAGCGGCAGCGGCAACTCGACTGGTGGCGCGCGACGCTGGGCGACGGCGAGGCAGCGCCCGTGTTGCTGCTGCCGTCGGATCATCCGCGCGAACCGTTGGCGCAGTACACGGAAGCCGCCGTTCCGTTCTCGCTGTCCCCGGCATTGACGGGCGGGATTCGCGCGCTTGCCGCCGCGCATCGCGCCACGCCCTTCATGATCGTGCTGGCGGCGTTCCAGTGGCTGCTCTCGCGCCACAGCGGTTTGCGCGATGTGCGGGTGGGCGTGCCGATTGCCGGACGCGAGTTACCCGAGAGCGCTCCGCTCATCGGTCTGTTCATGAACACGCAGGTGATGCGCGCACAGCTCGATGCGTCGCAGACCGTGGCGCAACTGCTGGACCGGACTCGCACGCGGGTGCTGGCGGCGGCCGCCCATCAGGCGTTGCCGTTCGAGGCGCTCGTGGAGACCATGGCACCGGAGCGCAGCCTGACGCATACGCCGTTGTTCCAGGTGTTGCTCAACTACCAGCGCGATGACGCCAGTCCCGTGCAGGCGCTCGATGGGCTGCATGTGGAGCGCTACTTGCCACGCGAGCGTGCGGCGCAGTTCGAATTGACGCTGAGTGCGAACGAACTGGCGTCTGGCGGTATCACCGGCAGCTTCGATTACGCCCGCGAGTTGTTTGCGCCAGAGACGATGGCACGGATGTGCGAGCAGTTCGTGGTGCTGCTCACGGCGTTTGTCGCGACGCCGGATTCGCCGCTGGGGGAACTGACGCTGCACACGCCGCAGGGGCATGCGCACTTGTTGGCGCACGGGCGGACCGCGCAGGCCGCCGCCCCGTTCCTGCCGGTGCACTGCCAGTTCGAGGTGAACGTTGTGCAGGACCCCGAGGCGCTGGCGTTGCGCCACGATGGCGTGTCGCTCACGCGCGCCATGCTCGATCGGCGAGCGAACCGTCTGGCGCATCGACTGATCGCGTTGGGGGTGACGCCCGACACGCGTGTGGGCGTGGCGTTGTCGCGATCGATCGACATGATCGTCGGGATTCTGGCTGTCCTCAAGGCGGGGGGCGCTTACGTGCCGCTCGATCCGGACTATCCGCCGCAGCGGCTCGCCGACATGCTCGATGACTGCGGTGCGACGCTGGTTCTCGGTCATGAAGCAAGCGCTCACGTGGCATTGCCTGACGGCGTGCTTCGCGTCGATATCGATGCCTCGCATGACACGGCCGATGGCTTCGACGCGCTCGACAGCGCCCCACAGGTGGCGCTGTTGCCGGGGCATCTCGCTTACGTGATCTACACGTCGGGGTCGACGGGCAAGCCCAAGGGCGTGGCGGTCAGCCATGGCGGGCTTGCGGCGCATGCGCGCGTGTGGGCATCGCTGTGCGGGCTGACCTGCGACGACCGTGTGTTGCAGTTCTCGACCATGAACTTCGACGGCTTCGTCGAACAGCTTTTCCCGGCGCTTCACGTCGGCGCGGCCGTGGTGCTGCGTGGACCGCAACTGTGGAGCGCGGACGAGTTCGTGGCGAACGTCGCGAGAGACGGCGTGACGGTCGTCGACTTGCCTACGGCGTACTGGAACGTGCTGGTACAGACGCTCGACGGTACGCCGACGCAGAAAGCACCGCTCGCGGGTGTCCGGCAACTGCATGTGGGCGGTGAAGCGATGTCGGCGCAAGGGTGGCGTCGCTGGCGCGAGCACGCCAACCTCGGCCATATCCGCTTGCTCAATACCTACGGTCCTACGGAGGCGGTCGTCACCGCGTCTGCATGGACCGCTTCCGATGCGCAAACCGATGCCGCGGCGAGTGTGCCGATCGGGCGGGCGCTCGAAGGTCGTCAACTGTACGTCGTCACGCCTGACATGACGCTGGCGCCGCAGGGCGCTGTCGGTGAGTTGCTCATCGGTGGCGACCTGCTCGCGCGTGGCTATCTGGACCGGGCCGCGCAGACGGCAGAACGCTTCGTGCCCGATCCTTTCGGGGCCCCGGGCAGCCGTGCGTATCGCACCGGCGATCTGGTGCGTTGGCGTGCCGACGGCGAGCTGGAATACCTCGGTCGCGTCGACTTTCAGGTCAAGATCCGGGGCTTCCGGGTCGAACTCGGTGAAATCGAAGCTGCGTTGCTCGCCCAGCCGGGCGTGCGCGAAGCCGTGGTGAGTGCGTTCGACAGCGACGCGGGCACGCGACTGGCGGCTTACGTCACAGGGCAGCCGGCGTGTCAGCCGGATGCGATCGCGTTGCGCGCTGCGCTTGAAGCGTCGCTCCCGGCGCCGCTCGTGCCGTCGGCCATCGTCGTGCTGGATGCGCTGCCCATGACGCCGAGCGGCAAGCTCGACCGCCGTGCGCTGCCGGCACCGTCCTTCGGGCAAAGCGAATACGAAGCGCCTGACGGTGATCGCGAAATCGCGCTGGCAGAGGTTTGGGCGGACGTGCTCGGCCTCGCACGTGTCGGGCGCAACGACAATTTCTTCTCGCTCGGTGGCGACTCGATTCTGGTACTGAAGGTGGTCGCGCGGGCTGCCGCACGAGGCATCTCGCTTACGCCCCGTCAGTTGTTCGTGCATCGGTCGCTGGCGGCGCTGGCTGCCGCCTCGATGCAGGCGAGCGGGCCGATGACGGCGCCGATTCCCCGAAGCCTCCGTTCGCGTCAGGCATTGCCCATGTCGCATGCGCAACGGCGACTGTGGTTCCTGTGGCATCTGCAACCGGAGAGCAGCGCTTACCACGTGGCGGGCGGCATCGGCTTGCGCGGCGCGCTGGACGAGCAAGCCGTGCGTCACGCGTTCGCACGGATCGTGGCGCGGCACGAAGTGCTTCGCACGACCTTCGAGATTCCGGCGGGTGAGACCGAGGCGGTGCAGGTCGTGCACGACGCGCCGGACTTCGACTGGCAGGCATTCGATGTGTCCGCCGACGAGGCGCCCGCCCGTGCGCAGGCGTTCGCCGATGCACCGTTCGATTTGCAGCGCGGACCGCTGCTGCGTGTCGGCGTGATGCGGCTGGGCGGGCAGGGGACGCAGGCACAGCCGGACCATGTGTTGCTCATCGCCATGCATCACATCGTCGCCGACGGCTGGTCCGTGGGCGTGCTGCTCGACGAGTTCGTGGCGGCCTACACGGCGCAGGTCGGCGCGGTGGGCGCAGCGTCTGTCCCGACACGCGCCGAACTGCCGATTCAATACGGCGACTACGCCGCATGGCAGCGCGAGACGTTCGACGGTGCGGAGCGTGACCGGCAACTCTCGTATTGGCGTTCGCTGCTCGGCGAAGGCGCTGATGCGCATCCCGTGCTCGATCTGCCGCACGATCATCCGCGTCACCCGGTCGGGGTGTACAAGGCGGGCCGTCACCCGTTCAAGCTGGACGACGCGACGGTCGTGTCGGTGCGCAACGCGGCTCGTCGCCATGGCGTGACGCCTTATGTCGTGCTGCTGTCGGCCTTCCAGGCATTGCTGCATCGATGGTGCAT
This sequence comes from Pandoraea sp. LA3, assembly GCF_022696215.1. NCBI lineage: Bacteria > Pseudomonadati > Pseudomonadota > Betaproteobacteria > Burkholderiales > Burkholderiaceae > Pandoraea > Pandoraea sp. LA3. Next base: position 323,143 of record NZ_PTPY01000031.1, on the reverse strand, counting down.
GCAGCGTGAAATTCGCGTTGGCGTGCCTGTGTCGGGCCGTGACCATCCCGAACTCGGCAACCTGATCGGCGTGTTCATCAATACGCTCGTCATGCGTGCGGACTTCCCCGAGCGTCTGCGTGCGGCGACGCTGATGCGTAGCGTCGCCGAGCGCACGCAGGCGGCGATGGATCATCAGACGTTGCCGTTCGACACGCTTGTCGACGCGTTGTCCCCGACACGCAGTGTGAGCCACACGCCGCTCTTCCAGGTCATGTTCAATCATCAGCGCGAGGACTACCGCGTGCTGCGCGATCTTCCGGGGCTCGCGACGCGTCATTTCGACACCGGCGGCGAAGCCGCGCAGTTCGAGCTGACGCTCAACGTCGGCGAAGCGTCCGACGGTGCGATTGCCGGGAGTTTCACCTATGCGCGCGAATTGTTCGAAGCCTCGACGATGGCGCGCCTGTCGCGCCAGTACGAGACGCTGCTCACTGCACTGTGCGCCTCGGACGACGCGATCATCGACGACATTCCTCTCGTCGATGCGCACGCCGCGGCACAACTCGACGCCTGGGGCGTTGCGACGGAAGACTTTTCGGCTGACGCGCCGGTGCACGTCCGTGTGACCGCGCAGGCGCGACTGACCCCCGACGCGATGGCCGTGCGCGCCGATGACGATTGCCTGACCTACGCCGAACTGGAGCGCCGCAGCAATCGATTGGCGCACGCGCTGATCGCGCAGGGTGTCGGTGCGGACGTGCCCGTGGCCATCGCAATGGAGCGAGGCGCAGGCATGCTCGTGGCGCTGCTCGGTGTGCTCAAGGCGGGCGGTTGCTACGTGCCGCTCGACCCGGCGTATCCGGCGCAGCGTCTGCAATACATGCTGGAACACAGCGGCGTGACGCGCCTCATCACGCAGTCGTCGCTTCAGGCCACGTTGCCGTTGCCCGCAGGGTCGACGTGTCTGCTACTGGATCGTTTCGACGTCGGGGTCTCGGGGCGCGATCCCGGCGGCCTCGACGAGGCACCGAACGTGCCCGTCGGCCCGGAACACCTGGCTTACGTGATCTACACCTCCGGCTCGACCGGCAAGCCCAAGGGCGTGATGGTGCGCCACGGCGGCCTGTCGAACTTCCTTTCGGGGCTCGCCCGGCGTCCGGGACTGGCGGCGAGCGATCGATGGGTTGCCGTCACGTCGTTGTCGTTCGACATTGCCGCGCTGGAACTCTTCTTGCCGCTCACGCTGGGCGCGCAGGTGATCGTGGCCTCGCGAGACACGGCGCGCGACGGCTTCGCGCTGGCGGAATTGCTGCGCACGAGCGAGGCGACCGTCCTGCAATCGACACCCGCCACGTGGCGCATGCTGCTGGCGTCCGGGCAACCGTGGCCGGCGTTGCGGGCACTGTGCGGCGGTGAAGCGCTGCCGCCGGATCTGGCCGACGCGCTGCGCGCGCGCGGCTGTGAACTCTGGAACCTGTACGGGCCGACCGAGACGACGATCTGGTCGATGTTGGGGCGCGTCGTCGGCAAGCCGGTGCTGGGGCAGGTCATCGCGGGCACGCAGGCCCGCGTGCTGGACACCCGGCTTGCGCCGGTGCCGCCGGGCGTGGCCGGGGAGTTGTACCTCGGGGGCAGCGGTCTGGCGCGCGGTTACTTCGGGCGTGCCGACCTGAGCGCCGAGCGCTTCGTTCCCGATCCGTTCTCGTCGCAAGGTCAGCGCCTGTACCGCACGGGCGATCTGGCCCGGTGGAAACACGACGGTACGCTCGAATTCCTTGGTCGTACGGACCATCAGGTCAAGATTCGCGGACACCGGATCGAACTCGGCGAGATCGAGGCCCGGCTGGCGGGGTCGACGGGTGTCGGCGCCGCTGTCGTGGTGGCCCATGAGGGGGCATCCGGCACGCAACTGGTGGGGTATGTCAGCCCGGTCAGTCCGGCCGATGCCCCTGACGCGGATGCGCTGCGCAGCGAACTGGCCACGCAGTTGCCCGACTACATGGTCCCGGCGGTCATCCTTGTGTTGCCTGCGCTGCCGCTCACACCGAACGGCAAGATCGACCGTAAGGCGTTGCCGGCCCCGGACGTTGCCCCGCGACACTTCGTTGCGCCTGAAGCGGGCGACGAAGCGATGCTCGCCGAGGTCTGGCGTGACGTGCTGGGTGTCGAGTCCGTCAGCCGGGACGACAATTTCTTCGCGCTGGGCGGGCATTCGTTGCAGGCGATGCAGATCGTCTCGCAGTTGGCGACGAAGCACGGCAAGGCGCTCGCCTTGCGCGACGTGTTCGCCGCGGCCACGCTGTCGGCGCTTGCACAGTGCATGGTGTCGAACGCGCCGCAGCACGCCAGCGTTATCGCACCGATTCCCCGGCGTGAGGACGCGCGTCGCGCACGGCTCACGCACGGTCAGGCGCGCCTCTGGTTCCTCTGGCAGATGGACCCGACGAGCGCCGCGTATCACATGACGGGCGCATTCCGCCTCGACGGACAACTCGATCCGCAAGCATTGCAGCTCGCGGTGGCCGATGTCGTGGCCCGACACGAGGTGCTGCATAGCCGCTTTGCGTCCATCGACGACACGCCGTGGCAGATGATCGACGCCCCCGACGCGTTTGGTTGGTCGGTCGAGGATGTCGAGGATAGGGACGGCGACGACAAGGGCGCAGCCTTGCAGGCACGTCTGCGTTCGTTGTCGTCTGCGCCGATCGATCTCGTGCACGGCCCGATCCTGCGCGTGACGCTATTGCGGGTCAGCCCGACGTCGCACGTCCTGCACTTCGCGACGCATCACATCGTGGCCGACGAATGGTCGGTCGGCGTGCTTGCCCACGATTTCGGAACGGCCTACACGGCACGGCTGGCGGGCGACGCCCCGGCGTTCGCACCGCTCAAGGCCGATTACGGAGACTTCGCCGAATGGCACCGCGAATGGCTCGACGAGGCGCGTGAAGCGTCGCAACTGGCCTACTGGCACGCCCGACTCGGCGACGAGCATCCGGTGCTGGAATTGCCTGTCGCCCGCAAGCGCACCGGGCTGCGCGCGGATCTCGGTGCGCGGATTACCGCCGAGCTGCCCGACGCCACTAGCCACGGCGTGCGCGCACTTGCCCGTCGTTACGGCACGACGCCGTTCACCGTCCTGCTCAGCGCCTGGCAACTCACGCTGTCCCGATATGCCGCGCAGAAGGACGTTCGCGTGGGCGTGCCGGTCGCCGGTCGCGTGCATCCGTCCACGGACGATCTCGTCGGCTTCTTTGTCAATACGCTTGTCATCCGCGCGGAGTTTGATGGTTTGCAGACGCTCGGCGACCTGCTGGCGCACACCCGCGAGCGCATGATCGAAGCCCAGGCGAATCAGGATGTGCCGTTCGCCCGCGTCGTCGATGCGCTGAAGGTGCCGCGCAGCCTGAGCCACACGCCGCTGTTCCAGGTGATGTTCAACTACGGCGTGCGGCCGGACAAGCCGACGGCACTCCCTGGCGTGCAGTTTGGACTGTTGGCCAGCGAGGCCGCCACCGCGCGGTTCGACCTCGTACTCAACGTGTTCGACGACGACGCGTTCGGGCTGTCGCTGACGTACGCCTGCGATATCTTCGAGCGCGATGCCATCGAAGCGATGCTTGCCCGCTACCGCCAGGTGATCGATCGTCTGGTGCGCGATGAAGCGATGGCCGCGCCGCCCGACGTGGCGCTTGGGGACGTTCGCCTCGTCGACGCTCCGGCCGACGTCAATGCGGTGCCGGGCAGCGGCAGCGCGACGACCAAGCCGTGGCAGCCGGTGGCACAGACGCTGATCGCATCGGCCCGGACGCATGGCGTCCAGCGCGCGGTGCACTGCGAAGGCGATCAACTGACGTACGCCGAACTCGACGCATGGTCGGGGCGTGTTGCGGCAGCGCTCAGGGCGTCAGGGGTGCGGCCGGAGGAGCGAGTGGGTCTCTGTCTGCGCCGTTCCGTCGCACTGGTCCCCGCACTGATCGGCGTGTTGCGTGCCGGTGCGGCGTTCGTGCCGCTCGATCCCGAGTATCCGGCCGATCGCCTGGCCTACATGATGGAAGATGCTGGCGTGACGCGTCTGTTGACCGACGCCACGACGTGTGAGGCGCTGACGGGATTGTTCGCGCAACGCGAGGCCATCGACATCGACATGCTTCGCCCGGCGGCTGAGGGGCAAGCGGCCGGGACCACCAGCGACGCGCCTGCCGATGCCGATGTTCATGGCGACCAACTCGCCTACGTCATCTACACCTCCGGTTCGACGGGCCGCCCGAAGGGCGTCGCGGTGAGCCATCGTAGTCTCGCGCTGCATCTGAACGACTTCATCGCGACGTATGGCATCTCGGCGTCCGATCGGCAGTTGCAGTCGTCGACGATCAACTTCGACGTGGCGCTGCACGAAATGCTGCCGTCGCTCATGCAGGGCGGCAGCATCGAAATGCGGGGTGCGAAGGCGTGGGATCTGGCGACGACCAACCGTCAACTGGTCGCGGAGCAGGTGACGTTCGCGCGGATTCCGACCGCGTACTGGCAACAATGGCTGCACGAGCCGCCGGAACCGGCGTCGCTCGCGCTGCGGCAGATCACGGTCGGCGGCGAAGGCTTGCCCGGCGACGCCTTGCGGCAATGGCGCAGCGGGCCGCTCGCTCACATTCGTCTGGACAATCTCTATGGGCCGACGGAGACCACCGTCGCCTGCATGTATCGTCCGACGCAGGACGCCGATTGCGCCCAGCCCATCGTGTCCATCGGCGGGCCGTATCCGTCGCGTGACGTCTATGTGTGCGACGACGCTGGCAATGTCTTGCCGGTCGGGGCGCTTGGCGAACTGTGCATCGGCGGCGAAACGCTGGCGCGCGGCTACCTTGGCCGCGCAGCCCTGACGGCGGAGAAGTTCGTGCCCGATCCGCACCGCAATGACGGCGGTCGCATGTACCGATCCGGCGACCTTTGCCGCAAGCGCCCGGACGGCACCATCGACTTCCTCGGTCGGATGGACCAGCAGGTCAAGCTGCGCGGCTTCCGTATCGAATTGGGCGAAGTCGAATCGGCGTTGCGAAGCGTTCCCGGTGTGCGTGAGGCGGTGGCCGAGCTGCGCGGGCAGGGCGACGACCGACAACTCGTCGGTTACGTCACGGGCGACGCGACGCTGATCGACGCCAGCCACCTTCGCGATGCGTTGCAGACACGCTTGCCCGCGTTCATGATCCCGGGCGCCTTCGTGCAGCTCGATGCGCTGCCGCTCATGCCCAATGGCAAGCTCAACCGTGCGGCGTTGCCCGAGCCGTCCGCGCCGACGCCGGGAGACGCCGCGCAGGGGCCTGCGACACGGACCGAAGCGCTGCTGTTCGACATCTGGCGCGACACGCTGGGTCGCGATGGCTTCGGCCGTCATGACAATTTCTTTGCCATCGGCGGCGATTCGCTCGCGGCGCTCAGGGTGGCGGCGCGTGCCCAGCGCAGCGGCGTGACGCATTTCTCGCTGGAAGGCCTGTTCTCGCATCCGACGGTGGCCGGTCTGGCGACATGGCTGGACGAGGCGTCGCAGGGGCGTCCGGCCAACATCATCACGCTTGGCGGGGCCACGGCGGCACGGCAACTGTTTGCGATCCATCCCGGCTACGGTCTTGTTGGCGAGTACCGTGCACTGGCGAGTGCGTTGGAGGATGTGGCGCAGGTTCATGGCGTGCAGTCGCCGATGTACACGGATGGTGACTGGGCGCCGACGTCGCTCGACGCGATGGCTCGCGACTATGCGGCGGCGATCCGTCGTGTTCAGCCGCGAGGGCCTTATCGCCTGCTGGGCTGGTCGAGCGGCGCGGCAATGGCCCGTCATGTCGCCGGGGTGCTCGTGGCAGACGGCGACGTCGTCGACTTCCTCGGCAGCGTGGATGGTGCCGCGCCCGAGCGTGCCGCACCGGATGACGGGACCCGCGACGGTGCGCCGGATATTGCGCAGGCGATGGCCGTTTCCGACGCGGAAATCGACCTTCTGCAAGCCGCGATGCAGGCCGATGCCGGGCGCTGGCAGGGGGTGATCCCCGAGGGCGACGACGGGCGGCAGTGGCTTGCGACCGCGCTGCGTATCGGCAAGCACTTCGACGCCGTGTCGTCCAACGCGGGCGACGCGGACCTGTTGCCGGTGTCGATGCACCTGTGGCTGGCCCGTCGCGACGGCGATACGACCGTGGCACTCGATGCCATTGCCGCGACCCGGGCATGGCGTGCGCATGCGGGCAGTGTCGCGGTCGAGAGCTTCGACACGGATCACACCGGCATCGTGCGTCATCCGGATTTCATGGCGGCGCTGCATCGTGCCCTCAGCGCGCTGCGCGAACCGGATGATATCGCTGGCGCCGAAGACACCCGGCAGGGTGACGACTCATGACACTTCGTATTTCACGTACCGTGAACCCTCGTAAATTCCTCACCCTCTCAGTGTCCGGCGCCTTGTGTCTGGCGATACTCGGCGCTTGTGCGACGGATGCGTCGCACTCGCCCGGCAGCGCCAGCGAGGACAGCGCGCAGTCCTATCGCGCCCGAATCGAACGGACCGCCGACGGCGTGCCGCATGTGGTCGCCAACGACTGGGGCAGCCTCGGCTGGGGCGCCGCGTACGTGCAGGCGCAGGACGATCTGTGCACCATGGCGCAGGCGTTTGTCACGTACCGTGGCGAGCGCTCGCGCTACTTCGGCGCGCAGGGCCAGCAGCCGACGGCCAGCACGCTCGGCGAACTGGACAATCTCGATTCCGACTTTTTCTTCCGCTTCGTCGCTGACGACGCTCGGCTGCAAGCCTATCGTGACGCCCAGACGCCGCAGTTTCGTGCGTTGGTCGACGGGTTCGCTGCCGGTTACAACCGCTACCTGAACGACTGGCAACGCGGCGGGGCGAGCGGTGTCGATCCGGTGCATGCCGCGTGCCGTAACGCACCGTGGGTGACGACGATCTCGCCGGAAGACGTCTATCGGCGTCTTTTCGCAGCGAACCTTGCCGGGGGCATGGCCCGCTTCGCCGGACGTGTCGTGAGCGCAAAACCGCCCGGTGCTTCGCCCGCGACATCGCAATCACAGGGCGGTGCGGCGTCGACAGACAAGCTTGCGTTGCGCACCGGCGCATTCGACGTGGGCGGCGGGCGGGGCATCGGCAGCAACGCACTGGCGTTCGGTGCACAAGGCAGCGCTCGCGGGGCTTCCGGTCAAGGCGGCACGTCGGTGTTGCTCGGCAATCCGCACTGGTTTCTCGAAGGACCTGACCGCTTCTATCAGATGCGCCTGACGTTACCCGGCCAGCTCGACGTCAGTGGTGTGTCGTTCCTCGGCGTGCCGGTCGTCATGATCGGCTTCAACCACAATGTCGCGTGGACGCACACCGTGTCGGCGGCGCGCCGATTCGGTCTGTTTCAGTTGTCCCTCGCGCCCGAAAGCGATACCACGTATCTGGTCGACGGCAAGCCGGTGGCCATGACGCCCATCGTCGTTACGGTGCCCGTGCGCGAGAGCGACGGCACGGTGCGCCCGCATACCCGCACGCTGTATCGCACGGCGCTGGGGCCGGTCGTGAATCTCGCGTCGCTCTCGCCCGCGTTGCAATGGCGTGCCACGGCACCGGGCAAGCCGGGGCAGGCGTTCGTGATCCGGGACATCAACGCCGACAACTACCGGGTCTTCGCGAACTTCCTCGCGTGGGGCCGCGCATCGTCACTGGATGAATTCGTCGGCATCGCGCGCCGCGAGGCGGCGACCCCCTGGGTGAACACGGTCGCGATCGGTCGCGACGATCCGCGCGTGTGGTTCGGCGACGTGGGCGCCATGCCCAACGTGCCGGACTCGCTGGCCGCCCGATGCACGCCGCCGCTGGGCAAGGCACTCGCCTCGCAGGTGCCGGGCGTGCCCTTCCTCGACGGCTCACGCTCGACGTGCGACTGGCAAACCAGTCCCGGCGCGGCACAGGCCGGCGCGTTGCCCGCCGATGCCATGCCGCAGATGTTCCGCAACGATTACGTCGCGAACATGAACAACACGCACTGGATCGTCAATCCGGCGCAACCGCTCACCGGCTTCGCCGCGGTGACGGGGCAGGAGCGCACGGAGATGGGGTTGCGGCCGCGTCTGGGCTTTCGCATTGCCGAGCAGCGCATGCAGGGCAGCGACGGCCTCGGTGCGCCGGGCGCGAGCGTCGACACGGTCGCGCGCGCGGCGCTCGATGCCAGAGCGATGTCCGCATTGCTGTTCAAGTCGCAGGCACTGGCGAGCGCCTGTCGTGCCGACGGCCGTCGGCAGATCGTGACGGTCGAGCCTTCCGGCGACCCGCAGGGCAATCAGCCGGGCAAGACGGCCGCGCCGCGCGACGTCGACATAGCACCGGCATGCGCGGTGTTGAAGAAATGGGACGACAAGGGCGGACCCTTCGCGCAGGGGGCGGTGCTGTGGAACGCCTGGTGGGCACAGATCAAGGCGGTGCCGGAAGACAAGCGCTTTGCCGTGCCGTTCGATCCGCAACGTCCGCTGGACACGCCTGCGACGCTGAAGCTCGACGGCAAGACGCTCGCCAATGGGCTCGGTGTCGCCGTGCTGCGCCTGCGTGAAGGTGGATTTACGCCGGACGTCGAAACGGGCTCGGCCATGTACGCCACGCGTAATGGCGTCAGAATCCCGTGGTTCGGCGGATGCGACGACGAAGGCTACTTCACCTCGGGTTGCAATAGCGACGCCCGCATCGAGGACGGCGCATTGAAGATCGACGCCCACGCGTTCTCGAACAGCTACATGCAGATCGTGACGTTCGGGGCGAACGGCGGCCCCGTCGACGCACGTACGCTCATGGCCGGTTCGCAGGCCGACGATCCGGCGTCGCCGCATTTTGCCGACGGCACGCTGCGCTACAGCAAGCAGGCATGGGTGGCGCGTCCGCTCGATGCCGTCACCTCGGCAACGTCAGCGAAGCCGGATAGTGGCGGCGCATGGCTCGACAGCGAACATCCGACGCCGTTCGTGCTGTCCGATGTCGGCGCTTCGGCGACGCTCCCGGCACGGTGGCAGGCGTTGGCGTCACAAGGCATTCCGGCACGCGAAGCCAGCGAACTGCTGGGGACGTCCGAGGCGGCGCTCGTGGCTTCGGAGCTGGGCAGCGTGATCGTGCCGCTGCGCATGGGGCGCGAGGCCTTCCCGGCGATGCTTGCCAACCTTCACCGGTTGGGAGGTATCGAGGTGATGGTGCGAACAGAGCAGGGCATCGGCGAAAAAATCGTGCGGTCGTCCAAACCGCTCTTCGATGCGAACGGCCACACGACTCCGGCGCTGGGAATGACACTGGACGTTTCGCGCTGGCAGTCCGCGTATGCGGTCACCCGGTACTACGGCCCGAAGCGCGAACCGTATCGCCAGTTGCAGTTCTTCGACGCACAGGGTCGGAATATCGCTAAGATGACGGTCCTGGACTCGAAACCGGCGGCGCACGTGATGGACTACGATGCATTTGTCGCGTCTTATCGCGCTGGGCCGCAGGACATCGCTTCGATAAAGGGGGCGACGCCCAAGCCCGTGGCTGCGCAGGTGCCGGTAACGCAAGGCCCCTGTGCGCTGGCTAGCGATGACGGTCGCCGTGCCCGCATGGCGCTGGCCGACGCATTGGACGCCGCCCGAACGAACGGCTGGCCGGTGCGCCTTGGCGTGAACAACGGCGCAGCGTCGCTGGCGCAGGACGGGCGCATCGAGAAGATCGAGAATATCGGCGGCGGATGGCTCAGCGTGCAGATCCGTCACTTCACCCTGCATGTGCGGGCATCCGGTATCGCCGCGCAGTGCGCCGACATCAGTGCGCAGGACGAAGCGAACCGTAAGTCGGAAGACATCACGTGGTTCGACAGCTTTGGTGCGCCGGTCGTCTCTCTGGCGCTCGCGCCGCAAGCTACCGCGCAACAACGTGAGCGCTGGCTCGCGATGTGGCAAAAGGGCGATGCGCCGGCGCTGGCGGTGTCGCGCCGATCTCCCTGACGACCTTACCGCTCGCGTGCGCCGACACCGGCGACGCGCGGGCGAGAACCCTCGGAAAGTTGCATGAAACGTCGTAGTTTTTGTGCCGGTGCCGCCGCCATGCTGGCGGGGGCCGGTTCTCTGGTCCAGGCGGCCGGACGCCCGCCGACGGGGTCCGCGCTGCGCATTCTTGCGCCCGATCGCGGCGCGGTGTCGTCGCTGCTCGCCCTCGGCGTCGAACCCATTGCCGGTGCCGATCGCGCTTTCTACGACTCGATGGGCGCTGAGCCTCGCATGCCGCCGGGCATGAATATCGTCAACAGCGGCGACCCCATCGAGCCGAATCTCGAACTGATGATCGAGCTGGGCATCAACTGGTGCGTGACCGTCACCACGCCGCAAATTGCCCGTGAGCGCATGAGCGTGGTCGCCCCGGTCACCCATCTGGATATCTTCACCGGCCAGATCGGCGCGCTCGACCGGGCGGCCGACGGTCTGCGCACGCTGGCGCGCCTGACCGGTCGTGAAGCGCAGGCCGCTGCCTATATCGGGCAGGTCGAAGCACGCATGGCCGAGGTCGCCCACACGCTCGCGCAAAGCGGCCGTCCCCCGCAACGTCAGACGTATCTCGTCACACTCAACGACGGCGGACGCTCCATGGTCGCGTATGGCTGCAACAGCATCATGTGGGACGTCATGACGCGTGTGGGGCTTCGCAATGCCTGGACGCGCAGCACCAACGAGTATGGATTCAGCGTCGGCGGCGTGGAATTGCTGGCCGAAGCGCCGGATGCCGACATCGTGGTCGTCGACTTCGGTGCATCGACGACGGCCGCGCTGCGTCAGCTCGCCGTCAGCCCATTCTGGAACCGGCTCGCTTCCGTCCGTGCGGGGCGTGTCTACCGGATTCCGCTCATCGATCTTTTCAATTCGTATCCTTCTGCCATGACGCTGCTGAGCGGGCTCGACGGACTCGTTCGCCGTGAGGATTTTCGCCATGTCTAGCGCGGTCATTCCGACGCCGATGCCGCCGCGCGAGACGTCGCCGTTGTCGTTCGTTCTCCTCCTGTTCGTGCTGGCGCTCGGACTCACGTGGCTCAATCTGCACAATGCGCTGCCTGCCACGGGCTGGCGCGGCCTGCTGCCCGCCGCCGATCCCGACGACATGAAGCGCGTGGTGATCGAGTATTCGTTTGCGCCGCGTCTGGCGGTCTCGCTGCTGGCGGGCGTGGCGTTGTCGCTGGCGGGCGGGCTGTTTCAGCATGTCCTGCGCAATCCGCTCGCCGAACCCACGACGCTGGGCGTGGCCGCCGGTGCCAATCTGGCGATGACGCTCACGACACTGTGGATGCCGTCGCTGCTCATCGAGCATCGCGACGCTGTCGCACTCGGCGGTGCCGTCGCCGCATTCACGTTGGTGTTCGTCATCGCGTGGGCGCACTCGCTCTCGCCGCTGGTGCTGATTCTGTGCGGGCTGGTCGTCACGCTTTGCGCGGGGTCCATCGGCTCGGTCCTGTCGTTGTTCTTCCACGAAGGATTGCTCGGTGTGTTCGTCTGGCAATCCGGCGCGCTCAACCAGAATAGCTGGACGATCGCGCAGCAGTTGCTGCCACGCATTGCGCTAGGTGCGGTGGCGACGGCGTTGCTGGTGCGCCCGCTCACGGTCATGTCCGTGGGGGACGAGGCCTCGCGTGCCCTCGGGGTATCGCTGCGCGGGTTGCGTCTGTGCGCGCTTTTCGTCGGCACATTGTTGTGCGCGTGGATCGTCAGCGCACTGGGCGTGATCGGCTTCGTGGGACTGGCCGGGCCTGCGCTCGCGCGTCTGGTCGGCGCGCGCACGCTCGGCCGGCGCCTGACCTGGGGCGCGATCATTGGCGCATTGCTGCTGTGGCTGGCGGATCAACTGGTGCAGTGGCTCGGTCAGTGGATTCCGGAGATTCCCACGGGGATCGCGACGGCGCTGCTCGGGGCGCCCCTGCTGCTGTGGCTGCTGCCCCAGTTGCACGACAGCGCGCATGTGCATCGACCCGAAGGGCCGATCGTGCAGCGCGAGCCGCGCAATCTCTGGGTCGTGGTCATCGGTGCGCTCGTCGTGCTCGTCGCCATGACGGTGGCTGCCGTGCTCGTCTCGCAAGGGCTGTCGGGATGGCGGGTGGATACGTTTGCATCGCTTGGCCAATTGACGTCGCTGCGGGTGCCGCGTGTGGTCGGTGCGCTGGCGGCGGGGGCCATGCTCTCGGTCGCAGGCATTCTGATTCAGCGTCTGACGGCCAATCCGATGGCGAGTCCGGAAGTGCTGGGGATCTCGTCGGGCGCGTCGCTCGGATTGATCGTGCTGCTGTTCGCGGTGAATTCGCCGTCGCAGACCATGCAGCTTGCGGCCGCCTCGGCCGGGTCGTTTCTCGCGCTCGGCGCGATGTTCCTGCTCGCGCGCCGTAGCGGCTTCTCGCCGGAGCGCCTGATTCTCACCGGCATCGGTATCAGCACCGTGTTCAGCGGCCTCGCGTCGTTGATGATGGCCAGCGGCGACCCGCGCATGGCCATGCTGCTGGCGTGGATGGCGGGGTCAACCTACGGGGTCGGGGTGACGCAGGCGAGCGTGGCGTTGATGATCGCGGTGGTGCTGTTGCCGCTGGTGCTCTTCGCCGCACGTGCGCTCGACATCCTGCCGCTGGGCGAGGCCGTCGCCCGGTCGGTCGGCGTGAACGTCGGACGTGCCCGCTTCGGGCTGCTGCTCGCCGCCGCCGTGCTCAGCGCTGCGGCCACGCTCATCATCGGCCCGATTTCGTTCGTCGGCCTGATGGGGCCGCACATCGCACGAATGCTGGGCCTGCAACGCCCGGTGTCGCAGATTTTCGGCGGTGCCTTCGTGGGCGCGGCCATGCTGGTGCTGGCGGACTGGATCGGGCGCAATGCGCTATTCCCCGACCAGATGCCGGCGGGGCTGCTGGCGACGTTCGTCGGCGGCCCGTATTTCCTGATGCTGATCTGGCGCGATCGGACCTGACATGACCTGACAGGCCGGAGCGACAGCGATGACACAACACACAGCAAGACCGAGTGACACGATGATGGAAGACACAGAATTCGCCGCCACGCCTTCGGCGGCGGCCGGAACCGGGACTGATCCGCACGCAGCGCATGCCGCCCACGATGTGCCCTCGCCGATGTACGACCTGCGCGACGCGTCGTTCAAGGTCGGAGACCGCACCTTGTTGCAACCGCTCACGCTCACGCTTGCACCACGCCGCGTGATCGGGCTGATCGGGCACAACGGGTCGGGCAAATCGACGCTGATCAAGCTGCTCGCCCGTCAGCAGGCGCCCGCCGGGGGAGAGATTCGCTTCGAAAACAAGCGGCTGGACGACTGGCAGGGCCGGGCGCTGGCACGCAAGATTGCCTATCTGCCGCAGCACACGCCGCCTGCGGCCGGTCTGCGGGTGCGGGAACTGGTGCGCTTCGGTCGGTATCCGTGGCATGGGCCGCTGGGTCGTTTTTCCGCGCAGGATCTGGCGCGGGTCGACGAGGCGATGGAGCTGACCGGCGTCGCGCGATTCGCCGACCGGCTGGTCGATACGCTCTCAGGCGGCGAGCGTCAGCGCGTGTGGCTGGCGATGCTCGTCGCGCAGGATGCCGACTGCCTCCTGCTCGACGAACCCATTGCCGCGCTCGACGTCGCGCATCAGGTGGAAGTGCTCTCGCTCGTGCAGTCGCTCTCACGCACACGTGGGCTGGGTGTGGTGGTGGTGCTTCACGACATCAACATGGCCGCACGGTTTTGCGACGAGATCGTGGCGTTGCGCGGCGGGCGTCTGTGTGCCCGGGGCACGCCGGCCGACCTGATGACGAGTGAGCGTCTGGAAGAGATCTACGACATCGCCATGGTGGTGATGTCGCATCCGCAAACCGGTGAGCCGGTTTGCGTCGTCCGTTAAGTTTCACGATTGGGGAAAATTGCCATGACCGACCGTTCCACTGGTCAATCGCCTGACAAGACGCGCATCGGGCACGAGCTGTTCCGGCTGTTCCGGCCCTTCCTCCCGATGAGCCTGTTTTCTACGGTCATGGGCGTGGTCGCAGGTCTCACCACGGCGTGGCTGCTCGCGACGATTAACGACGGCCTGCATGCGCCCGACGGCATCACCGGCAAGACGGTCGTGACGTTCGTCGTGCTTTGCGCGGTCACCCTTGCCGGCAATGCGATTTCCGGCGTGGGCAACAGCGTGATCGGCCAGAAGATCATTGCGGCGCTGCGCAAGGACATCTCGGCGCGTATCGTCTGCGCGCCTATCGCCGAAGTCGAGCGCTATCGCGTGCACCGGTTGCTCGCCACGCTCAACAGCGACGTCGACACCGTCAGCGCCGTGACCTTCAACTTCCCCGGCTTCATGGTGGCCGTGGCGATCGCGCTCGGATGCGTGGTCTATATGCTGGTGCTCTCGCCGCTGTTGTTCCTCTTCGCGCTGGCCGCCATCCTGATCGGTCTGGGGATCAATCACTACGCGTCGCTGCGTTGGGATTTCCACTATCAGGGGGTGCGCGGCGCACAGGACGACCTTCAGAAGCAGTACCGCGCGATTACCGAAGGTGCCAAAGAATTGCGCCTGAACCGCGCCCGTCGTCAACGCGTGTACGGCGAGCAACTCTCGGGCGCCGCCGATCTGATCAGCGAGCTCAAGAGCCGCGCCATGCGTCTTTACTACGCGGCCAACGCGATGGGCAGCATGCTGTTCTTCGTCGTGATCGGGTTGATTCTTCTGTTGCAGTCGAGCCTTGGCGTGGATTCGCGCGCCGTCAGCGGCTTCGTGATCGTGCTGCTCTACATTCGCGGGCCCATCGAGATGATTGCCGGCGGCCTGCCGACCTTGATTCAGGCGCGTGTCTCGTTCCAGCGCATTGCCGAACTCACGAGTCAGTTCCGCAATCAGGAACCGCGTCTGATCGACGGCCCGGCGCCCGGCGAACCGGCCTTTCCCACGATGCAGACGCTCGCGCTGAAAAAGGCGACGCACGTGTTTCCTGCCGTGGGCGACAGCACGCAGTTTCAGCTCGGGCCGATCGATCTCGAGATCCGTCGCGGCGAAACGCTGTTTATCGTGGGCGAGAACGGTTGCGGCAAGACCACGCTGATCAAGACACTGCTCTCGCTCTATAGCCCGGGAGACGGCGAGTTGCTCGTCGACGGCAAGCCGGTGCCGGCCGAGCGGCTTGACGATTTTCGTCAGCAGTTCTCGGCGGTGTTCTCCGACTATCATCTGTTCGACGATCTCGTGGCGAGCGATCCGCAAACGCTGGCGCATGCGCAGGCCTATCTGGAGCAACTCGGGTTGGCGCACAAGGTGAGCATCGTCGACCGGGCGTTCTCCACCATCGATCTGTCGGCCGGGCAGCGCAAGCGGCTGGCGCTGGTGCATGCGTACCTGGAAAACCGTCCGTGGATGGTGCTCGACGAATGGGCGGCAGATCAGGACCCGACGTTCCGCCGCTACTTCTATCAGGAGATGCTGCCGGACTTCAAGCGTCAGGGCAAAACGCTGATCGTCATCTCGCACGACGATCGGTATTTCGGTCTGGCCGATCGCGTGGTGCGTCTGCATCAGGGGCGCATCGTCGAGGAAGCCGACGGCAGTACGTTCGCCTACGAGCCGAATGTGGATGCGCCGGTGAGTGCTTCAGTGGAGTGAACCGCGCTGGGGCGATGGTATGAAAAAGGGGCCGCCGAATCGGCGACCCCGGTCAGGTCGAACCTGTGGGTGAGGGCGGTGGCGCGAGAGTCCGCTGCCGTGTCAGATGCTGGAACGGCCGAGCCACTCACGCACGTGGTCGCCGCGTTCGGCGCGAGGCGAGACTTCGGTATTTTCCGGCGGCGTGCCGACGAACAGGAACCCGAGAATGCGCTCATGCGGTTCGAAATCCAGCGCTTCGTGCAGATCGCGGTCGTAAGCATCGGGCCCCGTGGCCCAGAAGCCGCCGTAGCCGAGAATATGCAGCGCATTGAGCACGTTCATGGTGGCAGCGCCCACGGACAGCAGTTGCTCGCCTTCCGGCACGCTGGTCTTGGTCGAGACCGACGCCGCGATGACGACGATGACCGGTGCCGCGAACGCCTTCTGGCGCCGTTGTTCGTGCGTCTCTGCCGGCTGATCGGGGGCACGTTTGGCGGCGATCTCCACGAGCACCTGACCCAGTTCGTCGCGCGCCTCGTCGCGGATCACCACGAAGCGCCACGGGCGCAGACGACCATGATCCGGTGCACGCAAGGCGGCGTCGAAGGCAAGATTGAGTTCGGCGTCGCCCGGCGCGGGCTCGACGAGCGGCCAGTGCGACTGGCGACTGAGCAGGGCGTCCAGCGCGAGCTGGCGCGTAGCGTTGGCAGGAGCGACAAAATCAGTGTTCGAACCCATCGGGAATTCCTCCAGTTTTCTGAATCCCAATGATCGGCGATTTTTTCTCAAAAATCAAAATGATTCTCATTTACATGATGTTTCATGATCGTGTCGGCGCGGCTGGAAACAGGACTGAGGTCGCCGCATGACGGCGCCTGCACGACAGCTGCATGGCGCTGGCAGGTGGCCTGCGGACGTCGACGTCTGGCATGTACCGCTGGGCGGCGCGCCGGCGGCTCAGGCGAGGGAGGCGGCTGACGCGACGCCGGACATCTACCGTTATCTCGATGCCGATGAACTGGCGCGCGCGCGACGGTTTCGCTACGACGTTGACCGGGAGCGCTTCGCGAAAACCCGCTCGGCGCTGCGGGTGCTGTTGAGCAAGTACACGGGAATACCACCCGAGTCGATTGGCTTCACGCAGGGCGAATTCGGCCGCCCGGAACTGGCGCCGGCGGGCGCGGAACCCGGTGCCGGCCTGTCTTTCAACGTTTCCCATACGGGAGGCGATGCGCTGATCGCCATTTCCCGAACGTGCAGCGTCGGTATCGACCTTGAGGTGAAGCAGCGTGCGCTCGATTGGCAGGCGCTTGCGCCGCTCGTGTGCACGGCGCAGGAACGTGCCGTCATCGACTCGCTGCCTTCACCGGCCCGGTGCGACGCCTTCCTTCGGTGCTGGACCGCCAAGGAGGCCATTCTGAAAACGATTGGCCTGGGGATTACCGAGGGGTTGTTGTGCCTGCGAGTCGATGTCGGCCATCTTGCCGTGCAACGCCCCATCGTCGCTGATGCCTCGCGCTTTCAGGCCGCCGGGCAGTTGAACTTCCTGTGGATCGACGACGTGCCGGGGTGTCAGGCCTGTCTGGCGTGGCAGGCCCTGCCGGTCTGAACGTCTGAAAGCGCACGCTACCGTCGTTTTCCGCGTTCAGACGAAAGCTTCCACCACCATGCGCGCCGCAAGCGCCAGCAACACCGACCCCATGAACCATCGTTGCAACGTCATGAGGTGAGGGCGGGTGGCGAGGAATTTCGCGGTGCTGCCCGCGCCGATGGCGACGGTTCCGTTCACCAGCGCGAACGCCAGAATCATGATCGACCCGAGGCGCATCGACGTTTCCAGAATGCTGCCGCCCTGATCGCGCGCGAACTGCGGCACGAGGGTCAGGAAGATCATGGCGAGCTTGGGGTTCAGCAGGCTTGTCGTCGCCCCCATCATGAACAGCCGACGGGGCGGTTCGTAAGTGAGCGCTCTCACTTCGAACGGCGACCGTCCGCCCGGCTTCAGCGCCTGCCAGGCGAGATACGCGATATAGGCCGCTCCCGCGATGCTCAGCCCGAGCATCGCGAAAGGCATTTTGACGAAGAGTGCCGTGATCCCGAACGCTGCCGCAAACATGTAGAACAGGTAGCCGACCATGACCCCTGCGAACGACGTGAGACCCGCCGTGCGGCCCTGCGCAATCGAGCGCGACATGATGTAGACCATGTTCGGCCCCGGGGTGATGGCGAGCAGGCTGCATACGGCGAGGAAGGCGTAAAACGAGGAAGCGCTGGCGGCGGAAGTCAGGGCGGGCTCAGGCATGTTGGTGCTCGATGTGGCGGAGGTTTGCACCAGTATCCGGCGGCACCTGTCGTCGGTAAAGCAATATAATCTGAGTCAATTCATCAGAATTTCTGAGTAAATGAAAAGACTCGATTTCGATGTGCTCGAGATGGTGGTGGCGGTCGCCGAGACCGGCTCGTTCGCGCGCGGGGCGGAAGTTGTGCATCGCTCGCCTTCCGCGCTGAGCATGCAGATCAAGGCGCTCGAAGACGACCTCGGCAAGCCGCTGTTTGTGCGCAGCACGCGCCACGTGGTCATCACGCCGGAGGGGCAGACGCTGCTCGATTACGGGCGGCGGATGCTGGAGATGCGGGCCGAAGCGTGGGCGTCTATCGTGCGCCCGGAGATGACCGGGCGCGTAACGATCGGCATCCCTGACGACTACGCCTCGACGCTGCTGCCGCAGGTGCTGCGCAAGTTCGCGGTGGCGCATCCGCGTGTCGAAATCCGCGTGTTGGGACTGCCCAGCAGCGCACTCGCGCCACTGCTCAAGGACAACACGCTCGATCTCGCCTGCCTCACGAAGTCGAAAGGCGTGACGGGGACGTTCATTCGCGTGGAGCCGATGGTGTGGGTCGGTACGTCGACACGCCCCGTGTGGAAGGAGCGTCCGTTGCCGGTGGCGTTGTTCGCGCCGGGGAGCAACGCGCGAGCGCGGGCGATCAGCGCACTCCAGCGTGAGAATATCCCGTATCGCATGTCTTACGAGAGCCCGAGCCTGCTGGGCTTGATCAGCATGGTCGAGGCGGGGTTGGCGGTTGCGCCACTGGCGCGATGCAGCGTACCGTCGCATCTTTTGCAGCTCTCTCAGAGCGACGGTCTGCCGCCGCTCGATGACCTGGAAGTCGTGCTGGCACGCAGCGCCACGTCCAATCGTCCGCCCTGCGACTTTCTGGCCGAGCAGATCCTGAGCGAGCTGCGCGCTTAACTATCGAACCGCGAACCGCAAACCGCTATGGCACTGAGCCGATTGAATGCCCGACAACTGGAGACGTTTCTCGCGATTGCGGACTGCGGGAGCATTGCGCGCGCGGCCGACCGGGTGTGTCTCACGCCGTCTGCCGTGAGCCAGTTGCTCGGCGAGCTGGAGCGGGAAGTGGGATTCCGTCTCTTCGACCGGACCACGCGTCGCGTGTCGCTCACGGTGGCCGGTGCGGATTTCCTGCCAGCGGCTGCCGCGGCGATGACGCAACTCCATGCTGCCGAACGGTCGGCCAAGCACATTCGCGAGCGCGCTTCGGGCGTGATCCGCGTGGGCGCGCCGCTCGTGCTCTGCGCCGCCGTGTTGCCCGACGCCATTGCCGCTTACCGTCAGCACCATCCGAACGTGACGATCCGTCCGTCGGACGTCGAAGTCGAGAAACTTGTGGCATCGGTCGCGGACGGGCAGATCGACATCGCGCTCGGGCCGAACCAGCCGCTGGGTGAGCGAGTGAGCGCGACGCCCCTGTTCGATAGCCCGTGGGTGGTCTGGTGTTCGCCGCAGCACGCGCTCGCGCGCTACGACATCGTGCCGTGGGAGGCGCTGCGAGAGACGTCCGTCGTCGCCACCGGGCGCGATCACGAATACAGCGTCACGCGCATGCTCAGCGACCAGCCGGAAGGGCACCGCGTGCTGCCCGTCGAAATTGTCGAGAACGTCACCACGGCGTTCGGTCTGGCCCGCGCCGGGCTTGCCGTGACGCTGGCGCCCGACTATGTGCAGGGCTTCGCACGCAGTCAGGGGCTCGTGATGCGCCGCACCGGAAAGCCGGAGACGATTCGCCAGATTTGCCTTTATCACGCCAGAGAGCGGGCATTGTCGCCGGCGGCCACAGGGTTTCATGCCTTTCTGGAGCAATGGGTCGGCGATTGGTATCGGACGTTGGGGGCATGAGATGTCGACGGTATTCGTAAGTGTTCTTTAGGAATCGATTAGCAGAAGTCGCGATGTGACACGCCGGGCCGCGTAGACTCTTTCGGGTAATGAGGAGACACGCAACATGACAACAATTTCCGGATGCCACGTATTTGATGACTTCACCCAGCCCGAGGGGATGAGCGATAGCGAATGGGCGGCACGATGCGAACTCGCCGCCTGTTATCGGGTTTTCGACGATCTCGGCTGGACGGAGCTGATTTACAACCACATCACGCTTCGTCTGGTCGACGCCACCCCGCCTGCCTTTCTCATCAATCCGTTCGGTCTGCATTATTCCGAGGTCACGCCGCTCAATCTCGTCAAGGTGGATGGCAACGGCAATATCCTCGGCAATCGCGACTATCCGATCAATCCGGCCGGTTTTACGGTGCATGCCGCATTGCATCACGGGTTGCCCGGAGCGCACTGCGTGATGCACACGCATACGACGGCGGGTGTGGCGGTGGCCTGTTCCGCCGCTGGATTGCGCAGCGATAATTTCTACAGCGCCCAATTGCAGACACGTGTCGCGTATCACGATTTCGAAGGGGTGACGGTCAACCCGGAGGAGGGGCCACGGCTGATTCGCAGCATCGACGGAAAAAAGGCCGTCATTCTGAGAAACCACGGTCTGCTTTCCTGGGGCGGCAGCATTCCCGAAGCCTTCACTTATCTCTGGACGTTAAATCGCGCCTGTGAAATTCAGCTTGCCACGAGCATGATGGGGCCGTCGCTGGCCATTGCGCCGGAAATTACGGAGAAATGCGCGCGCGATGCGCTGCAATTCGATCCGGCATTCGGCGCCGGCCGCGATGTCTTCGATGCGTTGGTGCGCGTCGCTTTTAAACGGTGATTAAAAGTTAACTACTAAATTATCGGGTTATTCACAAAAATCTTGAAAACTTAGATATATTTCGAGACGTCGTTTGCGTGTCATGTTTCGTTTAACTAATAAAACAAGAGTGAGCGAAATGCATGTCCCCCAATCTCTGGCGTCTCTATTGGGCCACGTGGCTGGCCAATATTTCGTTGATTGTTGTGGATGTTACGTGGGGCGGACGTGCGGGAATGTCCGTTCTGCGAAGTGATATCGAATGGATGATCGTGCGCTGCGGTCTGGGCGTATTGCTGGCGTCGATGCTAATGCTTGCAGCGGTTTCCCGTCGGTTGCTGGCGACGGCGCGTGGCGATGCCTACAGG
This sequence comes from Pandoraea sp. LA3, assembly GCF_022696215.1. Classification (NCBI taxonomy): domain Bacteria; kingdom Pseudomonadati; phylum Pseudomonadota; class Betaproteobacteria; order Burkholderiales; family Burkholderiaceae; genus Pandoraea; species Pandoraea sp. LA3. Next base: position 302,100 of record NZ_PTPY01000031.1, on the reverse strand, counting down.
GAAGCCGGGGTTGGCGTGCTGTGGGTGACGACGCTGGCGTGCTTTAGCGGCGCGGCCATGTTTTTTCAATACCTGTCGGTCTCCGTGTCCGCCCCCGATATCGCCAACTGGCTGGTGTCTGCCGACGCGCGTCTTGGCATCGACTGGCCCTCGCTTTATCACGCGATGCGCGCGCGGCCATGGCTGGATGCCACGCTTTCCATTGCGTACCAATCGGTGTTTCCGCAATTGGCGTTATTGCCGCTGGTGCTTATTTACACCCGAAACATCGCCAGTTATGCCGAGTTCGTTGCGCAATTCATGGTGGCCAGTGCGATTGTGATGTTGATTGCAACGCTGTTCCCGGCGGAGAGCGCTTTCGTTCATTTTCACATTCAGGATCCGAATACCGTTTCGACGGTATCGGATTTCATGGCCTTTCGAACCGGCAAGATGCGGGAGCTCTCGATCTGGACCGCGCAGGGACTGATCTCCTTTCCGTCGTTTCACGCAGTGCTGGGCGTGCTGTTCACCTACGCAACGCGTAAGGTCGAGCGCCTGTTCCCTTTCGTTTTCGGGGGGAACGCTCTCATGATCGTGTCCACGCCGACGCACGGCGGACATTACGTCTGGGACGTCATCATGGGACTCGTGGTTGCCGCGATCGCCATCGCGATCGGCCGTGTGCTGGCGGGCGTGCGTCGCGACGTAAGTGCGCCGGCGCCGGTCATTGACTACCGAGGCACGTGAGGGAGGCTTTATACGGCCTGCATCCGGCCTTGCATGCGGACTTCATGCGCCCGCATTTCTGAACGCTTTCGGCGAGCTCCCGGTGACCCGCTTGAACGCATTGCTGAAGGCGCTTTCCGAGGCGTACCCCAGCGATTGGGCGAGCGTTGCCACCGGTGTCTTGCCTTCGCGCAACGTCTTCTCGGCAAGCCGCATGCGCCATTCGGTGAGATAGGTGAGGGGCGCGACGCCCGCAATCTTCTTGAAGTGGAACGCGAACGTGGTGCGCGACATGGCACAAGCCTGCGCCAGGTCTTCGAGATGCCAGTCACGCGCCGGATCGTCGTGCATGAGGCGCAACGCCGGCGCGAGGCGGGGATTCGCCAGTGCGCGCAGCCACCCTGCGGGCATCGGGCTCGACGTCTCGAGATGCGCCCGCAGAATCTGGATGAAGAGCATTTGCGCCAGTTGCCCCGCCACGAGCGAGGCGCCGGGCAGATCGTTCGCCCGTTCCTCGACCAATTGCGTGAGCAGCCACCGGAAGCTCGTCGCCTGAGGCGACGCCGCGGGCACGTGAATCCACGGCGGCAGGACGTCCGCCAGCAGGCGGCCACTCGTCGGATCCAGCAGCACGTGTCCGCCTAGCTGCGAGAAGTCCTTGCCGTCGCCAAGTGTCGTGATGCCACTGCGCGCGCCGGTAAAGACGCTCATCGCATCGACCGGCGTCGTCTCCAGATCGCCCGCCAGCACGAACGAGCGCTTGGCCGTCAGCAGTCCCACGTCGCCGGTTCGGAAGTGTGTCGGCTCGGACACGCCGTCGATCACGACCCAGCACTCGCCTTTGAGCACGGCAAAGAACTTGATCTTGTCGGGCGCGGGAAAGCGCAGCGCCCAGGGTCCGCCTGCGTTGAAACCGCCGGTCACGATGGATTCCGCGTTCGTGAATTTCAGGATGTCGGAGAAAGGGTCTGAGCTCATATTCGTACGATTGCGAAAGTAAGTCGAACTATAGAGCATTCACAGTCCGAGTGCCGGGCCGTAATCTTCTCGCATGTTCAGACATTGGGACATCCCACTTTCTCGCCGCGACGTGTCGGCGAACAACCCTCCCTCTCGCCTTGATTCCCCGGCGCTTCAGGGACTTCAGAGATTCATGATGGAAAACGAACTGGTTTTGGTGACCGGCGGCACAGGCTTCATTGCCCAACACTGCATCATCGCGCTGCTGGGCGATGGCTACCGCGTGCGGACCACCGTGCGCTCCCTCTCGCGCGAAGCCGAAGTGCGCGAGCAATTGAAGACCGGCGGTGTCGACGCGGGCGACCGCCTGTCGTTCGTCGCCGCCGATCTGGCGTCCGACGACGGCTGGCATGAGGCGGCTGAAGGATGCGCCTATGTGCTGCATGGCGCTTCGCCCACACCGACCGGCGAAAAGGCCGGTGAGGACGATTGGGTCAAGCCGGCGGTCGACGGCAACCTGCGCGTTCTGCGCGCGGCGCGAGCCGCAGGCGTGAAGCGCGTCGTGCTGACGTCGGCCTTCGGCGCCATCTGCGCCGGGCACAAGAAGCCGAAAAACCGCCCGTTCGACGAAACGGACTGGTCCGATCTGTCGGGTGACGTGTGGCTTTACCAAAAGTCGAAAACGCTCTCGGAGCGCGCCGCGTGGAACTTCATCGCGCGCGAAGGCGGTGATCTCGAGTTGTCCGCCGTCAACCCGGTCGCCGTCGTCGGCCCGGCGCTCGGCAAGGATTACTCGCACTCGATTCGCCTGATCAAGAATCTGATGGACGGGCAACCCGGCAGCCCGAAAGTGAATTGCGGTTTCGTCGACGTGCGTGATGTCGCCGATTTGCACTTGCGGGCCATGACGTCCCCGGCGGCGAAGGGAGAGCGCTTCCTGGCGATTTCCGGGGACAGCATGTGGATCGCCGATGTCGCCAAGGTGCTGCGCGATCGGATGGGCGCCGCCGCGAGCAAGGTGCCTACGCGCGTGCTGCCCAACTGGGTCGTGCGTCTTGGTGCGCTGAAAGACCCGACCATGCGCGGCGTCGTGCCATTGCTAGGCGTGGACATGAACGCCACGGGCGAGAAAGCGCGGCGACTGTTGGGCTGGACACCGCGCCCGCGAGAGGAGGCGATTGTCGCGACGGCCGAAAGCCTGATCCGGCTGGGGTTGCTGAAGGACGCGTGAGGATGATTCATCTATCTCATAGATTGATGACATCAAAAATCAGAACTTAAAAAATCAATAGGTTATCGTCAAACTAGGCTCACGATCGGTTGAGGTGACTCGACTGGGTTTCTGCAAATTTGTGAGCCGACATCATGAAATACCTGCCGCTGGGCCGCTCCGGCCTTTTGGTTTCCCAATACGTGCTCGGCACGTTGACGTTCTCTGGCACCAATGGTTTTGAAGCGTTGGGCGACATTCAGGTCGATCAGGCGCGTCGTATGGTCGATCTGGCGCTGGATGCCGGCGTCAACGCGTTCGATACGGCCAACCTCTACTCCAAGGGCGACGCGGAAGTCGTTCTCGGTCAGGCGCTGGCCGGGCGTCGTGACGACGTCTTGATCTTTAGCAAAGGCCGCTCAGGCATGACGGATGGTCCCAACGGTGGCGGCGCTTCGCGCGCTCACCTCACGTCGGAGCTTCATGCGTCGCTCAAACGACTCGACACCGATTGGCTCGACCTTTACTTCGTGCATCAGTGGGACGGCGTGACGCCGATCGAAGAGACCGTCGAAACGATGTCCGGATTCGTCAGAAGCGGCAAGATCCGCTACTGGGGCATTTCGAACTACAGCGGCTGGGCCGTCGCCAAGACGGCAATGCTCGCGCAGGCGCCGGGCTTCGTGCCGCCGGTTGCGCACCAGATTTACTACACGCCGGAGGCCCGCGAAGCCGAGTACGAACTGCTGACGGCCAACCGCGAATTCGGTCTGGATTCGATGATCTGGAGCCCGCTCGGTCAGGGGTTGTTTGGCGGTCAGGCGCGTCGGGATGGCACGACGCCAGCCGGCACGCGACAAGCCGCCGCGGGTTGGCTTGAACCGCACGTGACCGATTGGGAACGTTTTGGCAAGGTGCTCGACGTCATCGAACAAGTCGCGCAAGAGACCGGCCGCAGCGTGCCGCAAGTCACGCTCGCGTGGGTGCGTGAGCGTCCGGGCGTTGGCACGGTGGTCCTCGGTGCGCGTAATGAGGCACAGCTTGCCGAGAACCTGGCCTCCGCCGACCTCGTACTGACGGCCGACCAGGCTGCCCGTATCGAAGCTGTGGGGCGTCCGCTGCCGATCTATCCGTTCTGGCATCGCGCCATGTGGGCCATGGACCGCACGACGTCCGCTGAACAAGGTTACCTCGCGTCATATCGCAAGACCATCGGCATCTGACGGCCGGGGAGTCATCATGTCTGAATTCGACCGCCGCAATTTCATGCGCACGTTGTCCGTGCTGGGGCTGACGGGCCTCGGCGCAGCGTTTCCCGAACTTGCCGCCCGTGCAGCGACCGTGGAGCCCGACAGCTTCATTCTCCAGCGCAATGGGTGGGTTCCGAATAATCCGCAGTTGCCGGTGCTGCACTATCGTCAGGTGATGACCCCGGACGAAGCGAGGTCGTCGGCGGACAGGTTCGAGCGTCTGGTCGGTGAACATGGCTGGCCCGCGCAATGGCGCGCAGGCATCTACGATTACCACCACTATCACTCGACGGCGCATGAAGTGTTGTTCTTCGTGCGCGGCAGCGTCGAACTCGTGCTGGGTGGTCCCGGCGGGCGCCGCGTATCACCGTTAAGCGGCGACGTCGTGGTGCTGCCGACCGGTACCGGCCACATGCGCGTCTCGGCGAGCAACGACTTGCTCGTCGTCGGCGCGTATCCGCGCGGTCAGCAATGGGACGTCTGCACCTCCGCGCCCACGGCCGAGATGAGCCAGCGCATGCAGTCGCTACCGTTTCCCCAAATCGATCCGGTCACGGGGACCGGCGGGCCGTTGACGCGTCTTTGGACGCGCGCCTGATATTCGCCGCGTCTCCTGTATCGTCTTTGCATGCGGTGTACCCGCGTCGTGTGCAAGGCGTTCCGACTTTTGAGCTTTTTCCAAGGAGAATTCCATGCTTTATCAACCCGAAAGCACGCGCTACGACGCTCAGATGCCTTATCGCCGCGTCGGCCGCAGCGGCATCAAATTGCCGGCAATCTCGCTGGGCCTGTGGCAAAACTTTGGTGGCGTCGATGTGTATGAAACGGGCCGCGCGATGCTGCGTCGCGCCTTCGACCGTGGCGTGACGCACTTCGACCTCGCCAACAACTACGGCCCGCCGGCAGGCTCGGCAGAAGAGAACTTCGGCCGCTGGATGGCGCAGGACTTCAAGCCGTTTCGTGACGAGCTGATCATCTCGTCCAAGGCTGGCTGGCAGATGTGGCCCGGCCCCTACGGCGGCCCGAACGGCTCGCGCAAGCACCTGATCGCCAGTTGCGAGCAGAGCCTCAAGCGCATGGGGCTGGATTACGTCGACATCTTCTATTCGCACCGGGTGGACCCGGACACGCCGCTGGAAGAGACGATGGGCGCGCTCGTGCAACTGCATCGTCAGGGCAAGGCGCTGTACGTGGGCATTTCGTCGTACTCGCCGGAACTCACGCGTAAAGCGGCGCAGATCCTGGCCGACGAGCGTGTGCCCTTATTCATCCATCAGCCGAACTACTCGATGCTCAATCGCCGTATCGAGAAGGGGCTGCTGAGCACGCTGGACGATCTCGGCACCGGATGCATTGCGTTCTCGCCGTTGGCGCAGGGGCTGCTGACGTCCAAGTACCTGTCGACTTCCGGCGCCGAGGGCAGCCGTGTCACACGAGGCACCTCGTTCCGCCAGAGCATGCTCAGCGAAGACAATCTGGCCCGTATTCGCGCGCTCAACGACATCGCGCAGGGGCGTGGTCAGACGCTGGCCCAGATGGCGATTGCGTGGGCGCTTCGCGACGAACGCGTCACGTCAGCGCTGATCGGTGCACGCACCGTGGCGCAGCTCGACGACTCGCTCGATGCCGTGAAACGTCTGGACTTCACCGCCGACGAACTCGCGCAGATCGATCGATATGCGCAAGACGGCGATGTGGATCTCTGGAAGGTCTCGTCGCAGATCGAGTGACACGTATCGCGGGATGCCGCGCCCCGTCATGCCTGTCAGCCGACCACGGCCGATGAGCTGGCGCGGGCGATGTTCCGGGCAGGAAAGCGTGACAAGACACCGATGACATCGCCGTCGATGCGACGATTCGTTTGATCTGATAAGTTTCGTTAATTGTGGGGATTAATCTATCAAAGCGATGGATCGCGGGAGTCGCGTATGGAATTGAGACAGTTGCGCCATTTCATTGCCGTGGCGGAAGAGGGGAATTTCACGCGTGCGGCAGAGCGTTGTCACATCGTGCAGTCTGCGCTCTCGACGTCGATTCGTTCATTGGAGGACGAACTCGGCGCGAAGCTGTTTGTGCGCACGACTCGTCACGTGAGTCTGTCGGCGGCCGGGCAGGCGTTTCTCGATCAGGTCAGACGTGCACTCGATGTGCTGGACCGGGCCTCGGGCGACGTCGCCGATATCCACGCCATTCGCAAGGGCCGCCTGTCCATCGGCACGGTGCAAAGCCTGCCGCCGTTTCTCGACCTGTCGAACCTGATGTCGCGCTTCTACGAGCGCTATCCGCAGATTGAAATTCGTCTGGTGCAGGGCGGCGCTCACGATCTGAACGACAAAGTCGCGGCGCGCGAAATCGATCTGGCGATTCTGCCGATCGAAGAGCGTAGCGAGAAACTCACGTCGCACATCGTCGCATGCGACGACATGGTGCTCGCGTGCGGCCACCGCCATTCGCTGGCGGCCAGACGAAACATCCAGCTCGCACAGCTCGCGGACGAGTCATTCGTGGACTTCGTTCCGGGACATGGCACGCGGCGTTTGGTGGATCGCGGGTTCGCGGAGGCGGACGTACGGCGCCGCGTGGCGTTCGAGATCGGGGATCTCGATACACTGATGAGTCTGGTGGAACAGGGGCTGGGCGTGGCGCTTCTGCCGGCCGATCTGGTGGCGCGGCGCGCTGAGCGGCTGGTGCAGGTGCCGCTCAAAGGCAAGACGCTTTGCTGGGAACTGGTCGTCACGCATCTGCCTGCCGTATCGGAAGATGCCGCGCCGCCGCTGGACCCTGCGCCGCTGGCGTTTCTCGAGATGCTGCTCCAGGAGACGGTCGCGGCACGCGAAGATTGACGTCGGCCCGCGGCGACTGTGTTAGGCCGACGCTCGTTGGGTTGCCTTGCGTGTGGCGCGACGTTTTGGCCGGGGTGCGCTCATATAGCCGTCCGGCGCGACGGGCTGACCGTCGACCGTTGTCAGGGCGATGGGCGCCAGCGGGGTACCGGATGCCCGGTCGACGAGCGTCAGTGACAGTTCGTCGTCGTCGAAACAATACGTCTCCCCCCATTGCCACAGCGCGACCAGTACCGTGCCGAGCGCTCTGCCGCGCGGCGTCAGGACGTAGATCTTGTAGACCGAGCCGTCCGGGTCCGGCGTGATGTCGAGAATGCCATCCTCCACAAGCTTCTTGAGGCGTGTCGACAGAATGTTGCGCGCGAGGCCCAGATTCGTCTGAAATTCGCCGAAGCGCGTCATGCCGCGCATGGCGTCTCGCACGATCAGCAGCGACCACCAGTCGCCGATCACCCCCAGCGCCCGCGCAATCCCGCACTCCACCTGACTCAGATCCGTCTTCTTGCCTTTCATCGCTTTGCCTATCCCCGATCTGCTAATCAAGTAGTTGCAAAAATAAACTCAAATGCTTAGGCTGTCCATGAGTTGCAAATTTAAACTTGTGGGCGATTCGCCCGTTTCTTCACGAAAGCGAGATATCGAGATGCTCTTCAACGACACCGCACCGACGCTTCCCAAACCGGCCGGCCCGCCGCCGTGGTTCGAAAAACTGGCGGACGACGCCACGCTCGAAGCGGCCGTGCTCAAGCGCCCGGTGCATGGGCGCGAGAACATCATCGCGCTGATCAAGGTGGCGATCGGCGTCTACGAGGGGGGGATGGATTTTCGTTATCTGCGGCAGATGGACGACCTGTTTCTCGAGTCCTATCGGTCGACGGTCGCGGGGCAGCCGATCGACAACATGGTGGTCGTGCACTACAACGCCGAAGGCTTTGCTGACTCGATCGTGATCAATCATCGTCCGCTGGGCGCGGCGCTCACGTTTTCACGTCTGATGTGGGAGAAGGTCGGTGACCGCTTTGGCGATCTTTATCTGACGGGGCCGGAGGCCGACGCCATGGCCGACGCGACCGCATCCGGCAAGTAATCTGCAAATATTCGGCGTTGGCGCGCGAGCGATGTCTTCGTCGCCGCGCGCGGCGACCGGGTTGCACGACGCAAGTTTTTCCCGGCCTCAACGGGCTGGTGATTTCGTTTGCCGAAACGACATCATCCTAATATCGCGCTGACCCTTCACCCGCGCGGCGCTCACGGATTGTGACAGTTTGAAACGCCGGTGAGTCACACGCGACTTCCTCAACTTACTCAATTCGCACGATTGCGCGAATTTGTCGTGTTCGATCAGAATTTCCTGCGCCGCCTCCTTATCGATCATTTGATAAGGAATACTTACAAATCATTTCGAAGGATGGCGGGCGCATCGAAATTCAATCGAATCGAACTGTTGTTGAGGAAGGTAGACGATGAAGAAGTTGACCGTAATGTGCCTCGTCGCGATGGCGTTGGCAGGCGCGGCGGTAAGTGGAGGGGTGGATGCCGCCCAGGGGGAGATTGAGGCGGGGGCCGGTGCGGCGGCAGACGCTGCCGTCGATCGTCAGACGCAGGTCGAAGATTCGCTGGTCAGCATCTTCGAGAATCTGACGCTCAAGATTCGCTATGAGTACATCCAGAACCTGAACGACGGGCGAGGTTTCACGGCAGGCCGCGCGGGCTTCACGTCGGGAACGGACGACCTGCTGCAAGTGGTGCAGGAGTACACGGCGCGCAAGCCGGGCAACGCGCTTGCGCCGTACCTGCCGGCTTTGCGAGCCGTGAACGGCACCGATTCGACGGCGGGCCTCGGTGGTTTTCCGGAAGCGTGGCGCGCTGCCGCCACCGACCCGCAGATGATCGCGGCGCAGGACGCCGTCAACGACCAGTTGTACCGCGTGCCGTCGCGCAAGCTGGCGAACAAGCTCGGCCTCGTGCTGCCGCTCTCTCGCGCGGCATTGTACGAAGCGGGCATCCAGCACGGGTACGGCGACGATCCGGACTCGGTCAAACAGATCGCCGCGCGTGCGACGGCGCAGGTCGGCAGCACGCCGGCGGCCGGGGCCGACGAAAAGACGTGGTTACTCACGTTCCTCGAGATGCGTCGTGACGATCTGCTGGCGCCAGCCAATACCAGTTCCGCTGAAGAGTGGCGAAAGTCGGTCGGCCGCGCCGACGCGATGATCACGCTCTTTCAGACCGGCAACTTCGATCTGACCCAGCCGATCACCGTGTCGGTCTTCGGCAAGTCGTTCCAGTTCTGACGCGATGCACACACGGTCGGCGACGAATTGCCGTCGCCGACCGCATGCCGGGTTCGCGCAGGCTCAGTCTTTCAGACGTCGGTGAACAATTGCGCGACACCGGTCATATGAAGCTCGCCCATGCCAGCATGCAGGGCTCGATCGAACACGCCGTAAGCCGCCGAAATCGTCGGTGCTGATGCCGCATCTCCGCAGGCCGATGCCATGTAACCGAAATCTTTGTGAATCAGACGGACAGGAAAGCGCGGTGCGAAGTCTCTGGCGCCGATCGATCGGGCGACTAACGTGGCCGCCGGACTCCAGACGGTCGTCGATGCCATGGCCTCGACAATCGGCGCGGCGTCGACCCCGTACCTCGCGAACAGACCAAACACCTCCGCCAGCGCCGTCACTTGTACGCCCAGCAGGGTGTTGGTGGCGAGCTTGGTCAATGCGCCGCAGCCAATCGGGCCGACATGCCGGATCACGGCGCCCATCGGCGTGAGGACCGGGCGGGCGGCATCCAGTGTCGCGTCGTCCCCGCCGATCAGGTAGACGAGTTGACCGGCATCGGCCTGTGGCAAGCTGCCCGACACCGGCGCTTCGATGAAGCGGATGCCGCGCTCGGCTGCGATACGTCCTAACTGGCAGACCCAGTCGGGGGAAAGGGTCGAGCTTTCGATGGCGATCGCATTCGCCGACATGCCGGAAAGCGCGCCATGCTCGTCGTCCAGCCAGACATGTTTCGACGCCTGATCGTCTGTGAGCATGGTGATCACGAAGTCGGCGCCCCGAGCGGCCATCTTTGGCGTGTCTGCCCATGTGGCGCCATCGAGCGCTGCATCGGGCTGGACAGGGCGCGTACGGTTCCAGACCGTGACGCGGTAGCCCGCGCCGATCAGTCGTGCGCACATGCGTCGCCCCATGTTGCCGAGGCCAAGAAATGCAATGGTTGTCATGATGTTTCTCTGGCGAAAACTGAAATTGGGATAGATCGAGTCGCGACACACGAACCTGGCGCGGCTCACTGCGCCTGGCGGCTGCCGTTGCGGTTCAGGAGGACGACGATGAGACCCAGCATCACGAAACCTGCCGCTACGGCCGGAATCGAGGCGGGACCGGACTGGTTGACGATCATCCCGCCGACCCATGCCCCCATGCCCACCGCCGCGTTGAAGACGGCAACGTTGACCGATGTTGCGGCGTCCACGCAGTCCTCCATCTTCGACGTGAGGTTGAACACCGATGTCTGCAACAACACCGGGAGCGCACCGTATGCGGCGCCCCACACGGCCATTGCCAGCAACGTCGCGACGTAGCCCGACCCCGCGAGATACATGCCGAGCAGGCTGAGCGCGAGCAGGGCCGTCACCCCGATAAAACCGCTACGCAGCGACTTTGCGGCAATCGGTGTGATCGCGAAGTTGGCGACAACGCCCGCTGCGCCATACATCAGGAGCAGCACGCTGATGTGCTCCGCAGACTGACCACCGACCTGCGAGAGATACGGCGAGATGTACGTGTAGGCCAGGAAATTGCCGGTCACCACCAGTCCGGTCGTCAGCAGCACGCCAAGCAGCGGGCGGCTCCTGAGTACGGTGGACGTCGTGCCGCGCTTTGCCGTCCGGGCAATGCTGACGGCCGGTACCGACCAGGCGATGACGGCGAACACCGCAAAGCTCAATATCGCCAACGCCCCGAAGACGGCCTGCCATCCGGCATGCTCGCCGAGCAGTGTGCCGGCCGGTACACCGAGCACCGTCGCGAGTGACACGCCACCGAATACGATCGATGTCGCCCTGACCGCGTTGCGTGACGAGACCAGATGGACCGCCGTGACCACCGCCGTTGACCAGAACACGCCGATGGCGGCGGCGACAAGCAGGCGGCCGGCCAGCACCACGCCATAGCTGGGCGCGAGGAAGGTGACGACGTTGCCGAGACAGCACACGGCCAGCAACGCCGCCATCAACAGCTTGCGATTCCATCGTCCGAGCCAGCCGGTCAGCGGCGTGGCAGTGAGCGCGACGACGAAGGCGAAGCTGGAGACGAGATAGCCCGCGGCACCCAACGAGACGTGGAGGCCGTCGGCCATGGCGGGCAGTACGCCGACCGGCATGAGTTCGGTGCTGACGAACGAGAAGCAGCCGAGGCTGAGGGCCAGCACTGCGGCGGCGCTTTTCGCCCGGGATGCCCCGGGCCAGCGGGCGGCAGCGTCCGGCGTGCCGGCGGAAGAGGTTATGGCAGGTTCCATAGGTCGATCCGAGAAGAAACTAGTGGAGACGGATCGGATTCTGACGCCAGGCGTTCATGAATGCGATAGCATGGAACGCATATGATTCTTGCGGCCACGTCATCAATGAAAACACTCAACTCGCAACTACTCGAAGGCGTCGACGTGCTCGCAGCGGTCGTCGACACGAAGAGCTTCGGTCGTGCCGCAGAGGCGCTCGACATGTCGCAGTCCGGGGTGAGTCGTGTGATTGCCCGGCTGGAGACGCGTCTGGGCATTCGCGTGTTCGAGCGCACGACCCGCAACGTCCGGCTGACCGAGGCGGGGCGTAATTTCTACGAGCAGGTGATGCCGCTCGTCGGTGCGCTGGCCGAGGTTACCAACAACGCGGCCGGCAACGCGTCGAAAGTGCAGGGACGCCTGAGAGTGAACGTCGACCCGCTGTTCGCCAGTCTCGTCCTCGGGCCGCGACTGGGTGACTTCATGGATCGGCATCCCGATCTCGAGATCGAATTGCGCTGCCGCGACGAGCTGGGGGATCTGGTCGGCGAGGGGTACGACCTGGCGCTGCGTTTTGGACATCCGCCAGCGTCCTCGCTGATCGCGCGAAAGCTGTTCGATACGCGCGTGTTGGCCATGGCCTCGCCCGCGTATCTGAAACGGCACGGACATCCCAAAGAGCCGAAAGCGCTGGAGACCGGGGGGCATCGTTGCCTGCTGTTCCGTGAGCCGCTGACCGGCAAGCCGTTCTCGTGGGAATTTCATCAGGGGCGCAAGAAGCTGATGGTGCATCCGCATGGCAGCTTGATGGTGAACGACCCCAGCGTGGTCCTGAGCACGTGCATCGCGGGGATGGGCATCGCGCAAATGTTCGAGCTGGGCATGGCGCCGTACATCGCGTCGAAGCAACTGGTGCCGTTGTTTCCCGACTGGTCCGATCATCGTTTTCCGCTCTACGTCTACTATCCGACGCGTCACCATGTCCCGGCGAAAACCCGCGCGTTGCTCGATTTCGTCGATCGTCTGGTGCGGTAGGGAAAGAGTACGCAGCGATGCCGAAGATAGCGATAAAATCGGAAATTCCTTCTGTGCTTTGGCCGGAAGGCAGCGCGCAGGGGTGACGCACGGAACTCACCTCGTCCACTTTTCGATTCCCACGCCGAGTCATAACGATGACCAAAGACGAACTGGAAAAGGCGATCTCGACGCGTTTTCAGGAGATGCCGCCAAAGCTTCGTCAGGCTGCCCGGTATGTGCTCGACTCTCCCAAGGAAGTCGCACTGCAATCCATGCGCACGGTCGCCGCGCGGGCGCAATTGCAGCCGGCGTCGATGCTGCGACTGGCGCGTGAGCTGGGGTTTGCGAGCTACGAGGACTTTCGCGCGGTCTATATCGACTGGCTCTCGGCGGGGCCGTCAGGCCCGTCGGGGTTGCTCGAACGTGCCGAGCAGGTACGGGAGCACTCGCGGGCTTCGGGCGACGAGCAACTGCTCGTCGAGTCGCTCGCCAACGAGTACGGCAACCTGGAAGCCACGCTGAGCCCGCGCAATGGGAAGAGTTTCGTCGAAGCCGTGGAGCGCCTGCGAGGCGCGAGCCGCATCTACGTGCTGGGGCTGCGCAGCCTCTATCCGCCGGCGTTCTATCTGCATTACGTGCTCTCGACGTTTCAGGACAACGTCACGCTCATTTCCGGTGAGGGCGGTGCGCTGATCGACGACATGCGTCGCATCGGCAAGACCGACGTGCTGCTGTGCTTCACGGCGCGTCCGTACACGGTGGCCAGCGTGGAGACGACCCGCTTCGCACGTGAGCGAGGCGCCACGGTCATCGCGGTCAGCGACAGCACGCTCTCGCCCGTGGCAGCGCAGGCGCACACGTGCATCGTCGCGCCGAACACGAGCCTGTCGCTGTTCCCGTCGATCCTGCCCGCACTGGCCGTCGCACAAACGCTCGCGCAGTTGCTCATCGCGCACGGCGGGGAGGAGACGCTGGCCGAAGTGGCGAACAGCGCGGCACAGCTTCACGAATTCAACATCTATACGTCCGGGGACTGACGTTGCACGGCGCATCGCGCTGACCGACGCCGCAACTTTCCCCGCACAACGCAAAAGCCCGTCGCGGCCTTACGGCGCCCGACGGGCTTTCTTGATGCGCAGCGACGGGAGCGTCCCGTCGCGCTGTCTATGCAGACACGTTGCGCGGACTCAGCTCAGCTCATTTCCGCTTTGACCAGCCCGAAGTTCGGGCGTCGGCGCAGCACGAAATACAGACCCACGATCATCACGGCAGTCGCGACCATGAACCAGAACTGGAAGCGCGAATCCGGGTTGAAGGCTTGCGAGAGCAGCACGGCCACCAGCGTGAGGAACGCGATGATGTTGGAGAACGGATAGAACCACGCCTTGAAGCTCGATTCCTCGCGTTGTTGTGCCGGCAGACGCGCCATTTTGCGACGCATGACGAAGTGCGCCACGATGATGAAGATCCACACGGTCATGACGAACGCGCCGCTGCTCTTGGCGAGCATGAGGAACAGATCGCCGCCGCTCACGAAGTGCACCGCCAGAATGCCCAGACAGATCGCGAAGCTGAAGGCCAGCGCGTTGATCGGCACGCCACGCGCATTCGTACGGGCAAACATCGGCGGCGCGTAACCGCGCTGGCTCAGCGAGTACAGCATGCGCGAGTTCGAGAACAGGAAGGAGTTCATCACCGACATGAACGAGACGAACAACACCGCCTTCATCGCCAGCGCGGCGTTCGGGAATCCGGCCATGCTGAACAGCGAGACATAGGGCGAGGCGAGGTTGGCCTTGTCCGTCCACGGCAGGCACAGAATGATGATCGACACCGAGCCGATATAGAACACCAGCACGCGGAAGATTACGCTGCGGATCGCCCGCACCACGTTCTTGCGCGGGTTCTCCGATTCCCCGGCTGCAACCGCCGCGATTTCGCTGCCGCCCAGCGAGAAGATCACGACCATGATGCCCGCGATCACCGGCGAGAGGCCGTTGGGCATGAAGCCGCCGTTGCCCGTCAGGTTAGCGAAGCCGGGCGCGGGGATCTTGGCTTGCAGACCGAACAGGATCGACAGCCCGAACAGCATGAAGATCACGATGGTGGCGACCTTGGCGAACGACAGCCAGTACTCCGCTTCGCCGAACGAGCGCACCGAATAGGCGTTGCTCACGATCAGCGTCATGAGCATGACGACCGCGCCGCCCCAGACCGGCAGCCATGGCAGAAACTCGTTGAGAATCGCGCCGAGCAGAATCGCCTCGATGGTGATCGTCATGAGCGACTTGAACCAGTACAGCCAGCCGACGGCGAAGCCGGCCCACTCGCCGAGGTAGGTGCTGGCGTAAGTGGAGAACGAACCCGCATCCGGGTTGCGCGAAGCCATCTCGCCGAGCATGAACATCACGAACGTGACGATCAGCCCGCCCACGAGATACGAGAGGATGGCGGCCGGGCCGGCGGTGGCGATGATGGCGCCGGAGCCGACAAAGAGGCCGGCGCCGATGACACCGCCAAGGGCAATCATGGTGATGTGTCGCTGCTTGAGGCTTTGACTCAGCGAGTTCTGCTGCATGGTCGGATTCCCTGTTGTGTAAGGTGTTGGGGGACGACGGTGGCGCGACAGCGCGGGTGGCGCAGTGCCGTTGGCGAGGCGCCGGTGTCTCGGCCGGTGCCTCGCGTCGCGCGGGGGGAGATCAGCGGATGGCGGGTTCGATGGCGGCCTGAATGGCGCCGTCGAGCCGCTCGACCACGAGATCGATTTCGGCTTCGCTGATGACGAACGGCGGCGCGAGCATGATGTGGTCGCCGTGCTTGCCGTCGATGGTGCCCATTGCCGGATAGCAGGCGAGGCCACGCGCCATCGCTTCGCGCTTCACGGCGGCATGGACTGCAAAGCGCGGATCGAACGGGTCTTTCGTCGCCCGGTCGGCAACGAGTTCGATGCCCACGAACAGACCCCGGCCGCGCACGTCACCGATGTACGGGTTTTGCGCGAAGCGCTCGTTCAGTTGCTGCATGAGGTATTGCCCGCGATCGCGCACCTGTGCGAGCAGACCGTCGCGCTCGATGACCTGCTGCACGGCCAGCGCGGCCGCGCACGCCGTCGGGTGCGCGAGATAGGTGTGACCGTGATGGAAGAAGCCGCTGCCGGCGCTCATCGTGTCGACGATGCGCTGGCTGGCCAGCACGGCGCCGATCGGCTGATAGCCGCCGCCAAGCCCCTTGGCGATGGTCTGGATGTCCGGCGCCACGCCTTGCTGTTCCCAGGCGTGCAACGTGCCGCTGCGGCCCATGCCGCACATGACCTCATCGAGAATCAGCAGAATGCCGTAGCGGTCGCAGACGTCGCGCACGGCCTTGAAATAGCCGGTCACCGGCGTGATGACGCCGGCCGTCGCGCCACCGATCGTCTCTGCCACGAAGGCGATGATCGAGTCGGCGCCCTGTTCGAGAATCGTCGCTTCGAGTTCCCTGGCCAGACGCTGGCCGTACTCGAGTTCCGTCTCCTGCGCACGCTGGTCGCGATAGGCATAGCAGGGCGAGACGTGCGTGACGTCGATCAGCAGCGGCTCGAACTGTTCACGACGCCAGCGATTGCCGCCAATGGCCAGCGCACCGAGCGTGTTGCCGTGATAGCTCTGACGGCGTGCAATGAAGCGACGACGCTGCGGCTGGCCGATCTCCACGAAGTACTGACGCGCCATCTTGAGTGCAGCTTCGATCGCCTCGGAACCGCCGCTCACGTAGTACACGTGGCTCAGGCCCGAGTCGACGGGCGTATTGCGGATCAGGTTATCCGCCAGCGCTTCTGCGACCTCGGAACTGAAGAAGCCCGTGTGAGCGTAAGCCAGCTTGTCGATCTGCGCGTGCATGGCGGCAATCACGTCGGGATGCCCGTGACCCAGGCAGGAGACGGCGGCACCGCCGGAGGCGTCAATGTACTGACGGCCCTGGATGTCCGTCAGATAGACGCCCTGACCGCCGGCGGCGATCGGGGGCTGATGGCGGAGATGTCGGTGGAAAACGCGGCTCGAAGTGGCTTGACTCATTTTGAACAGGGGGCGGTATGCGTGGATTCGAATTGAACAAATGTTTAATTTTTGTAAGCGTATAGCACATGTGTTTATTTTTTGATGCGTGGAAACCCTGAGAGCGGGCGCACCCCGTGTCGTCGGGACGGACGGGGCCGCCCGGCGGTGACAAATAAGAAAAAACCCGCCGAAGCGGGTTGGGAGGGCGCGAAAGTGGGAGGAGCGTCGTCTATTTCGAGGTGCCGTTCGACGTTGCGAGGGCCGCGATGCCCAAGGCCATATAAAGCAGGCCTGCGATGTACTTGCCGATGCCCGGCTTCTGGCTGCGCCGCGCGAGCGCGCGGCCGATCGTGCGGGCGAGTGCGGCGTAGGTCGTGTCGCTCACGCCCCCCACGAGCACCAGCAGCAGGCCCAGCGTCACGATCTGCAACGGTACATGGCCGAGCGACGGCGTGACGAACTGCGGCAGAAAGGCGGCGATGAAGAGTCCCGTCTTCGGGTTGAGCAGATTGACGAGAAAGCCCTTTCTCACCGTCGCGCTCAGTGCGCGTGCCGGGGCTTGCGGCGCGGCTTCCTGCGTCGCGGGCTTGCTGCGAATGACTTTGATGCCCAGATAGACCAGATACCCCGCGCCGAGCAGCTTGATGACGTTGAACAGCACCGGCGAGGCAAGCAGCAGCGCGGTGAGGCCGACGGCGGCGAAGCTCACATGGACGAGCGTAGCGAGCATCACGCCGAAGCACGACGCGAGGCCGAAGCGAAAGCCCTGGCTTGCGCTGGTCGTCGAGATATAGATCGTGGTCGGGCCGGGAATCGCAACGAGCACCGCGACGGTGGCGAGAAAGAACGGCAGTACGTGAAGGTCGATCATTCCGGAGGCTTCTAAGAAAGTTCGGGGGGCGTGTCGTGCGAATCCTAACACCGCTGGTCTTGGGAAAACGTTGCATCGGGATTGCGGGAGTGCGCGAATGGGGCGCATGAGAGCAAAAGGGCAGTGCATCCGTACGATCTGCACTCGGACGGCGTGCCTCCCCCGGCGAATGCTCAACTCTCAAGTGGCATCGCAATGCGGCGTTGAATGTCAGGCATCCGTGGTTCGCGTCTCAACAGTCGAAATCGGGGATACAGTGACCGGGCGGCGAGCGCCGTTCCAATGCCCACGCGTTCCCCCCGGCGCGTTGCGACCGCTCGCCGCACACATCTCACACTCAAGTCCGAACTATGAAACTCTTCAAATCTCCGCTGAAGCCTTTGCTGGCCATGATTGGCGCAATGAGCGTTGCGGCCGCTTTGCATGCCGCGCCCGCCAGCGCCACTGAACTGTGGCAGACGCTGCCGCCGACGCCCGCTCCGGCCAAGTTCGACCGCACCGGCTTCGCGAACGTCAACGGCATTCGTCTGTACAACGCCGAAGTGGGCAAGGGCAGTCCGGTGCTGCTGCTGCACGGCGGTCTGGCCAACTCGAACTACCTGGCCAAGCAGGTCGATGCGCTCAAGGCACACCATCTGGTGATCGCCGTCGACACGCGCGGTCACGGCCGCAGCACGCGCGACGACCGTCCCTATGGCTACGACCTGATGGCCGACGACGTGGTCGCGTTGCTCGACCAGTTGCACATCAAGAAGGCCGATGTCGTGGGCTGGAGCGATGGCGCGATTCAGGGCATCGACCTCGCCATCCGCTATCCGGATCGCGTGGGCAAGATCGTGGCGTTCGGTGTGAATACGAATACGGACGGCCTGAAGCCGGACTTCGACAAGAACCCCGTGTTCGCCGCATACATCAAGCGCGCCGCCGGTGAATACGCCCAACTGTCGTCGACGCCGAAGGAGTACGACGCCTTCCTCGCGCAGATCGGCAAGATGTGGGACAGCCAGCCGAACTGGACGGACGCGCAACTGAAGACCATCAAGTCGAAGGTGCTGATTCTCGACGGTGAGCACGACGAAGGGATCAAGCTCGAACACAACATCTACATGGCGCACACGATCCCGGGCGCACAACTGATGATCCTGCCGGGCGTGAGCCACTTCGCCTTCATCCAGGATCCGAAGATGTTCAACTACGCGATCACGCACTTCCTCGACAACTGAGCCGCGTAGCTAGCCGTCGTTCTACCTGACGCCGGTTCGCCGGTGCGCCCGTCCGCCCATTTTCGCCACCCGGCGAGAACGAGCGGACGGGCGCGGCGCTTTCCACGCCGTCTGTCTCGCTCGCGTCGTTCCGCCGCATTGCGGCATTCGTCGACGTTATCTCGACGTCATCGCGTCGTCATTCCGCGTCATCGTTTACCCGCAAATTCTCCCGCCCCACAGCTTTTGCCGTTGACCGGCGAATTGTTTTTTGCTGGTATACCAGTTATGAACCAGACCCAACGCACCCCGGCCCTGAGCGATTCGGCTTACAACGCCATTCGCAACCTGATCGTTTCCGGCGAGATCCGTGCCGGCGAGGCGCTGTCCGAGCGCGCGCTCTCGGAGCGCTTCGGCATCAGCCGCACGCCCGTGCGCGAAGCGATTCGAGCCCTCGCGAACGACGGCCTGCTGGAGATCGTGCCGATGCGCGGCACCTTCGTGCGTCAGTTGTCGGTGCGGGATCTGAGCGAGATTCACGAGGTGCGCCTTGCCCTCGAGGGCATGGCCGCATGGCTGGCCGCGCAAAAGGGCGTGACGCCCGCGCTCGAAGAAGTGGCCGTGCGACTGCGCGCGCTCGACGCGCAGGGCGCCGAGGGCATCGAACTCGACGTCGATATCACGCAACGCGTGGGCTGGCAGTTCCACGAAGCGATGTTCGCCGCTGCCGACAACGTGCGCCTCACCGAGACCTATCACGCGTTGCGCACCCAGAACGGTCTGGCGCTGCAACGCATTCCGCATTACGACGCCGAGCGCACCCGCACCGCCGTTCGCGAGCATCTCGCGATCTTCGAGGCCATTGCCGCCGGGCGTCCCGAGGAGGCCCAGCGTCGTGTCTGGGACCACCTCACGCACGCCATGCAGGCTCGCTTGCAGGCACTCGTCCCCCCGGCTGTTCCGCCCGCTGCAAAAGCGGCGCCGGGTCGCAAGCGCTGAGCGTCTGCGATACCCGGAAGGCCCGGGTACCGCCTACGTCGAGCGCGAGCGGTGTCGTCTCGTTCAATCCGGAGATTGTCGTCATGTCGTCAAGTACTGCCAGCAAGAAGAAGCGCCTCATTCCATTGCCCATCCAGATGCTGATCGGTCTGGCGCTGGGTATCGGTTGCGGCATGGTCGCCCCGGGGCTGGCCACGAAGCTCATGCCCGTGGGCACGGCGTTCGTGCAGGCCGTGAAGATGATCGTCGTGCCGCTCGTCTTTACGGCGATCACGCTCGGCATCTATCAGATGGGGCACAACGCGCGCTCGCTCGGACGCGTCTCCGCGATCAGCATGATCTACTTCTTCGTCGCGACGCTCGTCTCGATCGTGATCGGCCTCGGCCTGAACGCGATCTTCCACCCGGGCCTCGGCGCGAATCTCGCGGCGGCGCACGCGTCGGCCAAGCCGATTGCGGCGTCGGTCGACTGGACCAAGTTCTTTCTGGACATGATCCCGTCGAACATCGTGGCGGCGATGAGCGGCAGCAATCTGCTGCCGGTGCTTGTCTTCGCGGTGCTGCTGGGCATGGCGCTGTCGGCCATCGGCGAGCGCGCCAAGCCGCTCGTCGGCGTGCTCGACGCGCTCATGGGCGCCGTGTTCAAACTGACCGACTGGATCATCTCGCTCTCGCCGGTGGCGATCTTCGCGATCATTTCGTGGCTGTTCGCTACGCAAGGCATCGGCACGATTCTGTCGCTCGTGAAGCTCGTCGGCACGATGTATCTCGGCCTCGGCGTGTTGCTCGTGCTGTTCTGGATCGTGCTCAAGGCGATCGGCGAAAAGCCGATGGCGACCACGCGTGCGATCAGCGAGCCGGTGATTCTCGCCTTCGCCACGCGCTCGTCGGAAGCGACGCTGCCGCTGCATATGGAGAAGCTCATCGCGATGGGTGTCCCGAAGGCCATCGCATCGGTCGTGCTGCCGCTGGGCTATGCCTTCAACCGCGACGGCTCGATCATGTACTTCGCGCTGGCCGTGGGCTTCCTGGCCGATGCGTATCACGTGCCGCTCGACATGCCGACGCTGCTGTCCATCGTGCTTGTCACCACACTCGCCAGCAAGGGCAGCGCGAACGTGCCGTCGGGCGGCCTCGTGGCCATCGCCATGGTGCTCACCACCATCGGTGTGCCCATCGAAGCCCTCGCCATCATCGCCGGTGTCGACGCTTTCCTCGACATGGGCCGTACCGCCATCAACGTTTTCAGCAATACCGTGGCCATCAAGCTCGTCATGAAGCTCGCCGGCATTCCGTACGAATCGCCCGAGGCCGTACAGGCGGCGCTCGCGGCCGAATCGTCGCAAGGCGCGCAGGCAGGCACAGGCAGCCATGCCCACGGTCAGGAGTTTGCATGACCTCAGGCCATACCGAACGCGCCGTCGATCTGCGCAGCGATACCGTGACCCGTCCCACCGCGTTGATGTGGGAGGCGATGCAGACTGCATCGCTGGGTGACGACACGCTCGAAGGCGATCCGACCGTACGCGCACTGGAACATCTCGCGGCGGTCATGACCGGCAAGGAGGAGGCGATGTACGTCGTCTCCGGCACGATGGGCAATCTGATCGCCTCGCTGTGTCACGCCACGCTCGGCGGCGAAGCGGTGCTCGACGTGCAGGCCCACATGGCGAAGTCGGAGGCGGGCGGCATGTCGCGGCTCGCGCATCTGTTCCCGGTGCTGATTCCGTCAGTGCGTGGCGAAATGGATCTCGATCAACTGGCCGGGGCGTTGCGTCCCGGCTTTTCGCGATACGGCCAACCGACGGCGATGGTCGCGGTCGAGTCGACACACAATCACTCGGGCGGCTACGTGCCGTCGCTGTCGTATCTGGCGGATGTGCATGCGCTCGCGTCGCGCGCCGGTGTGCCGGTCCACATGGACGGCGCACGCGTGTTCAACGCGGCGGCGGCGCTCGGCGTGGACGTCTCCCAGATCACCGCGCATTGCGACAGCCTGACGTTCTGTCTGTCGAAGGGACTCTCGGCGCCGATGGGCGCGATGCTCGTGGGCTCGCACGCGATGATCGAGCAGGCGCGCACGTTCCGCCGCATGACGGGCGGCGGTCTGCGTCAGGCAGGCATCATGGCGGCGGCGGGGAAGGTAGCGCTGGAGACGATGGTCACGCGACTGGCCGACGACAACCAGCGTGCGCAACGTCTGTGGGCGGGTCTAGCGCAAATCGATGCGCAACTGGTCGATGCCGTGCCGTCGAGGAGCAATATCGTGCGCCTGCGCGTCGGCGAGCAACGCGAGGCGAATCCTCGTGCGTGGGAAGCGGCGCTGGCAGAGTACGGAATTCTGGCGCGGGCGAGCGGCACGTCGATGCTGCGGCTCGTCACGCATCGTCACATCGGCGATGACGATATCGATGAGACGATCGCGGCGATTGCGTCGATTCGCGACACTTTCGCGTCCAAGGCTTCGCCACTCGGCGTGCTTTGAGCCACGGATCGTAACCGGGGCGCGGCTTTATCCCTCAAGCCGCAGACATCCACCCATGCGAAGGGTCGGCAGAGCAGGGCGCCCTCAACGATCCGCCACCGCCAGATATTGTTGCGGCGCACGGCCGAACAATCGCTTGAACATCACGATGAACGCGCTCGGGCTTTGATAGCCGAGCGCGAGCGCGACATCGCCGACGGAGGCGCCCAGCGCCAGTCGCGTGATTGCCTCCGACGCGCGCATGTGCTGACACCAGCGCCCGAACGTCATGCCCGTCTCGTCCTTGAAGCGGCGCGCCAGCGTCTTGCCGCTCGCACCCAGTTCTTCGCCCCATCGCTCCAGCGAGTAGTCGGTCGCGGGTTCCATCATCATGTGCTCGCAGATCGCCAATAGCTTCGCCGAGCTGGGCAACGGCAAGCCGTGCTCGCCGGGCGCGGCGGCTTCACGCAGCAGACGAAGCAGCAGGGGGACGGACAGCGCCGTGCGGCTGTCCGGGGCGTAGTGGATGCCGTCGGGGAGGATGTCGACGGCGAGTTCGCGCAGCAGCGGGCCGACGGTCAGCGCGAGCGCGTTCGGCCACAACCACGACACGGTGCCCGGCTCGACGCTGATCGTGCAGAAGTGCATGCGCCCGACGGCGTGCAGTTCGTGCGGCGTGTTCGGTGGCAGCCACAGCGCTCGCGACGCCGGTAGCGTCCAGGTGTGCGCCGGCGTGAGCACGCGCACCACGCCACGCAGCGCCATCACCACGTGACCGTGCTGATGCTGGTGCCAGGGCTGGCGTTCGCCATCCTCGCACTCCATGCCCACAAGCGTGACGTCGCGCGCCAGATGTCGGCGCGTTTCCGGGTAGCGGCGCAGCAGCAATTCCTTCATGACGACTTCCCAACCGGACCGCTCGACACGGTCAGACGACGGCCGCGCGTTCAATTGCCCCTCGTGAGGACAACGCGCGGCGCGCCAAAGCATAGAGAAATGGACAAAAAATGTCCGTTTCTCAACATTTTTTGCGATTCACAGCAAAACGATCCCCGGTATTCTACCAACTGCCATCGGGGTTCAGGTGGCGGATACAAGTGATAATAGTAATGCGTCTCATTTATTTTAATTCATTCAGACAGAATGACACTGACGCGGGAAGCGGACGTAAAGTGAAACGAAATCACACGGGGAAGCCGACCCAGGCGCGGCGATTGACGATGCTCGCGGCCATGGTGGCGGGAACGGTCTTTGGGCAGCCGGCGGCGATGGCCGCCGATGCCGGTAGTGACAATACAGCGGCCGGTGCCGCCGGCGGGGCGATGGTGTCGCTGCCCGCCACGCAGGTGAACGACTCGTCGCTCACCGAGAGCCCGAACGGGCCGGGGCGCGGTTACGTGACCAAGCGCATGAGGACCGCGACGAAGACCGACGCCGCGACGCTGACCGTGCCGCAGGCGACCTCGACGGTGACACGTCAACAAATGGACGATCAGGGCGCCATCACCATCGATCAGGCATTGCGCTACACCACCGGCGTCAATACGCAGGACGGCACCGACGTGCGCTTCGACCAGTTGCGCGCCCGTGGTTTCGACATCGACGCATACCTCGACGGTCTGAGCATCTTTCAGTCGCCGCGCTTTGCGACAGCGCGCGTCGACCCGTATCTGCTCGAGCGCATCGACGTGATGTTCGGCCCGTCGTCAGTGCTCTATGGACAGGGCAACCCGGGCGGTCTGGTGAACTACAGCAGCAAGCTGCCCACGGATCAGCCGGTGCGCGAAGTCACGCTCCAGATCGGCAATCACGACACCTATCAGGCGGGCTTCGATCTCGGCGGATCGCTCACGCCGGACGGCACGATCCTCTATCGCGTGGTCGGACTGGCGCGTGACGCCAGGACGCAGGTGAGCGCCATCAAGGACGAGCGCCTGGCGATCGCCCCGTCGATCACGTTCCGGCCGGACCGCGACACGTCGCTCACGCTGCTGGCAGGCTATCAGCGCGACCCGCAAGGCGGCCTGTTCAACCCGGTGCCGGCGAGCGGCACGTTGTTCGCGAACCCGAACGGTCACCTCGGCGCCGATCAGTACTTCGGCGACCCGACCCGCGACGGCATGCAGCGCACGCAGTACTGGTTCGGCTATCAGTTCGCGAAGCAACTGAACGACACGTGGCGCGTCGCGCAGAACGCGCGCTATCTGCATATCGACCAGAACTACTACCAGACGTCGGTTACGAGTGGTTTCGGCGCGGATCAGCGCTCGGTCTACATGTGGGGCAATGCAGACAAAGAGCACGTCAGCCAGTGGCAGATCGATACGAATGCACAGGCGAAGTTCTCGACCGGCCCGGTCGAGCACACGATGCTGTTCGGCTTCGACTATCGCCGCGTGCTTGAAGGCGATAACTACGGCGGCGCTGTCGTCGGGCAACTGGATCTGTTCAATCCGAACTACGCCGCGTTGGCGGGGGTGAACCAGAACACGCGTCTGGACTATTCGCTGAGTCAGGCCGGTCTGTATGCGCAGGACGAACTGCGGTACCACCGCTGGGTGCTCACGCTCGGCATGCGTGAGGACTGGGCGACGACCCGTTCCAGCACGAACGGCAATACGCTGACGGCCGACAACCACGCCTTCACGTGGCGCACCGGGCTGGCCTACGCGTTCGATAATGGCATCGCGCCGTACGTGAGCTACGCGAAGTCGTTCGCGCCGGTGCTCGGCACGACCTTCTCCGGCGGGGCGTTGCAGCCCACGCAGGGCAAGCAGTACGAAATCGGTGTGCGTTATCAGCCGAAACAATACGATGCCTCGTTGCGTCTGTCTGCCCTCGATCTTCGTCAGGAGAATGTGAGCGTGGTCGATCCGGCACACCCGACGTTCCCCACGCAGACCGGTGAAGTGCGCTCGCGCGGCTTCGAAGCCGAAGCGCGTGCCAACGTCACCCGCGATCTGAAGGTCATCGCTTCGTACACGTACGTCAATCAGGTCAACCTGCAAAGCACGACGGCGCAAGGCAAGCGCCCGCCGATCACGCCGCGCAACAACCTCGCGCTGTGGGCCGACTACACGATGCACGAAGGCGTGTTGCGCAATCTCGGGTTCGGTGCCGGGGTGCGTTACATGAGTTCGTCGGCGGGAGACGCCGCCAATACGTTCGAAGTGCCGAGCCGGACGCTGGTCGATGCCGCCGTGCATTACGACTGGCAGCAATGGCGGTTCGGCATCAACGTCAGTAACCTGTTCAATCGCGAATACCTCTCGTATTGCACGAACTCGTTCCTCTGCTACTACGGCGCAACACGAACCGTTCTGGGGACAGCCCGATATCAATGGTGATGCAACGAAAATCGTTTGCCGTCCGGCGCCGCCTTCTGGCGGCGTTTGGCGTTGGTGCGGTGGCACCGTTCATGCACGCTTCGCGTGCTTTTGCCGCTTCTGACGGCTTATCTGGCGGCATATCGGGTGAGGCAGCGGCTTCGGGCCGCACGCCGCGTGTCGTCGTGCTCGACTGGGGACTCGCGGCGCAGGTGCTCGCGCTGGGCGTGGTCCCGGTGGGCGTCGCGCGTCCGTTCTGGTACCGGCTGCTCGCGGGCACGCCTGAGATGCCGGATTCCGTGGTCGACGTGGGGTTGCTGTTCCAGCCCAATTTCGAGGTCGTGCAGTCGTTGCGCCCCGATCTGGTCGTCATCACGCCCGCGCATGCCTCGCTGGCCGATTCGCTGTCGCGCATCGCGCCGCTATTCGTCGCGCCGCCCGCGCATCCGCATGAAGACGGATACCGTCTCGCGCAGCGACGGGCGCACGCGTTGGGGGACGCCCTAGGGCGTCCTGCCGAGACGGCGCGGCTGCTCGCGCAGACGGATGCCCGCCTTGGCGCCGTGCGAGACCGGCTGGCGCAGCATGGCGCCACGCAACGTCCGATTTATCTGATGAGCCCCATCGACACCCGTCTGACGAACGTCTTCGGTCGCGAGAGCGTATTCGGCGGGACGCTCGCTGCCGTCGGCCTCACGAATGCCTGGCGACGCCCGAGCGATACGGAGGGCATGGCACAGATCGATTACACGCAGCTCGGTGTCGATACGGCGGCGAGCGCGATGCTTATCGGGGCGCGTCCCGGTTTGCTCGGCATGCTGGGCCAGAGTCCGCTGTGGCAGGCGTTGCCGTTCGTGCGCGGTGCGCGCGTCGGACAACTGCCGATGATGCTGCCCACGGGCGGCACACCCACGGCCGTGAAGCTGGCCGACGCGTTGAGCGTCGCACTGACGGGGGCAGCGGTATGAGCACAGGCAATCCGTTTTCCCCCGTGACGAGTGGCGCACCGCGTGGCGCGTCGACACCCGTCGACGTGCGGCATCTGTGGCGTCTGGCGCTTATTGTCGGCCTGCCTGCGGTGGTCCTTGCTGTCGCGACGCTACTGGCGCTACGCCCGGCGGGTGTCGACAGCGGCGCGTTCCTCGCGGCGGTGTGGCACGCGATCGTGCATCCGGTGCTCGACGCAGGCGCGCCGACGTCGCCTGCCGCGATGTCGGGGCTACTCGTGAACTACGCCTGGCTGCCGCGTCTGACCATGTCGTTGCTGGCGGGTGCCGGGCTCTCGCTCGCCGGCGTGATGTTTCAGCAGGTGCTGCGCAACCCGCTGGCCGAGCCGTTGACGCTGGGCGTGGCTTCCGGGGCGTCGCTGGCGCTCTCGGCCGCGACGATCTGGCTGCCGCCGGTCGCGCTGGCGTGGAAGTCCGGCGTTGCCATGGCGGGGTCGGCCGCCGCCATGGCCATCGTGATGGCATTGACGTGGCGCAGTCGCTTCGCGCCCGTGCCGGTGATCCTCGCGGGCATGATCGTCAACCTGTATTGCAGCGGCCTGTCGATCATGGTGTCGATGACCCACGAGCGCGCGCTCGTCGGCGTGTTTGCATGGGGGGCCGGCTCGCTCGTGCAGAACGGCTGGCACGACGTCGGCTGGCTGCTGCCGCGCGTGCTCGTGGCCGTCGTCGCGGCGGGGCTGCTGCTCAGGCCGCTGACCCTGTTCACGCTGGACGACCGCAGCATCACGCAACTCGGTGCGCGCGTCGCGTGGATTCGCACCGCGGGCCTCGTGGTCGCGGTTGCGCTCTCCGCCTGCATCATCGGCACGGTCGGCATCATCGGTTTCGTCGGGCTGGCCGGGCCGCAACTGGTCCGGCTGGCGGGCGCGCGACGTCTGCGAGATCAACTGGTCTGGGCGCCGGCGATCGGCGCCCTCATGCTGATGCTGACGGATCAGATCGTGCAGTGGCTGCCGCTGTTCGACGGCGCATCGCTGCCGACAGGGGCTGCCGCAGCACTCTTCGGTGGTCCGCTGCTGCTATGGCTGCTGCGTCGCACGCGTGCCGGCGAAGTGGCGACGGCCGATGCCGCGCCGCCTGCGCGTGTGCGTCACCCGCTGCGCTGGCTGGCGGTGACGCTGGCGCTCGGCGTGGTGATCGTGTGGGCGACGCAGCATCTCGGCCGCACCTTCGATGGCTGGGAATGGGCGAGCGGCGATGTCTGGACGGCGATGTCGCCGTGGCGCATGCCGCGCATGCTGGCGTCGGCAGCGGCAGGTGTCGCGCTGGCGCTCTCGGGCACGTTGCTGCAACGGATCAGCGGCAACCCGATGGCGAGTCCCGAACTGCTCGGCGTGAGCGGCGGGGCGATGCTCGGCGTGCTGATCGTGACGTTCGTCGTGGTAGGTGCGGGCGCTTCCGTTCTGTTCCTGGCGGCCTTCGCGGGGGCGGCGATCAGTCTCGCCGTGATGCTGACGCTCTCGCGCAAGGGAGGCTTCTCACCCACGCGCATGCTGCTCGCCGGTGTGGCCATCTCCGGCATGGCGCAGTCGCTCGTGGCGATTGCGAGTGCGAGCGGTACGGCCAATGCCTTCCTGCTGCGCTCGCTGATGCTCGGGCTGACGTACATCGTCGGCCCCGGCATTGCGATGGTCACGGTCGCGGCGGCGCTCGCGGGGCTGCTGCTGACGTGTCTCGCGTCGCGCTGGCTCGATCTGCTGCCGATGGGCGATGCGACCGCCACGGCCGTCGGCGTGAACGTGAAGCGCGCGCGCCTGTGGCTCTGGTGTCTCGCCGCGACGCTGAGCGCCGTGGCTACGCTCGTCGTCGGCCCGCTGTCGTTCGTTGGTCTGCTCGCGCCGCACCTCGCCCGCATGGCCGGATTCGGCAAGGGACGCCCGCAGGCCGTGGCGGCGAGCGTGTCCGGCGCGCTGCTGATGATTGCCGCCGACTGGCTCGGCCGTAACCTGCTGTTCCCGCAACAGTTGCCGGCGGGCGTGCTCGCCATGCTGATCGCGGCGCCGTATCTGCTGTGGCACTTGCGTCGTCAAGTGGCCTGATGTCCCCCCAATATCCCCACAAAATATAAGAGAGGTTTGCCTCCTATGTCCTTGTTCTGGCAACTGGTGCGTGCGTCGCGATGGCCTTTGATCATCGCGCTCGCCGGTAGTCTCATCAGCGGTTTCGGCAACGCCGGTCTCGTCGCGCTCATCAACCGGGCGCTCGGTGCACCGCGCGAGCATCTCGGCGTGCTCGGCATGCAGTTTCTCGGCCTCGGTGTGCTGGTGCTCGTCACCCGTGCGCTGTCGCAAACGCTGTTCATGTCGCTGGGTCAGCGGGCCAAAGCGACGCTGCGCATGCAGGTCGTGCGTCGTATCGGCGCGGCGCCGTACGCGAGCCTGGAGCGGCATGGCATCGCCCGTGCCATCGCGGTACTCACGCAGGATCTCGACACCATCGTGGTGCTGTTCGTGAACCTGCCGGTGCTCGCCATGCAGGGCGCGGTGATCGCGGGTTGTCTGATCTATCTCGGCTATCTGTCGTGGCAGATTCTGTTGTTCGCGGTCGTGACGATCTTCATCGGCGCGGCCGGGTTTCGTTTCGCGAACCAGCGTGCGCTCCTGCATCTGCGCAGCTCGCGCAAGCGTGAGGAAGCGCTGGTGAAGGATTTCCGCGCGTTGTTCGACGGCGCGAAGGAACTCAAGCTGCATCGTGCGCGACGCGACGCGTTCATCGAAGATCGCCTCGCGAGCAACGTCGAAGCGGTGCGCGTGCAACGCACGCGAGGCTATGTGCTGTACGCGGCGGCGGCAAGCTGGGGCAGCTTCATTCTTTTCGCGTTCATCGGGCTCACGCTGTTCGTGGTGCTGCGTCATGTCGATCTGCCGCCGCAGGTCGTGTCGGGCTATGCGCTGGTGTTCCTCTACATGATCATGCCGATCGAGGGCGTGCTCTCGGCGATGCCGTCGCTCGGAAGCGCTCGCGTGGCGCTGGAGCGCATCGCGCAGGTCGAGAAGGAACTGCCGCGCGAGTTGCTGCCGGCGCCCGCCAGAACGGAAGTGCCGGTGTTCCACGACATCACGCTCGAAGGGGTGACGCACAGCTACTTCCGCGAACAGGAGAACGAGAACTTCACGCTGGGCCCGATCGGTCTGACGTTCCACCCGGGCGAGCTCGTCTATCTGGTCGGCGGCAACGGCAGCGGCAAGACGACGCTTGCCAAGCTCATCGTCGGCCTCTATGTGCCGGAGCAGGGCCGGATTCTGCTCGACGGGGTGCCCGTGGGCGATGCCGAGCGCGACCACTATCGTCAGTTGTTCTCGGTGGTGTTCAGCGACTTCTTCCTGTTCGAACATCTGCTCGGTTTGCCATCCGATGGACTCGATGCGCAGGCGAAGGCGCTCCTGAAGTCGTTGCAGCTCGATCACAAGGTCACGATCGAAGACGGTCGTTTCTCGACGCTCGATCTCTCGCAAGGGCAGCGCAAGCGTCTCGCGTTGCTTGTGGCGTATCTGGAAGACCGGCCGTTCTACGTCTTTGACGAATGGGCGGCGGATCAGGACCCGCTGTTCAAGGATGTTTTCTACCGCCAGATGCTCCCCGCGCTCAAGGCGCGCGGCAAGAGCGTGCTGGTGATTACGCACGACGACCGCTATTTCGATCTGGCGGATCGTCTGATTCGCCTCGACTATGGCCAGCTGCGCGAGCCGCAGACCGATGCCGGGGCGCACCACGAACCTGCTTCACCGAAAGCCCATGACTGATACTCCGATGTTCGCGCTGCAAGACGTTTCCTTCGCCGTGGAAGGCCGCACGCTCCTCGCGCCCCTCACCCTCGAACTCGCGGGCGGGCAGGTGCACGGGCTGATCGGCCACAACGGCTCGGGCAAATCGAGTCTGATCAAGTTGCTCGCGCGCCAGCTCTCGCCGGTCAGCGGCAGCCTCCAGTTCGAGGGACGCGCGCTGGCGTCGTGGGGCGCGCGCGAATTTGCACGTCGCGTGGCGTATCTGCCGCAACAACCGCCGGCGGCGGCGGGGATGACGGTGTCCGAGCTTGTCGCGCTGGGCCGCTACCCATGGCACGGCGCGCTCGGGCGCTTCGATGTGCACGATCACGAGGCCGTGCAACAGGCGATGGCGCAAACGGATGTGCTGGGCTTTGCGGATCGTCTGGTGGAATCGCTCTCGGGCGGCGAGCGTCAGCGCGTGTGGCTGGCGATGCTTGTCGCACAGCAGGCGCAGTGTCTGTTGCTCGACGAGCCGACCTCGGCGCTGGACGTCGCCCATCAACTGGACGTGCTCAAGCTCGTGCGCGAACTGGCCGACAAGCACGGACTTGGCGTGGTGATCGTGTTGCACGACGTGAACATGGCGGCGCGTTTTTGCGACACGCTGCTCGCGCTCAAGCAAGGCAGGCCGATCGCCCGGGGCACCCCCGCCGAACTGATGTCGCCCGACACGCTGCAAACCATCTATGGCGTGCCGATGGGGGTGCTGCCCAACCCCGACGGCGGCATGCCGGTGAGCTACGCGCGCTGAGCGAGCTCAGGCGTCGGCGAGGTAGCGTTGCGGGGTGCGGCCCGTGACCTGTTTGAACATCGCGATGAAGGCGCTCGGACTCGCATAACCGAAGGCATCGGCCGTGGCCGCCACCGACGAGCCGAGCGCCAGTGTCGAGATCGCTTCGGACACGCGCAGGTGCTGGCGCCACGTCACGAACGTCATGCCGGTGTCCATCTGGAAGTGACGCGCAAGCGTGCGTCCGCTGACGCCGAACTGTTCGCCCCAGAAGTCGAGCGTCAGTTTGCTGGCGGGGTCGTTCATCAAATGCTCGCAAATCGCCTGCAACCGGGTGTCGCGCGGAACCGGCACGCCGCGCTCGGGCAGGGCGGTGGCGTCGCGCAGCACACCCAGCAGCGGCGGCACCGAGAGTGCCGCCCGGCTCGTCGGGCCATAGCTGTCGCCGTCACGGCCGACGGTGACCGCCAGCTCGCGGATCAGCGGGGTGACGAGAATCACCGTTGGCCGCACCCAATCCCAGGGAAACATGCGCGGTTCCATGTAGACGTTGCAGATCTGCGCGTCGCCTACGGCATGCAACTCGTGTTCGACATCGGAGGGCAGCCACACGGCCCGCGAGGGCGGCAATGTCCAGATGGCCGTCGACGTCAGCACGCGCACGACGCCGCGCACCGCAAATGCCAGTTGACCGTGACGATGCTGATGCCAGATCAGCCGCTCGCCGTGGCGGTACGACGTGATCTGCGAGTAGACATCGCGCGGCAATGGACGCACGGCATTGGGGAATCGCTTGCGCAGAAAATCGTTCATGCCGGGGTTTGTAATCGGGTATCGATACTCAGACGAAATTTGTCAAAAAATCGACATTAATTGTCGCCCTTACCTATTCCGAACCCGATATTCTCCTGATCTATCAATGTGTTTGCCGAATCTCACGCAAATTTAGTAATGAGTCTCATTTGCGATATTTTCGCCAGTGTAGCGGGAATTGGACCGAGACGCTAAAGGCACAAACACCACACAAAACAAGGCACCGATTCACGATCGCCGGAAGATCCCGGCAACAAGGAACCAGGGGAAGTGTTGTCAACGATGCAAAAGAATCAGAACCAGCAACCTCGCCGCGCGGCACGGGGCCGCATGTCTGACGGCATGAGGAACGGGCACCCGTCGCCGCTGCGCCTCGCGCGGACACCCATCGCCGTGGCGATGCTGATGTTGGGCGCCGCAGCGGCGCACGCGCAGTCGACCTCGCCCGCGACGGCGGCACCGGGCACGACGGCGGCACTGCCGGCGGCAAACGTCAGCGCGCAACGCGATGCGCAGACCGAGGGGTCGAGCTCGTACGGCACCTCGACCACGACCATCGGCAAGACGCCGCAGGCACTCAAGGACATTCCGAACTCGGTGTCGGTCGTCACGCGCGCGCGCATGGACGACCAGGCGATGACCTCCGTGGCCGATGCGCTGCAATTCACCACCGGTATCACGGCGGTCAACTACGGTGACGGCACTTACTACTTCAACTCGCGAGGCTACAACGTCGGCGTCGAATACGACGGCGTGTCGATCCTGAGCGGTATCCAGTACCAGCCGCAATTCGATCTCTCGATGTACGACCGTGTGGAAGTCTTCCGCGGCCCGGCAGGGTTGCTCGACGGCACGGGTGAGCCGGGCGGCACGGTCAATCTGGTGCGCAAGCGCCCGGGAGACACCTTCGCCGTGCGTAGCGAGACGACCATCGGTTCCTGGGCGAATTATCGCCAGATGATCGACGTAACGGGCCCGCTCAACGAATCGGGCACCATTCGCGGACGTGCCGTGTTGACGGGCGATACCGGCAACAAGTCGGTCACGCGGACCAATGAAAGCAATTTCCTCGCCTACGGCGCGCTCGAATTCGACCTCACGCCGCGCACGTTGCTGTCGCTCTCCGGCTCGTATCAGGTCAATCCGCTGCACGCGTTCGACTATGGCCAGTCGCTGCTGACGAACCGCACGTTCCTGAACGCCCCCAACAACTCGAACTTCTCGCCGGACTGGAACTACGCCTGGACGTCGATGCAGGAAGTCAACGGCAAGCTGGAGCACCGTTTCGATAACGATATCGTCTCGACGACGACCATCAACTATCGTCACGTGCTCTCGAACAGCAAGTACGCCTATCTCGGCCCGGGCATCAACGCTGCGACGCTCACGGCCCGTTATTTCGGCCAGTCGCAACGTGGCGAGAACAACCTGCTGGGGATCGACTCGCATTTGTCCGGCCCGGTAGAGGCATTCGGCCGCAAGCATGAATGGCTGGTCGGTATGAACTACCAGATGACGCAGCAGCGCAGTCTGTCGGGTGGCGAGAACCTCGGCACCTTCAGCATCTTCTCGCCGCCGTCGGTGGAGCCGACCATTCCGTTCGACTCCGGCAACAAGCTGCAAGCGCAGCAGTTCGGCGTGTACGGACAGGCGCGTGTTCGCGTGCTGGATCCGCTTACCGTCGTGCTGGGCGGCCGCGAAGCCTGGTATCAGCAGCAAAGTCAGAATCTGCTGCCGACCGAAGGTCCGTGGAACACCACCGCCCGTGCGAACAACAAGTTCATTCCGTACGGCGGTGTGGTGCTGGCCCTCACGCCGCAGATCAACGCGTACTTCAACTACTCGAAGATCTTCGCGCCCCAAACGGCGACGACGTTCGACGGTCAGGGGTTGCCGCCGCGTGAAGGGCAGCAATATGAGGTGGGCCTGAAGGGCTCGTTCCTCGACGGTCGCCTGAGCGCCACCGTGGCGGCCTTCCGCATGACGGACACGAACCGTGCCGTCGCCGACCCGTTCCACGCCATCGGCTCGGTCGCGGCAGGCTCGGCGCAGAGCCAGGGCTGGGAAGCCGAAGTAACGGGGCAGGTCACGCGTAACTGGAACGTTTACGCCGGCTACACGCTGCTCAATACGCGTTACAACAGCGATCCGAACCAGGTCGGTCAGGCGCTCGACGGCGAAGAACCGCAACACTTGTTCAAGCTGTACACGACGTATCGCTTCACGGATGGCTTGTTCGGCGGCGTGCTCGACGGCCTGCGCGTGGGCGGTGGCGTGCGTATTCAAAGCTCGACGTACCGCACGACGGGCTTTGCGCAGGGCGGTTACGCCGTGTGGGACGCCATGCTCGCCTACCGTGTGAATCGTCATCTCGAGGCGCAGCTCAACGTGAACAACGTCTTCAACCGCGACTACTACGCCCGCGTGCCGTCGACGTTCTACGGTATCTACGGTGAGCGACGCAACATCATGCTCACGCTGCGTGCGGACTATTGACGGTTGTGACGCGGCGAGTCGCGTGTCCGTAACCCAAAGCCGGGCAACGCGCTAGCCGATTGGACCGCCCTATGCAACCGTGTGTTGCGTAGGGCTGTCGGCTGATATTGGCAAATGGCGGTACACTCCGAGTACACGTCACCCTAGCCGGGTGGCACGCACCTCCCAATTTCAGCCGGTTTGAACGTCAACATGAAGTCCCCTGGTACTGCCTCTGCCACGCCCAACTGCGACGCAGGCGAATGCGTCGAGCTTGTCGCCACGGCAACCCTGCCGACCCGTTACGGCACCTTCACTTCCCATGCGTTTCGCGTCAAAGACAGCGCCAACGAGCATCTCGCGCTGGTCATGGGCGATGTGACGGACAGCACGTCGGGCGCCTTGCCGCCGCTGGTACGTCTGCATTCGGAGTGTCTGACGGGCGACGTATTCGGTTCGTACCGCTGCGATTGCGGTGAGCAACTCGATGCGGGCATGCGCAAGATCGCCGAAGAAGGTCGCGGCGTGATGCTGTATCTGCGCGGCCACGAAGGGCGCGGCATCGGCCTGAGCAACAAGATCCGGGCGTATCTGCTCCAAGAGCAGGGCCGCGATACGGTCGAGGCCAACCTCGATCTGGGGTTGCCCGACGACGCCCGCGAATACGACTCCGCCGCCGCCATCCTGCGCATTCTCGGCGTGGGCTCGGTGCGCCTCATGAGTAACAATCCGAAGAAGTTCGATACGCTCATCAAGCACGGCATTCCGGTGAGCGAGCGCGTGGCGCTCGACATCCCGATGCGTGAAGAGAACGAGCGCTACATCCGGACCAAGCAGGCCAAGTTCGGACACTACTTCGAAGAGAACGAATGAGCGTGGCCTGCGGCCGCTAGCGTGAGCGGCGGCGCTCGGCCATGATGAGTGTGAGATATACCAGACCGGCGGCCATGCTGGTCTGGCCGCTATAGTTCACCAGCCCCAACCCCCATCCCTGATGCACGACCGTTGCCGCCAGCGCGACGATCAGTGCCGTCCATCCGAGCCCTCGGCTGGCGCGCGTGCGCGCCACCGAAACACCGCCGAAGAACGTTTCCTGCTGACGCTCGGTCGCCATCGCCAGCGCGGCGAAGCCCACGAGACAAATGAAGAAAGTGACGACGTGCATCATGCGCGATCCTCGCTCAACGGCGCGTTGATTGCCGGCGGCGCAGCCTTGGCGACGTCCGCACGCCTGGCTGGTTTCGTCTTCGGCTTGTGCCGGGCGGTGCGCACGGCAAGCCACGCGTGCAGGGCGGCGAACGCCCACAGCATGGCATCGACCCCCGCGTAGACCCAGTCGCCGGTCGTCACGCTGTGCCAGAAGCCGCGCGACGTCGTCACGGCATTGACGATCGGCAGCAGCGCGAGCACGGCAGCACCGGCCCAGAGCAGTTCGATCCACGCGCGCTTCGCAGGCCTGACGAGAGCATAGAGCAGCGTAGCGGCCCACACCCAGTAGAACGCGTCGACTTCGGTGGCGCTGCGCTTCAGTGCATCGGCCGGAATCAGGCGATTGCTCCACAGGAACGCGGTCATGGCGATGGAGAGGCCGGCAATGGCCGCGATGTTCAGCCGCTCGACCACATGGAAGCCGAAATGCGGGCGCGCCGGGTCGGGCAGCTTGCTGCGACGTTTCACGGTCCACATCACGAGCCCGGTGCCGACCATCGCGGTGCCGCCAAGACTGACGAGGAAGTACAGCCAGCGCAGATGCAGATCGCTGAACCGTCCGAGGTGCAGCGCGTACATCACGCCCCGCGTTTCGGCGGCGGCGCCCACGTTGTCATGAACGTCGATGAGTTTGCCGGTCGCGCCCTCGAACAGCAGATATTGCGGACTCATCGAGACACGCGTGGATTCGCCGCGTGTGACGGCCACGCGTGCGTTGGCGTCGCCGGCGTTGGTGACGGTGACGCGTCCGACGTCGCGTGCGCCCCAGCGGGCCTGCGCCTCACGCACCATCGCTTCGATGGACGCGAGCGGCATCTTCTCGCCGGTGGCCTTGCCCGGCGGCGGAAACGCGCTCAACTGCGCGTTCAACTGGCTGCGCTCGACCGGTGTCTTGATGGCCGTCTGCGCGCCCCACGGCATATACATCGCCATGAGCGTGACGAGCCCGGTGTACGTGATCATCAGATGGAAGGGCAGGCCGAAGACGGACAGCGCGTTGTGCGCGTCGAGCCATGAGCGTTGCCCCTTGCCCCATCGGAAGGTGAAGAAGTCGATGAAGATTTTCTTGTGCGTGATCACGCCGCTGACGATCGCCACGAGCATGAACATTGCACAGAAGCCCGCCAGCCAGCGTCCCCACATGACCGGCAACGGGTGGAACTGGAAATGGAAGCGGTAGAAGAAATCGCCGCCCAGCGTCTCGCGGGCTTTTAGCGTCTCGCCCGTCGTGGGATCGAACGTCGCCTCTTCGAATGTGCGACGCGGCGCGCTGGCGCTCCCTTTGGGCGCGGGGGCATTGCGCCAGAACACCCCGGCGACCGGATTGCGCTCGGTCGGCAGGTAGATGCTCCACTGCGGGCTGCCGGCAGCAAGCGTCGTCAACCGGTTCGCTACGTTCTGCGCGACGATGGCCGGGTCGGGCAGCGTCTGCCGATGCGGCACTTCGGGGCGCATCCACTGCGAGATTTCGTCCTTGAAGTAGCTGACGGTGCCGGTGAGGAACATGGCGTACAGCAGCCAGCCCACGAGCAGTCCCGCCCAGGTGTGCAGGTCGGACATCGTCTGACGGATGCCACGACCTTGCGACTTCGGTGTTCTTACGTCGTTCGTTGGCTTAGGTGTCATGCCGCACCTCCCGTCATCGCGCCCGACGAGACCGCCCAGGCGGCGAGCGCGAGCGGTGCGGCAACGATCAGCAAACCGGCCCAGGCGCGCCATGCGCTGCGCACCGCGAACACCCACACGACCGCTCCGGCATAGATGGCGAAACTCGCCAACTGGCCGGTGATGACTGCCTGCACCTTGTTCATCGGCAGGGCGAGCACCGCCACGCTCGCGAGCGCCGCGACGGCGTAGCCGCCACCGATGGCCGCCACGATGCGAGAGACGAGCGTGACGAGTCCGACGAGCTTTTGCCGCATGCCGGGCGTGCTGGGCATGTCGGGCGTGTCCAAAGTGCGGGCAGTCCCCGTGGGGGTACGACGAACCTGAGCCATGATGCGAGTCAGTTACCTGTTGAGATGACGAATGCTGCGGGGGTGGATCGATGACATGCCGGCTGACCTCAGAAGTCGATCTGCGCCGACAGCAGGAACGTGCGCGGCGCGGCCACGGTGGCGTAGGTGCCGCTCATGAGCCAGTAGTTCGAATTGAACAGGTTCTCGATGTTGGCGCGGAACACGACCGACTTGCCCGCGATGCGGGTGCGATAGCGGGCGCCGATATCGTAGCGGGTCCAGGCCGGCAATTCGAGCGTGTTGGCCGCATTGAAGTACATGCGCGACGTGTTGATGATGCGACCGTTGAGCGAGAGTCCCTGCACCCACGGCGTATCCCAGTCGACACCGAAGTTGAACGCGCGCTTGGGCACGCCGTTGGCGTCGTTGCCGTCGTTCACGCCACCGGCCGTCTTGGTGAGCTTCGCGTCGTAGAACGTGGCGCTGGCCATCAGACGCAGACCCTTCACGACTTCGCCGTACGCCGACAACTCAAGCCCGCGGTTGCGTTGCTCGCCGTCGAAGCTGTAGACGTTGGTGGACGGATCGGTGATCGCGTTCGGACGCTGCACCTGGAAGACCGACACCACCGTCGTCACCGGACCCCAGTCGGCCTTCACGCCGGCTTCGTACTGCTTGGACTTGTACGGAGGGAACACCTGCCCGGCGTTGCGCGCCGTGGCCGGTGCGATGCCGCCGCGCGACAGACCTGAGGTGAAGTTCGCGTACACCGAGATGTTCTGCAAAGGCTTGACGACGATGCCCGCGAGCGGCGAGATGGCGCTCTGGTCGTAGTTCGACGTCAGCGCGCCGGTGGCGGTGCTGAAGTTGTCGAGCGCGACACGCTGGTGGCGCAGGCCACCGGTGAGCAGCACACGGTCGTTCAGGAACGAGAGCGTGTCCGTCACGGCAATGCTCGTCAGCGTCGACTCCGATGCCTTCTTCGCGTCCGCACGCGGCACGTTCACCGCCGGCAGCGGCACCGGGTTGTAGATGTTCGAGGCCACCGACGTGGTGCCCGGCGAGTACGCGTTACCTGCATCCTGCTCCAGACGCGAAGCCTGCACCGTAAGCGTGTGACCGATGTCGAACGTCTTGAACGTGGCACGTGCGCCGACGTCTGCCGTGCGCGAGCGCGTGTACGAGTCGTAGTAGGAATTCGTCGCCGTGAAGTTGCCGAGCGCATCGGCCGGGCCGCTCGGGAACGTCTGATAGGCGCTCGCGTAGTGATAGCCGACCGCGCCCCAGACGGTGACGTTGTTCAGCACGTCGTATTCGAGACGCGTGGTGACGGCCGAATCGTGTAGATGCAGCTCGGTACCGGGGTAGAAGTTGCGATAGGCGGACGGTGCGTCCGGAATCTTCTTCACCGACGACTGGAAGCCGATCTGCGGGCGGAAGTTGTCGTCGCCTTCGTGTTGCGTGTAAGCGTCGAGCGTCCAGCGCAGGCGTTGCGTGGTGTAGTCGAGGCCGACGGAGCCGAAGCCGATGTTCTGCTTGCCGTTGTCCATCGTGGTGTTGCCGTCGCGGAACACGCCGTTCAGACGCACCCCCCATTCCTGGTTTTCACCGAATCGGCGTCCCACATCGGCTTCGACGCCGAGCTGCGATTTGTTCTGGAAGGTCGTCGTCAGTCGCGTGATCGGCTCGCTCGTCGCGCGCTTGGTCACGACATTGATGGCGCCGCCGATGCTGCCGCTCGGGCCTACGCCGTTCATCAGCGTGCCCGGCCCCTTGAGGACTTCCACGCGCTCCACGATGGCGGCCGGCACCCGGCTGGCGGAGACCATGCCATACAGGCCGTTGAGGCCGACGTCGCTGCTCGAGACGGTGTAGCCGCGAATCTGGAAGTCTTCGCCGAAGCCGCCGCTAGATGTCAGCATGCGGACCGACGATTCGTTGATGACGACGTCCGCCAGCGTGCGCGCCTGCTGGTCGCGCACCATCTGCTCGGTGTAGTTCATCGTGCTGAAGGGCACATCCATGGCGTCGGCCGAGCCGAGCATGCCGAGGCTGCCGCCGCGCGCGATCTGACCGCCGGCATAGGCCGGTTGCAGGCCGTTGTCGTAGGTGGCGGTGACGTGTGTCGTCGGCAGGGTGACGGCGGTGTCCGTCGCGTTCAGACCCGCTGCGGGCTGAATGAGAAAGCTGCCATTCGATTGGGGGACGACTTCGACCCCGGTGCCTGCGACGAGCGCTTCGAGCCCGTTACGCGGCGTATACGTGCCTTTGAGGCCGTTGCTGTGACGTCCCGCCGTGACTTCGGGCTTGAACGACAGCATGATGCCTGCGTCGCGGCCGAAACGGCTCAGGGCGTCTTCGAGCGAGCCTGCGGGAACGTCGAACGCTCGCGCACCCTGCGCGGTAGCGTTTTGCGCATGAGCGGCGAGCGGCGCGCCGAGGGCGATGAGGCCTGCACCGGCCGGGGCGGCAACCGCTGCGCCCAGGGCGATGCGGCCCAAAGCGCAGGCCAGCCGCGTGCGGCGAGGTACCCGAAGTGGTTGGCTGAGGCGTTGTTGCAGCCCGCGGACGTGACCCATGATCTGACCTTTCGTGTGGAAGTAGAGCGGTGGTGCTCGTCCTCCATGACCCGCGAAAAACAGAAACGGATCACCTTTTTTAAAAAAATTTGCGGAGTCGCCTGAAATCGTCCGACTTCAGGTAACGGAATCTGGTCGCAGCGTTATCGGCCTTATCAGCGTTATGCCGGGACCAGCCGGATTTCGCGGGCGCCCCAGAAGCGGGTGACCGCTTCGGTGCGCACGGCGAGGGTGGTGCCGAGGGTGTCGAGCACCTTGCCGACGTCGTCGAGCGGGAACGTGCCCGACACGCGCAGGTTGGCGACGCTGGCGTCGCACGTGAGCGAAGCGTTGCTGTAACGCGCGAGTTCGGCAACGAAGTCCGCGAGCCGCATGCTGCGCGCGACGATGAAGCCGTCCGCCCATGTCGCGTCGTCGGTCGGTGTGTCGCTCGCCTCGGAAATGCTGCTGGCCGTGTAGCTCGCGTGTTTGCCGGCGGGCAGGATCAGCGACTTGCCGGGTACGTCGCGCGGCCGAATCTCCACCGCACCCTTGAACACACTCACATGCGTGCCGTCATCGAACTGGCGCACGGTGTAGCGCGTGCCGAGGGCGCGCGCGGTGCCCTGAGCGGTCTCGATGAGAAACGCGCGCGCGGGCGTATGCGTGTCCGGGGCTGTCGTGATGAGCACTTCCCCGGCGATCAACCTGACGCGGCGCTCGTTGTCCCGATAGACGATGTCGACGGCGGTGTCGGTGTTGAGCACGAGTTGCGTGCCGTCGTCGAGTCTCAGCGTGCGACGCTCGCCCACGGCGGTATGTATGTCGGCGGACCAGCGCTGCCAGGGCGACGAATGCAAGACGCCCCATGTTCCGCTACCGGCGAACAGCAAGACGACCAGTGACTTCACCGCGCGGCGGCGCTGCTTCGACGCGGGCGGCGCCAATGCGGCCTGCGCGACCCCGGCTTCGACGGGCGCGGCGAGCGGCGCGAGCTTGCCTTTGACGGACTCGATGCGCTGCCATGCGCGTTCATGATCGGGGTGCGCTTCGCGCCACGCCTGCCATGCGGTGATGGTGTGCGGCGACACGTCGTCGCTCTGCAATTCGATGAGCCATTCGACAGCGCGCTCGGCCACTTCGGCCGGCACAAGGGCGGCATCGGCGGTGGCGTCGTACCAGCTTGAACGAACGGCAGGCATGGTGTGCTCCTCGTCAGCCGACGAACGGCAGGTCGGACAAGTCGGCGAAGTAACAGCGCTGCAATGCCTTGGCGAGATAACGTTTGACCGTCGGCACCGAAATGCCGAGCGTCTGTGCGATTTGCGCGTGCGTCTGACCGTCGAGCTGCGAATACAGAAATGCCTGCCGCACGATGGTCGGCAGGCCATCGAGCAAACGGTCCAGTTCCAGCAGGGTTTCGAGCATCATGGCGCGCGTCTCGGGCGACCATTCGACGTCGCGCGGCACTTGCGCGAGTGCTTCGAGATAGGCGCGCTCAAGTTTCTGGCGACGCCAGTGATTCGAGACGAGATTCTGCGCGACCGTGGTGAGATAGGCGCGCGGCTCGTCGAACGTCGACGGCACGCGCTCGCTGCCGAGCAATCGCACGAACGTGTCGTGCGCGATGTCGGCTGCCTGCTCGGCACTGCCCAGACGTCGATGCAACCAGCCCTTCAACCAGGAGTGGTGATGGCAATACAGCAGTTCGACGGTGGAGGGGAGGGTGCCCGGGGTTTGCATGATCCAGCCTGATGCTCGGTCCACTCACGACACTGGGGACCAGCGCGAACACTGGCTAACGGTCATGCAGCAGGTGAGACAACTCGCAGTAATTTGTTAATGATAATCATTATTAATAACTCATGGGAAATGTCCCTGTCAATCGCAAGTGCTTTGGCGATGGGGAAAGGATAGGTGTGCCGAATTGGGGCAGATGTCGCTCAGGGCCGCTGCACGGGCATGTGCGACGGGAGCGGGTGTTGTTTTCAGGCAAATTCCGAAGATGTTTGCGATGCAGCATTTATTGCTTGACGCTCCAAATTAGCCTCAGTTACCATCCGCCCTGTCTTCAATTTAAGGGGTTAGTCCGTGAATTCCGATGCCAGTAGTCCTCGATCTTTGATCGATTGATTGCCTGAGGATCCACAGCTTTCCCTGTGCCGCGTCCTCAAGCAGGATGCGGTGTCTCGCGCCAACCGAACGCTCTTTCCGAGCGTGCCCGTCCAGGGCGCTCCGGCGCAATTCCCGCAAAAGTTTCCACTGTCGTGCCCGTGATGGGTGTCGTCGTCTTGCGTCTGCGCTTTGGCGTTTGCGTGTCGTGACGATGCGGCTTCACGCGCCGGCCGTCCATGCCGTGTGTCCACATGCGCCATGGGCACTTCGCAGCCATGCGAGGAAATCATGCGAGCTTTTCAAACGTTTCAGGCTTTCCAGAGCCAACCGACGCGCACCACGCCGGTGTCGCATCTGACCATCGTCTGCCTGGCCGAGGCCCTTGGCGCCTTGCGCAAGCAGATGTTCATCGACCTGACCGCCCTCGGCCTGCGCGCCACGCACGTGAGTATCACGCGCTGGAGCGACCGCGACGAGGCGTCCGCCACCGTGACGCTCGATTGCCCGCAGGCATCGCGCGCATCGCTCACGTCGCTCGTCATGCGACTGTCCGGCGAACGGAGCGTGCGCCGCGTGTTCTGGTCCGACGACGCTTCGCGCCGCGCGAGCGTCGGGGCCTCGCCCGTCGCTGCCTGAGTGCGGTTTTCCTGATCCACCGACGATTCGCCGCATCGCGCTTGCCCGCGATCCGGTGTCATCGATGATCAAAATTTAAGGAGTCCAAAATGGAAGACGGAAGTCCTCGAAGGTCGCCCGTCGGGGTCGTGCACGCGATGCATGACGTCCCGGCGGGCGACATAACGCCACATCCCAGTTTTTTCGCTATCACCGACCGCGCGCCGCGCGGCGCGGCTGGGTGCGTTCGCGCTGTTTTCCGGAGAGATGACATCCGGTAGCGCCTGACGAGACCGGCCGGCCGCCATGCCTTGTGCATGTGAGCGTAAGCCGCGCCAGGAAATCGTCATGACAAATAATCACCGCTCCCGCCATAAGCAGCGCGGCTTCGTCGAACACTCGACATCCTCCGACCTGCCGCTCTCGGGGCCCGACGTCGTTGCACGTCTCGCGACCGAACCGCTGCATCACGTGCTTCACACGCTGGGCACCGACACCAGCGGCCTGCCGCTCGCCGACGTCGGTCAGCGTCAGACGCGCTACGGCCCCAACGAAATTGCGCACGACAAGCCGCCGCACTGGACCCGACAGTTGATCGGCGCCTTCAACAACCCATTCGTGTTCGTGCTGCTCGCACTCGTCACGATCAGCTTTTTCACCGACGTCTACTTTGCCGATCCGGGCGACGAGGACTACAAGAGCATCATCATCCTGATGACGATGGTGACGATCAGTGGTCTGTTGCGCTTCTTCTCCGAGTTCCGCTCGCTGCGCGCGGCCGAAAAGCTCAAGGCGATGGTGCGCACCACGGCCAGCGTTCGCCGCCGGCTCTCGGCGTCGGGCAAGTCTGAGCGTCACGAGGTCGCCATGCGCGAGTTGGTCGTGGGCGACATCGTGACGCTTCAGGCAGGCGACATGATCCCGGCCGATCTGCGTCTGATCGAGTCGCGCGACCTGTTCATCAGCCAGGCCGTTCTGACCGGCGAGGCGCTGCCCGTGGAGAAGTACGACACGCTCGGTTCCGTCGCGCAGAAATCCGCTTCGATTGCCGGCGCTAACGGCAGTGCGGGCAATGCCAACCTGCTCGATCTGTCCAACATCTGCTTCATGGGCACGAACGTCGTGAGCGGCACGGCACTCGGCGTGGTGGTGGCTACGGGCGCGGATACGTATTTCGGCGCGCTGGCGAAGAACGTCGTGAGCCACAAGCGCGTGGAGACGAGCTTCGACCGGGGCGTGAACAGTGTGAGCTGGCTGCTCATTCGCTTCATGCTGGTGATGGTGCCGGTCGTCTTCATGATCAACGGCCTGACCAAAGGCGACTGGTTGAGCGCACTGACGTTCGCGCTGGCCGTGGCCGTGGGCCTCACGCCGGAAATGCTGCCGATGATCGTGAGCGCCAACCTCGCGCGCGGTGCCCTGGCGATGTCGCGTCGCAAGGTCGTGGTCAAGCGTCTGAACTCCGTGCAGAACTTCGGTGCCATGGACGTGCTTTGCACCGACAAGACGGGCACGCTCACGCAAGACCGCATCATTCTCGAACAGCATCTGGATGTGGCGGGCGACGAGCAGGAAGACGTGTTGCGTCTGGGCTGGCTCAACAGCTATCACCAGAGCGGTCAGCGCAATCTGATCGACGTGGCGATTATTCGCCGCGCCAACGAGATCGGCGAGTCGGTGCAACCGCGCACGTTTGCCAAGATCGATGAACTGCCGTTTGACTTCGTGCGTCGCCGTCTGTCGGTCGTGGTCGAAAACGAGCGTCATGAGCATCTGATGATCACCAAGGGGGCCGTCGAGGAGATGCTGTCCGTCGCCACGCACGTGAAGACCCCGCAGGGTGTGCGTGCGCTCGACGACACCACCCGCGCCATGCTGATCGCCCGTGCGGAGTCCTACAACGAAGACGGTTTCCGCGTGCTGGTCGTGGCCACGCGCGACATTCCGGCCGGGGAAACGAAGACGCAGTACAAGACGTCCGACGAGCACAGTCTCACGGTGTGCGGCTTCCTGACGTTCCTCGATCCGCCCAAGGACTCGGCGGCCCCGGCGATTGCCGCGCTGCGCGAACACGGCGTGACGGTAAAGGTGCTCACGGGCGACAACCCGATCGTGACGATCAAGGTGTGCCGTCAGGTCGGTCTCGAACCGGGCACGCCATTGCTCGGCTCGGACATCGAGTCGATGGACGACACCACGCTGCGTGATGTCGTCGGCCGCACGACCGTCTTCGCCAAGCTCGCCCCGTTGCACAAGGCGCGCGTCGTCAAGGCATTGCAGGCCAACGGCCACACCGTCGGCTTTCTCGGTGA
This sequence comes from Pandoraea sp. LA3, assembly GCF_022696215.1. NCBI lineage: Bacteria > Pseudomonadati > Pseudomonadota > Betaproteobacteria > Burkholderiales > Burkholderiaceae > Pandoraea > Pandoraea sp. LA3. The sequence continues at coordinate 257,145 of NZ_PTPY01000031.1, read as the reverse complement.
CGGCATCAACGATGCACCGGCGCTGCGCGACGCGGACGTCGGCATCTCGGTCGACACCGGCGCGGATATCGCCAAGGAAACGGCCGACATCATCCTGCTGGAAAAGAGCCTGATGGTGCTCGAAGCCGGTGTGATCAAGGGCCGCGAGACGTTCGGCAACATCCTAAAGTATCTGAACATGACGGCCAGCTCGAACTTCGGCAACGTGTTCTCGGTGCTGGTGGCGAGTGCGTTCCTGCCGTGGGAGCCGATGCTGGCCGTGCAACTGCTCGTGCAGAACCTCGTGTACGACATCTCGCAGATGTTCCTGCCGTGGGACCGCATGGATCCGGAGTTCCTCAAAAAACCGCGTAAGTGGGACGCCAGCAACATCCGTCGCTTCATGCTGTGGATCGGACCGACCTCCTCGGTGTTCGATATCACGACGTATGCGCTGATGTGGACGGTCTTCGGTGCGGGCGCGCTCTATCACGCCCACGGCGGCAATGCCGGACAGGTGATCATGAACTCGGGCTGGTTCATTGAAGGGCTCGTCTCGCAAACGCTCGTGGTGCACTTGCTGCGCACGCAGAAGATCCCGTTCCTGCAAAGCACGCCGGCGCTGCCGATCATGCTCTCGACCTCCGTCGCCATTGCCATCGCCTGCTGGCTGCCGTATTCGCCCTTTGCCGACGCCATGGGTTTCGTGAGCCTGCCGGGGTCGTACTTCTACTGGCTCGTGGCGACCATGCTCGGTTACATCATGCTCGCGCAGATGGTGAAGACGATCTACATCCGCCGCTTCGGTCGCTGGTTCTGATCTCCCGTCACACCGCCACTCCCACACACATTGACGTCCCGGTGCGCATCCCGCCGCACCGGGCGGCACACGCACAAAGAGAATGACTCATGAAGAAGCCACTGATTTACCTCGCGCTGTTTGGCCCGCTGGTTTGCCCTTTGAGCGCTTTCGCGGCGCACCCGCTGACGTCTGACGACACCGGCACGCAGGGCGACGGCAACTGGCAATTCGAGACGAACGGCGAAGTCACGTCGAAGCAACCCGATATCGGCCGTCAGACGCTGTGGAACAGCACGCTCACGCGCGGCGTGGGCGAAGCGCTCGACCTGTACGTCAACGTGCCGTACACCAACATTCAGAATCGCTCGGAGACGTCCGGCAGCGGCATCGGCGATGTGGAGACCGGCGCCAAGTGGCGCATGTACGACGACGGCGCATTCAGCGTTGGTCTCAAGCCGTATCTGACGCTTCCCTCGGGCAACGACCAGCGCGGACTCGGCACCGGCCGTGTGAATGCCGGTGCGACATTGCTCGCCCAGTACCAGATCGACGACTGGACGTTTCTCGCCAACGCCGGCGCTGCCTATCAGGCGAACCGTCAAGGTCAGCGTCAGGGGCTCTGGAAGGCTTCTGCGGCGGTGCTCTATCGCGTCATGCCGCCCACGCAACTGATTCTGGACGTGGGGACTTCGCAGAACCCCGATTTCGCGCAAAAGACCAATCCGGCGTTCATGATTCTGGGGGCGATCTACAGTCCAACGTCGTGGATGGATCTCGACGTCGGCTACCGGCGCGGCCTCAATCCGCAGACGTACGATTATTCGTGGATGGGCGGGCTGACGGTGCGCTGGTAAGGCACTCGACGGCCTGACGCTCATCGCGCTGCGCGTCCGTTGGTGCTGCGTGAGACCGGGGGATGCGTGGCGTGCGCGGGACATAAGATGCATGTCGGAGCCATGTTAAACTGCCTCGCAAAAGCACACCGGGCGGCCGACGAGACATGTCGTGCCGCCCGATTCGTTCCCGCCGCCGTTCCCTGTCCACCGTCGCATGCGACTTACCGACCATACCGATTACAGTCTGCGCACCCTGATCTACGTCGCGGTTCATCCCGACGAGCTGGTACACGTGCAGTCCGTGGCGGACGCGTTCGACATCCCCAAGAATCACCTCGTGAAGATCGTGCAGAAGCTCGGTCAACTCGGCTTTCTGCACACCGTGCGTGGCCGCTCGGGCGGGATTCGGCTGGGGCGCGCGCCGCAGCGCATCGGCCTCGGCGAAGTGGTGAGGGCGATGGAGCCCGATTTCGCCATGGTCGAGTGCTTTCATCAGGGCGACAACGCTTGCGTGATCACGTCGGCATGCCATCTTCGCAGTGTGCTCGGTGACGCGCTGCGCGCTTACTTTGCCGTGCTCGATCGCTATACGCTGGCCGATCTCGTCGACCAACCGGCGGAGTTGCGCCGTCTGTTGGGGGATGGGGCCGCCGCCGTCATTCCGGTGGCGGATATCAAAGTCAAAAAGCGCGTAACGGCGTCGTAATCCGCAACACGATTCTTCGTCCGCCCCGTTCGCGAGACGGACGAAATTCCACCTTTTCCGGCCATCTGATCGACGTTCGCTATCGATGCCATAGCGCCGGATAATCGCGCCCGTCGAAACTGGACGAATGGTCGCATCTTGCAGACGTTCTGCCGTGCAGAGCGCGCTGTCCTTTCGTAATCTTCAGTCATGCCCGCAAGCGTTCATCCGCGCTCCGGATGAACGCACAGGGAAAACCGACATCCGGCAATTCCATGCCGACCGAAAGGAGTTTCACCATGAACGCTCGTCTCTTTGCCGCTGCCCTGATCGCTACCGCTTCATTCGCTTCCGCTTCGGCGTTTGCGGACACGCAGACCGCCGATGCAAACCAACCCACGGTTTCACAAGGTCTCACCCGTGCACAAGTTGTGGAAGAACTGCGTCAGGCGCGTGCTTCGGGCCAACTTGACCAATCGCTCGAAACGTATCCGTCGCTGCTGCAACAACGCACGTCTGCCGGTCGCTCACGTGCGGAAGTGCGCTCGGAAATCGGCACGGCCGCGACGGTTGGCGATAACCGCGCGTGAGGCGTCTCGTGAGTCGTGCTTGAGTGCGTGGGCCGATCCGAGCAAGGGTTGGACAAATCCGCCATAATCGGCGCACCGGGTTATTTCGACGAGTGCGCCATGGATCGGCTCTCCACCCTGATTTCGAATTTCGGCGTTCGCGCCGGTGTGTTTCATAGCGGCGGCATGTGTGGGCTTGCCAGTTACGGCGTCGACGCCCACGACGGCGGCCATCTTCATCTGCTGCGTTCGGGCGAAGTCGCCCTCGTCACGGAAGACGGCGTGCGTCAGAAGATCGTGGAACCGTCGCTGATCTTCTTCCCGCGACGCAATCATCACCAGTTGCTCTCGGGCGAGGCGGATCGCACGGAGCTGGTCTGCGGCTCGCTCTCGTTCGACGGCGGTCACAACAATCCGCTGGTGGCGGCGCTGCCGGAGTTTCTCGTCCTGCCGACGAAGTCCCTCTCTACGCTGGAACTCACGCTGAACTGGCTGTTCGCGGAAGCGTTCGGCGAGCATTGCGGGCGGCTGGCGGTGATGGACCGGTTGTTCGAGTTGCTGGTGATCCAGTTGCTGCGCCACGTGCTGGAGCATCGGCTCGTGAGTTTCGGCATGCTCGCCGGGCTGGGCGATCCTCGCCTCGCACGGGCGTTGAATGTGATTCACAATCAGCCGGGCGAGCCGTGGACGGTCGAGTCGCTGGCGAGCACGGCCAACATGTCGCGCGCGAACTTTGCCGCGCAGTTCCGCGAAGTCGTCGGTCAGTCGCCGGCGGACTATCTGCTGGACTGGCGTATCGGGCTCGCGCAGAAGCGCTTGCGTGACGGGCAACCGATTGCGCGCGTGGCCGAGGAGGTCGGGTACGACAGCGCCTCGGCGCTCGCACGCGCCTTCCGTCGCAAGACGGGCAGCAGTCCGCGCGACTGGCTGCGCGCCCAGATGCACGCGGTCACGACGCTGCCGCGTCCTCGCGTGCAGATCGTGCCGGCGCTGCCGGCGCAGGCGGCCTAACCCGCATCATCGGGTATCGACGGCATCCGGCACATCGCGGTGAAATCGCTGCGACATTATCGGAGCCGACGGTAAGCCGTGGGGCGCGCCGTCGTCGCGTTATCTCTCAGGTTGTCGAGTGATAGAGAAACCGCCCGGGACTTGCACCATAGTGCAAGTCCCGGGCGGTTTGCCTTGTTGCGTCTTAGAACACGTGACTGACGCCAAGACGCACGACGGTCTGCGAGTTGGTTGCGGACGACATGCCGTTTGCGGCGTCGCCGACCGAAGCCGTGGCGTCGATCACGTTGCCGAACGCGTCGAGCGTGCTGCCCGAGGCCTTCTGATAACCGGCCAACGCGTACAACTCCGTGCGCTTGGACAGGTTGTAGAACGCTGCGAGGTTGAACTGGTGGTACTTGGCGCCCGAGACGTTCGCGGCCGGCGCATTCACCTTCGTGAAGCTGTAGCCGCCGCCTACGCGCAACGCATTCGTGACGCGGTACATGCCCAGCACACCGATCGTGTCGAACTTGGCCGTTCGGGTAAAGCGCGAATACGGGCCTGCCGAGTATTCCGTATGGCTGTAGTTCGCGCCGAGCGTGGTGTCACCGATCTGGTACGTCATCGAGGTCGCGATGATGTCGCGAGCGCGGGCGCTGGCATATCCCGCGTTGATCGACGACGCGAAAGCCGATTCCGACGAGCCGACCCAGGTGCCGACCGACGTGTCCGTCGCGCTGGCCTTGTCGTTGTTGGCGTGCGAATAGCCCAGACCCCACGTCAGCGGACCGTTGGCATATTGTCCGGCCAGACCCCAGGTGTTCTGGCGTCCCATCGTGCCCGGCTGGCCGCCGAAGCCGTACATCGCGCCGAAGGTGAAGCCACCCCACGTCGGCGAGCGGTACTTTACGCTGTTGTTCACGCGCGAACTGTGGTCGAGGTTGTCCACGTCGCCCGGATGTGCGGCGACGCCTGATAGGAGTGCCGTGCCGCCCACGGCGCCGACGAGATCGATGAGCGGGTCGTACTGGCGGCCGAGGGTGACGGTGCCGTAAGCCTTGTCCTGCAAGCCGACATAGGCGTGACGACCGAACTCTGCGCCGCCCTGGCTGGCGGTGCCGTTACCGATGTTGAAGCCATTTTCCAGACGGAACAGCGCCTTCAGGCCACCGCCGAGGTCTTCCGTGCCTTGCAGGCCCCAACGGCTGCCTTGCCACGTGCCGCTTTGAAACGCGTAGTTCGACGCGCCGTTGACCAGTGCCGGACGGCCGGCGGCGCCGGCGCGCGTGACGGTAGCGACGTTGCTGGCATAGCCGATGCCGCCGTCGACGATCCCGTAAAGGGTGACGTTGGACTGGGCATGCGCGAGTGCGGCGGCGCCGCAGCCGATGAGCAGCGCGGTCGCACGGGCGAGGGGCGCGAGTGGCGCGTGGGCGAATGACTTCATGGTGACTTTCCTGAGTGATGTTGGGCGAGTCGAAAAGGCCAAAGGGCCTGAAAGTGGCTTTGCGGCTCAGCGGCGTAGTGGTTTAGCCGCCGCGAAGCGCCGTCGATGCGTGCCCCGGTGTCTATCCCGGGTTGACGCGCATTTAAAAAATAGGAGTCCTAAAAATATGAATGTCGACATCCCTCGGACGATCGTGACCGCGTCAGCGGGCGATCAGGCCACGCGCTCCGGTATCGGCGTGCGGCCTGATCGAGCTAAGCGGGTGATGAACCGATAGACGACGGGCGTTCGTTACTTCGCGGCGTCTTTCCCTTGGGAGCCGAGTGCGGCGCGCAAGCGGGCGGGCGAGTCCGTCATCACCGCATCGAAGCCCAGTTGCGAGGCCGCTTCGAAGTCTTGCGGCGTCTCGACACCGAAGGCGACGAGGCGCACGTCGCCGCGCGACTTGAAGCACTGCACGGCGGCCGGTGTCCACCAGTTGGCAACGACCTTCGAGATGCCTTCGCCGAGCGTGAAGCGCTCCACCACTTCTACCTGACGATGAAACTCGATCCCGGCCCATGTGCCCGGCGCCGGTGGCGTAGCGCACTGGCCGGCGAGGGCGGCCGCCACGAGGCGGTTACGCGTGGCGTCGCGCGACTCGAACAACTGCGCCTGCGGGCGGCGCGCACGCATGCGATCGGTCGCATCGGCCTCCGTCGAGTAGAGACGCACACGCGACCACGCGTTCGTCTCGTCGAGCACCTTGATGACGGCTTCGACCAGCGGGGCGGCCGGCGTCTGCTTCATGTCGAGCAGCACCGGGATATTCGCTGGCACGGCGGCCAGCGCTTCGCGCAGCGTCGGGATCGGCAGTGGATGATCGCGGTAGGGGAAGACGGTCTGGCCGCTGGCGTCCTTGCGCGAGAACGCATAGCCGGCGTTGAGCGTTTTCACGTCGGCGTAGTCGAGGTCGGCGAGCTTGCCGCGACCGTTCGTCAGCGCGGAGAGGTCGGCCGGACGGTACATGACCGGCACGCCATCACGCGTGACCTGCACTGTCATCCACAGCGCCTGCGCGCCGTTCTGCAACGCGTTGGCAAAGGCTTGTACGGTGTTCTCCGGCGTGTCGCCGGTGCCGCCGCGATGCGCCACGATCAGCGGCGCGGCATTGACGGTGACGGGCATCAGTGCGCCGAAGATGCAGGCGGCGGCTGCAATGCCCATTGCGGCGAGGCGGGCGACCGGCAGGGGAATGGACATCACGGACGTGCTAAGCGGTTTTTGAATCGATGCAAAGCGCGACTGACGAAGCGGAGCGGATGGCATGGTGGTCGGTCTCAGGGCAGGGCGTGAACGATGCGTTTGGAAGATGCGCGTGAACAATGAACGTGTGGTCAGACGACAAGAATTTCGGGCGATCCGTCCGACGGACTCGCCAGGTGCCGACGCAGCGAATCGGGCAGGACGTCATCGGTAATGACGAGATCCTGTTCGGCGATTTGCCCGCCGCGCACGCTGGGTTTGCGTGTGAACTTGTACGCATCGGCGACCAGAATGCGATAGCGGCTGGCATCGCGAAGGGCTTCGCGCGAGGCGGCTTCATGACGGTCGTAATCGAGCAGCGTGCCGTCGTCGTCGATGCCGCCGACGCTGTACACGCCCACGTCCGCCCGATAGGCGCGGAACAGGCGGTCGGCTTCGTCGCCGAGAATTTCGGGGTTGGGCGAGCGGAGTTCGCCACCCGGCACGATCACCCGATGCTCAGGGTTGCCGGCCAGCACGAGTGCGGCGCGCAGATTGTTGGTGATGACGCACAGACGCTTGCGATGCACGAGCGCGACGGCCACCTGCTCGGGCGTGGTGCCGATGCCGAGCAGGACGGTCGCACTGTCCGGAATACGTTCGGCCGCAGCGTGGCCGATGCGAAGCTTGCCTTCGAGGTTGCGCACGCGGCGCACTTCGTAGGGTTGGTTGGTGCCCGGGGTGAGCAGACGTGCGCCGCCGTGATAGCGACGCAGCACGTTGGCATCGCAAAGCGTGTTGACGTCACGGCGAATCGTCTGCGTCGCCACGCCGAAATGCTCGGCAAGGGCGTCGACACTCATTTCGCCATGTTGGCGGAAGAGGGCGACGATACGGGTCTGGCGTTCGGAGAGGTCCATCTGACGGTCGCAATGTGCACATTCGTTCTGGAATGGGCGCCACTTTGACAGCCGAGAATGACATTCAAATGACGGTGCTGAATGTTCAAATGAACATTTTCAATCAACGAGAAACATTCGGATGAACGGGAGCGTTCGCCTCGAACTTCGCGCAGCGCGTCGAAAAGAAGGTACGCACGTTCCGGATATTGGCCGAGCTCTTGAACAGGCGTCGTGCGAGTTCGTCGTAGGCGGCCATGTCGCGGACTTCCGCGATGATGACGAAGTCCGGCCCCGGCGAGACGCGGTAGCACTGTGTGACCGCAGGCTCCGCGCAGATGTAGGACTCGAAGGCGTCGTAGTCCTCGGCGGTCTGGCGGTCGAGGCTCACTTCGACGACGGCGCTCAGCGTCGGGCCGAGTTTCGTGGCATCGACGATGGCGATCTGACGTGCGATCACGCCGGCCTCGCGCAAAGCCCGTACACGTCGCAGGCAGGTCGGCGCAGACGCGTGAACCCGTCGCGACAGTTCCAGATTCGAGATTGAGGCATCGGCTTGCAGGATGCCGAGGATGCGCAAGTCCAGATCGTCGAGGGTGAGATTCGCCATGCGAGAGTCCGAGATGTGTTTTGCGTTTGAAATTAAATTTCATGTCACGTGATACATGAATTTATATTTCACATAAAGATGAATATTGACGATTAATTTCTTGACGTCAACTCTACCATCGCTTCACTGACGGGCAACGCAACATTTCGGAGAAGCGTGATGTGTGGAATCATCGGCGCGGTGGCGCAGCGGGACATCGTCCCCAATCTGGTCGACGGTCTGAAGCGGTTGGAGTATCGCGGGTACGACTCGTGTGGTGTGGCGCTGTATCGCGACCGTGAGCTGGTCCGGGCGCGAAGCGTGGAGCGCGTGGCGAACCTTCAGGAAGAAATCGGGCGTGTCGGACTGAGCGGTTACACCGGTATTGCTCACACGCGCTGGGCAACGCATGGCAAACCGGTCACCGACAACGCACATCCTCATTTCTCGCCGAATGCCGAAACGCCGCGCATCGCGCTGTCGCACAACGGCATCATCGAGAACCATGAGGCACTGCGCGCAACGCTCCAGGCGCACGGCTACACCTTCGCCAGCCAGACGGATAGCGAGGTCATCGCGCATCTGATCGACCATCTGTACGACGGCGATCTGTTCGATGCGGTAAAGGCGGCGGCTGCGCAATTGCAGGGAAGTTATGCGATTGCCGTGATCTGCCGGGACGAACCGCACCGGCTCGTCGGCGCGCGCGACGGCATGCCGTTGATCCTGGGCGTGGGCGACGGGGAGAACTTCATCGCGTCGGATGCGATTGCGCTTGCCAACGTCACCGACCGGATCGTGTATCTCGAGAATGGCGATGTGGCAGACGTTCAACTGCATCGCTACTGGGTGGTGGACGCGCAGGGGCAGCGCGTCGAGCGTCCGGTCAATCGCGTGGCGGCTCACAGTGGCGCGGCGGACCTCGGGCCGTATCGCTACTACATGCAGAAGGAGATTTTCGAGCAGCCGCGCGCGGTGGCCGACACGTTGTCGGACGTCACGTCGATCATGCCGGAATTGTTCGGCGATAACGCTTGGCGCGTGTTCAATACGGTCGACTCGGTGTTGCTGCTGGCGTGCGGCGGGAGTTATCACGCGGCGCTCACCGCCAAGTACTGGATCGAGAGTCTGGCGCAACTGCCGGTGAGTGTGGAGATCGCGAGCGAGTATCGCTATCGCGACAGCGTGCCCAACGCGAAGACGCTTGTCGTGGCGGTATCGCAGAGCGGGGAGACGGCGGACGTGCTCGGCGCGGTGCATGTCGCCAAGCAGCGTGGGATGCTGCATACGCTGGCGATCTGCAACGTGGCGACGAGTGCGCTGGCACGTGAATGCGCGCTGACGTTCTTCACGCGGGCGGGTGTGGAGATCGGCGTGGCGTCGACGAAGGCGTTCACGACCCAACTGGTGTCCCTGTTCATTCTGGCGTTGACGCTGGCGCAAAGCCGCAAGCGTCTGACGGATGAGGACGAGCAGCAGCACCTGAAGGCCTTGCGCCATCTGCCGGACGCGATCGCCAAGGTGCTGGCGCTGGAACCGCAGATCATCGGCTGGGCGGAGCAACTGACGCGGCGTCAGGACATTCTGTTCCTCGGGCGCGGCCTGCATTACCCGGTGGCGATGGAGGGGGCGCTGAAGATGAAGGAAATCTCGTACATCCACGCCGAGGCGTATCCGGCGGGGGAACTCAAGCACGGGCCGCTGGCGCTGGTGAGCGACGAGATGCCGGTGGTGGCGGTGGCGCCCAACGATCGGTTGCTGGAGAAGCTCAAGTCGAACATGCACGAAGTGAGTGCGCGCAACGGGAAGTTGTACGTCTTCGCGGACAGCGACTGCGGGCTGTCGCCGGGGCCGGACATCGACGTGATCCGGTTGACCGAACACTACGGTTTGCTCTCACCGATTCTCCACACCATCCCGATGCAACTGCTGGCGTATCACGCCGCCGTGGCAAGAGGCACCGATGTGGACAAGCCGCGGAATCTGGCGAAGTCGGTGACGGTGGAGTGAGCACTTCTCAATAACGAATGGCGTAGCAACTTCGAATCATTTCACTTAACGTGCTTGAAAAAGTTTCGTTTAACACCGCGATAAAACCCCATAGATTCCTTATGGGGTAAGGCTTAAGCGAAACTTGGAAATCGAGAGTTCTACCGGCTCACTACCGCCCCACGAGCTCGGCGCGAGGCCCTTTTTCGCGGCATTCCCTCTTTCCCGTTGACCCTCGTTACCCTCGCCGCCCGAGGACCTTCGGTACATGAAGCATCCTCAACGCATGATTTTGAAACTTCATGGCGTTCTGACAAGAAACTCGTTTGCATACTCCGGATCGACGATCAAGGATGAGTACTGTTCGTAACTCCCAATCGAGAAAGGAAGGAATTGGCCGTTATCGTAGTTCGCTTTCCTGATCGGTTTGGCCTCGTCATCGCCGACCTTGACGTTTATGCGAGACATTCCGCGCTTCGTCAATTTGCGGCACACCCCTGTGATTTTCGTATCGCTGACGACGGTGAAGCTCGCCGCCGGAATCTTCTTTGACGCTGCATCGAGAAATTAGACCTGCACCGTTTTCGAGAATCCCGTCCCGGTGATCGTGAACGGGTCACCACCCGTGCGCTGAACCATACCGACGGAGATGCCAGTAATGCTCGCCATGATATGCCTCTTTCGTAGTGGGCTAGTGTCGATATGGGCTTATCTATGTGACGACGTTAGCCGTTGTAGGGAGAGGTCACACAAGAGGGTCCGGTGTGACGTAGAACTCGTTTGCGTATGTCGTGGTGTACGAAGGGATGCCTGGCTTTGCTCCGCCGATCATTGTTGCCACGTTGGCGATACTGCTCATGTGCGCCGGAGTCGGCGCTACGTAGGACTTGGCCGCTTTGACGGCAACGGCGTCGGTCCCCGCTGTCACGTAAACGCGTGCCGGGCCGGGCGATGAAAGCGCCGGAACTTTCCCTTTGATCCGGGTATCGCTGACCACGGTGAAACTCTTGGCGGGAAACTTTTTCGATGCGGCGTCAATGAAATAGACCTGTTTCGCCCCCGAGAAGCCGGTCCCCATGATCTCGAAATCGCCGCCGGTGGTGTAGTGCGACGGGGGGATCGAGATTTCCGTAATGTTCGCCATGATGTACCTCGCTCGTAAGATGGCAATTGTTGTTACCGGCTTGCCCAGGGAATGACCATGACGTCTTCTAGTTTCACGCTAGTGTCGAAGGAATAAAATTCGTTGGCGTAATCGATTTGTGGTGTAGACGAGCCGCCATGCGAGTTCGATTTTGTGTCTACTGTGGCTTCCTCCTCGACGCTCACGTAGACCCGCGCTACCCCATAAACCGAAAATTCAGGACACTCCCCGGTGATTTTCATGTCGCTGACGATGGTGAAGGATTTCGCGGGAATCGTCTTCGACGCGGCATCGACGAAATAGACTTTCAAAGCCTTCGATAGCCCCGTGCCCGTAATCGTAAAAGTGCCAAAGCCCACACGCATGAGTTTGGTACCGGTGAAGTCCGTAATGGTTGCCATGACGTGCCTCTTTACATGAAGTGCGAGTCGGAACCGGCGTTTGATATTTTCCGGGTCAGGGGGATATTCCTGCAGAACTTCAACTCCAATTTAGGCGAATGGCAGTTGCCGTACACCTGTTAACCCTGACAGGTAGCCACAGAAGCACAAAGCCCCGCGTGAGGCGGGGCTTTGTCGATGAACGCTTTCCGAATGTGCTTCGTTGTCTGACTAATGCGCGCGCTTGCCCACTAACCGCATCCCGCTCGCGATACATCCCGCCGCGGAGAACGCCGCGCCCCAGGCCAGCGCCCAGGTCGAACCGTACGTGCCGAACAGGCCCAGCGCGAGGGCGACGAGTGCCGCGCCCGTCGCCTGACCGAGCAGGCGCGACGTGCCGACCATGCCGCTCGCGCCGCCGCTACGCTCCGGCGGTGCGCTGTGCATGAACGCCTTCAGGTTCGGCGACTGGAAGAAGCCGAAGCCCAGCCCGCACAGCGCCATGCGCCAGCCGATATCCCACAACTGCGCGTGCTCCGGCATGATCGCCAGCAAAGCCATCCCGGCACTTAACATCGCCAGCCCGATCGCGCCCAGCGCACCGGGCGGGTAGCGGTCGGACAGGCGTCCGGCCAGCGGCGCGATGGCCGCTACGAAGAACGGCCACGGTGTCATCAGGAAACCGGTTTCGATGGGGCTGCGATGCAGCACGTTCTCGAAGTAGAACGGCAACGACACCAGCCCCAACCCTTGCGTCGCAAATGCGCAGATCGCCGTAAGCGTCGACAGCGCAAACGCAGGCAGACGCAACAGGTCGACCGGCAGCATCGGCGCACGGTGACCCCGCTCACGTCGAATCAATGCCCAGCCGAAGAACAACGCGCCGACGAAGCACGCCAGCGTCAGATGCCAGTCGGCCTGCTGTGCGCTCTGGCTGAGTGCGAAGATCAGCAGCGAGAACGTCAGCACATTGAGCAACGCGGCGATCATGTCGGGCTTGTGCTCGCTGCGCGGTGTGTCCGGCAGATTGCGGCGCGAGAATGCCAGCGCCAGCAGCGCCGTCGGCACGTTGATGAGGAACAGCCACGGCCAACTGGCAAACGCCAGCACTAGCGACGCCACTGTCGGTCCGATGGCAAACGAGATGCCGACGATCAAGGCGTTGAGCCCAACGCCGCGTCCCAACTGTGCTGCCGGGTAAAGGAAGCGAATCAGCGCGATGTTCACGCTCATCACAGCCGCAGCGCCCACGCCTTGCAGCACGCGTGCCCCGGCAAGAAAGCCGAGTGACGGCGACAGCGCGCACAGCAGCGACGCCACGAGAAAGACCGCAACGCCGGCCATGAACACGCGCTTGTGTCCGACACGCTCGCCCAGCGATGCGAACGGCAGGAGCGTGGCCACCATCGCCAACTGGTACGCGTTCACGATCCAGACGGATGCTGACGGCGTCGTGTTCAGATCGAGCGCCATCTGCGGCAGGGCCGTGTTGGCGATGGCGGTATCGAGGCTGGCGAGAGAGACGGCGAGCAGGATCGCCGTCATGGCAAGACCGCGTCCGGTGGCGGGCGGCTCGTGAGATTGCGCAGCAGCGGCGCTTACCGTCGAATTGTCGGCGGTCGGGGGCAACGACGACATGACGGATCAGCCCTCGGCCAGAATCTGACGGATGGCTTGCTCGAAGACTTCGGGCGGTTGCCCTCCGCTTACGAGATGACGGTTGTTGAAGATGATCGCGGGCACCGAGCTGATGCCCAGATTCTGATAGTGACGCTCCAGCGCACGCACCTGATCGGCGTACTCGTCAGTCGACAGGATCTCGCGAGCGCGCTCGGCGTCGAGGCCCGCCTGACGCACGGCGTCGACCAGCACTTCCGGATCGCTCGTGCGCTTGCCTTCGACGAAGTAGGCGCGCAGCAGTGCTTCCTTGAGCGCGAGCTGCTTGTCGTTGCCGACCGTCTGCGCCCAGTGAAGCAGACGATGCGCATCGAACGTGTTGTACGCGTGCGTGCGCAGATCCATGCGCATCGGGAAGCCCTCGGCGGCGGCGCGTGCACTGATGTTCGCTTGATTCTGCGCGAGCTGTTCCGGCGAGAGGCCGTACTTGCGTGACATGTAGTCGGCGAGCGGCACGCCGTCCACCGGCATGTCGGGGTTCAGCTCGAAGGGGCTGAAGTGCAGGTCGACGTCGACTTCGTCGCCGAGTCGGCCGAGCGCTGTCTTCAATGAGGCGAGGCCAATGGCGCACCAGGGGCAGGCGACATCGGAAACAAAGTCAATCTTGAGTGTGGCAGGCATGATCTGACGGCGCCAAGGGGGCGCGTGCAATGAAAAACGCGCCGCTTTGCGCGACGCAACACGGCAATCGTCGCACAAATCGATAATTCTCGCCGGTTCCTGGGGTGCTCCTGCCGCAAGCCTTTGCGTGTGCGGGTCTGCGGCCAGGGGGGCCGGAGGGAGAGGTCTGACTTGTGTTTTGTCAGTCGAAATTATTGTTTTGGCAGATGAAACTTTGATCGACGTCGATCACAGCCAGCTATGGCGTTGCGGTATCGTGTGGGGCGAAATCGATCGTTATCGATCGTTTTTGGTTGTCTTCCCCAAAGGTTTTCAAGGAGTCCGTTATGCCGTCCGCTGCCGATCTCGTGACGTCGCTGGAATTGTTGCCGCATCCGGAAGGCGGGCATTATCGGGAGACGTATCGCGCGGGCGACACGATTTCCGCTCAGGCATTGCCGAACGGATTCTCCGGTCCACGCAGCATCTCTACCGCGATTCTTTATCTGCTCGAAGCGGGGGACTTCTCGGCGTTTCACCGCATTCGCAGCGACGAGGTGTGGCACTTTCATCTGGGCGGCACGCTCTGGATTCACGAGATCGACGCCGTCGGCAAGCTCACGACGACGCCGCTTGGCCACGATGTCGCGCATGGCGAGCATCTTCAGCACGTGGTGCGCGCCGGTCACTGGTTTGCCGCACAGCCCGCACCGTCCACGCAGTACTCGCTGGTTGGCTGTACGGTAGCGCCGGGTTTTGCCTTCGAAGACTTCGAGATGGCCGATCCGGCAGCGCTTGCCGCGCAGTGGCCGGCGCATCGCGACCTGATCGCGCGACTCGGACGCGGCTGAGACCGCGACGTCTGCCTCGACCTCGCCCCGAGGCGATCGGCCCCGCGACACTGCGTGGGCAGTGAAAATGCAAGCGGTTGCCGTCCTGCGGCGACGCTTGCCGCCGGAGTGCGATAGCATCGGCATTACCGCATGCACCCCTGTGCACATCGTGCACACCGTATAACTTTCGGCCCTCGCTTTTCATGTCCCACACTGACGACGTTCATTTCTACGACCCGGCCAAAGGCCACGGCCTGTCTCACGACCCGTTCAAGGCGATTGTCGCGCCGCGCGTGATCGGCTGGATTTCCAGCCGCGACGCGCAGGGTCAGGTGAACCTTGCGCCATACAGCTTCTTCGGTGCGTTCGCCACGTTTCCGCCGATCATCGGCTTTTGCAGCGAGGGATACAAGGATTCCATCGCCAACATCGAAGCCACGCGCGAGTTCGTCTGGAATCTGACGAGCAAGTCGCTGGTGGGGCAGATGAACCAGACGTCCGCGCCCGTGCCGCATGACGTGGACGAGTTCGAGCTGGCGGGGCTGACCAAGGCCCCCGGCGTGAATGTCGATGTCCCGCACGTGGCCGAGTCGCCCGCATCCCTCGAATGCAAGCTGCTGCAAGTGGTGCGCATGCACGATCTCGACGGCAAGCCGATGAACAACTGGCTTGCGCTGGGGCAGGTGGTCGGTGTGCATATCCGCCGCGAATTCCTGCGTGAAGACGGCTTGTTCGATACCGTGAAAGCCCACCCGGTGATGCGCGCCGGCTATCTCGGCGACTACGCCGAGATCGGGCCGATGTTCGATCTGCGTCGTCCCAAAGCGTAAGGAACGGTGACGGCGACGGTCTCGCTTCCGTTCGCGTCTTATCTATCTTCTCGCTGTCTCATCACGCGTTTCAGCACATCAAACGTGAAGGTGCCGTGCTTCGGCACGACACCTTCATGCGCATCACTCTCTTCACTTTCCGCAATGCGCTATTGACGATTTCGACGCGCGAGATCGATTGACTTGTCATGCTGACGACAGGTCACGCTGCGGCGCGTTGCCGCGCGGGCTTACCCAAAGCCTAGGCGGATACCCTAATTGCCAACCGGTCGGTCGGCTGATGCGTTCGCAATCATTTGTAAAATTTGCTGCGATGCAAAATGTTTTCGAGACGCGTATGCTTGCCACCTTCGTTGACGCCACCGCGCCCGGCGTCCCCTCCCGCAGGCATTGTCTTGCCTTGATTTTCGCGTTTCACGCTATGTGACACGCGCGGGGTAGGTTCGTCCCTGGCCGCGTCGACGTTGCGCATTTGCGCTCGATTTTTGTTGCGGCACACCAGGACCCCCAATGTTTCCCATCCTGTCCCTCCTGATCTGGCTTCCTATCGTGGCTGGCGCACTCGTCATGCTGCTCGGCCGCGATCGCTACCCCAATGCCGTGCGCTGGGCATCGCTTGGCGCCGCGGTGATTTCGGCGGCACCGCTCGTGCCGCTCGTGCGCGGGTTTCAGACCCATGTCTCCAGTCTGCAATTCGTCGAGCGTTTTCGCTGGATCGATTCGTTCGACGCCTCGTGGCACGTGGGCATTGATGGCATTTCGCTGTGGCTCGTGGCGCTCACCGGGGTGACCACGATCATCGTGGTGCTGGCGTCGTGGCGCGCTGTGACCACGCGCATGAGCGCGTACTTCGGTAGCTTCCTCGTCCTCTCGGGGTTGATGCAGGGCGTGTTCTCCGCGCAGGACGGCATGCTGTTCTTCGTGTTCTTCGAAGCGACGTTGCTGCCGCTATATCTGCTCATCGGCGTGTACGGCCGGGCAAACCGCACGCGCGCGGCGGTGAAGTTCTTCTTCTTCTCGCTGACCGGCTCGCTGATGATGCTGGTCTCGATGCTCTATCTGTACATGCAGACGCAGAGCTTCGACATGGCCCGCTGGCAGACGCTGCACCTGCCGCTCGCGGTGCAGGTCATGCTCTTCATCGGCTTTCTCGCGGCGTTTTCCGTCAAGGTGCCGATGTGGCCCGTGCATACGTGGCTGCCGGAAGTGCACCTCGACGGGCCGACGGGCGCGGCTGTCATGCTCGGCATGCTGAAGCTGGGCGGCTACGGTTTGCTGCGCTTCAACCTCCCGCTGCTGCCGGACGCCAGTCACTTCCTCGCGCCGCTGATGGTCGTGCTGTCGCTCGTCGCGGTGATCTACGCGAGTCTGGTGGCGCTGGTGCAAACGGATCTGCGCAAGCTGCTGGCGTACTCGGCGGTGGCGCACATGGGGCTGGTCACGCTCGGCTTGTTCCTCTTTTCGGAGATGGGCACCGACGGCGCGGTGATGCAGATGATTTCGTACGGCATCGTCTCGGGCGCCATGCTGTTGTGCACGGGTATGTTGTACGACCGCACCGGCAGTGCTTCGATCGACGGCTATGGCGGTGTGGCGAGCACGATGCCGCGTTTTGCGACGTTCGCGATGCTGTTCTCGATGGCGAACGTCGGCATGCCGGGCACGTCGGGTTTCGTCGGCGAGTTTCTCGTGCTGATGGGCGCGATCAAGGCCAACTTCTGGATCGGTGCGCTGGCGTCGCTCACGCTGGTGCTGAGCGCGGCTTACACCTTGTGGATGTACAAGCGCGTGATCTTCGGTCGCGTGGGCAATGAGCGCGTCGCGTCGCTCAAGGATCTGAGCCGCCGTGAATTTGCCCTGCTGGGTGCTATGGCTGTGATGGTGCTCGGCATCGGCCTCGATCCGAAACCGCTCACCGACGGCATCGACGCCACGGCCATTCAGGTCGTGCAGGACATCGAGAATCATCGTCTGCCGGCGGGTGACCCGGGCAGCAGCGAGATGGCGGGGCGTCGCCATGGCGATGCGGCAGGACATGCGGCCGCAACGGTGAAGGGCTCGCGCCCGGATGCGTGACGCATCGCCATGCGATGTTGACCGATGACTTGAGAATGGGCGCTGCGAAGCGCCCATTTTTCTTTTGCACGGTCGCGATGTCGCTTGCCACAATTCTTTAACGATCCCTCGCCAGAATGACGGTCGTGCCATGCCAGTGGCTTTTTTCTGTGTCGAGTTTGCACACGTGTGCAATCGATGTTCGACAGAGTCGCTGGTTCCGTAATCGCCGTTAGAGCCCGTGAGAGATCGCATGAAACTGTTCACCCGTCTGCGCGCTGTGTCCCTTGCCGTCGCCGCTACCGTCAGCCTGTTCACCGTGGCGACGAGCGCCGGCGCGGCCGATCTCGTGATCGCCGGTCGCGACGACATCTATGGCAAAGGCCTTACCGAGGCCGTCGCGGGCTTCAGGAAGCAGCATCCCGATGCCGACATCGAACTGCTGAAGCTGCCGAATGCCAACCTTTATCAAAAGCTCAAGCTGTCGATGCGCGAGGCCACCGGCGCTTACGATCTGGTGATGATGGACGACACCTGGGCGCCGGAATTCATGGCGAACGGCTGGCTCAAGCCGCTGCCCGCCACGCTCGTCGACGCCGACATGGTCGCCTCGACCGTTGCGCTGGGCCGGGCGCCGAACGGCAGTCTGTATGCACTGCCGGTGGTCGGTAACGTCGAGATGTTCGCGTATCGCCGCGATCTGCTTGCCAAATACAAGCTGCAAGCCCCGCGCAATTGGGACGACGTGCTCAAGATCGCGCAGACCACTGCGGCAGACACCGGTGTGTCGGGCGTCGTGTTCCGTGGCACGAAGGGCAATCCGGTCGTGACGGGCTTCCTGCCCATCCTGTGGGCGTATGGCGGCGACGTGATCGACGCCAACGGTCGCGCCGTCATCGATTCGCCGCAGGCGCTCGCGGCGTTGAAGATGTTTGTCTCGCTCAAGGCCTACGCGCCGAAGGACGTCGCCGTGTACGGCGCGGCCGAAGTGCGCGATGCGCTGCAAAAGGGCGCTGCCGCGCAAGCCATCGAAGTCTGGCCGGCCTGGGTGCCGGCGCTCGACGACCCGAAGCAATCGCGCGTGGTGGGCGAAGTCGCCTTGCAGGCGCCGCCGGGACAGGTGAAGGGGCCGGCGCCGATGCTCGGCATCTGGCAGATGGCGATCCCGAAGGACGCCCGCCACGCCGCACTCGCGCAGGACTTCCTGGCGTATCTGACATCGCGCGAGACGCAAACGCGTCTGGCGGCGATGGGCATTCCGCCGACCCGCAAGAGCGTGTTCGAAGACGCCGCGCTCGTGAAGCAGTTCCGCTGGTATCCGGATCAGCTCAAGGCGCTGGAGGCAGGGCGTGCGCGTCCGCGTGTGAAGAACTGGGAGCAGATCGAGAGCCTGCTGGGCGATGCGCTGCAACTCGTGCTGACGGGCCAGCTCACGCCGGACGCTGCGCTGCGTCAGGCGTCGCAGAAGATCGCGCCGGTGCTCACGGCTGCGGCCACGGCGGCCAATTAACGACGCGATACGGACTTCGACGATTCCATGAATGCTGTGCGTCGCTGGCTGCCGTTAGTCTGGCTCGTAGGGCCGGCGTTACTCGTCATTGGGGTGCTGGCGCTGTATCCGGTGCTGCGAGTGCTGGTCGATTCGTTTTTCAACGTCGACTACGCGTCGGGGCGTCGGGCGTTCGCCGGGCTGGCGAACTATCGCACGGTGCTCGCCGACGACAACTTCTCGGCCAGCTTCTTCAACACGATGCACTTCACGGTCGTGGCGTCGGTGTGTGAAGTGGTGCTCGGCGGTGCGCTGGCGTTGCTGTTCTCGCGGGCGTTTCGCGGGCGGCGCTTCGCCATGCCGCTGCTGATTCTGCCGATGATGCTCTCGACGCTGGTGTGCTCGGCGATCTGGCGAAACTGGCTGAACTTCGGTGGCTTCCTGAATGCCGGGCTCGCGAAGTTCGGCCTGCCGGGCGTGCAGTGGTTGTCCGATCCGGGACTGGCGATCTGGTCGCTCATTCTCGTCGACGTCTGGCAATGGACGCCCATGGCGTTTCTCATCATTCTCGCGGGCATTCAGTCCATCGATCCCGAACTCTACGAGGCGGCCCGTACCGATGGGGCGAGCGAGTGGCAGTGCCTGCGCGACATCACGTTGCCGCTGCTCGTGCCGCAGTTCGTGCTCGCGCTGCTGCTGCGCTCGATCGATACGTTCAAGCTGTTCGACAAGGTCTATGCGCTGACCGGCGGTGGTCCGGGCAACGCGACGCAGACGTTGTCGACCTACGTCTACGACACCGGTTTTCGATTCTTCAGCGTGGGGCCGGCGAGTGCGGCATCGGTGTTGATGCTGTTAGTGGCGGCCGGGCTGGTCTCGGTGAACGTGTGGTTGTCGATCCGTAAGCCGGGGGCGCGATGAGTCAGGTCATGAATCGCAGTGATGCGCCGGTTGCGGGTGCTGCCGTGACGTCCGCAGCCGCTACATCTGGCGTGTTCGCTTCGTCGGCGTCAGCGTCAGCGGCTTCGGTGGTATTGCGTCGGACCGGGCAACGCACCGTGCTCTGGACGCTGCGCATCGCCGCGCTGGCGCTCATGCTGCTGCCGTGTGTCTGGATGCTGGGCGCGGCGTTCACGCCGTCGTTGGAGCGTCTCGACCATCCGCTCGCGCTGTGGCCGCACGCGCCGACGTTGCAGCACTTCCAGACGGTCTGGGAGAGCGGCATCGGTCGTCAGGTACTCAATTCGCTGCTGGTGAGCGCAGGCACGACGCTGCTATCGCTGACGCTGGCGTTCCCTGCGGCCTATGCGCTGGTGCGTTTGCGCTTTCCGGGGCGGCTCGATGTGGTGTTCCTGATGCTGGTGCTCGCGGTCAAGCTGATGCCGCCAATCACCGTCGCGGTGCCGCTGTTTTCGCTCGCGAAGACGCTGCATCTGCTCGATTCGGAAGTCGGGCTGATGCTCGCCTATCAGGTCTATACGCTGCCGTTGGCGATCTGGATGTTGCTCTCGTTCGTGCGGGAGATCCCGGTCGACTACGACGAAGCGGCCTGCATCGACGGTGCCGGGCTGTTCCAGCGACTGGTGCACATCATGTTGCCGCTTTGCGCGCCAGGGCTGGTGGCGACGGCGATTTTCGTGCTGATCGCCGCGTGGAACGAGTTCTTGCTGGCGCTGCTGTTCGTCTCGTCGCCGAGCCGATTTACGCTGCCTCTCGCGGTCGCGGGTTATGTGACGGAAAACGGCATCGATTGGGGCGATCTGATGAGCGTGGGCATGATCGCGTCGCTCCCCACGCTGGCCGTTGCCGGATACGTGCAGCGTTATCTGCTGCACGGGTTTTCGGGCGGACTGAAGTGATCGATAGGTGATCGATCAGTGATCCATGCGCGCATGCGCAGGCCGGACGGTGCTCAGCCGCAGCTCTCGCGCACGACGGGGGTGACCGGCACGACGCGTGTTCGGGAGGCGCCGGAGAACGCGTTCATCCGGTCGATGAGCAGGTCGGTCGCGGTGTCCGCCAGCGCGTAGGTGTCTTGCGCGATGGTGGTGAGCCGATAGTTGTCGTAACCCGCGGCGGGAATGTCGTCGAAGCCCACGACGCGAATGTCTTCCGGCACGCGTATCGAGTAATGACGGCGCGCGGTGTCGATGAAGCCGAGCGCCAGCAGGTCGGACGAGCAGAAGACGCCATCCGGACGAGCGGTCTGGCTCAGCAGTGCGTGCGCGGCGGCGACACCGCATTCGTATGTGTCGGCCGGGGTGCTGTGTGTCTCGACCGGGTGCGCGAGGGCGTCTTCGGCTGCGGCGAACTGGCGCGTGGCGCGCAGGAAGCCGGCGCAGCGAGCCTTGCCGTTATAACTGGGTTTGGTCGGGCCGACGAAGGCCAGGCGTGTCGCACCGGCGTCGATCAGCAGGCTTGCCGCAAGTGTCGCGCCTGCGGCGTTGTCGCTGACGGCGACGTCGGCACCGGGCAGGTTGGACGCGCGGTTGATCATCACCACGGGGATCTCGCCTTCGAGGTACTGACGGGCGAGCCCGAGTGGCGGCGAGGCGGACGTCATGATGATGCCGCCGATCCGGTAGCTCAGGAGCATGTCGAGTGATTGCTGAATCTGCACCGGATCCTCGGCGTTCACCACGATGGGGGTGAGCTTGTGGCGCCCGAGGGCGGCAATGATCTGTGCGAGGAGTTTGGCGCGGAACGGGTTTTCAAATCCTGCGGTGACGACGCCGATCATGCTGCTTCGCTGCATGATCATCTCGCGGGCGATCAGATTGACCTGATAGCCGAGCGTGCGCGCGGCTTCCATCACGCGCTCCCGTGTCTCGGGCGCGATGCTGGCCGTCGGCGAGAAGGCGCGCGATACGGCAGAACGCGATACGCCGGCGCGGCGCGCGACATCGGCGGCAGTAACCCAGGACGTTTGTTTCTTCGGCATGGCGTGGCGAGTGAGGGGACGCAAAGCTTGCTTCGCGCAGCGTGCCCGAAGAAAAGGGCAAAAAGATGACGAACCGGCAAGACATCACCGTAACACGCGAATCTCCCTTCACGACGATGGCAGAACATGGTTTGACGACAGCAAGCACACCCAACGAAACGGCCGGCTGGATGACGCGGCTGCCCGACGACATTGCGCTGCATCGTCTGACGTTGCCCGGTAGTCACGACACTTGCGCCTACACCGTCGACGACGCGTTGGCGAAGACGCAGGGTGCGAGTCTGGCCGTGCAGTTGGCGCGCGGCGTCCGGGTGCTCGACATTCGCTGCCGTCATGAAGACGACGTCTTTCACATCAATCACCAGCGAATTCCGTTGGGGCTGATGTTCGACGATGTTCTGGCGACCTGTGCGGCGTTTTTCGCGAGGTATTCCGGCGAGTGCATCGTGATGTCCGTCAAGGACGAGTGCGGCGACCGGCATTGTACGCGCAGCTTTGCGCAGACCTTTGCGTCGTATGTCGAGCGCTATGCGGAACACGTTCGTTGGTTTCTGGGCGACACGATACCGCGTCTGGGAAATGTCAGAGGCTCGATCGTGCTGCTGCGCCGCTTCGCCAGTGCGACGCCGCTCGGCATCGATCTCACCGAATGGCCGGACAACGCAACATTCGATATCGGGCGGGCAGGGGCGTCGTTTTCGATTCAGGACGAATATCGTGTGCCGATCGAGGCCGCCATCGATTACAAGTTCCGTCAGATCGACGCGTTGCTCTCGCGCACTGAAGCGATGGCGGAGACCCGCTGGGTGATCAATTTTTGCAGCGGCACCGGCATGGGGGCGAATCCCTTGCGCGTGGCGTGCGGCGGCGTGCGGCCCGAACAACGGGGGATCAACGACATGTTGACGGCGCGTCTCGAAGGTTATCTCGGGCCGTGCGGCACGATGATGATCGACTTCTGCGAGTACGCGGACTGGTCGCTGGTTCGGGCGTTGGTGGCGCGCAATGCCGGAGATGTCTGCGATGCCCTTAGCGCGAGCGATGCGCGGGAGGATGGCAACACCGGCAACACTGGCAACGCCGACAACACTGGCGATGCGGGTAGCGCGACGCGTTGGTGCCAGGTATCGGCGAGTGGTGAGGCTCCAAGTCCGGGAACGTCGTGACGCGGTGTCGCGCTCTCCGGTTTTACGTAATTTCGTCTATCAGACGGCCCGTGCGGCCGTGCGCCATCAGGATTTCGTTCCATGCACCCCATGCTTAATGTTGCGGTCAACGCCGCTATCAGCGCTGCGCAGATCATCCATCGCGCGTCGGCCGAACGTCATCGGCTCACCGTGAGCAAGAAGCAGCACAACGATTTCGTCACCGAGGTGGACCGGGCGTCGGAGGCCGCGATCATTGAAACGGTGAGGGCGGCGTATCCGGATCACGCGATTCTGGCTGAGGAGTCGGGGCGGTCGGCGGGCGCGGAGGGGCATTCCGACTTTCAGTGGATCATCGACCCGCTGGACGGCACGACGAACTTCATCCATGGCTTCCCGTATTACTGTGTATCGATTGCGTTGGCGTATCGCGGCGTGGTCACGCACGCGGTGGTCTACGACCCGAACAGCAACGAGCTGTTCACGGCGACGCGCGGGGGCGGCGCATTTCTGAACGAGCAACCGATTCGCGTTGGGAGACGGGGGCAGTTGGCCGATGGGTTGATCGGTACGGGCTTTCCGTTCCGAGAGACGGACGATGTCGCGGCTTACACGCGGTTGTTCGTGGAGATGAGCGGGGCGTGTGCGGGGCTGCGTCGCCCGGGGGCTTGTGCGCTGGATCTGGCGAACGTCGCCGCCGGGCGTCTGGACGGCTTCTTCGAGCAGGGCGTGAACGCGTGGGACATGGCGGCGGGTAGTCTGCTGATCACGGAAGCGGGCGGCCGCGTCAGTGATTACGCTGGCGGCGACGCCTTCCTGCATCTGGGCGAAATCGTGGCAGCGAACCCCGCCGTGTACGAGGAGATGGTGCCGATGCTCAGGGGGTATAGCCGGAATAGCCGGACGGTGCAGTGACGGGCTGGCGGAGCCGCCGTCACGCTTACGCACCCCACGGCTTCACAATCCTTCACACACCCAGCAATTGCGCCGCGTTCGCGTAAAGCACCTTGTCGATCACCGACTCACGCAAGCCGAGCGCGAGCAGATCGTCGATGCTCTGCGCAATCGGACGGAAGGGATACGACGAGCCGAACAGCAACTGGTCGCCGAGAAAGCCGTTGGCGGCGTCCACGTAAGCCTGACTGCCCGGCTGGAAAAGATACATGTCGGGCACGACGAACACGTTGTCGTAGCGAAAGGCCACGCCAACCATCTGTTGCACGTTCGGCCAGTAGCCGTGATACGCCACGATCCGTAGTTTCGGGAAGGCCTGCGCCACGCGCGCGAGCGGTGCCGGGTCGTTGAAGCGCAGATCCGGCGTCGTGGGACCGCTCATCAGGAAGACCGGCACGTCGAGCGTCTGCGCCAGTTCGTACACGGGAAAGTAGACCGGATCGTCCGGATGACGCGCCGGCTCGCCGAATCCCGGTTCGATGTCGATGCCTGCAAGCCCCAGTTCGCCGACAACGCGCTCGATTTCCGCGAGCGCCGCAGCTTCCCCCTGCAACACCGGATCGACAGCGCCGATGCCGATCAGTTCGGGGTGCGCGTGCACGATGTCGTGAATGGTGTCGTTCGGCAGATGCTGGCCCGGCGTGTGTCGGCCAACGACCACGGCGTGCGTGAGCCCGTGCGTGTGCGCGGCGTCTCTCACCACTTCCAGAAATCCTTCCGGTGTGCGCGAGCGCGTGAAGTGCGCGTCGTCGCCGCGCGTGCCGACTCGCCGATTGAGCCAGCGTGCGGTGGCTTCACCGGGGGAGCCTGGCGTCTTGCCGAAGAAATCGTGCAGATACGCGGGGCGGCAGCGCATGTCGATTACGCGTTGCAGGTGTGACGTGTGGCCGCCGGTGACGGCATTCGTGGGATGGGTCATGAGGGTTGAAGTTCAGCAGTCTGGGAAAGTCGGTCCGGGATCAGGGCAAGCTATCTACGAAGTCATAAAGTGACAGGGGCGGCGCGCCTTGCCGTCAGCGGCTGGCCCGTACGTCGAACGCCCCGCCGGTGAGCGTACGATCGCGTAGCGTGACCGGCGCTTTACCCGGCAACAACGGGAAGACCAGCTCGGCAAAGCGAATCGCTTCTTCCAGATGCGGGTAGCCCGAAAGCACGAAGGTGTCGACGCCGATGTCGACGTACTCCTTGAGCCGCGCGGCCACCTCCTCGGCGTTGCCCACCAGCGCGGTGCCGGCGCCGCCGCGCACGAGCCCGACGCCCGCCCACAGATTGGGGCCGACCACGAGCTTGTCGCGTCGTCCGCCATGCAACGATGCCATGCGCGCTTGTCCTACCGAATCCATTCCGGCGTAATTGCGCTGGGCGGCAGCGATGTCGTCGTCGGTCAGATGGCTGATGAGGCGATCGGCGTCCGCCCATGCTTCTTCACTGGTTTCGCGCACGATGACATGCAGACGTACGCCGAAGCGCAGCGTGCGGCCATGCTTCGCCGCGCGCGCCTTGACGTCGGCGATCTTGGCCGCCACGGCTTGCGGCGGCTCTCCCCAACTGAGGTAGGCGTCCACGTGTTTGGCGGCCAGTTCGTGCGCGGCAGGCGACGACCCGCCGAAGTACAGCGGCGGATGCGGCAACGTGGCCGGCTCGAAGAAGTTCTGCGCGCCGGAGACTTTCAGATGCGCTCCTTCGAAGTCGACTTTCTCGCCGAGCAGCAGGCGTCGCCAGATGGTGAGGAACTCGTCGCCGGCCGCGTAGCGTTCGTCGTGCGCGTAGAACACGCCGTCGGCAGCCAGTTCGGTGGCGTCGCCGCCCGGCACGACATTGAGCAGCAATCGGCCCTCGCCGAGCGCCTGATCCAGCGTCGCGGCCTGACGGGCCGACGCTGTGGGGTTGCCCAGCGACGTGCGCAACGCCACGAGCAGCTTGATGCGCTGCGTGACCGGGATCAGGCTGGCTGCGGTCACCCACGGGTCGAGGCAGGAGCTGCCGGTGGGGATCAGCAAGCCGTCGAACCCGAGTTGTTCGGACGTTTGCGCGATCTGGCGCATGTAGGCGTTGGTGGCGGGGCGTCCGAAGTCGGACTTGCCGAGATAACGCGTGTCGCCCGAGGTGGGCAGGAACCAGAAGATGTCAGGATTCATTGTGATTTCCGAGTGTCGTGGCGGCGTGTGCGCCGGTGTGGCGTTCATCGCCGGAAGTTCTGCGCGGCGGCCCGATTTCGCCCAGACGAATCAGGCGGGCACGCACCACGTTGCGGCTGATGCCGAGCAGACGGGCTGTCTCGCTCTGGCTGTAGTTGCTAAAACGGAAGGCCTCGCGCAGCAGGGCGTCTTCGACGACCTGATGCAGATCGGCGTTGCGCGATTCGCACAGGCGGCGGATGGCGCGGTGCAGGGCAGCGCTGTCTTCGTCAGCGACCGGCACGGTGCGCGGGGCCTCGCGCGGACTGCCGACATCGCCGGACGGCAGGCGCTGGATCGGCGGCGGCAGGCGCAGGCTGGCCGCGTCGATCTCGCTCTGGTCGCATCGCAGCAGGGTGCGCTGGATGACGTTTTCGAGTTCGCGCACGTTACCGTTCCAGGGCGCATTCACCAGTACCTGCTCGGCCTCGGGCGTGAGCGGCAGCCGTCGGTAGCCCAGTCGCTTGCTGTAGGTGTCGATGAAGAAGTTCGCGAGCGGCACGATGTCGCCAGGCCGTTCCTTGAGCGTGAGCACGTTCAGGCTGACGACGTTGAGGCGGTAATACAGATCCTTGCGAAAGCGCTTTTCGTGCACCAGCGCTTCGAGATCCACGGTGGCGGCAGCCAGTACGCGCACGTCGATGGGAATCGGTTTGCGTCCGCCCAGACGCACGACCTCCCGTTCCTGCAATACGCGCAACAGCTTGTTCTGCACCGTTAGCGGCAGATCGTTGATTTCGTCGAGAAAGATCGTGCCGCCGTTGGCTTCCTCGAACCAGCCGGGCTGTGAGCCGAACGCGCCGGCAAACGCGCCGTTCTCGTGACCGAACAGTTCGGCGTCGACCAGCGGCTCGGAGAACGCCCCGCAACTGACGACGACGAACGGTCCGTCGCGGCGCAGGCTGCGATTGTGAATGCGTCGCGCGATCAGCTCCTTGCCGGTGCCCGTCTCGCCGGTGATCAGAATGCTCGCCTCGCTGGGCGCGACCTGTTCGACCTCCGCGAGCAATTCCCGCGAACGGGGATCGGCGAAGATCCAGTCGGCGGCACAGTTGGCGCCATCGATGCTATCGCTGCCGCCGGGCTTGCCGGGACGGGATACGTGAGGCCAGACAGGTACGTTTGCCATCGGCATGGCCCTTCAGGAATAGAAAGACGGTGAGGGCGCACGGGCGTTGAGCACCCAGTTGCCGATGTCCTGGAGCTTGTAGTCCACCGGATCGTGCAGGGTTTGCACGCGCAGGTTGCGCCAGTAGCGGTCCAGCCGGAGCGCACCGTGCGTGGCGCGGGCCCCGGTGGTCTCGAACAGGCGGCTGGCGACATCGAGCCCGTGCCGCGACGCCGCTACCTTGGCCGTGGCCACGGCGATCGCCACGCGTGCGCGCGACCCGGCGTCCAGCGCCTCGCCGCGTTGCCACGCCTCGTCGAACAGTGCCGCGGCCTGTCGGGCAAGCAATCGCACGCTCTCGAGTCCGACGTGAAACTCGCCGTAGTGGGCGAGCGTGTAGGGGTCGTCGCTCGCGCGCGAGACATCTGACCGGAACCAGGGGCGCGCCTCGTGCAGCGTGTAATGCTTCGCCTGCGCCAGCGCGCCCTCGGCAAGTCCGAGAAACATGTGGACGAACACCAGTTGAGCGAGCAAGGGACGCAGCGCCGCGCGCGGCGTGCTGAGCGGCCCCGGATCGAGCAGCAACTCGGACGCTTCGACACGCACGTGCTCGAACAAGGCGCTGCCGCTGTCTGTCTGGCGCTGTCCGAAGCAGTTCCAATCGCTGTTGATGGTGATACCGGCGCGTGCGGTGGGAATGGCGGCGATGAGCAGCTTGCCGCTTTCCTCGTCCTTGCCGGAGGCGATCAGCATTTCGGAGTCGAGCGCGCCCGAGCAGAAGCTCTTCTTCCCGGAGAACTCGAACCAGTCGTCGACGCGGCGCACGGTGGTGCGGTCGTCCAGTGGATTGAGCGCGTTGCCCCAGAACCACGTGGCCTTCGCCGTCTGCTCGACCCAGGGCACCCACTGGGCAGGCTGCGAGAACAACTGAACGGTGGCGAGCAACAGATGGTGAAAGCCGTACACGTGGGCGACGGCGCTGTCGGAGCGGGCGAGAATGCGCACGGTCTCGAGCGTCTCGGTCCAGCGCGCGCCCTGACCGCCGTAGTCCGTCGGAATGGACAGCGCGAGCAGCCCGCTCTCGCGCAGTGCGTCGCGCTCGGCCTTCGGGGTGCCCCCGGCGGCGTCGCGTTCCACGGCCGTCTCGGCGAAGCGGTTCGCCAGCGTTTGTGCGACGGCCGTGGCGTCGGTGGCGACGTCGCTCAGGAAGGAAAAGGATTGGTCTGACATCGATGGCAGGAATGACAGGAATGCAAAGGAGAGGGGATGCCCGGCGGGGCGGGCAGATCAGGCGGGTTCATGGGCATGGCGGAAGCTCGCGCCGGCGTGGTGCGCGGGCAGGCGATCGCCTCGACCGAACAGGCGCTGACGCAGCGTTTCCGAGTCGTATTGCGTACGGTAGCGGCCGCGGTGCTGCAACTCCGGCACGACGATGTCCGCGAAGTCTTCCCATGTCTCGGGCACCACGATGCGCGTGAGGTTGAAGCCGTCGATCTCGCCGACGTCGATCCAGCGCTCCAGTTCGTCGGCGACCTGCGCGGCGTCGCCCACGATGGTGTGATACCGGCTGCCCAGCGCAAACTGCTCCAGCAGCTTGCGTCGCGTGGTCCAGCCCTGCTGCTTTGCGGCCTGCGTGGCGGACTGAATGGCGTTGGCGTTGCCGAACTCGATCGGATCGTCCAGACCGAATTTCGCGAAGTCCACGCCGGTGCTCGCCGCAAAGTGGGCGAGACCGCTCTCCGCGCTGGCGTGCGCCAGATAGTCGGCGTATTTGTCGCGCGCCTCGGCCTCGGTGCGCCCCGGTACGACGGCGATACCCGCGTAGATCTTGATGTCGTCCGGACGGCGTCCCGCGTCGACTGCGGCCTGACGCAGTTTGCGCGAGGCCGCACGCGCAGCTTCCGGCGAATTGGCGCCGATGAAGACGCCTTCGGCATGACGGCCTGCGAAGCTCAGCCCGCGCGACGACGTGCCGGCCTGAAACAGCACCGGGGTGCGTTGGGGCGACGGTGCACTCATGTGAATGGCGTCGGCGCGATAGAACGGCCCGTCATGCACCACGGGACGCACCATGCCCGGCTGCACGTGAATGCGTCGCGCCTTGTCGGCTACGACGGCGTCGTCGTCCCAACTGCCTTCCCAGAGCTTGTACGTGAGCTCGAGAAAGTCTTCCGCGCGGTCGTAACGGCTGTCGTGTTCGGCCAGCCCGTTCTGTCCCAGTCCCCGTGCGCCGCTGTCCACATAGCCGGTAACGATATTCCAGCCGATGCGACCGTTGGTGAGTTGATCGAGCGTGGAGACATCGCGCGCGAAGGTGTACGGATTGTGCGCCCCGACCATCGCCGTGAGGCCGAAGCCGATGTGCTGTGTGGCGGCGGCCATCGCGGAGACGATCAGCCACGGGTTGTTGACCGGCAACTGAATGCCTTCGCGCAACGTGAGGTCCACACCGCCTTGATAGACGTCGTAGTAACCGACGACGTCGGCGATGAAGATGCCGTCGAAAAAGCCGCGCTCCAGCACCTTCGCGATGTGCGTCCAGTAGTCCAGCGTGTGGTAGCGGGTGGACTGGTCGCGCGGATGCGTCCACAGTCCATGGTGAATGTGTCCCACGCAGTTCATGTTGAACGCGTTGACGTGAATGTGGCGTCTGGCTTGTGTCATCGTGCGTCTCCGGCGTCAGATCGCCCCGTGGCGCGGCGGACGCACACCGTTGAGGACATAGTTGCCCACGGCGTGGTACTTCCAGCGCACCGGGTCGTGAAGGGTGTGCGTGCGCGCGTTGCGCCAGAAGCGGTCGAGGCCGCGCTGGGACGACGTGGCGCTCGTGCCGGACAACTCGAACAGCTTGGTGCTCGCCAGCAGGCTGGCCGTGGTGCTCAGCGCCTTGGCCTGGGCGACGGCGACGGAGGCAGCCGCCACGCTGTCTTCGTCTGGCGCGAGCTGGGCGGCGTCCACGGCGCGCGCAGCGCGTGCGACGAGGGCGTCGGCAGCGCGTAGACGCACGTGCACGTTACCGATCTGTTCGAGCAGCAGCGGATCCTGCGCGGCGCTCTGCACGCCCGAATCGATCCACGGTCGTGCGTGATCGCGGATGAACGGCAGCGTGGCCTGCAACGCGCCATGGCCGATGCCCGCGTCGAGCGCGGCATGGATGATCTGCGCGAACGGGCCGATGGTCGTTGCCCGCTCGAACGACGCGGTGAACGGCACGACCCATTCCGGTTCGACGCGCACGCGCGAGAATTGCACCGACCCACTGCCGGTGACGCGCTGGCCGAACCCATCCCAGTCGTCGGTGATCGTCACGCCCGGCGCGGTGCGTGGTACGAACACCAGATAGGCGCGCTCGGCGCCGTCTTCCTGCGTCACGGCCAACGTGGGAATCCAGTGCGCGTAAATGGCGCCGGTGCAATAGAACTTCTCGCCCTGAACGAACCAGCCGTCGGACTCGCGCAGCAATTGCGTGCGGCGCTTGTAGTCGCGTTGCCCGATCTCGGCCAGCGCATTGCCCAGTCGCTCGCCGCGCAGCACGCGATCGTAGAAGAAGGCCTTTTGCGACTCGGTGCCGCCAACGCGCAGGACTTCGAGCGAGTAGTAGTGGTTCTGCGGGATGTGACCGAAATTGCCGTCGGCCGCCGCGATGAGGTTCACCGCTTGCGTGAGCGTGACGGTGCTCACCCCGGCCCCGCCGTAGGCCTTTGGCACGGTAATGCCCCACAGACCGCTCTGGCTGAACTGCTCGACTTCCTGCCACGGCAGGCTGCGCTCGTGGTCGCGCTTGCGTGCGCCCGGGGCGATGCTGTTCGCGAAAGCGCGGGCGACCTCCAGTGCGTGAGCGTCGTCGCGGATGATCTGCGCCGGTTGCCGTGGGGCAGGGGCTGGCGCCGGACGGTCCGCGCGCCGGTCTGTCGAGGTTGCGCTGGCGGCGCTGCTTTTGCTGCTATCGCCGGTCTGTCTGGATTCGTTAGCCACGCTCTGGAGCTCCCATGTCGATGCGGATGTCATAACGGCTTGCTTGTGTGTCCTGGCGGCTTTGTCGTCGCTCTTGTCGTCTTTGTTGTCGCCTTCGTGGCGCTGTGGTGCAGTGCGGCGGCGTCGAGGTTCTCGGTTGGTCAGTTCCACTGATGACGGCGCGGCGGCAAGTCATTGAGCACGTAGTTGCCGATCAGGTGGTACTTCCAGCGCACGGGGTCGTGCAGCGTATGCACGCGGGCATTGCGCCAGTGGCGATCGAGGTTGTATCTGGCGCGACTGGCCGACGAACCGGCGAGGGCGAAAAGGTGCTCGCTGGCGTTGAGCGCGGCTTCCGTCGTCAGAATCTTGGCTTCGGCCACGGCCACGGAAGCACGCGCACTGATGGCCTCGTCGATGGGATGGGCGGCGAGTTCGTCCAGATAGCGGGCGGTTTCGAGCAGTACCGCGTGAGCAGCATCGACTTCGATCTGTAGCTGGCCGATTTCGTGAATGATGTAGGGGTCGTCGCTCGCGCGCGCGACTCCGGCATCGACCCAGGGGCGGCTCTTGTCGCGCACGAAGTCGAGGGCGTCGGCGAGCGCGCCTTGTGCGATGCCCGCGTCGATGGCCGCCTGAATCAGTTGCGAGACGGGGCCCGAGAGGGTGGGGATGGTCTCGAAGCGCCAGACCGGCACCACGTCGTCCTCACCGATGGCCACGCGCTCGAAGATCACGCCGCCGCTGGCCGTGGTGCGCTGACCGAACGCCTCCCAGTCGTCGATGATGCTGACGCCGGGGGCGTCGCGCCGTGCCCATACCTGCACGGCGCGGCCTGCATCGTCGACCGCACGAAATGGAATCCAGTGCGCGAAGGCGGAGCCCGTCGAGTAGTAACGCGTGCCGCTCACGCGCAGCGTGCCGTCGGCGTCGCGCGTGAGATGCGCGGTGGGTGAGTACAGTTGCGCCGCCTTTGATTTCCGCTCGGGGCCGGCGTTACCCAGACGATGCCCGGCAAGGACATCGGCGAACCAGCGCCGTTGCTGCGCTTCGCTCCCCATGTCGCTGAGGTTCTGCACCACGGCGAAATGGTTCTGCGGGATTTGACCGAGCGACGGATCGGCGGCGCAGATCGTCACGAACAGTTGCGCCAGCGTCTCGTAGGAGGCCTCAAGTCCGCCGTGCCGACGGGGAATGGTGATCGCCCACAGACCGCTGGCGGTGAACTGCTCTATTTCGTCCCACGGCAGGCGGCGCTCGCTGTCGCGCTCGGCGGCGCCGGCGCGAAACGCATCCGCCAGCGTGCGGGCGATGGCGAGGGCTTCGGCTTCGCTGGTGATCCGATGCGGCAGGGTCGGCGGCAACGGCAGACGCGTGAAGACTCGCGGGTGCGATGCTGTCGCAACAGTAGAGGTGTCCGGTGTCGACGGCGTTGCCGGACTTGCGGTCGAAGCGTCGCCCGGGGCGTTCAAGGTGTTCAGAGGGGGCATGGCGTGTCTCAATGCAGGGTCAGGAGGGCGTGCGGAAAAATGCGGCGCGGCTCACCGGCTGCGCAGCCAGTGCACATACCGGTCGCCTGCCGTTTGCACGAGGGTGACGAGCAGAATCAGGGCAGCGATCACGATGAGCATCACTTGCGTATCGAAGCGCTGATAACCGTAACGGATGGCCAGATCGCCGAGTCCGCCCGCGCCCACGGCGCCTGCCATTGCCGAGGCGCTGATCAGGGCGACGAGCGTGATCGTGAAGCCGCCGATCACGCCTGGCAGAGCTTCGGGCAGATACACGTGGCGCACGATGTCCCACTTCTCGCAGCCCATCGCCTGCGCGGCCTCGATCAGGCCCGGGTCGACTTCCCGCAGGCTGATTTCGACGATGCGCGCGAAGAATGGCGTGGCGCTCACGGCGAGCGGCACGATGGCAGCCCAGACCCCGATGGTGGTACCGGCCACCAGACGCGTGAACGGGATCAGCGCCACGAGCAGCACGATGAAGGGCGTGGCGCGAAAGCCGTTGACGACGCCGCCGACCACGCGGTTCACGCGCGGCCAGTCGAGAAAGCCGCCCGGCGCGGTCACGATCAGCAGGACCGCCAGCGGCACGCCTGCCGCGAATGCGATGCCGCCGGACACACCGACCATCATCAGCGTGTCGAGCAGCGCGTTCCAGTAACGGTCAATGGAGATGGACAGTGTCAGCGACATAGCCGAGTACCTCGATGTCATGCGCAATGGCCGCAGGCCCGCGCGTCAGGGTTTGCCAGTCCGGTTCGGCAGCGCCGCCGGCAAGCGAGATCAGCAACTGCCCTTGCGCGTGGCCCTGAATGCGGTCCACGCCGCCATGCAGCAGGCGGACGCTGCCGCGCAGTGCGTGGGCAATGCGGGGGAAATCGGGCTCCAGTCCGTCGGCGCCGCGATACGTCAGTTGCAGGATTTGCAGGTGAGCTTGTGCGGGCCGCTCGGTTAGCAGCGCCTGTTGCAGATCGTCGGGCACGCCGTGTTTGAGCGGCGCGAGCAACGCGCGGGTGGCATCGTGCTGCGGCGCGCCGAAGACACGCCAGACTTCACCGAGCTCTGCAATGCGGCCCTGCTCGAGCACCAGCACTCGGTCGGCGATTTCGCGGATGACGCTCATTTCATGCGTGATGAGCACGATCGTGATGCCCAGCTTGCGATTGATGTCGCGCAGCAAACGCAGAATCGCCTGCGTGGTCTCGGGGTCGAGCGCCGAGGTGGCTTCGTCGCACAGGAGAATCTCGGGGCCGGTTGCGAGCGCGCGGGCGATGCCAACACGCTGCTTCTGTCCTCCGGACAGGCGGCCCGGATACGTGCTTGCCTTCTCCGAGAGACCGACCAGCGCCAGTAACTCGCGCACGCGGGCGTCGATCTGCGCGCGGGGCACGCCGGCGACCTGCAACGGCAGCGCAACGTTGTCGTAGACGGTCTTCGCCGAGAGCAGGTTGAAGTGCTGGAAGATCATGCCGATGCGGCGGCGAAGCTGCACCAGTTGCGCGTCCGTCAGCGAAGCGATATCGATGCCGTCGATCCGGACCTCGCCCGCGCTCGGTCGCTCCAGCCGGTTGATCGTGCGCAGCAGACTCGACTTGCCCGCGCCGCTGCGCCCGATGATGCCGAAGATGCTCCCTGACGCGATGTTCAGATCGATGGCGTCGAGCGCGGTCACCGGTCCGGCGGACGACGCGTAAGTCTTCGTCACGCCGCGCAGCGTCACTGCGCCTCTTACGCCCTGCGGCAGGGGCAGGGCGTCCGTCACGACCCGTTGCGGGGTTTGCGCTGCCGACTCATGTACGGGCGGTTCGGCCAAGGTCCGTCTTGCGGTGGCAGTCACACTCATGACGAAGCTCCTTTCGCGTTGGCGGGTGCGTGTGTCATTGCTTGATCCACGACAGCGAGTACAGACGCTTGTCGTTGTTGAACGCCTGATTGACGGTGGCCCGTACGGCGTCCGAGTTCTGGTAGATACGGATGAACTTCTGCACCACCGGGTCGTTGACGCGATCGGCCTTCACGACGAACTGAATCGAGAACTGTGCATCTTCGATGCCCGAGTAGGCCAGCCCGCTGGACGGATCGAACGCCTTGGCGGCGACGATGAAGTGGGGGTAGCCCTGAGCGAGGTCGACGTCGGGCGTGATGCGAACCAATTGCGGACCTTCGACTTCGACGAAGCGCAGTTTCTTCGGGTTATCGACGATGTCGTTGATCGTGCCGAGAAAGCCGACGCCGCTCTTGAGCTTGATGAGACCGACCTTTTGCAGCAGAAGCAGGCCGCGTCCCTGATTGACCGGATCGTTGGCGATGCCGACGGTGCCGCGCTCCGGCACATCGGCGATGCTCTTGTGCTTGAGCGAGTACAGGCCGACGTTGGCCAGAATGCCGGTGCCGGCGCTCGCCAGCTTGTAGCCGTTTTTCTGGATCGCGTTGTTCAGGAAGGGCTGATGCTGGAAGTAGTTGATGTCCAGATCGCCCGAGTTCACGGCAATGTTCGGCGTCGTCCAGTCGGTGAATTCGACGACATCCACGTCGATGCCCTGACGCTTGGCTTCTTTGGCGGCCACGGCAACCGAGTCGCCGTACGCGCCGGGCACCACGCCGATGCGCAGCTTGTCTGCGGCGTGGGCGTTGAGCATGACGAGGGCGGCCAGCGGGGCGAGGAAAACGCGGGAAAGCTTCATGGGTAACTCCGGAAACGAACAGCGTGTGGATGAACGAAGAGGCGGTGCTCTGCCCTGAAGTGCGCTCAGTGTTTCAGCCAGGGGAGGCTGTAGAGTCGCTTGTCGCCGACGTAGGATTCGTCGATCTTGGCCCGCACGGCGGGGGATTCCTGATAGATCCGGATGAACTGCCGGATGCGTGGATCGGCCACGTTATCGGCGCGGGCGACGAATACGATTGCGTATTGCGCATCGTCCACCGTCGAGTAGATCAGGCCGTGTGTGGCGATCTCGGGCTTGCCTGCGGTCACGAAACGCGCCGGATAGCCTTGTGCGAGATCGACATCGTCGAGGGCGCGAACCAGTTGCGGGCCTTCGATCTCTTTAATGTCGAGTTTTTTCGGATTGCCGACGATATCGGCGAGCGTGGCTTTGCTGCCGACGCCGGGTTTGAGGGTGATGAAACCTGCGCGCGCGAGCAGTTGCAGACCGCGGCCCTGATTGACCGGATCGTTGGCCAGCGCGACCGTCGCCCCGTTCTTCAGTGCCGAGAGTTGCTGAATGCGCGTGGAAAACAGGCCGATGTTCGGCAAGACGCCGACGCCGGCCACGGCAAATTTGTAGCCGCGCTCGCGAACCTCGTTATCGAGATACGCTGTGTGCTGGAAGTAGTTCAGGTCGAGGTCGCCGGAGGCCAGTGCGACGTTGGGTGTCGTCCAGTCCGTCATTTCGATGACGCGCACGTCCAGCCCCTGCTTTCTGGCCTCCTTCGCTGCGACTTCCAGTGTGTCGCCGAGCATGCCCGGGTTGGTGCCGATACGCAGCGGTTGTGCGTGTGCAGTTACGATGGACGCGAGCGTCAGCAGAAGAGAAAGCGAAAATCGCCGCAGTGTGTTTGCGCGCATGATCCGACCAGGAAGAAAGCTCCGACAACGGCATAAGGAGAGTTCCTGTATCTGGATCACCCGTGCCCCGAGAGGGTATTAAAACCCTGCGGGATCGCGCGGACTACCAAGCAAAAATGGTATGCATATGCAGATCTGGTATGTGGCGCAAGTGGCTGTCGCGGAAGGATTTTTTGATGAATTTGCACGTTGTCTGCCGTCTATGTACGGTGACGTGCGTATCGGGATGCCTGACGAGCTGCGCGAAAAAATGCGCAATCTGTTGCTGCGCTGCGTAATTTCGGCCACGGTTTGCGGTGCCGTCATATCTGACGGCGCACAGAGCAAGGCGACGGGCTCGCCAAAGGAAGGATGCTCAATTCGCGCGGAAAATAAAAAGGGGTTAGCCGAAGCTAACCCCTTGAATTCGTTTGGTAGGCCGTGCAGGATTCGAACCTGCGACCAACGGATTAAAAGTCCGCTGCTCTACCAACTGAGCTAACGACCCAACGAAGAAAAAGATTATAGCGTCGCAGTCGTTATAGTGTCAAGACTTCTGTGACGCAGATGTGTCCGTTTCCGGGGCTTTTCACGCGGTTGCGCGCGAATTTTGCTCAAACGCTGCGCTCAATGCGCCACATCTGATACTTGAACGCGCAGACGCCGCCCGCCAGAATCGCCGCAATCGCGACGAACGACCCGACCGCCAGCGTCGATACGCCCGACAATCCCTGACCCACGGTGCAGCCCAACGCCGTCACACCGCCAAAACCCATCAGCACGCCACCGACCATGTGGTTCGCCGTGTCTTCCGTTCCCTGAAAACCTTCCCAGCGGAAGTTGCGCGACACCAGCGCGTACACGAACGATCCGGCAATCACGCCCAGCACGCTCGAAATCCCCAGCGTGATGACATTGCTCGTGTCGCTCCACATCATCAGCCAGTAGAGCGTGTAGGCCAGCGGCGAGACGAACGACAGGGCTTCCATCTTGCCCGAGTTCGTCGCAACGAAACTCTCTTCGAGCGTGTTCGGATTCTCCGCCACGTAACCGATCTTGCCCGACACATACCAGAGCGCGACGATGATCGCACCCACGACCAACCCGCCGAGCCAGTTGTCGAACGTCCAGAACTCACGACGCACGACAGCCGCAATCACGAACGCGCCGCCGATTACCAGACCGAGGATGAGCTGCGCGCGGTGCACATCGCCACCGAACAGGCCCCCCAGCAACGTCGGCAGATCCTGCGACGTGGCGAATGTCGTTTGCACGCTGTCGAGCGCCGCAACACGGAAGACGGCGAACAAGCCCTTGAGCGTCATGTACGCCGATACGCCGATCATCACGAAGACGAGCAGCGACTTCAGATTACCGCCGCCGATCCGCACCAGTGTCTTGCTGCCGCATCCGGAGGCCAGCACCATACCCACGCCGAAACACCATCCACCGACGAGATACGACAGCCACGTGAAGCGCGGCGTGGTGTAAATCGCCTTGACCGGATCGATGATGCCGAGCGACGCCATGACGCCGGTGCCGATGGTGGCGACACCGATGGCCAGCCACCACATGCGCATGCGGTTCCAGTCGCCGATGTTGACGATATCGGAGAGCGCACCCATCGTGCAGAAGTGCGTGCGCTGGAGCACGGCACCGAACACGAAGGCCAGGCCGAAGGTGAGCCACACGACAGTGTGGGAGAGGGCGGTGAGATCGACGTCGGTCATGAGGCGAGAAGACGATAGCGGCCGTGCCCGGCCGTTCGATGCATTGTCGCGGGCAGCGGGGCGCCGCCGGCTTTGTTGTGATCAGACGTGCCGCGCAGCCAGTGCACGATCACATCGCGGGTGCGGTCGCCGTGACGTGCCGGCGACTGTGCGCCCACACGCATCCCCTGAGACGCCGCGCCTCGAACGTTTGGAAAGTCCGTATTCTACTTGAGGTCTCGCGAGACGCCAGAAACGACAACGCCGCCCAAAGGCGGCGTCGTTCGTTTGACGAGTGACCTCATACGGAAGATTGGTTCGCGCAACCTCCCGCAGGGCGTCTTACTTCAGCTTGGCCGCACGCTTCTTGGCCTCCGCTGCCGATTCGCTGTCCGGGTACCGGGCCACCAAATCCTGCAACGTTTTCTTCGCTGCCGCAGTCTGCCCGGATTCCGCCTGGTTGCTGGCGATTGCCAGCATGGCTTCGGCAGCCTTCGGGCTCGTCGGGTACTTCGTCACGATCCCTTGCAGCGTCGCAGTCGACCCCTTCAGATCCTTGTTGGCGTACTGCGCATTGCCAAGCCAGAACTGTGCTTCGGGTTGATACGGGCTGGCGGGATACTTCGCCGAGAAGGTCCGGAAATCCGTTTGCGCACCCTTGTAGTCACCGTTGCGGAATTTCGTCAGCGCGGCGTCAAAGACATCTTTCTCGCCCGGTTGGACGGTGCCTGTCACGCCGCCGACGGTCATCTGCTGCGGTTCGAATTTCTTCAGACGACCATCGAGGTCGGTGTAGAAATCCTTTTGACTCTGTTGCAGGTTCGCAAGCTGGTTCTTCAGATCCTCGTTCTGGCCGCGCTGGTCGGCCAGATCACGTTGCAACTGCTGGATCTGGTTGTTCAAATCCAGCACGTTGCGCGTGAGCCCCTCGATCCGCTGCTTGTCCGAATCCAGACGGCTGCGGATATCGAGGATCGCTTTGCGCGCCTCGTCGTCGTCGAACAATCCGGCATGCGCGAGCGGGCTCAGCACCGAAGTGCCGAGCGTCACCGCGCAGATCATGTTTTTAAGCAAACGAGACGTCATGACGATTCAATCAATAAGCCAGATCGACGCGACGGTCTTGAGCCCAGGTGGCTTCGTCGGTACCCGTAGCCTTTTCCTTGCCCAGCGACACGGCTTCCATCTGGCTGGTGTTGGCGCCCAGTGCCGTCATGGCCTTCAGCACGGCTTCAGCACGCTTCTGACCCAAGGCCAGGTTGTACTCGCTCGTACCGCGCGGGTCGGTGTTGCCCTGGAGCAGCACGTGACGTTGCGAGTACTTGGCCAGGAAGCCAGCGTGTGCCTGGAGCAGCGGGGTGTATTGCGAATCGACGTTGTACGAATCGAAACCGAAGTACACGCTGCGCTTGGCGAGCGGGCCGTTCGGGTTGTTCAGTTCGTCGGCCGAAGCGTCGACGGGGGCGACGGCGCGGGCGTCGGTCGTGGTCTGACCCTTGTTGGCGTTAGCCTGGTCGTCAAGCTTCACACCCGACGAGCAAGCGGCCAGAGCGGCCAGCGAAGAGATGGCGAGGATATTACGAAGCAGGGAACTCATGTGAGCCTCCGAGTGATGTTGCTGTTGATGTTATTGCATAAAAGGGCCCCAGGAGGGTTCGCGAACTTCCCCTCCCCGAACCTGAAGAATCTGCCGGGTTTGCCCGTCCACCGAGACTGCCGCGAGGACCTTTCGGCCCCCCGATTGCGTTGCATAGAGAATGTACTTGCCGTTTGCGGCAAAACTCGGTGACTCGTCGTGGCTGGTGTCGGTCAGAGCCGTAACATCGCCAGTACTCATATCCTGCACGCACAGCTTGAATCCGCCACCCTGACGCGCGATGAACGCGAGCAACTTGCCGTCGGGACTGATTCGCGGGCTGACGTTGTAACTCCCCTTGAAGGTAACGCGCTGCGCGCCGCCTTCACTCTCGCCACCGGCCGGCATCTTGTAGATCTGCGGACCACCTCCACGATCGCTCGTGAAGAAAATCCATTTGCCGTCCGGGGAATACTGCGGTTCGGTGTCGATCGCGCCGCTGCGCGACAGACGCTTGAGGCCACCGCCGTTGGCGTTGACCTGATAGATCTGCGTGTTGCCGTCACGCGAGAGGGCCACGGCGAGCTTGCTGCCGTCCGGCGACCACGACGGCGCCGAGTTGTTGCCCTTCTCGTTGGCCAGCACGGCGCGGCGGCCGGTCGGCAGATCGTGGATG
This sequence comes from Pandoraea sp. LA3, assembly GCF_022696215.1. NCBI lineage: Bacteria > Pseudomonadati > Pseudomonadota > Betaproteobacteria > Burkholderiales > Burkholderiaceae > Pandoraea > Pandoraea sp. LA3. The sequence goes on along the minus strand of NZ_PTPY01000031.1, from coordinate 216,827 downwards.
TACACGACCGGCTTGCGCTTTTCGAACGAGACGTAGGCCACCTTGGTGCCGTCCGGAGACCAGGCCGGCGAGATGATCGGCTCGCGGCTGTTGAGCGCGACGCGCGCGTCCTGACCGTCCGAATCCGAAATCTGCAACTGGTAGTTCGGGCCGTTATGCAGCACGTACGACAGACGCGTGGCGAACACGCCCCGGTCGCCCAGCAGCTTCTGATAGATGTAATCGGCGATCTTGTGCGCGGTCAGTCGCAGGTTCGCCTGCGACGAGGTGAGGGCCAGCCCGCCGAGCGGTTGACCGTTCACGGCGTCGTAGAGACGGAAGCTGACCTGGAAGTTGCCGTTGCCCTGGGGAACGATGGTGCCGGAGACGAAGGCGTTCGCACCCTTGGCCCGCCACGTGCCGAGATCGACCGAATCGTCGACACCGACGGTTGCGCCGCCCGTGTCGATCTGGTTGAAGCGGCCGCTGTTGCTCAGGTCAGCCTTGACGACGGAGACGATGTCCGTCGGCGCGGTGCCCTTGAAGTTCGACACGGCGATCGGGTAGCGGTTGGAACCGACACCCGTGATGTCGACGGTCAGCGGTGTCTGCGCATGGGCGATCGTGCAAGCCGCGGTGAGCCAGGTGGCCACCAGCGCACGCCATGCATATTGACTGGAGATTCGCATGCGTTCGATTGGTCAGTTACGCGGTGCAAGGGGCATTTTTACCACATTCGAATGAAAATGGACTCGCACCGCTCGGTTTTCGTTCCCGTTTGACAACACACTCAGCCTTTCGGGCTAAAGCGCAGGTTGACGCTCGGGGGGGCTTTGCCGTTCGTGTCGCGCGGCAACGGATCGGATTTGGTGATGGCGGCCTGCACGGCGGCATCCCAGGCGGGATTGCCGCTGGACTTGACCAGCTGCATCGAAAGTACGCTGCCATCCGGAGCAAGACGCACTGCAACGACGGCCGTGGGATTGCCCTCGGTGTCGCCGCCATACGCGATATTCGGCTTGACCTTGGCGCGCACGCGATCGGCGTAGCCCGCCGATGCCGTGCCGCCGGCGCCCGAGCCGGTACCGCCTGCCTGCGAGCCCAGACCGTTACCGGTCGCGCCCGGCGTGCCACCTGCCATGCCGCGCAACGAGGCCAGACGGTCGGCGCGTGCCGCATCTGCTGCCTTTTGCGCTGCCGCTTCCTTCGCAGCCTTGGCCTTGGCTGCCTTGTCTTCGGCAGCCTTCTTCTCGGCGTCGGCCTTCTTCTGCGCGTCCGCCAGTTGCTGCTGCTTGAGCTGTTCGGCCTTCTTGGCCTCTTCTTCCTTCTGACGCTTCTGATCGTCAGCCTTCTTTTGATCGGCCAGCTTCTGCTGGCGAGCGGCCTCGTCGGCGGCCTTCTTGCGCGCCAGTTCGGCGGCGGCCTGCTGCTCGGCGAGCTGCTTCTGCTTGAGCGCTTCCTGACGGGCTTTTTCCTGCTGCGCCTCGAGCAGCCGCGCCTGTTCGGCGGCTTGCTGTTCCTGCTTGCGCTTCTTTTGCTGGAGGGCGATGTCGGCGTCTTCGGCCGGCGGCGTGGGGGCGGCCACGGCCGGCGGCGCCGGTGTGGGCGGCGGCGTCACGACCGGCGGGGTCGGTTCGGCCACTTCGGAGGGCGTCCACAACTCCGCTTCGGAACCGGCGGGCGAACTGTTCTGCCAGCGCATGCCGTAGAAAAGCAGCGCGAACAACAGCGCGTGCATGAGCAGCGCGAGGAGGAAAGCCCGCCCCGTGCCGCGTTCGCTATTGTGCGGACCGATGGGACGATCGGGACGGCCCTGACGGGCGACGGTGCGACTCATTTCTGCTTGACGAGCAGGCCCACGCGCTTCACGCCCTGAGCCTTGAGATCGGACATCACGTTCATGACGATTTCGTACCGCACCGACTTGTCGGCGGCGATGACGACCGGCTGATCGGGGTTCGCAGCCTGACGGCCTTGCAGGAACCCGGTCAGATCGCCCGCGCTCATGCGCTGCTCGATGGTGTTCTCACCATCCTTGTAGCGCACCAGCATGCGATTGTCCGCTTCGATATTGACGACCACCGGCGGCGTCTGCTGCTGCGGGCTCGCGTTGGCGACGCTCGGCAGATTGACGATCGACGGCGCGACCAGCGGGGCCGCCACCATGAAAATGACGAGCAGCACCAACATCACGTCGATGTACGGCACGACGTTGATGTCCGCCATGGCGCGACGGCCGCGGCGAGCGTTGCGCATAGAACCTGCCATGTCTCGGCGCTCCCGGAGTGCTTAGTGAATCTGCCGTTGCAGGATGTTGGAGAATTCTTCGATGAAGCTTTCGAAGCGGATCGACAGCCGGTCGATGTCGGTGGCGAAGCGGTTGTAGGCAACCACGGCAGGGATAGCAGCGAACAGACCGATGGCCGTGGCCACCAGCGCTTCCGCAATGCCCGGCGCCACATTGGCGAGCGTGGCTTGCTGCACGTTCGAGAGGCCGCGGAATGCGTTCATGATACCCCACACCGTCCCGAACAGACCAATGTACGGGCTGACCGAACCGACCGACGCGAGGAACGGCAGATTGGCTTCGAGCGCGTCCATTTCACGTTGATAGCAAGCGCGCATGGCGCGGCGTGCACCGTCGAGAATCGCGTGCGGATCGTTCAGACCCTTCTCGCTTGCCTTGATGTATTCGCGCATGCCCGATTCGAAGATGCGTTCGAGCGAGCCCGTCTGATGACGGTTGTTCAGGGCGCTCTGATACAGCGCCTGAAGATCGCCACCCGACCAGAAATCACGCTCGAAGCGCTCGGTCTGGGTGCGGGCGCGCCGGATCGCGAAGATCTTGCGGAAAATATGCGTCCACGAAAGCAGCGAGAGCAGCAGCAGCAGGCCCATGACTGCCTGGGCGAGCACGCTGGCATGCATGACCAGCGAAATGATGGAAAGGTCTTGATCGGGCATGGTGTGGTTATTGACTGACCGGAATTTTTATCCCTGGCTTCAGGCGGCTGCCGGGCGGGCAGACGCCTGGGCCAGGGCGTTGGCCGCCGTGGCGGCCGACTGCATGGCGAGACGAACGTGCGGCGGAATCTTGCCGGGGCGCAACGTCTGCGCGGTCACACAGCCGATTTTGATGCTGCCGCGCGCCAACAGTTCGCTGGTGCCGTCGGGGGCGTCGCGCCAGGCTTCCTGGAGGAAGTCGACGGAGGCGCCGCCAACGCGCTCGATGCGGCTCTTGATGACAACGAGATCGTCGAGGCGGGCAGGGCTCAGGTAATCGAGTGCCGTGGCGCGCACAATAAAGATCATTCCGGTATTGCGGGCCAGTTCAAGTTGCTCGATGCCAAGCGAACGGAGCCACTCGGTTCGGGCCCGTTCGAAGAATTTTAGATAGTTGGCGTAGAAGACGACGCCTCCGGCGTCGGTGTCCTCGTAGTAAACGCGAATTGACCAACTGGTATCAAAATCAGCCATGCCGCGCATTGTATCGGAACGGAGCAGTAACGCCAGTCACGGAAACACAATTTTTCAAACCGGCGGGACAATGAATTGTTTACGAGCGATTATTGAAACCCCAGTGGCGCACCAAACTGGGGCGAAACGTCGCCGATGCCCCGTGTGACGGGGGATTGCGCTGGCGTGGGCACGTGGCCCATATCTATAATGACGGCTCGCAAGCCCCCTGTATTTCAGACGAGACCGCCGTGTGCGCACGACACAGTGCGTGCCCTGCGGCCTCCCACCATGCATCCACCTGCGAGGCCCCTGAATTGACTTCCCCCACAACGCAATCTTCCGCGCCCGTCTCCCTTCGCGTCGCCTTCCTCGGTCTCGGCGTGATGGGTTATCCGATGGCCGGTCACCTGCAACGCGCCGGTCATACGGTTACGGTCTATAACCGCACGGCTGCGAAGGCACAGCAATGGGCCAAGGAATACGGTGGCGCGGCTGCGGCCACGCCGGCCGAAGCGGTGCGCGACGCCGACATCGTCGCCGCCTGCGTGGGCAACGACGATGACCTGCGCAGCATCGTGCTCGGCGAGCATGGTGCATTTGCAGGGATGAAGGCGGATGCCGTCTTCGTCGATCACACCACCGCCTCGGCTGACGTGGCACGCGAACTGTATGCCGTCGCCCGCGAGAAGGGACTGCACTTCGTCGACGCCCCGGTCTCGGGCGGCGAAGCCGGCGCCAAGAACGGCGTACTCACGATCATGTGCGGCGGCGATGCACCGGCGTTCGACCGCGTGGCGGCCACGCTCGGTGCGTACGGGCGTGCCGTCACCCGCATTGGCGAGGCCGGTGCCGGTCAGTTGGCCAAGATGGTCAATCAGATCTGCATCGCCGGTCTGGTGCAGGGGTTGTCGGAGGCGATCAACTTCGGCCAGCGCGCCGGGCTGGATATGCCGCTGGTGCTCGACGTCATCAACAAGGGCGCGGCCGCGAGCTGGCAGATGGATAACCGCGGTCAGACGATGATCGACGGCAAGTTCGACTACGGTTTCGCCGTCGACTGGATGCGCAAGGACCTCGGGCTGTGTCTGGCCGAAGCGCAACGTAACGGCGTTTCGCTGCCGGTCACCGCGCTCGTCGATCAGTTCTACGGCGACGTTCAGGCGCTGGGCGGGTCGCGCTGGGACACGTCGAGCCTGATTCACCGCCTGCGCGTGCTGTCGGGCAAGGCATAAGCCCGTTGTCAGCGCACATCGGCGGGAACCCGCGAAGGCGGGCGGACGGCGGGCGGCAATGTGCCGGCCCCGTCCGCCCGCCTTTGTTTATGCGGCTGAGGTATCAAATATTCGGAATATCTCCGGGTTTGTCTGCAATCGTCGGAATAGACGATTCGCACTAGAATGCGGAAAACGGGACGTCGCGGTGATATGGCGCGGCGGCACGGCGGCGTGGCAGCTTGGGAGCGGGCTGGGGCGGTGGCGTGTCGACGTAGGAGTGTAGGGAGGCCGCCGCGATCGATAACGATCTAGAACACAACTCGAACCCGAGATCCAACCGACATGAGCAATCAGTCGAACGCCGCGGCCGTCCGCGCATTTCGCATTCTGGAAATTCTCAGCGCCTCTGGCGCGCCGATGACACTCGCGGAGATTGTCGCCGCGATCGGTCTGCCCAAGCAGACGGTGCATCGCATTCTCAAACAGCTCGAAGCCGCCTGGCTCGTCACGCGCGAGGCGGGGAGCCGTCACTACGAGCCGTCTTCGCGGGTACGGGCGATGGCCGTCAATGCCCTGATGCACGTGGGGCCGGCGGCAGCACGTCATGCGGTGCTTCAGCAGTTGGTCGACAAGCTCGGGGAAACCTGCAACCTGTCGATGCTCTCGGGCGACGACCTCGTCTACCTCGACCGCGTGGAGACCGACTGGTCGCGCCAGCTCAAGCTGTCGCCCGGCTCGCGTGTGCCGTTGCACTGCACGGCCAGCGGCAAGTTGCTGCTCGCCTTCCTGCCCCGGGCGCGACGCGAAAAGCTGATCGCGCACCTGCCGTTGCGCCCGCGCGCCGAGAACACCATCACCGATCTGGAAGACTTGCGTGATGAGTTGGTCGAGACACGCAAACGTCGCGTGGGGACCAACAACGAGGAGCACGTGCCGGGGATGATCGCCGTCGCCGTACCGGTGATGCTCGATCGCAATCGTGCGTGCGCCGCCATCGCGGTGCAGGCGAGCGCGCAGCACTGCACGCTCGACAAGCTCATGACCTTCCTGCCCGAACTCCGGGACGCCGCCGAGACGATGGCGGCAACCTTCAACGAGTAAGAACGCGTCAGCGATGGCATAGCAGAGGGGCGGACGCCGGCACGATGAAGACTGGGCCGATGCCTGCGCCGCGCCACCGGTGCGCCGCATCTGCGCTACCGCGTGGTTGCGTCACTGCGCCGTCGCTGCGCTCGCGGCACCCTCGCGCGATGCCGGTAACGGTGGAGAGGGATCGGCCGGCGTGAGCGCTTCGAAGATCTGTTCGAGCTGCTTCGCGCCCTGCGCGGATTCGGCACGCATGCGCGGTCCGATGAAAATCGGATCGAGAATCAGGAACAGCAGATTCGGCGTGCGATAGATGAAGTCGCGCTCGAAGCGGGTGCCGGTGCCGTCCGGGGTGATCTTGTAGCGCACTTCTCCCGACGGGCGTCGGTTCATCTCGCCTTCGATACGCCATTCGTACGGCGGCTTCGCCTCGACCACCCGCCAGTGAAGAATGCCGTGACGGCCCGCGAGCCGAAACTCTTCCGCCACTTCATCCCCAAGCTTTAGCGGATGATCGGTTTCGCCTTGCACGGCCAGCGACGCCGGATGCCACTTCGGCCAGTTCGCCGGTGTGGTGGCGTAGTCGTAGACCGCTTGCGGGGGCGCGCGCAACGTGGCCACGCTCACGACGTGGGTCTTGCGCTCGAACGGCAGCGGCAGCAACGAGAGCAGGGCGATGATCGCCACCGTCCCCAGCAGAATCAGGAAGGCTCGCTTCATCGGTGCGCGCTCACGCACCGGCAGGCGAATCGAGTTCGACATCGACCATCAGGTCGTCGGCAAGGCTTTCGAGAATTTCGCGCAGCGACTCGGTGCTCACGCTGGCGGGCACATGAAGCCGCGCGGTCGCACGAAAGAGCGTGCCGCCCGACATCGACCCCTCGACGCATTCCGTCGCGAGTTCGTCGATGGAGATGCCGCGCGTGAAGAGCACGTGAGAGATTTCCTTGACGATACCGGGGTGGTCCTGGCCGACGAGATCGAGCTGAAGCATGCGGGCCGCCGGATCCGCAGCGGCGCTTTGCGCGCGCGTCACGGAGATTTGCAGGCCTTGCGTCTCCAGCCCGTGCATGGCTAGCGTGAGCGCGTCGGCCTGATTGTCCGGGACTTGCAGATGGATGATGCCGGCGAACTGGCCGGCAAGATTGGCGAGACGGCTTTCGAGCCAGTTGGCGCCGGCAGCGGTGGCGCGATCGGCAATGGCATTGACCAGACCGGGGCGATCCGGACCAATCACGTTGAGAATGAGGGACGTCGTCATCACAAGCTCCGTCGAAACTGATGGGCAAGAGGCGGCGCAGGCCGCACGTCAATCCCCGGCGTGGGCCGTGGCGTGCAGCAGGCTCAAGTGTAGTGCAATCGCAGGGTGTGCCGCTACGGCTGGCGTGAGCGCTATCTCTGGTGGGTGCGGTTGGCGACGATGCCCCTCGCCGGCATGGGCCGACGGCGCGTCAGGGGCGGTCCGCCGCCATGGCGAGCAACGCGATGACCGTCGCGTCGTCCGTCTGCGCAAAGTCGCTGTACGCGATGCTGACGGCATAGAACGGTTGCGGGGTTTCGAGGCAGACAACGGCGTCGGCGAGCTTGGCGAGACGGGCGATGGCCTCACGCGCCCCGACCGGCGCACATGCGACGAGAGGCGTCGCACCCAGACGCCGCATCGCCCGCAGCGCCGCTGTCATGGTGGCGCCGGTCGCGATGCCGTCGTCGACCAGCACGACCGGACGCCCCGTCACGTGCGGTGCACCGCGTCCCGGGGTGTAGGCCTGGCGCCGCTGCTGGATCAACGCGCGCTGCCGGGCGCTTTCATGCGAGAGGTACGTGCCGGTCGCGCCGAGCGAGAGCGCATGGTCGGCAAGGAAGATGCCGCCGAACTCATCGACCGCACCGACCGCCAGTTCGGCCTGATGGGGCGCGCGCAGTTTGTGCGCGAGCAGGACGTCGAGCGTGCCATTGAGCTGACGGGCGATAGGCATGGCCACCGGTACGCCGCCGCGCGGAATGGCAAGGACAAGCGGCGGGGCGCAGCGCGCGAGCAGTTCATGGGCGGCGAGGACTTCGGCCAGCGCATTGCCTGCGGCAGCACGATCGAGAAACGAGGCAACGGCAGCCATGGCAAGGGGCGGGGGCAAGCCCGGCGGATGAGTTGGCGAGCGCGGCTGGGACGTTTCCCATCCACAATCGCCATCCTAACGCCGGACCCTGATGCCCGTTTGTGCTTGCTTGTGCCGGTATGCGCTGGCTTGGCCGGGAGACCTTCAGCGCGAGAACAGTTCCGGCACCGTACCGACGAGCAGCGTCACGCCGGAGCAGGCCAGCAGCGCGAGCACCATGCGCCGGAAGGCATGATCCGAGAGGAACTGGTAGGCCCATGCGCCCGCAAGTGTGGGCAGGATCATCGAGGGCACGGCAATGGCGAAGACATGCAGCGTCTGTGTCGTGATTACGCCATGCACGGCGTAGAGCGTGATGGTCAGCGTGTGCATCACGATGAAGAAGATCTGCATGACGGCGCGCTGCATGTCCTTGTCCCAGCCGCGCAGCGTGCACCACAGCGTCGGCACCACGCCCACGAGCCCGCCGATGCCGCCCATCACCCCGCCGACGAAACCGACGACGCCATCTGCCGCGCGTCCGCCGTGTTGAATGCGTGGCAGGCGCGAAGCCAACAAAAGCAGCGTGCAGTAGACCACGAGGATCGCGCCGATGCCGGCCCGGAACCACACCGGATCGAGGTAGCGCAGGATCCACACGCCGACGGGCACGCCGACCAGACCGCAAAGCACGAACGGTGCGAGTCGGCTCAACGGCACGGCGCGACGCGCGGCCCGCAACCCGAGCAACTGACCGATGAGGGAGCAGAAAGCCGCGAGCGGACCCGCCAGCGTGGGCGGCAGCGACCACGCCCAGAAGGACAGGGCGACGAGACTGAAGGCGAAGCCCGACAGGCCTTGCACGAAGCCGGCGATGCAGGCGCCGAGAATCAGGGGAATGAGAGGAAGCGAGGGATCGACGGTCATGGTTTCTTGTTTTCCGCCGACATTATGCGGCGATCCCGTCGCGAGATGAACGGGCGCCGTGCTTCCGATGATGCGTACGGCAGGTGGGTCGCCATGATGGGGCGGCCCACCGCGACCCTATGCACCGCTCATTGACGACTCAGGCGTGATGTCCCGCCTGCCAGCACTGCCACGCCGCCACGAACAATGCGCCTACGGTGATGCCCAGTGCGGCACCCGCCAGGGCGTCGCTCGTCCAGTGATAGGCGGAGGCGAGTTGGCCGAAAGTCGTGAGCGCGATGGCGATCGCGCAAGGCACGCGAAGCACGCGGTGACGCAGCGCGAGCACGGTCGTGAAGGCGAGCATCACGGTGAGGTGTCCTGACGGGAACGACGCATAGGCGTAGTTGCTCGCGAAGAATTTGAACTCGAATACGCCGTCGCGCAGATACGACGGATTCTCATGAATCCACGTGGCGGGCCACGTGCGGCCGAAGACGTATTTCAAGGCCTGCTTCGCCAGGCTGCTCACGCCCACGGCGCCGGCCGCAAGCCACAGCGACACGGCCCACGACGGCAGCCGGCGACGGAAGAACAGCACCGCGCCGATGATCAGAAACGCCGGCCATGCCGCGACGAACAGCGGTGCCGGCAACTCGGCGATGTGCTGAATCCAGGGCGTGCCCTGCGTGTGAGCATGGGCGAAGTCGACGACAGGCCGGTCGACCCAGGGGATGGCAACGAGCGCGAGCAGCAGGCACCCCAGGGCGCTCCACAGGGCGGTGCGCAGACAGGGCGTGGAGGTCGGGTTCGGGGCGGTCCGGGGGGATGGGGGTGTCGGCGGTGTCGGTGACGCGGCGTTCGGAGCGAGTTCAGTCATGACGCGATTTCAGGAAATGGGGGGAATCAACATGCGATGAGCCGGCGTCATGGTAGTCGTCATCGATGCGTGGTGGATGTCCCGATCCCAAAGTCCGGGCGTCCACGCAGCGTTGAGCGCGGTTCGACAGATGAACCGGGCGGCGTGACCGTCGTGCGCATCGTGCGCCGCGGCGATGGCGATTTGATGACGGCGAAGGGCGGAGCGTTGTATGCGCAACATGTCCGGATGTCTTGAGAATCAAAGATTTTTTTGCGGCAAAGTGGGGCAACGTCCTACAATCGTCCCCTACATAAATGTCGGATAGGGTTGGATGGTAGTTCGCGGGACAAAACAAAATCAAAATTGCATGCGGGGGCAGTAGTGAACCGGGGATTCGAGAGCATCATCGATCGACTGGCGCGCGAGTTCTGGCGCGCCGCGCACTTGCGCGAGCAGCAGCACGCGCAATCGCAGGCGCGTTCGCTGGCGGAAGTCCGTGCGTTGGATCAGGCGCAGCGCGCCTGGGAAGAAGCGCCTGCGGGCGACGCGGCGGCAGGCGAGCGTCTGCATCTGGCCTGGCGTCAGGCGGAGGCGGCTGCGCAGGGCGCTCGCGCCAGGTTCGAAATGGCGAGGCTGGAGCGTTTGCTGGCCGACGGCCTTGCTCGCGACCTGCGGATTCCGCCGGCCGATCTGCGGGCGCGCAACACGCCGCCGGTGCTCGACACGCGCCATCTCCCGAAAGTCCTGCCCAAACCCGAGTGGGAAGCCTTTGCGCCCGAAAAGCCGGGGCGGTTGGCGCTGGCCATGCCGGGAGCGTCTGGCCGTTATGAGCAGGCCGTCGCCAAGGCGCGCAGCGAATTCGTGCATACCGAACGGGAGTACGAAGCATCGAAGATCCGTCGCACGCAAGGATCGATGATTCTCCAGATCGCGCAGCAAAAGGCCACCGAGGCTGCGCGCGCCGAGAGTGCGCGTCACAACGCGGCGGTGGCCGACTTCGAGGGCGCTTTGCTGCGCGGCGAAGCGGCGGCCGTGACCGGCTATGCCCGCATCGTACTCAGCCGAAGCCCGTATCCGGAAGCCTTCACGCAGACACTCGCCGCGCATTACGTCGAGACACACAAGTTGCTGGCCATTGGCTACGACGTGCCGACGCTCGATGCCGCCGTGCCCATTGCCCTCGACTACCACTACAACGCAGCGGACGCGACCGTGCAAGGCGTGCCGGCGGGTGAGGCCGGAGCGTTGGTTCGCGCGCAGGTCTATGCCAGTGCGTTGCGCCAGATCGTGTTGCGCTCGCTCCATGAATTGTTCTTGGCCGACCCGCTGCGTCACGTGGGCGCCATCGTCTTCAACGTGTATGCGAGCGACGGGGGCGAGCGTGTCTGCCTCGCAAGCGCGCACGTGGCGCGTGCCGACTTCGCCGCCCTCGTGCTGACGGAGGGGGACGCTGCGACACATCTGGCGACGCTCGGCGCACGGGTGTCGACGCGTCCCGAAGCGTTGCTCGCGGTGACGCCGGTCGCGGGCGTCGACATGACGCAGGTCGTCACCGATGCCGACGTCGCCGTCGATCGCCGCTTCAATCTGATGACGCTCAGCGACAAGGATTTCACGCAGGTGATGTTCCACCTGCTGCGCTCGCATGGCTTCGAAGGTCCGCCACTGTTGCCGGGCGAGCAGGAGGGCATGCTGACCTGCCGCGCGTGGGATCCGCATCCGATTTTCGGGGGCGATGTCGTCGTCCAGATCTTCCGCGTGATGGACCGCACGGCGCGACTGGAGATCGCGGTGGCCCGCGCCATGCTCGCCGAGATGCAGCAGATCGGCGCGGCGCGCGGCATGCTGATCACGACCGGCGAGTTCGACGAGGGCGTCGAGGAGTTCGCACGCGACCGGCGCATCGAACTGCTCTCCGGCCATCATCTCGTATTCCTGCTCAAGGAAAATGCCGGGGTCGACGCAAGCGTCGTGATACCGGAGACGATCGATACGACTGCCGTCCTGTTTTGAGGGATGTCCGGGTTGCGTGATGGGCGGCCTGCTATAGTGGTCCGACCTGACCCCACGTCATTCACATCACGGAGGATCGTATGTCCCGAGGCATGGAATGCAAGGCACGCACCGTCAACCCGACCCGCACCGGTTTCACTCGAAGGGCACGGACAGGTGCACGGATAGGGGCGATCGGCTTCGCGCTGGTAACGGCGCTGGGCGTGCCGATGTCGGCGCACGCCCAGCTCGATCTGCTGAAGAACGCCGTTGGTGGTGGCACCTCGGGCGGTAGCGCCGGCGGGCTGCCGGGCGGGCTGGGCGGGCTGGCGTCGTCGGGATCGCTGACGTCGAGCAGCATCGGCAATGCGACCGGCGTGCTCCAGTTCTGCATCAAGAACAACTATCTCGGTGGCGCGAATCTCAGCTCCGCGACCGACGTGAAAGACAAGTTGCTTGGCAAGATCGGCACGCAGTCTGGATCGGCTGCCGCCAGCCCCGGGTATCTCGACGGTGTCAAAGGCATGCTGTCGTCGCCGGACGGCAAGACCGTCGACCTGAACGGCGGTGGCCTCAAGGAACAGCTCACGCGCAAGGTCTGCGACAAGGTGCTCGATCAGGCCAAGTCCTTCCTCTGACGACGGGCATCACGCCCGATGAGACGGGCCACGCCGGTGGTCCGTCTCATAAATCCTTCGGCGGCGTCGCTCGCCTTCGTGGCATCAAAAAAATTCCATCGATTGGGTCTTTGCGCCGGGCCACGCCCGGACGTACGCTAAGCGTCATTCCCCACCCGCCGCCTTTGACCGGAGTCATCGATGTATCAGCCTGCCGCTTTCACCGAAGATCGTCCCGAAGTCCTGCACGATCTGATTCGCCAGCATCCGCTTGGCCTGCTGGTGAGTGCGGGCGCACAGGGGCTGATCGCCGATTCGATTCCATTCCTGATGTACGTGCAGGAAGGCGAGTTCGGTACGCTGCGCGGACATCTGGCCCGTGCTAATCCGCATGGACCGGCGTTGCGCGACGTCGATGAGTGTCTCGTCGCATTCACCGGGGCGCAGGGTTACATCACGCCGTCGTGGTACGCGGCCAAGGCCGAACATGGCAAGGTCGTGCCGACGTGGAACTATGCCGCCGTGCACGTGTGGGGCACACCGCGCGTGATCGACGACGCGGCCTGGTTGCGGCGTCTCGTCGGTGATCTCACGCAGTCGCAGGAGCAGGGGCGTCTGGCACCGTGGGCTGTGGAGGATGCGCCGGCGGACTACGTAGATAGCATGCTGCGCGCTATCGTCGGTGTGGAGATTCCGATTCGCCGCATCGAAGGCAAGTTCAAGATGTCGCAGAACCGGCCGATGCCCGATCGTGTGGGCGTAGTCAACGGCCTGCGTGCCGAAGGGCCGTCGAGCGAAGCGTTGGCGGCGCTCGTCGCGCAACGCGGTGAGGTGCCCGGCGCGTGATTGCCTGAGCGCGCGTGCAAGCGGGACGGCGCCGTGACGGGCGTCGGTTCGCGCGGGGCGCTTGTCGTCATGCCGGAGCGTCGGAGCGCCGGTAACGAAACGAAACAATTCCGTCTCACGGCGACCGGTTTCGCGCTGCTATCCCCGCATACAATGCGGCAACCTAACTCGGATGCCGCAATGAAAACGCTGCTCCTCATGCTCGCACTGATGCTCTGCCTGCTCTTCCTTGAGCAGGCATGGTTGCCGAGCGCGCAGGCGGATGAGTGCGACAACCTCGGCCCCGCCCAGACGTTGCAGTGCGCTGCCTATGGCGCGGGGAACGTGGTCCCCGAATAGCCGTTCATCCGCTACAATCGCACCCCCTTACGTCTTCCCCTAAGCAGTGCGATGAAGCAGTCTCGATGGACGGTCACCGCAGTGCGCGCAAGCCGCTTGCGCGCGATGGCCGGGCAGTTGGTTATCTCCACCGCAGTCGCTGTCGCGGCCCTTGGCGCCGCGCCGCGTGACGCCCAGGCTGCCGCGAGCGCGTGCGGCAATCACTACTGGTCCGGCACCGCGCCGGACATCACGAACAGCGCCATGACGCGCGCGGCGCGCGAGGTGTGCTTCAGGGCGTTCGGCGTCATGCACTCAGGCGTTACGCGCACGCCGCTCTGGTCGGCCGAGCATCTCACGCGCGCCAACCTGAGCGATGCCCGTCAGATCTCGCGCGTGAACAGTTTCCACGCCGAAGCGCAGCTACCGCCGAGTGAGCGCGCCGAGTTGCGCGATTACGTGCGTTCGGGCTACGACCGGGGGCACATGGCGCCGTCGGCGGACATGCCGGATGCGCAAGCGCAGTCCGAGAGCTTTTCGCTGTCGAACATGGTGCCGCAGAACAGCGAGAACAATCGCTACCTGTGGGCCGGGATCGAGTCGAGCGTACGCAAGCTCGCGCAGGATCGCGGCGAGTTGTTCGTCATTACCGGACCGCTTTTCAAGGGCAAGACGATCACGCAGGTCGGCGATCGTGTGATGGTGCCCACGCAGTTGTTCAAGGTGGTGTACGACCCGAAGCGCAAGCAGGCGGGCGCGTATCTTGTCGCGAATGAAGCCACGGGCGATTATTCGGTCGTGAGCGTGGCTGAACTCGAGACATTGGCCGGGATCGATTTCTTCCCCGGCATGCCCGCGAACGTGAAGCAAACAGCGATGTCGTTGCCCGCACCGAAAGCCGCGGGCGGTGGTAGCAAGCGCAAGCGCGAGCTGGATGTGCCGACGTATCGGGAGGTGCAGACCGTGCTCGACTTCCTGCGTACGATCATTCGCTGAGCGTTACGGTAGCGTCCGGGGCGGGTCGCGCTGGACGTTGCCGGACGACCTGCCGCTCAAGCCTTTTCACGACTGATTTCCCCCCGATTCAGGAGTTTTTCATGTCGACCTCGTCTTCTGCTTCCGCTTCGGCTGCGGCCGGTTTCGCACCGTTCGCCAACGACGCCGATGCCCTAACGCTCGGTGAACTGAACGTCGAAAACCACACCGATCACGTCGCCATCTTCGGCAATATCGAGCTGCGCCGCGACGCCGAAGGGCTGCGCCAGGCGCAGGCGCTCAAGGCAGTTGTCGATGCCATCGTGGCAACGTTGGCGAGCGCGGATCTGCCTGAAAGGGTGCAAACGCCAGCCGGGACGACCGCCAAGCCGGTCAGGAATCCGTTCGAATCCTGACTGACGTGGGCGACATGGGGTGGGGCACACCTCGTGCCCCGGGATTTACCCCGAATCTGTCGCTTATTTAAAGAATCGATGTTGCGCTGCACGAAACCCTTTCCGTGCCGCGCCGATTCCCTCACGCCTGTTTTGACCGCCCGCGTTATCGGGCATGAGTGGCCTGCGACACGCCTCGTGTAATGCCCGTCCGAATTCTGCCAATTCCACGGTTCATGCGGGTTGCGCGACAACTTGTCGCACCTGCGACATTCTGTCGCATTGACACCCTCCGACAAAAATTGCGAATCGCGTCACGGTGACGGTTTTTGCCGTGCCATCTTCACGTCTCGAAAACCATACGAATCGCGTGTTTTGCTTGCGGCGACGCAGCACGGATAGGGGGTTTACCGTGCGCAGACAAAGCGCATACTAGCCCTGCGTCTCGTCGATTCCGATCATGTGAATCGATGACCGGCAAGGCTACGAACACTAAACAACGCGAGGTTTTCTATGCACATCCGTTGGAAAAAAGTGTATTCGAGTGGTTGGGGAACGATTCATCACGATGCGCCCCGTTCCCGTCGCAGCGCGAGTGAGCGCGAGCAACTCTTTCAACGCCTGTTGGCAATCGCGATCGCGTGTAGCGTCGGCGGTTTCGTCCTGTTGTCAGTAGGTGCGGCCTTCCTGGGACGCTAAAGTCACACCTCCTTCCTTTTCGTGCGCGGCACCGCCTCCGGCGGATTGCCGCGCTACGTTGCCTTTAACGATTCCCATGATTCGCTTCTGAGTCATTCCCTTCGGTCGCCCCTGCGGCACGCGCTTTGCAAGCGTCGCGGCACGCCTCGATTTTCGCTTTCAATCGGGCGATTAGAACGGGCGTCCATCCCGTATTTGAAACGTTTTGTTACAGACCTATTCTTCTGCCCTAAATACTGTTCGGGCAAAATTCCCTGAGTCGTTCAAAATTCCACGTTAAAGACAGGCGGTGCTTTACGATAAAGCACACTTTACGCGTCGATATCCATCGTCGATGACGTGGTCTCTCGTGGTTTCTGCGTCGCATTCTACGAGTTCACGCTATTGCAATTCCAGAAGAATAGTGCGATCTTGAGGCGAAAGCGTGGCGTCGGAATTTCAGGAAGATTTCGGGTGTTGAGGGTTACCTGACTTGCCCGGATTTATCCGAATTGTCTTGCGCCTCAAAAGTTTCGATAAAGAAGAAAAGAACAAGCAGTGCGGGCCGGTTTGATTGATTTGTGAGGTGCGCCATGGAAATTCGCTGGGAAAAGCTGTACTCGGGCGGATTGGGTCGTTTCTACGATACTTCGGAATCCAGCCGCCGCCGGGCGCGGCGTGCACAGTTGGCATGGTTTGGCGTGGTCATCTCGATCGGCGTTGCCATCGGCGCCATCGCCATTGCATGGCGCTGGATCTGATGCGCGCGAACGCGAAGCATCACTCGGGGATGGCTGGCTTGCTGGTACTCGTCGCCGTTGCGGCGAGCGGGTCCGTGTACGCGCAGACAGCGTCGATGCCGACCGAACCGCTCGATAATGGCGGTCAGCCATGCGGTGCGATACGTGCGCTTCCCGCGAATGTCACCGACTACCGGTACGAAGTGACGAACCGGTGCGAGCGGCCGGTGACGTTTTACTGGCGCTGCAACGCGGCGGACGCCGAACATTCGGTAGACGTGTCCGGCAAGGGCACGCAGTCGGCAATGTGCGTCAAGGCCAGCGGGGCAGCGGGCGAGATCGTGTTCCGCTTCGGGCCGCCCGGCACCGGTAACTGACAAACCCTATCCCCTCGTTCTTCGACCGACGTCGAGCGCTGTACGGCTGTGCAGCGGCTCGTGCCTTGATACGGCGACACGCTCCCGGCGTCTTGCCGTCCGGTCGCCACAGGCGGTCGGAATGGCTATCATGACGACATATTGGCGCGCGACCTGTCGACGCCATCCAGACATCCCCCGAAGCCTATCCCCCAGGACATTCCCATGACCGATACCGTCACTCCGACTCAGCCGTCGCTCGACACGGCGGCATTGCGTGAATTCGTCGAACGCAAATGGAACGACGAAATCCTGCACGCACTGACCGACTACATTGCCGTGCCCGCCAAAAGCCCGGGCTTCGACGCCGACTGGGCGCGCAACGGATATATCGATCGTGTGGTGCGCGACGCCGCACAGTGGGCCGAGCGCCAACCCGTGAAGGGGCTGAAGCTCGAAGTGATTCGTCTGGAGGGCCGCACGCCGGTGATCTTCTTCGAAGCGCCGGCCACGCGCTCGGGCAGCACCGAGACGATCGTGCTCTATGGCCATCTGGACAAGCAGCCGGAGTTCGACGGCTGGCGCAAGGACCTCGGGCCGTGGACGCCCAAGTTCGAAGACGGCAAGCTCTACGGTCGCGGCGGTGCCGACGACGGCTACGCGATCTATTCAAGCGTGACGGCTCTGGCCGCACTCGACGCGCAGGGCGTGGAGCGTCCGCGCTGCGTGGGACTTATCGAGACATGCGAGGAGTCGGGCAGCTACGACTTGCTGCCGTACGTCGACGCCTTGCGCGAGCGTCTTGGCCGGGTGAGCCTTGTCGTGTGCCTCGACTCGGGCGCGGGCAATTACGACCAGTTGTGGCTGACGACTTCGCTGCGCGGCCTGATCTCCGGCAGCCTCGAAGTGCAGGTGCTCGACGAAGGCATCCATTCGGGCGGTTACGGCGGCATTGCGCCGTCGAGCTTCCGCATCATGCGCCAGTTGTTCGAGCGTCTGGAAGACGCGGGCAGCGGCACCGTACTGCCGAAAGGCTTTCATAGCCCGATTCCGCTGCAACGTCTGAAGGAGGCCGAAGCTACGGCGCACATTCTCGGCGACGACGTCTGGAAGAAGATGCCGTGGGCTTGCGGTCAGGACGGCCTGTCGGTCTTGCCGACGACGACCGACCCGCAGGAAGCGCTGCTCAATTCAACGTGGCGTCCGTCGCTGTCGGTGACGGGCGCGGCCGGGCTGCCGGCGCTGGCCGACGCGGGCAACGTGCTGCGTCCGCGCACGGCGTTCAAGCTGTCGCTGCGTTTGCCGCCGCTCATCGATGCCGCGCAGGCCGTGCAGGAGCTCAAGGCGTTGCTCGAAGTCGATCCGCCGTACAACGCCAAGGTGACGTTCAAGTCCGATGCCGGCGCAGCTTCGGGCTGGAATGCGCCGGACGTCGCGCCGTGGTTGACTTCCGCGCTAAACACCGCGTCGCAACGTCACTACGGGGCGGATGTGGCCTACATCGGGCAGGGCGGCACCATTCCGCTGATGAACACCCTGCAAGCGGGTTTCCCGTCGGCGCAGTTCATGGTGTGCGGCGTGCTCGGCCCGAAGTCGAACGCGCACGGGCCGAACGAGTTCCTGCATGTGCCGTATGCGAAGAAGCTCACGGCCGCCGTGGCGGAAGTCATCGCGCTGGCGCCGTAAGTCACTGCGCGCGAAGGTCAGACGGCCTGTACACCGCGCGCACGCAAGTCAAAGCGAAGTCGACGCGAAGTCGATGTGAAGTCGATGTGAAGCGGGCCGCATAAGTGCGGCCCGTTTTGCGTTTGTGCGTTTTGCGTTCGATGCCGGGAGATGGATCGTCAGCGATCAAAGTCGGTGTGTCGCGGCCTCCATGACCTGCACGCCGCGCATGAAGTCGTCGAGGTCCATGTGCTCTGCGGGGTTGTGCGAGCCGTTTGCATTACGCACGAACACCATGCCGCTCGGAATCCCTGCGTTGGCGAAGATCGCGGCGTCGTGTCCCGCGCCGCTCGGCACGCGTTCCTGCGGCAGATCGAACGAACGGCACACGTCTTCGAGTACGGACGACACATGCTTGTCCATGATCGCGGGCGCTGACGACAACCGCCGGTCGAAGACGAATTTCACGCCGCGATCACGCTCGATGGCGCGACACTCGGTGCGCATCAGTTCGTAGAAGACGTCGAGCGTGTCGGGGCTCTGGCTGCGGACTTCGAGGCTGAAATCGACCTTGCCGGGAATGCGCGAAATGGCGTGCTCGGCGGGATCGGTGCCGACGATGCCGGTCGTCACGACCATGTCGATGCCACGCTCGAGCAGCGCACGCCAGTGTTCGTCCAGACGCGTGATGAGATCGGCCACCGCGAACATGGCGTCGTGACGCAGCCAGCGCGGCACCGCACCCGAGTGTCCGGCTTCGCCGACACACGACACGCGATTGTGACGCACGTTGCCGCGAATGCCGGGCACGATCGCCACGGGCATCTTGCGCGCGATCATCACCGGTCCCTGCTCGATGTGAAGCTCGAGCCATGTTCTGGCGCGCGACGCATCGAAGAGCGTCTCGCCTGCGCGAATCGCGTCGACGTCGGCGCCGGCCTGCGCCATGCAGTCGCCGAGCGAGCGGCCGTGCGTGCGATGCGGCATGGCCAGATCGGCATCCGTGAGCTTGCCGAACAGCGCGCTCGACCCCATGTACGCGCGACCGAACCATGCGCTTTCTTCGCCGCGCAGCGCCAGCACGCGCACCGGCGTGGCGGTATGACGTCCGCTACGCTGCTGTTCGACGAGGCACAGCAGACCGGCGACGATGCCCGCCAGGCCGTCGTAGTTGCCGCCTTGCGGGACGGAGTCGAGATGCGAGCCGATCCATGTGGCAGGGGCGTCGCCGGTATCTTCTGGCAGCGTGAAGATCAGGTTGGCGGCGCGGTCGCGGGTGACGGCAAGGCCGTGGTGTCCCGCCCATTCCGTGAGATAGGCCGCCGCCGCGTTTTCGCCATCACCGTAGCTGTCGCGGGTGATACCGACGCCATCGCTGCCGAGGCGACGCAGGTCACTAAAGAGTTGCCCGGCCAGCGCGGCCAGTGCGTCCGGTTCCAGCGCCGGTTCCGCATTCGGGGCGGCGTTCAGATCCGCGTTCAGTTCCATGAGTGTGCTTCTTTTCGCGTGATGCCGTGCGAGGGTTGCAGGTAGTGCTTTGCCATGACGTTCGGATAATCGCGTAACGTCTCAGCCCGACTGTTGTGCGAAGCGCAGCCAGCGGTCAGTCAACTGGGCGTCGAGGGCGACACCGCCGGTGAGCGACGCGAGCTTCTCTACGCCGTGGGTGTCGCAGTACGCGGCGAGGCCGTCGACGATATGTCCCATGACGGCGGGGTCACGGAACGACGCCGTGCCGACCTGTACCGCGCTTGCGCCTGCAAGCATGAATTCGATCGCATCGTCCGCCGTCTCGATACCGCCGCAGCCGATGATCGGAATGCGCACCGCGCGATGACATTGATGCACGAGTCGCACGGCCAGCGGTTTGATCGCGGGACCCGAGAGGCCGCCCATCACATTGCCGAGTTTCGGCTTGCGCGTGCGTACGTCGATCGCCATGCCGAGCACCGTATTGCCCATGACGATGGCGTCGGCGCCGGCGTCTTCCGCCGCACGCGCGATCAGCGCGATCTGCCCGGCGTTGGGCGTGAGCTTCACCCACAAGGGGTGCGACGTGCGACGCCGGATCGCGCTGACCGCCTTGTACGTGCTTTCTGCCTGCATTGCGAAGGCCATGCCGTCCGCTTCGAGATTGGGGCAGGAGATGTTCGCCTCGATCGCGGCGACTTCCGGCAGCGAGAGTGTCTCGCAGGCTTCGGCGAACGATTCCGCCGTGTCGGCCGAGACGGACACGACGACTGGCGTGTCGAAGCGGGTGTAGGCGGGCAGCACGTCGCGGCGATAGGCGTCGAGCCCCTTGCTCGGAATGCCGATGGAGTTGAGCATGCCGCTGGCCGTTTCGGCCACGCGTGGCGTCGGATTGCCGGCGCGCGAGTTGGGGGACACGCTCTTGATGACGAGCGCACCGAGCCGGTTCAGATCGAGCGCTTCGGCGTATTCGACGGCGAAGCAGCCCGACGCGGGCATCACGGGATTGCGCAGCGTCAGCGAACCGATGCGAACGGAAAGATCAGCCAAAGTCCACCTCACCAACGACATCACGAATCGGGAAAACCGGGCCTTCACGGCACACGCGCAGGAATTGCTTGTCGCCGTCGCAATCGAACAGGCGCACGCACGACAGGCATACGCCCATGCCGCACGCCATGCGTTGCTCCATCGCGACTTCGGCGGTCATGCCGGGATGCGCTTCGATCACACGCTGGAGCAGCATCAGCAGACGATGCGAGCCGCAGGTGTAGACGGCGTCGTGCGGCGTAGCGGCGAGCAGCGCGCGCACGCGCGGCGCCAGGGCGTCGACGGACGACGAGCCATCGCTGTCGAACACGCAGTGCACATCAGCCAGGGAGCGGGCTTCGGGCGAGCGCAGGAATTCATCGCGCATCAGATCCGCCTCGCTGCGCGCGGACATCACGACCGTCAACTGCAATCCGGCGGCTGCGGCGCGTTGCACCAGCGGTGCCATCGTCGCGAGACCCACACCGCGTGCGACGAACATCACGCGCTTCCAGTCGGTATTCAGCGTAAAGGTATTGCCGAGCGGGCCGACGATATCGAGCGTGGCACCTTCGGCAAGCGTGGCGAGCGCACGGGTGCCGACGCCAGTCACGTTGTAGAGAAACTCGATGGTGTCCGGCTCGGGACCGACACCGTAGACGCTCATCGGGCGCAGCAGGAACGGCGCTTCGTTGTCCGTCACCGGGCACTTCAACTGATAGAACTGTCCGGGGCGCGTGGTGAGCGCGACGTCGGCGTCGGCCTGCAAACGCAGGTAGCGATAGCGCGCGTTCACCGCGTGGTGACTGAGCACCCGGCAGCGATGCGTGGCGACGCTGGGCGTATCGACTGCGCCGCATGTCCTCGCATCGGTGCGGCACGTGTCATGGCTGTCCTGCCGGTGACACGTGTCCGAGTGCACCGGCGTCATCGTGCGGGTGGCATGGGGGGACGTCAGAGAAACGACTGACATGGAGTCTCCGAATAGTGGGGGAAGGCGCGCAACGGCGTGGACGTGGCGAAGGCGTTGTGCCTGCCGTCGTCGTTCCGGTCGCGGCCCTGGTGGTTATTCGAGTTCCGCGCCCTTGAGCTCGGGGATCAGGAAGCGCGTGGCGATCATGTCGAGCACATACAGGCTGGCGAGCAGTGCGATGGCGATCTGGAACGAGTAGCGCGCGGCGAGGGCGCCCACGACGAGCGGTCCGAGCCCGCCGATGGCGCGTCCGATGTTCCACAGCACGTTCTGCGCGGTCGCACGGGCGGCGGTGGGATACGCCTCGGACATGAGCGTGCCGTAGCCGCCGACCATGCCGTTCACGAACATCCCCATGAAGGCGCCTGCGAAAAGCATCACGGTCGGGTCGGTCAGTTGCGAGTAGAGAATCACCATGACAACTGCACCTGCCTGATACAGCAGGAACGTGGGACGTCGGCCGATGCGGTCGGCCAACTGACCGAAGGCCCAGACGCCGAACATCATGCCGAGCACGGTCACGGCGGTCCAAAGCCCGGACTTCGTGAGCGAGAAGCCGAGCTTCTGCGAAAGGAACGTCGGCAGCCAGATCATGATCCCGTAGTAGCCGAAGTTCTGCACCGAACACAGAATGACGATGCCCAGACTCACACGGGTGGTGCGGGCGTCTTTCACCAGCAGACGGAAGGCGTTGGCGCTGCCGTGCGACGGTGTCTTGCCGGTGCGGCGCACGAACACTTCCGGTTCGTGCAGCTTGTTACGCAGCACCCAGGCGACGAGCGCGGGCAGCACGCCGACGACGAACATGCCGCGCCAGCCGATGTACGAGAGCAGTAGCGGCGTGAGCAGGGCAGCGGCGAGCACGCCGGTCTGCCAGCCGAGGGCGACGTACGACGAGACGCGGGCGCGCTTGGACGCCGGCCACGCCTCTGCTGCGAGCGCCATGCCGATGCCGAATTCGCCACCGAGACCGATGCCCGCAATCGTGCGATAGACCAGCAGGTCCCAGAAGCCCTGCGCCAGCGCGCACAGTCCCGTGAAGACGGCGAACAGCAGAATCGTCCATGTCAGCATGCGCACGCGGCCATAGCGATCGGAGAGCGCACCGAACAGAATGCCGCCGACCACAGCGCCAATCAGCGTCCACGTCACCAGCGCACCGGCCTGACCTGCCGTGAGGTGCAGACCGATCGTGATGGCCGGCAGCATGAAGCCGAGAATCAGCAGATCGAAGCCATCCATCGCATAGCCGATGGCCGAGCCCGCGAGCGCTTTCCATGCATATGGCGTGACGGTGTCGTCCGCGCCTTTGAGCGAGGCGCCTGCGGGGCGCGCGCTCGACGTGTTCAGGTTGGCTTCCATGATCGGTTCCCGTGGGAGACGTCTGCCTGCGATGGAATTCGCACGACGGCAAACGTCAAATTGTCTATATTTTTAGACGATCAAGTGAAAAAAACGCGTGACGTCACGCGTAGACTTCGGTCGTCGACTGCGCGGCGAAGTGATTGAGTGTGGCGAGAAAGCTGGCGTCGGATTCGGCGGCGGCGTCGCGCAACATCGTCGCGTACGTTTTCGTGCGTGCAAGAAAGGCGTGGAAGGTGTCGCCGCTGATGGCCATCCCCGACTGACGCTCGGCAAAGGTCTGGGCCGCCTGGGCGAGCAACAGCAAGGCTGCGGATTCACGTGTGGCGGTGCGCGAGGCATTCAGACAGCGCGCGGCAAAATCCTCGATGTCGGACAGACCAACGGTATCGCGCTGTAACCAGGCGCATGCGAGTTGCAGATCCATCGTGTGCTCCATCTG
Source organism: Pandoraea sp. LA3 (assembly GCF_022696215.1). Taxonomy (NCBI): domain Bacteria; kingdom Pseudomonadati; phylum Pseudomonadota; class Betaproteobacteria; order Burkholderiales; family Burkholderiaceae; genus Pandoraea; species Pandoraea sp. LA3. The sequence goes on along the minus strand of NZ_PTPY01000031.1, from coordinate 193,370 downwards.
TCTAAATATTTAGACTAACTGAACCCGAAAGCGTGGGCAAGGTGAAAATAATCGGGGCTAACCCTGATGTCGGAAGGCCGCGACGGCCATGAGATGCGGCGTAAAGACGGATGCCCGTCGCGGGCAGGCGCGGAGGTGTCTGGCAAAGCACACCCGCCGCGATGCCGGGTAATGAGCGGATGTCGGGCGCGTTCAGAAACGCACGCGCATGCCCGCGCCGTACGTCTGGCCGGTCGACATATCGCTCATGTGGTCGTACTTGTATGCGACGTAGACGTCCGTACGCTTGGACAGCGGATAGTCGTAGCCGAGGGCCCAGGTCGTGCGGCGTTGGTTGTCACCCGAGCCGTTCGAGCCGGTGTAGGCCACCGAGGCGAGCACGCTGCCGAGGCCGACCGGCACGGAGGCGCCGAGCTGCCCCGTGTTCGCGTGGAAGTTGCCGCTGGCCGCCTGACTGGCCACGAGCATGTACTGCGCGAAGAGCTTCACGAACGTCAGATCGTACGAGAGACCCAGTTGCACCGTGTTCTGGTTCGTCAGACCGGTCACGCCGGGGAGCTGCGCGCCGAAGTCGCCGGGCGTCGCGCTGAAGTTCACGTACTGGTAGTTGATGGCCGCCGCAAACGGACCGTTGGCATACGTGAGGGCCGCGGCCCACTTCTTCGCGCTGTGGTCCTGCGCGCTATTGCCCGTGGCGTAGAGCAACGTGCCCGCGAGACCGGCGTAGGTCGGCGTGGTGTACGCCGCCGCGTTGTTCCAGGCCGAATCGCCCACCACGCCTTGCGTCCCCAGACCCTTGTAGGTGTGGAAGATCATGGGCGAGAAGGTGTACGAGTTGTTGAACGGGTTGAACTGAATCGTCGCGAGGTACATCGGCGTGGTGATGCGCCCCAGACGGAAGGTGCCCAAGGTGGTGTTCGACAGGCCGACGTAGGCGTTGCGCGAGAAGAAGCTGTCGCCTGCGAAGCGGCCGTAGGTGCCGTTGTTCGGCTGGAAGTAGCTCTCCAGCACGAACAGGGCGCTGTTGCCGCCACCGAGATCTTCCGTGCCCGACAGGCCCCAGTACGATGTGGTCATGCCGCCGCCTTGCTGGACCGCAGCGGCATTGCCGCCGGGGTTCTTCACCGAACCGACGTAAGCGTCTGCCAAACCGTAGAAGTTCACGCTCGATTGCGCATGCGCGGTACCCGTGAGTGCGGCCGCTCCCAATGCGGCGGCGCCAGCCACCTTGTGCCAGGTTTTCATCATTCCCTCTTTGTTTGTATAAATTTCTGGACGGCGCGCAGCCTATCACCGCCTGCGCGTTGGGTCATCCCCCTCGGCGCCATGAGGCCGTTTGCGAGTGGCGGCATTCTCATGCGGCGGGGGAGCCGTGTCTGGAATCGTGCGGATATCTAAAAAATTAGACAACCGGAAAAATATTCGACCGCCCGAAGTGTGGTGCGCATCGCACGGTGAGGGAGGGGAATTTCGGCGAGTGTTGACGCGCGACGCGACGCCGTTCAGACGGGGCGCGCGACCGGTATAATCCCGGCACTGCAACGTGGACCGAGGCTGTCCACGACGCCCTGCGACGTTCAGCGACGATCGTCGGCTTGCGCAGAGACGCGGTATCCAAGAGGTTTTCGACAGGGGGCGATTTGACTCGAGCTGCAACGACATCCCGGGCGCCGCGAGGCGCGCGTTTCAATTTCCGAGCCATTGGCGAGCGCCTGCGCGCCTATCGTCTGGCCGCGGAGTTACGCAGTGAGGATGTCGCGGAGCAACTCGATATCTCGCGCGCCGCCATCTATAAGCTGGAGCGCGGCGAGATCGTCAAGATCGACACGCTGGAGCGTCTGGCGGCGCTGCTGGGGGTGTCGCTGGCCAACCTGCTCGGCGTGGAAGTGGAGTATCACGACTCGGCAGTGAGCTACTTCGAGCGCATGCGCCAGTTGGAGAGTCGTTCCGAGCGCATCGTTGCGCACTTCGATCCCATCTCGTTCCTGCTGACGTCCGACGATTACGACGTCTGGCTGCGTCACATGCTGGCGGAAAGTATTCCGCCGACGCTCGCCGACCGGCATTGGGAAAACACGATCAATCGCGTGCTCGGCATCTTGCAGGATCGCAAGTCGAGCTTTTCGCGTCAGCGTCTGGCGGTCACGAGCCTGATCGGACTGCGGCAGATCGAGCAGTTCCTGCATCACGGACTGGTCGGTCGGCTGGGCCTGCCGCCGGGTGTGCAGCTCGAGCGGAAGATGGCCGCGCGACGCGAAGTGGCGCGCATCGTCGAGTTTCTCGAAGCGGACACTTCCGGCGTGCAGATCGGGATCGTCAGCGACAACATGCCCAACGAGACGTTTCAGATCTTCGAAGCGCAAGGCGAGGCGTATGTGGCTGTCTCGCCGTTCCGTCTGGGCGAGTTGCCGAATCTGCGAACCGGCATCGCGACCATCACCACCTCGCCCGACGGCGTGGGCATGTATCGCGCCATGATCGACCGCCTGTGGGCCGATTCGGCCAAGGGCAAAGAGGGCGCCGCCCTGCTCGGTCAGTTGCTCGCCCGCTTCTGACGAGCTTCTGAGGGCGGGCTGCGACGGCGCATCGCGCCACGTGTCGCACAGGCATCAGTTCGAGCATCGCATCCGGCATCGCATCCGGCATCGCATCCAGCGGTGCCGTCACCCGCGTAGCCGCACTACCTGAGTCGGTGCCACAAAACGAAGGCATCCCCCACAATCGAAATCCGCCCACCGCAATCCTGACTAGTCTCCGTGCCCGAAGGCCATCCGGCCTTGCTCATAGGAGATGAATGATGGGAACACTGTTCGGGTCAATATCGGGCGCGGCGTCGGCGCCAGTCCTCACCGGCGGCAAGTTGCTGCCCTGCGAGTGCGGTTCGAGCTTCGGATCGGACTTCGAGCGGTTGGGCGCCGTGCCGGTGACGACAACGACGGAAGCTTCCGGCAAGCCGTGGCAATCGTACCCGGAGCGCCGGCGCACCCTGCAGGATGCCGACGGTCTGTCGTTCGGGCACTGGCAGGCGTGTCGCGACGCCGAGCGACTCATCGCCGACGATCTGATCGGACGGCCGCTGGTTCCCAATGCCGTGAGTGAGCGTGTCGAGCGCTGGCACAGCATGTTTCAGCGCGGGATCGAGCGCGACGTCTCGTTCGAAGACGGACGCACCGAAGCCATGCGGCAGGTGCGCTACGGTGTGCCGCCCGAGCCCCGGCCGTTCATACGCACCTTCGACCCGGAGCCGGTGATCGTGCAACTGCTCGAGATTGCGCATGTGAACGACGAGATCGACCGTATGACAGCGATCGTCGACCGGGTGCCCAAGGGGCCCGCGAAATCGATGGCGCAGCACAGTCTTCACGACATGAAGAAGATGCGCGACACGATGCTCGTGCTCTCGACGACGCAGCACGATCGAACGTTCAACGAACTCAAGGCCGAGCGCAATGTGCTGATTGCGCTCAACGACATGGCGCGCGAGGCCCAGCGCGAAATGTCGAACGGCGGGGCTGACGTACCCCTTCGGCTCAAGGTGCTTGGCAGCAGACTGATCCTCAAGCCGGCGACGTCGAAATCCCGATTCCAGAAGAACCACATCCGTGCACGCAACGATGCCGCGCGACTGGCGTTGTTGCTCGGCTATCCCGCAGGCCAGCCGGTGACGTTGTCCGACATCCGCGACCGTGGCTTCGGCCTTTACGAATATTCGACGGTGCTGCACAGCGCGAAGACGGCATCGCCGGAATGCACCATGTCTTGGCTCGGCATGCGGGCGCTGGAGATCGACAACTGGAAGCACGTGGCTCGCGGTTTGCAGGACGACCTCCGCGAAACGGACGGCGGTCGCCTGCTCGGCGCGCCGGTCACGCCATCCCACGCGGTGCACGACGACAGTCGTCTCGATGCGATCGATGGGGCGCCGCAGTTGTCCGGCGTAGACGAGATCGATGCGGTGCCGATGCGCACGATGCCGAAGGAGGCGGGGGCGCTCGGTGCGCAAGCGGCGGCAGCGACAGCCGTGTCGTCGGCGCAGTGCGCATCGCATGGACGGGCGCCGACATCACGCAGAGGCCAGTTCGCGGATCAGTTCATCGGTACGCAGGCGGGCAGAGCGGGACGCCTGAGCGCGATCCTCGAAGGCTCCCCCTCGGCGGAGCGTCTGGCGCAGACGGAACCGTCACGCGGGCCGCGAGAGTCGCGAGGGTCGGTACCGGCGGCGGTGTCACGTGGGCGATCGGTGCCGTTGCCGGTGGCGACGTCGGCAACGAACGCACGTGCGCAAGTGGTCGAGACACCCGAAGCGATGGCGTTGAGAACCGGGGCACGACCGAAGACGCACCGGCGGGTTGCATCGCCTTCGGAGACGCCGCCGCCGTTGCCCCTGACCCCGCCGCCTGATGCAACCTGACGCCATCTGACGCAACCTGGCGCAACGTATCTACCTCGGTCATCCGATGCTTCGACCGGTTCGTCAGTCGAAACATGCCGCCACTAGTCTCATGGCGGCTTTTTGTTTTTGGTACACCCCGCACTTCGCTTGCGCAGGACGCCGACGCGTTGCGTCGTCGGCGAAACCTGCGCGATGCGCGCTCGATTTTGTCACGCGAAACCCTGCGCGCACGCGTAATAGTAAATATTTTAATTATCTGCAAGCCTTTTTAATCAATAAGTTGCGCGATTGGCGCGTCGACTGCCGTTTCTTTGCCATGTAGGTAACTTGTCAGTAGAATGGCCGCGTTGTTAATACCGCTATGCGAGGTGAATAGCCAGTCTGGTTTTTTTCACGCATGGTGTGCTGTCGCTTGACTGTCATGCGTGATTCGTCCCCCACAAAACGGAGAACTCCATGTCACAGGACAAGGAACCGCGCCGGCGCTTTCTGCGCCAGGTGCTGGCGATCGTGCCTGCCACGACTCTCGCCACCGGTGCGACGCTTACCCAGTCCGCCTGTAGCAGCGAAACTGCTGCCCCCGCCGCCGCCTCCGGCAAATCGTACGAACCCAAATACTTCACGGCCGACGAATGGCGTTTCGTGAACGCTGCCGTCGACCGTCTGATTCCCGCCGATGACCTTGGCCCCGGCGCACTGCAAGCCGACGTGCCGCAGTTCATCGATCGTCAGATGGAAACGCCGTTCGGCCACGGCAAGCTCTGGTACATGCAGGGTCCGTTCCACACCGATCAGCCGCCCGAGATGGGCTATCAACTGAGTCTCGTGCCGCGCGACATCTATCGTCATGGCATTGCAGCGTGCGACGCCCACTGCAAGAAGCAGTACAACAAGGCGTTTGCCGATCTCGATCACGCCACGCAGGAAGCCGTGCTCGGCGACCTGGAGCACGCGAAGATCGAGTTCGACAGCGTGCCTGCGCGCACCTTCTTCTCCTACCTGCTGGCCAACACGAAGGAAGGCTTCCTCTCCGATCCGATTCATGGCGGCAACAAGGACATGGTCGGCTGGAAACTCGTCGGCTTCCCCGGCGCGCGTGCCGACTTCATGGACTGGGTGGATCAGCCCAATGTCAAATATCCCTACGGGCCCGTGTCGATTTCCGGAAAGCGGGGCTAAGTCATGGCAATCAAGAAAGATAAGGTCGACGCCGTCATCGTGGGTTTCGGCTGGACCGGGGCGATTCTCGGCCAGGAACTGACGGACGCAGGACTGAATGTCGTGGCGCTCGAGCGCGGCGCCATGCGCGACACTCCCACCGATGCGCAGTACCCCAAGGTCATCGACGAACTGGAATACTCGGTGCGCGGCAAGCTCTTTCAGGAGCTGGCGCGCGAGACGGTGACGATTCGTCATACGCCGGATGACCTCGCCGTGCCGTATCGTCAGAACGGCTCGTTCCTGCTCGGCAACGGTGTGGGCGGCGCGGGCTTTCACTGGAACGGCATGCATTACCGGATCCTGCCCGAAGAGCTGAAGCTGCGTAGTCATTACGAAGAGCGCTACGGCAAGAAATTCATCCCCGAAGGCATGACGATTCAGGACTTCGGCGTGAGCTACGAAGAACTGGAACCGCACTTCGACTTCGCGGAGAAAGTGTTCGGCACGTCGGGTAAAGCGGGCAACCTTAACGGCAAGATCGTGCCGGGCGGCAACCCGCGCGAAGGGGCCCGCTCCAGCGAGTTTCCGACGCCGCCGTTGCAGAACACCTACGGCGCACAACTCTTCGAGAAGGCGGCCCGCGAGGTCGGCTTCAATCCGTATCCGGCGCCGGCGGCAAACACGTCCGAGCCGTACACCAATCCGTATGGCGTGCGCCTCGGGCCGTGCAACTTCTGCGGCTTCTGCGAGAACTACGGTTGCTACATGTATTCGAAGGCGTCGCCGCAGACCACCATCCTGCCGGTGCTGCTCAAGAAGCCGAATTTCGAATTGCGCACGCATTCGTACGTCGTCAAGGTCAATCTCGACAACGACGGCAAGAAGGCCACTGGCGTGACGTACATCGACGCGCAGGGTCGCGAAGTCGAGCAACCCGCCGATCTCGTCATCATGGCGGCTTACCAGATGCACAACGTGCGTCTGCTGCTGCTCTCCGGCATCGGCAAGCCGTACGATCCGAAGACGGGCGAGGGCGTTGTCGGCAAGAACTACGCGTATCAGATGAACGGTGCCGTGAACGTGCTGCTGCCCAAGGGCACGCAACTCAATCCGTTCGTCGGCACCGGCGCCGGCGGCGTGTCGATGGACGATCTGAACGGCGACCAGTTCGATCACGGGCCGCTGGGCTTCGTGGGGGGCGCGAGCATTCGTCACATTCGCTATGGCGGACGTCCGATCAAGATGACGCCGACCGTGCCGGGCACGCCAGCCTGGGGCAGCAAATGGAAGGCGGGCATTGCCGACGCGTATCAGCGCTACATGACCATCGGCATCTCCGGTTCGGTCATGTCGTATCGCGACGCGTGTCTCGATCTCGATCCGACCTACAAGGATGCCTACGGCGTGCCGTTGCTGCGCATGACCTTCGACTGGCATGACAACGAGTACAACATGCTCGGTTACATGGGCGACCGGATGGAAGAAGTCGGCCGTGCGATGAACCCGGAGAAAGTGTTCCGCGCCATCCGCAAGAAGGGGACGCATTACGACACGCGGATCTATCAGAGCACGCATACGACGGGCGGCGCCATCATGGGCACGAATCCGTCGAACAGCGTGGTCAACAGGTATCTGCAAAGCTGGGACGTCTCGAACGTGTTCGTGATGGGCGCTTCGGCGTTCCCGCAGAACATGGGTTACAACCCCACGGGCGTGGTGGCGGCGCTGGCGTACTGGTCCGCGAAGGCAATTCGCGAGCAGTACCTCAAGAACGCCGGCCCGCTGGTGCAAGCCTGAGGAGCGCCATCATGATCCGAAAAACGATGATGAAGCGCTCGGTCGGTGTGTTGGCCGCCAGCACCCTCGCACTCGCGGCGGTTGCCGTGTGGGCGCAGAACGCGACCGTGCCCTCGGGCGCCGCCGTCTCGCCGGTGCCGACGCCTGCCGTTCCCGCCGTAACGATGGACGCTGGTACGCAGCCCCAGACACCGGCGGCGAACGACCCGCAGGCGCAGCTCGTCCGTCAGGGAGAGTATCTGGCGCGTGCGGCCGACTGCGCCGCCTGTCACACGGCGCCGAAGGGCAAGCCATTCGCGGGTGGCCTGCCGATCGCGTCGCCCATCGGCACGATCTATTCGACGAACATCACGCCGGACAAGGACACCGGCATTGGCAGCTACAGCCTCGAAGACTTCGACCGCGCCGTGCGGCACGGCATTGCCAAGAGTGGCTCGACGTTGTACCCGGCCATGCCGTACACCTCGTACGCGAAAGTGCGTCCGGCCGATGTGAAGGCGCTCTATGCGTACTTCATGAACGGTGTGCAGCCGGTCGCACAGGCGAACAAGGCGACGGATATCCCGTGGCCGATGTCGATGCGCTGGCCGTTGTCGTTCTGGCGCAAGATGTTCGCACCGGCGGTCGCCGCCGATGCCGCATCGACAGACAACGATCCGATCGCGCGGGGCCGCTATCTCGTCGAAGGGCTCGGCCATTGCAGTGCATGCCACACGCCGCGTGGTTTCGCGTTGCAGGAGAAAGCGTTGACCGATGACAGCACGGCATTCCTGTCGGGCGGCGTGGTCGACAACTTCCTCGCGAAGAACCTGCGCGGCGATGTCACCGACGGGCTGGGCAACTGGAGCGAAGGCGACATTACGGCGTTCCTCAAGGGCGGACGTAACGACCACTCGGCGGCCTTCGGCGGTATGTCGGATGTGGTGCAGCACAGCACGCAGCACATGAACGACGACGACCTGACGGCGGTCGCGAAGTACCTGAAGACGCTCAAGCCGGTCGACCCGAACGCCAAGGCGCTTGCCTACGACGACACTGTCGCCCGCGCGCTGCGTGCGGGTTCCGACAAGAGTAACGGGGCGCTGACGTTCCTCGACAACTGTGCGGCGTGTCACCGCAGCACAGGCAAGGGGTACACGCAGACATTCCCGACGCTGGCGCTCAGCTCGACGGTGAATTCGGTCGATCCGACGTCGCTCATCCATATCGTGCTGCGCGGGGCCGAAATGCCCTGGACGAAGTCGGCGCCGACGCATTACGCCATGCCGGGCTTCGACGATCGTCTGACCGATCAGGATGTGGCGGATGTGCTGACGTTCGTGCGTTCTAGCTGGGGTAACAAGGCGCCCGCCGTGACGGCTGCGCAAGTCGCCAAAGTCCGCAAGGACGTCGGCGCCGCGCCGCAGCCGCAACGATGATCGCGCCACGCGTGTGGTGTCTCGTGTCGCATCTCGTGTCGTATCTCTCGCCGTGAGACGCACGACAGGTGCGACAGACGCACCAGGCGGGATGTCCGGCTGACGCTCGCCGGCACGGACGCCGCGCTTGTGATGAAATGAAGCTCCGCCGGTCACATCGACTGGCGGAGCTTTTTCTATGCTTTTTCGTTGCCGATCGTTTTCGATGTAAGGAGGCCACAGTGCCGTTCATTCTTCTGGCGCTCGTCGTACTGGCGGGCATCGTCTACGGCGCAGTGCGTCTGTACGCTGCCGTGGCGTTGCAGTTCGGCACGCTGGCGGCCGTCGCGACGATTGTCGTATGCGTGCTGATCGTGGTGTGGCTGGTTGTCGATGCCGTACGCCGTTATCGCGCGGTGCATGGCGTGCGACGTGACGGCAAGCGGCTGGTGAGTGTCTCGGGCGCTTGGGGTGAACTCACGCTCGACGCCGACCGCAAGATGGGCACGTTGCGTGTCGACGGTCGCGAGACACGCTTCGTGTTCTCGGATGTGACGTCCGCGCATCCCGTGAGTGAGGGCGGCCAGTGGTCCCTCACGCTCGACCTCGCGCACAATGCGCAGCCGAGCTGGCGCGTGCCCATGTCCGGCCGCGCGCTCGCACAACGCTGGACGAAAATCTTCCGGCTCGCGAGCGCGCATCGCCTGTGACATCGTCTGCGATGTCGCTCGGGCTCGCTCAGGCACCTGCGGGCATCGGTTGGCGCAGCGGCGGCACGATGCTTTCGTCGTCGATCGGGAAGTGAAGTGCTGCGGCGACTGCACCGAGAATCGCGGTCGCGGCCCACAGCAGGTTGTACGAACCGGTGACGTCGAGCACGAAGCCGCCGAGCCACGCCCCCAGGAACGAGCCGACCTGATGGCTCATGAAGCACACGCCGAAGAGCGTGCCCAGATGCCGCGTGCCGAAGACCTTCGCAACCAGTCCGCTCGTGAGCGGTACTGTCCCCAGCCACGTCAGTCCCATCACCGAGGCGAAGATCACGACGCTCGTGTCGGTCTTCGGCAGCAGGAAAAAGATGGCGATGGCCGCACCGCGAATCAGATACAGCCAGCCGAGCACATGATGCTGGCGATAGCGTCCGCCCAGCCAGCCGCAGGCCCAACTGCCCAGCATGTTGAACAACCCGATCAGCGCAAGCGCGGTCGCGCCGAGCCCGATAGGCATGTGGCACATCAACAGATAGCCGGGCAAGTGGGTGGCGATGAAGGCAAGCTGAAAGCCGCACGTGAAGAAGCCCAGCGTCAGGAGTTGATAGCCGCGATGGGTGCACGCCTGATGGAGGACGTTGCGTAGCGAGACGTGCTCGGCCTGGGCCTCGTCGGGCGACGTCGCCGGTGTGGGCGTGACACCTGACGGCGTCCCGGCGGTTGCGGTCTTGCTGCGGCGTTGCATCGTCATGAACAGGCCGAGCGGCGCGGCGCAGCACAGGACCAGCGCGAGTACGAAAAGCGATGTGGACACGCCATACGTCTGGCGCAGCCCTTGCGCGACGGGCACTAGCGCCACCTGTCCGAGCGAGCCGCCCGCGCTCACGAGACCCATGGCCATCGTGCGTCTTTCGGGCGTGACGGCGCGGCTCACGGCGGGCAGTACGACACCGAACGTCGTGCAACTGATCCCCAACCCGACCAGCACCCCCAGCCCGATCACGAGCCAGACGCCGGACGGCGCCAGTGCGGCCATCGCCAGCCCGCCGGCGAAGGCGAGCGCACCGGCTGCGACGACGGGCGCCGGCCCGTAACGGTCAGCCATGGCCCCAGCGAACGGCTGTGCGAAGCCCCACACGAGGTTATGCAATGCGATGGCGAATGCCACGAGCGTGACAGGCACGCCGCGATCGTACGAGAAGGGATTGATGAACAGGCCGAACGTCTGTCGGGTGCCCATTGCGGCGCTGAGTACCAGCGCGCCGGCGAGAATGATCAGGGTGACGCGGCCCTGTAACGAGGGTGATGCTGAAATCGGGGTTTGCGACATGGTGATGAGTCCTCCTCACCGTAGTCTCGCAATGAAATCCCCGTCTGGCAAAGGAGTTGTGTGTGGCATCGAGTGAATTTTATTCACCTTGATGGGTGCCCGCCTGGTCGATGACCCAGTCGCGGAACGCCACGCATTCGGGGTGCGGTTCGATGTCCGGCGCGCAAATCAGCCAGTAGGCGCCTTGTGATTGCGTGGTGATGCCGTGTGCGGGCACGAGTACGCCGTTGGCCAGGTATTCGTCGACCAGCGGACGGCGCCCGATCACGACGCCGAGGCCCATCATGGCGGCCTCGAAGGCCATCTGAATGCTGTCGAAGGTCAGGCCGCCGCGCGTGTCGAAATCGTCGATCCCCGCGCTTTCGACCCAGACCTGCCAGTCCTCGCTGGCGCTGCCCACGTGGATGCGTGTGGCCGTGCGCAGGTCGATATTGCCGTCTTCGTCCGCATGCATTGCGTGGTAAGCGGGGCTGCACACCGGCACGAACCGTTCGCCGAAGAGTCGATGCCACGTGTCGCTGGCCACGGGGGCGCGCGACAGGCGGATGGCGAAGTCGAAGCCGTCGGTGGGAAAGCCGACCTGGCGGCGCGACGTGTCGACCGTGATGTCGACGCCGGGCATGCGCCGCATGAACATGTCCAGACGCGGCAGCAGCCAGCGCGAGGCGAGCGTCGGTGCGCACGTGATGGCAATGGCGCGCGAAGCGTCCGGCGTGGGCAGGCGACGGGTGCCGGTGAGCAGCAGCGAGAACGCTTCGGTGACGTACGCGAGGTAGTCCACGCCCTCGGGCGTGAGCGTGAGCCCTTGCGGTGAGCGCACGAAGAGCGCGACGCCCAGCGTTTGCTCCAGCCCGACGATGCCGTGGCTAACGGCGCTTGGCGTGAGATGGAGTTCGGCAGCGGCGCGTTTGAAACTCTGGTGGCGTCCTGCGGCCTCGAACAGGCGCAGGGCAGACAGCGGTGGCAGACGAGGCGGCATCGGGTGAGTGTCGAGCGTTCGTTGGGCGTCCGTTCGGGCAGTGTCGATGGAGTCGGGGGATGGCGTCGAAGCGTCACGTCGACGGCTTGCGTCGATTCTCGCATGACCGTGACCGCTTGTGGACAGCGCGATCCCCCGGGATGCAGGGGGGCTGTGTGTCGACGGGGCGGCAGCAACTGTCATGGGCGGCGTCCGGTACAGGCCCACAGGGATTCGGCGAACTGTACCGGGTGCGCGGCGATACACGTGCCTATGCTGTGGCTCCGCGTGCTTTTCCGTGGGCCGCTTCGCGCGTTGCCTTGTGCGTATGCCGATGGCCGTGCCGACGGTACCTGTTTCAGACCGACGATCATGACGACCGAACAACTGCTGGCCTTCTGCGCCTTTGCTGTCATTACCCTGGTGACCCCGGGGCCGAACAACATGATGATCCTCACGTCAGGACTCAACTACGGCTTTGTCCGTACGTTGCCGCATCTGGCGGGGATCGCCTTCGGTTTTGCCTTGATGGTGTTTCTGACGGGCGCGGGCCTGCACACGGTGTTCGTACGCTTTCCGGTCATCCATACGTTATTGAAGTATGTCGGCGCGGCTTATCTGCTCTGGCTGGCGTGGCATCTGGCCCGCTTGGGGCCGATGGACGGTGAGCGCCGGGGACGTGAGCGTCCGATGGGATTTGTGGGCGCGGCCGCGTTTCAGTGGGTCAATCCGAAAGCGTGGGTGATGGCGGTAGGGGCGATCAGCACCTATCTGCCCAACGCGTCGCACTTGCCGGACGTCGCGCTGCTCGCGGTGATCTACGGCATGCTCGGCGCCCCTTGTATCGGCCTGTGGGCCGGCTTTGGCGTTGCGATGCGACGCGTGCTGACCGATGCGCGCTCGGTACGCATCTTCAACGGCGTGGCGGCGGCGCTGCTCGTGGCGTCGCTCTATCCGATTTTGGTGGAGTGACACGTCGGGCGGGCGGACTGGCGCATTCCCATCGTTATACTGACGGTTCTTGCGAATCCTTCCCCCTAACGTGAGGTATCGCCATGCCTGCCAAGCTCGCCGGGGCATTGCCCCGTCTGGTCGCCGCTGTCGCTTCTGCCGCGCTCGTTCTCTCCCCGATGTCCACGCTTGCCTGCACCCGGGTCGTCTATCTGGGGGCGAACGATGACGTCATCACTGCCCGGTCGATGGACTGGAAGCTCGACGTTGCGACCAATCTCTACGTATTGCCGCGCGGCATTGCGCGCACCGGTGAAGCCGGTCCGAACTCCATTCGCTGGACGGCAAAGTACGGCAGCGTGGTGGCCACGGGCTACGACGTATCGACGACCGATGGCGTCAATGAGAAGGGGCTGTCGGCACAGTTGCTGTGGCTCGTCGAGTCGCAATATCCGAAGTTCGACAAGGATTCGAAGCCCGGGCTGACGATCGCGGCATGGGCGCAGTACGTGCTCGATAACTTTGCGACGGTGGACGAAGCCGTGACGGCGCTGGCGAAGGAACCGTTCACGGTCGTGACGGACAACGTGCCGGGCGAGGATCGGCTCACCACGCTGCATCTGTCCATGTCGGACAAAACGGGTGACAGCGCGATCATCGAGTACATCAACGGCCGGCAAGTGATTCATCACGGCAAGCAGTATCAGGTGATGACGAATTCACCGATCTTCGACGAGCAGCTTGCGCTCAATACGTACTGGAAGCAGATCGGCGGCACGACGTTCCTGCCGGGGACGAACCGCGCTTCCGATCGCTTTGCGCGTGCGTCGTTCTACATCAACGCGATTCCCAAGAGCGAGGATCCGGTACAGGCTTTGGCGAGCGTATTCAGTGTGATTCGCAATGCTTCGGTGCCTTACGGCATCACCACCCCGGATGAGCCCAATATCTCGTCGACCCGTTGGCGCACGGTGGTCGACCACAAACGCATGCTCTATTTCTTCGAGTCGGCCCTGACGCCCAATACGTTCTGGGTGGACCTCAAGAAGGTGGACTTCGCCGCCGGTGCGCCCGTCAGGCGGCTCGATCTCGGCAAGGATCAGCGCAACACGTTCAATGGCGAAGTGTCCGCCGATTTCAAGGTCGCGCCGCCGTTCCCATTCCTCGGTTTGAAGACGGGGAAGGCGACCTAAACGGTGTTTGCCCCGGTCGCTGCGTTCGTCGCGTTCGCTCTGCCGAGCCGATGGATGTCGGTCGGCGTGAGAATCGCGTGCGGGGCGCCGTGTCGGACCACGCCCAGCATCGCATCGCCGATGATGCGGGTCGTGAGCACGCTCGACGGCGATATCCAGCGCGCCAGCAGCAACAGCGGTTTGAGTACGACGTACAGCCGTCGGTAAAGGGCCGTGCGTGATTCCACGCCATCTTCCGTCAGGATCGCGCCGGGACGGAAGATGGCCACCCGCTTGAACGGCAACCGCTGCAACGCATTCTCGGTCTCGCCGCGCACGCGTGCCCACATGCTGCGGCCCTGTTCGCTGCTGTCGGCGCCGGCGCCCGATACGTACACCATCGTCATGTTGGGGCTTGTCTGAAGCAGCGCCTTCGCGACGACGAGTGTGAGGTCGTACGTCACGGCACGATAGGCCAGTTCGGTCATGCCGAAGGAGGAGACCCCGGCACAGAAGAAGCAGGCGTCGACGTCGCGGAACGCCGGATCGTCTGCCTTGAATGCCGCGAGATCCGGCAAGGTGACGACCTGGATACGCGGATCACGGTAACCCGCAGGCAGCGGACGTCGCCCGACCACCAGAACTTCGGTGACGTCGCGGGCGGCCAGGCAGGCGCGCAACACGCCTTGACCGACCATGCCGGTCGCGCCGATCAGTACGATGCGCATGATTTCACTCCCTTGCTCATATCGAGATGCGTGGTGGTGGACGAGCCGGTCTTATTGTGGATGAAAACCGACGCGGCCTTCGAGGGTCACCGAGGCGGCGAGGTCCTTCTGGGCTTTCAAGGCATCGAGACTACGCGCGTAGGTGCCTTCCAGGACCGCGTAGGCGTCGGCGCCAAGCACGGTGCGCAGCGGCGGTTCGGCCATCTGACTGACGCCGTAGATGACGTCCGCCATCTTGACCGGATCGCCGGAGGCGACTTCGTCCCCGTGTGTTTTGACGAGGGTGCGCAAGTTGGCGACAGCACCCGTGCGGTAGTCGTCGATTTCCGTCGTCCATTGGATGTTTGCGAGGAAGTTCGTGCGGATCGAGCCGGGCTCGATGAGGATCGTCTTGATGCCGAACTCGGCCGTCTCCTGACTCACGGCTTCGGCAAATCCTTCCAGGCCGAATTTGGCCGCGTGGTAAAGCGCGCCGCAGGGGAAGGTGGCGCGTCCGCCGACGCTCGTGATGTGAATGAAGGTGCCGTGACGACGTGCGCGCATGGTGCCGAGAAAGGCACGCGTAACGTGGATCGGGCCGAGCAGGTTGAGCGCGATTTGCTGCTCGATCTGCGCTTCGGTCATTTCCTCCATGGCGCCGATGACGGCACCGCCAGCGTTGTTCACGACGATATCGACGTCTGGATGCCGGGCAGCGACGGCTTGCACTCGGGCGACGTCGGTCATGTCGATCGATTCGACCTGAAGCTGCTCGGGCCAGGCTTGTTGCAGTGCTTGCAGGGCATCGACGCGACGCACGGCCGCGATCACACGATGGCCTTCGGCCAGTACTTTTTCTGCGAGCGCCAAACCCAGACCGCCTGACGCACCAGTGATGAACCACATTTGCTTCGACATCACGTCACCTCTTAATAAAATGAATGAGTACTCACGCAATTAAATGGCAAAAAAACTTACGGCGTGATTGCGCGCCACGCCGCGGTGAAGCCGATCTGCCGGTAATGGGCGGCGTCGGCGGGGGATTTCTCGATGGATTCGATGGTGGTGTCCGCGATGCGCTCGATGATCGCGTAGAGAAAGGCCATCGGCGCGTTCAGCAGGGTGCCGTCTCGTACGGCCGCTTCCATCATTTGCGGGATGTCCAGAAACAGGGTGGCGCCTTGTGCACGGGTTTCGTCCGTCAACCGGCCCGAAGCTAGCAAGCGTGAGACGGCGAGGCGCCCGGCGGGGTTATCCAGCCCCCAACCGACGTAGCACTGAAAGACATGCTCGACGCGACGCCGGACATCGGTCTGATGCGGATAGCCCGGCATCATGGCCGCAGCCATCTCTTGTTTGAGGTGCAGATAGAGTTCCTGAAAGAGCACTTCCTTGTTCTCGAAGTAAGTGAACAGGGTGCCCTCGGCGACGCCCGCACGCCTGGCGATGACGGCCGTGGTGGCCAGCACGCCTTGCTCGGCCACGGCCATCATGGCTGCCTGCAAGAGCGCATCGCGTTTTTCCGGACTGAGAGGGCGAGCCATCGAAACTTTCAGGAACTATAAATGAGTAATTGCTCAATTATAGGGATGGCGTCGAGGGATGGCAAGTGAGGGGAGGCGGGAGGTGGCGTTGCCGTGGCGCGTGCCCGGCGTCGCAAAAAAGAAAAACGGACCCGAGAGGGTCCGTTAATTCAGCATATTGGTGGAGCCGGCGGGGATCGAACCCGCGCAGTTGTTCCGGCAAATGCTTATCCAGTAAGGGTTTTGATGTTTTCGTTGTCGCCGCGTGCCGTCTGCGTGCCGTTTTGCGCTTCGGTGGCACCTTCCTGGGCCCAGTCGTTCACGAGCTGATACCCGCTGCCGTGTCGGCTGTTCGGAATCCACTTCCCGTAGTGCCGGAAGATCATCTCGACGTCCACATGGCCCATCTGATTGGCGACCCACCAGGGATTCTCTCCCTTCGAAAGCAACGTCGACGCGTACGTGTGGCGCGTCTGGTAGGGGTTGCGGTAGCGCACGCCGGCTTTCTTCAAGACGTAGATCCACGACGTCTTCCGAATCTGAGCATCAGTCTCCCAGGGGGCACCGGTCTTCGGGTTGTGGAACACGCGGTGGCCGGCGAGGAACGTGTGGGCTTTCTGCGCCTCAAGGGCCTCACGCGCTGCCGGCAGCAGCATCACTTCACGCGTGCCCGCTGCCGTCTTCGTTCCTTTCTCCTGTTTGACCACCACGGCGCGCTGCACTTTGACGCAGCCGTGTATCCAGTCGATATCTCCCCATTCGAGGGCAATCAGCTCCGACGTACGAAGTCCTGACCACAATGCGAACTGATAGAGGTTGCGTGCTTGCCCTTCGGCTGCATTGAGAATGGCGCGCTTCTCGTCCGCATCGAACGGGTCCACTACGTATTCCGATTTCTTGGCTGTCGTCGCCAGCAGCTTGTTCAGTGCGATCCGGTCGAGCGGATTGCTCTCGATCAGCTCATCGTTCTTCGCGTCGTCAAGGATCGAGCGCAGAACCGATACAACGTTGCGCGCAGTCTTCGCTGTTGTGCCCAGGCTGGCGACCCACTCACGCAGCATCGCCGGCCCCAGCTCGCGTAGCGGCACGTTGCCGAAGCGCGGCAGTATCTGCCCGTTAACGATCTTGCGGTAGCCGTTGACCGTGGACGGCGAGAGCTTGCCGTTCTTCACCGCCTGGTCACAGCCCGTGAGGTATGCAGTCGCTCTTTCGCCGAGCGTCGCTCTGGTGACGACGTGCCCAAACAGGCGGGCACGTGGTGATTCCGGGAAGTACTCGTTGTACTTGAACGAATCCTGCTCGATCTTTCGAACGATCTCTCTTCGAAGGCCGTCCGCATATCGGATGTTGGCCGCTGTCGGTTCGAGCCGCAGACTTTCGCGGCACCTGACGCCGCGAAAGGTGAAGTCGATCTGCAGCGACTCGACATTCAAATGCGTGCGGATTCTCACACCCCTCGGAGTGCGCTTACCGTCGCCTTCGCCCCTTGTTCCACCCATCGGTCCACCGCCTCTGTATTGATCCACAGGTTGCCGTCGTCGGCGATCCTGCAATGCACGCCGTCGACAAACTGTCCCTTGCGGCGTTTCGCATGTACTGCGTCTGGCGTGTCGCCTGAAAGCTCACAGTACTTTTTCAGCTTAACCCATTTCATGAGCACGCCCCCCCGGCTTGCAAGGCGCATGGGGTGACCACACACAGCGCAACTCGTGGATTCGTGGATTGGGCGTCATTCGAGGTTAATTCATTGAATTTAATGGGAATAATTTCCACGAGTTTCCACGAGTCGACTCGTGGAAGGGGGTAAAACTCGTGGATTAAAAAATAGGCAGCGTTGCCGACTCGTGGAAAAAGACTCCCAACTCGTGGACGCCCGTTTGTGCGCTGCTCAATCCCTTTCTTCTCTGTTTTCTCTTTCTTCTTCAATAATTTAAGAGAAAGAGAGGTATAGAGGCGGACCAAATATCGCAAAACGTGACTCGTGGAAAAAGCGGTGCGACTCGTGGAAAAAACACCATGACTCGTGGGGTATGTCTTCTCAAAAATCAATGACTTAGCTTTAAAGAGCAGTGCAATCCACGAGTTATCTGCGCTTCCCGACATACCCTTGCGGAAAATCGGCTTTCGGCCAGCCCCCCCCCTCAAGGTCGGCTGTTCCCCGGCCCTACCAACACTCGCAGGGGGTACGGGGGAGCCGGGGAAGGACGACGTGTGCGCGGTGGCCACGCTACCCACATGGAGGCGCGTGCTGCCGGTGAGAATCGCGCAGGCGAGCCGTGCGTAGGACGTTGCGTGCGCCTGGCGGGCCGTTGGCCCGGTGGCCGTGGATTGATCGAATACAGCGGCCGTGCCGGCCGCGAATGGGACGAAGCGGGGCATTACCATGCCCCCGCAAGGCCGTCGAGCTGGCACAAGGCGCAGTTGGCCAGAACACCGTCGTGGTGTTGGAGAGCGATCATAAGCACGCGTCGAAGGACCACGCGACGGCCGATGCGACGGCCAAAGCTGACGAAAAAAGCGCCGCGAGAGGACGAGAATTTCATAGGGTTCACTTGTCGTTGCGGACGGCCACGGCCAGGCCGAAATTCTGAATACGATGGAGCGAGATTGCCGACAGGTAGTTGACGCGTCGGTTGTGGATGGTTCGCTCGTGTTCTTTCTCGCCGACCATGACGCCGGCGGACTGGATCTGTTTCTTGAACACGCGGTCGCTCTTGACCGGCAAGCCGTTCCATTTCTCGCGCAGGGCAGAGGAGTGAGCGATGTGGTCCATGATGTGGCTCGTGCGCACGAGCAAGCACGGCTCGCCGTCGACGTCGTCGAAGGCGTAGGGGTGCTTGAAGTTGCTGGCATCGATCTCAGAGAGTGCGGTCTCCATGATCCACACCCACGGCTCGCGGTCGGCGCTAGTCTCGGCGATGTGCGTGTTCATCTCGGCCAGTAGGTCTTTCCGAAACCCGCCCTCGTCGCGGTCCATGTCGGCGAACTCGCACAGGTAGCCCCAAGCGAGCAGCACGCCGGCGTAGTTGCCGGCCATGCGCATCGCGCCATCGTCGCTGCCGCTGGCGCGGCTGCGACTCAGGCAGTAATCGCGCAGCTCGCGATACTTGGCCAGCACCTCGAGGCGATTCAGTCCGGCCAAAAACTCAAGCCACTGGCGCAGAGGGAAGCGCGGCAGGTCGTCGGGCATCATCGGCCCTTTCTTCCCAGTCAAAGTGGTGCGCACGAGCTTGCCGAGCAGGCTGCGCACGGGCACGTCTTCGCCGGCGAGCATGACCGGCGCGGATAGCAGGTATTCGGTCATGTCGGTGCCGCGACGCGTCACGGTGTATTGGTAGTTCTCTTGCAGCAGGCCGACGGCTTTGTCGATGACGTCTTGGCGGCGTGCCGACAGTTCCTCCCATCCCACGGGATGGCTCGTGTGGCTGATGCTCGTCAGCAGGCGGAATTCGGTTTGCAGGCTCTGGCCCGAGAACATCGTGAACGCCAATGTTCGCTCGAGGCGCTTGATGAGGGTCGACTTACCGGCGCCCTTGTCCGCCTGCACGGTCATATGCGGCCAGAATCCGAGGAGAGCCTTCAGGTGCCCTCCAAGTGACCAGACCAGGGGGATCGCCGCCGCGTTCTGGCGGAACGTCTCCTGGTACGCGACAACCACTTTGCGGGCGTCCGTGGACGGGCCGGATGGAAACGTGAGGTTGTGGTACGGGCACTGCTTGTCGGCTTCGGTGAAGTAGCAGTCCGGGCCTTCGTTCACGATGAGTTGGCCGTCGCGCCACGCGAGGCCCACGAAGTTGGCCGCATGACGTGCGCCGAGGTGCGCCGTGCGCTCAAGGATGTTCACCATTCGCTTGAACGGCGCAGGCGACCAGATCGGCCCGAACTTGCCCCACTGGTCGACGTTGTGGAGTTGGTCATCGAGCATGACCTTGCGAATGAGTTTTGCGCCGTGGCGCGGCGTTTGTACAGACACCGCGAAATAGACCGTGGGGGATTGGTCCGGATCTCCCGTCATCGTTGACGTCGCGCTGGCGACTGACACGCGACTCAACGACGCAACTCGGAAGCCTGCGAGGTCAACGATTACCGGCGTCTCGGCTTCTGCGCCTTCTTCCTTGTTCATCTTCGCTACATAGCTGGTGAAGTCGGGGCGCACGCGGAATTTCCAGTACTGAGCGAAGTCGTGAGAGGGCAGGAACACGCGCTTCTTACCTTTGACAGACGTGTCGCCGGCGAGGCCTGCGATGAGCCAATGCTCAATTGTCTCCAGCGCTTTGACGAGCTTCTGTACGCCGCGCAGGCGGAGGTAATCGTTCACGTCATTGATCGGCTTGTGTTCGGTCGAACCATCGGCGAGATCCGCCGACCAGTGCGCCTGGTCGACAAGCATCGCACTGATGTTCATCGCGGTCAGGCGCTCGTGCAGTGCCCATGCGGCCTCGGGGCCCGGGCGGTGGCCCGCGCGCGGTTTGCCCTCGGCAATCGGCTCGTCGTTGTCGAAACAGATCACGACCTGCTTTTCCTGCAAAAACGAAAAGTCGATGTGCTCGACGTTGCCAATGCCGCGCACGGCGAACGATGCAGTGCCAGGGATGCCGCAGGTGTCGACCGACAGCGCATTGACAGCGCTTTCCACGATGACGACGCGGTGCGCGCGCTTGAGCTTGCGCCAATCAGCCGTCCAGCCGTGGCCGTCCTTGGCTCCTTGGGTCTGCGTTTTGACGTTGCCGTTGGCAACCGGGTCGAGGTAGCGCATATCGACGGCCACGATCTGGCCGGTGTCCTGAGTGCGGACGATGAACGCGGCAGCGGGGCCACCGTAGCCGACGTTGCCGACGGCGAGCTTCTGGCTCGTCCAGTCGTTGAACCCGAGAGAGCGGGTTGCGACGGCGGCATCGATGGCGGCGTCGCCGATCTCGCGGCTCTTGAGGTATTCGCGAGCGCGGTCACGATCCGCCATGCACCGATCGGCGATGTAGTCGAGGGTGGACTTGCGCTCCTGCTCCTTTGCCTCGGGCTTGTCGAAGGCGATGCCGAAGGCTTCATGCAGCCAGCGCATTGCCTCGCCTACTGTGCCACCGCGCGCATACATGACGAGGTCCAC
This sequence comes from Pandoraea sp. LA3, assembly GCF_022696215.1. Taxonomy (NCBI): domain Bacteria; kingdom Pseudomonadati; phylum Pseudomonadota; class Betaproteobacteria; order Burkholderiales; family Burkholderiaceae; genus Pandoraea; species Pandoraea sp. LA3. The sequence continues at coordinate 172,167 of NZ_PTPY01000031.1, read as the reverse complement.
GCAGGAGCCGCCGGCGTCGGCGCTGTGATCTTTCCAGCAGGTGCCGTGCTTGGGGTGGTCCTGCATGATGGACAGCGATGGATTCTTGTCCTCGTGGTTGGGCGAGTGATACAGCGCCTTGTCGCCGCCTGTCCCGCGTTTTAGGCCCAGGCGTTCCGCAAGCTCGTGAAGGTTGATGCGTTGTTTCAGTTGCTCGATGGAGGCCATTGTTTTGTTCTGAATGAGAGAAGCCGGCTTGCGCCGGCGGGATTACTTGTTGCGTTTTTGGGGAGCAGGAGCAGCAGGCTTACCGCCTAGCCACTCACGAAAGGGGCGTCGGATCTTCTCGACGAAAAGGCGAGCGGCGCGTTCATCGGTATCCAGCTCGGAGCGCGATTGGATCTCGCACGCCAAGTAGATGAACTCAACAGCATCGGCCTTTGTGAACGGTTGCCCTGCCAATTCCTCGAGCCATGCATGGAAGTCAGGCGAATCGCACCAGACGCCGGCCACACTGGCGAGGCCGGTGCGACCGACTTTCCTCTGCATCGCGCTCATCGCAGCGTGTGGCGATGAACGCCGGTGATGCCTTGCGGGAGCGCTGGCTTGTTTTCTGAGTCCAGGAATGGCGCCGTTTCCTGCCCAGTCACACGCAAGTAGTCGACTTCCACCTTGGCCGTGTCGACCAATACGCGAGCCACATCCGCGACAGCTCGGGCACGATCTACTTCCATCGGCTTCTCGGTGCTGCGCAAGTCGGCCAGAGTGTCAATGAGGGCTTGGCGCACGGTGGCGATGTTGTTGCTCATGATTGCTTCTCCTTCTCGGCGCGAACGATGCGATTGACCTGGCGTGTGATAGCCCCTTTGAGCTGTACAACCTGGGCGAACTCCGGGGAGTGGTTGCGCGGATGATTACGACGCGCGAGATCCGCACGGCTGACTTGCTCGAGCACGTCGACGGTGATGCATTCAAGGATTGCGGTCTTCTTGCCCGGCAGGAAGCAAATGACGTGGCCTTCGATCACCGGGCCATGCACGGCCTCCCACACGAGGCGATGCACGGCCACCCATCGCCGCGCCGGCACCGGATGCGTGTCGTTGACCTTGCGCTCCAGATAGCCGTCAGCCGAGATGCGGTGTGAGCCAACCGGGACGTAATTGCGCTGCGCAGCGCCCCTCCGCTGTCCCTTCTTGAACTGCGTTCTTTTGCTGTTTGGGTGGACTCCGCAGATGCCCTTCACGCCTCGGTTCCAGGATTGCTGGCCTTTCACGAAGCGAGTGGCCGTGCCGCGTGTGCCATCGGTACGACCGGACGAAGCGCTGGACAGGAACGCCTCGCTCTTTCGGATGCCGAGCGCGTTCGCCACTCCGTAGACTTTCTGAACGGTCCACGCGAGCGCTGTAGCGACTGCGGCGGCGGTGTTGTCGGGATAGAGGCGACGCAGCGTGTCGGCTTCTGCGGGGCTGTAAGACGCCCGCCGCGTTCGTTTCACTGGCTGTCCGGTGACGACGTCATCCTTCACGGTGCGCATGAGAACACCTCCCCCGCAGGAACTTGTTGTGCGGTCGTAAGAGCGAACTGATGTGCAGCGAGCTGCTCTCGACGCGTGGTGATCTTCTGCAAATCGTCGGTGAGGGTCAGGCCACGCGCGATGGCGCGGAACTGGTCGCCGGTAACGCCGAGGCGCTTGTCGTGCATATAGCGCTTTCCGACTTCAGACACCGCGATTGCGGCGTCCGAAAGCGCCTCTCTCACGTCGGGGGTGAAATAGGCAACGGCAAGCGCCTGGCCGACGTTGATGCGAAAGGCCAGCGTGTGCCACGACTCTTCGGTCGCGATGCCCGTGCGAAGCTTTTCAAGCTCCTCGTGCGGCACCAACATGAGCTGGCACTCAGCCGCAGTGTTGTGGCGAAGCGTGATGGGGATGCGACGCTCGGTCGGGACGTAGGCGCGGCGTTGCTTCCGGTGTTTGCTGGTTGGCATATCTGTCTCCGTCTCAAGCGTGGCCGGCCGGAAATTCCGACAGTTCAACGATGAAGGGGACGACGCAGCTTTCGACCACGATGCCGAATCCGTACGTCCAGGCACCTGCCATTTCGGGCAGCGGTCGGACGACAGGGCTATAGCCACGTGCGGTGCCGGCATCGATAGCCTCCTCGAGCGGCCTGCCTCGATGCGCGATCATGAAGTTGATCGCCGCAGCGGGCACGAGAGACTCAGGAAACTCTCCGGGAAGGCCGAAGGTGCGAATGTTCATCGGGCACCCCCGATCCATGCGACGAGGCGTGCGATGGCGTGACGGAGGCCGCGCCGGCGGACGTACGGGCCATCGATGGTGTAGCCGCCGAGGGCGGTGCGGTGAATCAGGTCACTACGTGTATTGCGGTGGCGCATGATTACTCCTACTACGGTTAGTCGCGGTCGCCTGCGGCGTGACGCTTTGCGTCGACGTGGACGAGTTCGCGAGGGGTTGGCAGTTGCCGAGCGCTGCGGTTGAACAGCGCGCGATACACAACAGCAAGAGTGGTTTGCAACATCGGCGACGCGTAAGCGTCGAATTGCGCAGAGGAATCCACCTCTCGCAGCGCGCGGCGCAGGTCCTGCTCGGACACGTATGGCACCGGCATTGCGATTTCAGGAGGGGCTGGTGCAGGGCAACGGCTTAACGTGGACGGTGATGGATAGCCGTCCCTTGCTGACCGTCCTCACTGAAAAACTCGGGTAGTCGCGGCGGGCGCGCTCGCTGAATCCCATCGCGAGCAGCTCTTGGTGCAGGCGATTGCCGTCGCCGAGAAGCGCGCTGATGTAAATCGCCCTGTCGGTAGGGCTTTCGCTGATCAGATCGGGATAGATGCGGATTCCACGTTCGTTCTCGAGTACATCTAGCACCGGGTGCAAAAGACGGAGCCGGACTTGGAGTCGTTGGATTTCCTTGATGCGGCGAGCGTGGCGTGCCTGCTCATCGGCAACGAGGCGTTCGGAAAGTGTTTGCGAGGTGCGGCGTACGGCGTTTGACACATCAACCTCCTATCGAAGAATTCGGGCAAAAAAATCCCCTCGCGCCGCAGGGGGCACGATGCGAGGGGCAACTTGGGGTGATTCGGTTTTGCGCGTTACGCGGTGCTGTTCAGCAGATCCATCTGCCGGACGTCGCTCTGCTGGAGCTTTGCCTTACCCGCCGGGATAAACACGGTCGGGTCAGGCGACTGGCTCGGCGCTAGTGTGTGAACGATGGAGAGGAGCGCCATGCAGGTGAAAGCGCACTCGACGTTCTCGCACTGGTAGTACAACTGACTCGTCTGGCGAGTCACTTTCCGGCTGGTGCGGATCTTCAACCGCTGCGCGCAGTGTGGGCAGGTCAGTTTCATTGCGCGCTTCCTTGCTTGGTCACTTCGTACATGGCTCGGCGCCGACCGGCGACACGCTCCATCTGTTCACGCATACGGGCCTTCAGCAGCCACGTAGCGGCCTCCTCGACGCTCGGCAGGTTGAGTGCCGAACGGATTTCTTCGATCAACTCCAGCTCACTGTCGCTGACGGCAATTTCAAGTTCCGGCATCTGATGAGCGGCTCTTCGTCGACTTCGATTACGCGGCGTCGCGCGATACATTGCTCGCCAGACCGAACGCTTCGGAAGCCTGGCGCAGCAGTAACTGGCGGGCGAGCGTCGCCGGCTGTTCGCCGAGGTACTGCGCCATCGATGTGATGACGGCCAGCTCAGCGTCGTTGAGCCGCAGCGTCATACGGTTGTCGCGGACACTTTTCGGATCGAGATACACGGTGGCCTCCATTCGGAGCGATCAGGAACGGGCGGTGGCCTTCGCCTTGTAGACGGAGAGGCCGAGCAGTACGAGGCTGCGGACAGTGCTCGAGGCCGAGCAGCGTTCCGCGTTCGAGACGCTAAGAACTTCGTCGCGCTCGCTGGAAGTGAGGCGGGTGTAAAGCGGTTTGTCCGACATTACGCCGCGCGGTGAGCGGCGCAGTGGCTTCTTTTCAGAGGTCATGGCGATATACTTGGGAGAATTAACCTTGCACAAAATGAATGATAGTGGTCGTTCGGCCACATGTCAACGTGAAAGTATTCGTATGACCACTTTTAGTGATCGACTCAAGGCTGAGCGAAAGCGAATTGGCCTTAGTCAGGAGCAGTTCGCTGTCCACGGCGGCGTGAAACGTGACGCGCAGATCAACTATGAAAACGGGTCACGGAAGCCCGATTCCGGATACCTAGAGGCGATCTCGGCGCTTGGCGTTGACGTCCTCTACTTGGTCACAGGGCGCCATGACGTGACGCAGATGTCGGCGGACGAATTGGATTTGGTGCGCCGTTATAGAGATGCGCCGGATGTTGTGAAAGCCGCAGCCATCGCCGCACTGACGGCGGGTGCTGCACCAAGCAGTAGCAAGTACCAGATGAATTTCGGCGGCGCCACGATTGGCAATCAGAACGTTGGCGACGTGAGTGTCAAAACGCGAAAGGTCGTCGGCGTCGATAAGAAGAAGTAAGAGCAGTAGCCGACCAGACTGACCTATCACGCAATTCGGGGTTTAGCGAGGCATGGTCAGGCAACAGATTTTTTTTTGGGTGACGTCGGGAACGTTGCCGGTCACGACTTCAGTGTTACCACCCGATCTTCAGTCGGCGTGCGATCAAGTAGCGATGACGTGCAGAGGCAGCGCCTTCAGGCTGCGGTACAACTTGCGACCGATGTCAGCGATGATGGTGACCAACTCACGCCGCGCAACGCGGCAAACAGCCCCATGACGGCCCCCGCGTTGACTCGGTGTGGTCCGGTATGCGCCAACTGCTCAGAAAGGGCTTGGAGGTGGGCACGATGGGCGCCCGTGATATTTGGCGCCATCGTGCTGGCGCTTGTCTTCGCCGTGGTGGTCGTGGCCATGACACCTGGTGACCCCCCTCTTTGCCATTACGACGGGCGGGCGTTCTCCGTGGGCAGTCTTATCGTCGTACCGGGGAATCAAGGCCGAGAGTGTCGGGAAAGTGACCGGCACAAGGGCGCGAGCTGGTTTCCGGCTCGCGTCGAGTAGCGGTTAGTCGCCGTCCTTCTCGTCAGGCACTTCCGTCGCCTTAATCTCCAGCTCGATCTGTGTCGTGAATCCGCTGTTCGCATCAAGGGTATGTCGGGTCTTCGCGAGCAGCCAATCGGTGCTGTCGATCTGAGGTTTAAACCCGCGCACTGTCACCGGCACTTCCGGGAACAGTTCCGCGTTCCCGCGCGCGAGCGTCATTGAAAAAGTCGCGACCCCGCGTTGAATCCGCTGCCACTCGGCACGGGCCGCGCGCAGGGCGTTTGTCTTGCTGGCGTAGGTGTGCCGCAACTCTTTCGTGTTGCCGGTTGGTTCAACCACCGGCGCTTCCGGCTTCGCCTTCTGACGCTTCTTACCGGAGCCGTTCGCGGCACTGGTCGACGTCGACGTACTCGTCTCCGACACCGACGTGACCACGACCTGTCCCTTCTTCGCCGCCCGAGTGTCCTGATAATACGCAACCACGGAATCGAACGACTCACGGTCCGCAACTGAGAAGTGATGCTGGTCCCCGAGCTGCCGGGTGATGGTCAGGCGCGCGAGCGGCTTGCCCGATGCCGTCGACGACTGGCCCAGCTTCGTGAAGAGCAGTTTGTCGGCTTTGACTGTGGCGATTGCGTCGAACATCCCCGCCACGCGGGTTAGAAAGCTCGCGTCCGATTCACCGGTCTGGTCGATGTGCGACAGCAACTGATTTGCTAGCGCCGAGGCGACCATCGCGCCGAGGTTGTGTCGTTGGGCAATCAGGTTGACCAGGTCAAGCACCGAAACGTTGTGATACGACGATTCCCGCTTTTTCGTCAGACCGGAGCGCAGATCGGCGCTGCGCGCGCGAATGACGATGCGGTCAGGCGGGCCAGTATGGGTGATCTCATCGACGGTGAACTTCCCCTTGTCGATGAGGCCCTCGTGTTTCCACCCGAACGCAACCGCAAGTTTTGCACCGCGCGATGGTAGCTCGAGCGAGCCGTCGGCGTCGTCCAGTTCGATATCGAGCTGGTCCGCTTCGAATCCCCGGTTTTCCTCCAGAGTCAAGCTGATAAGCCGGCCGGTGAACGCGCCCGTTATGTCTTTGCCGTCCTTTGTGATCCGGTAGATGGGCACGGGCACCAGGTCGTCCTGCGCACCGAGCAACTTGCCCGCCATGCCCGCGACGCCACCGGCCATACCCATGACACTATCCGCCAGACCGGAGAGGTTTCCCAAAGCTTCGATCACAGTACCTTCCCCACCACTTTGCCGACGGTACCGCTGACGACATCGCGGGCGAGGTCGCTGGCGATATTGCCAGCGAGGCTACCCACAACCCCGCCAGCAACGCCACTGACCACTCCGCCCACGGCATCGCCAACGGCTCCGCTAACCAGGCTACCCACGCCCCCCAAGGCTCCACTGACGAGGCCGCCAACACTCCCGAGAAGATCCCCCGCCATACCGCCTAGCAGGCCCGTTGCGAGTCCCAGCAGACGCAGGTCGTAGTTGTCGGTCCGTTTGAACGTCGCGGTGAACTCGATGCGGCGGGGGGCACCGTTGTCGAAGAACAGCGTGCTGGTGGTCTCCAGGCTCTCGAGGGTGTAGATGCCGTAAATGTTGCCGGTCCCCTCAAGGAGCGGCCACGCCTTACCCTGGGAGCCGAGCGTCTCGAGCATCTTGAGCGACATCCGGCCTCCGGTCAGCTCGGGTAGCAGCGTGCCGCGCATCGTAATCGGCTCCTCGTCCGGGCCAAGGAACTGCCGGTCAGGGCGCAAGCCGATGCGGGGATTTGCGGCATAGCGCCAGTTGAGCTGGCGCGACAGTTCCTGGTAAGAGACAGTGCTCAGCGTGAATACGAACAGCCCGTAAGCCATCATCATGATGCGTTCCTCAATCCTTGTCGCCGAAGCGAGAGCGGGCGCGGGCGGCGTCCTTGCGCTGGAGCTCGATGATCTTGCGCTCGACCAACTGCGCGAGCTGCGACTCGTTCATGCCCGGTGCCGCATGAATGTGAATCTCGTAGTGATTGCCGGCGACCGGCGCGGAACTCTGAAGCGGTGAGGAGATAGGCGGGCGCGTGTCAAATGCCGTGCTTGCCAGCGCCGGCGAGCCGGCAGCGATAGCCAGACCTGCGCCAGCGCCGGCAACCTGGCGTGCGATCTGCTTCACGGCAGACAACGGGCCATCGCGGTTGTCAGTGATGCCTTGCTCAAACCCCGCCATCGTGAACCCTCCCAGCTCCGCAAAGACGCGGCTCGGAGAATGGATGCCGAGTTTCTCCTTGATCGCAGTGATCGCCTGCTGTCCAAGCCCCATTACGGCATCTTTCAGATAGCGGAAGCTGCCGGTGATGCCATCGACCAAGCCCATAACCATCATGCGGCCGAACTCGGTGAACTTGCTTGGCATTTCAATCCCGAGGGCACGCAAGGCGCTGGCGATGGCCGAGTACAGGATGCCGATCGGTGACCAGTTCAACAGCAGTGCGGTGACGCCCCAAATTCCCCCGGCGAACGCGGCTTTGATTTCCGTCCACACCCCGATCAGTATTGTTTTGGCTTGGTCCCATCGTGTGTAAAGCAAGTACGCGGCGACGGCGAGCCCTGTGATGAGAAGGCCAATCGGATTGGTCAATAGCGCGCGCGCCACCCACAAAAGTGATGTGCCGACAAACCGAATGGACACGCCGAGCAATCGCATGACGGTCGACAGTGCGCCACCCTGAATGCCGGCGGCCTGCATCATGAACCGCATGACGGCGAGCGGGCCGAGCACGGCCGCAATGGCGAGCATGGCGGGACCGATCAGCAGCAACGCGCCGGCGATGCCGGCAATCGTCACCATGACCACTTTGGCGACGACGCTGTGCCGCTCCATGAAGCCCGTCAGCCCTTTGACGACGCCGGACAGGGTCTCGACGCCGCTCGCGTACATCGGCAGGACGCGCTCGCCCATCTCGAGCCACAAGTCATGGACCTTCGCTTGCAGGTCCAGCTCCTTGCCCGTGGGACTATCCTTCGCGAGCTTGTCGAGGGTGCTGATATCGGCCGCGCCGCGATTGAGCTTCTCGTTCTTGCGAATCTGGTCGCGCTGTAGGTACATCTGGCCGAACAGGTTCGAAGCCGTTCGGTTCGAGAAGATCCCGCCGATGGCGTCAAGCACGGCCTGTTTTTCCGTGATGCCCTTGGCGGCGAGCGCGGGCAACAGCACTTGCTCCATCCATTCGAACTGGTTCTCGCGGAACAGTGCGGAGCCTTTGAGCGCCCCCGGATTGATGTGGGCGATCTGCCCGGCCTTGTCGTGCGTGACTTTGCTGCTATCACCAATGAGGCCCAAAGCGTCGAGATTCTGCGCGGCCCGCTTGGTTGTGCGCCCCTGGTACAGCCCCGAGTACGCGCTCATGAGTGCCGTGCCAACGCGGTTGCCGCTCATCTCCTGCACCAGCGGCTCGAGCTGGTAGTAGAACGCGTCCGAGTCAATGCCCTTGGCGGCCAAGCCACCGGTTTTGATGAGATTGAGCCACTCCTCCGGGCCGACGCGACCGCCGGTCGCCGTCAGCACCTTCTGCACCATGTTGGCTTGCTTGTTGAATTCGGCTTCACTCGCGAGGCCACCGCGCATTTCGATGACCTTGAGCATGTCCATGAACTTCTTGTCGTTCTCTTCGCCCTTCTCGTCGCCGTAGAGCGCCTTGTTGGCGAACTTCATCTTCGCCAAGAGCGGCGTCACCATCTCGGCGTGGTGAGCGTCGGCAAACACCGTCAGCGCGTCGCGCATCAGCTCGGTATTCTCGGTGCGGCTGGTGCCGAAGGTCTTCATCTGGCGCGCGAAGTCGATGGCCTCCTTCGTCTCCTTGTCGCTGAGTCCCAGCGCACGAACACGTTGCAGCTCTGTCGCCATGTGCTTCGATTCGTGCAGCCCACTTCGGACCGGCATGCCAAGCACGGCGCCTGCGGCCGTTGCGCCGACGCCGGCACCCGCCATTGCCCCGGCCGTGGAGCGCAGCTTGTCTCGCCGCTCGCGCGCTACGCCCATGCGTTCCTCCTGCTTTTGCAACTGCGCCAGGCGCTCACGCTGCGTCGTCATCGATGCGTTGGTTGCCGCGATGTCGTTACGCAGGGTGCGCTCGTCCCGGCCCAGATTGCGTGTACTGACGCCGGCAGACGTCAAGCGATCGCGCAGGGTCTGCAACTGCTGGCTTTGCTGTTGGTGCTGGGCCTTGAGGTCGCGAGCGGCGGCCATCGCGGCATTGAATTCGCGTGTCATCGCCCGCGTGGGGGTCTCCGTCTCCTTCATGCGGCGGGCGAGCTGCTGCACCCGATCTTCAGCCGCACGGATGGCCGTGCCGGTGTTGCGCAGACCGTTGTGCAGCTCACGGAACTCGCCGACCGTCTTCTGCGTTTTCTCCAGATCCTTGAGGCGGTCGCGCGTCTCCTTGAGACCGCGCGCCATCTCCTTGTTCGTGCCGAGGATCTTCCGCGTGTTGGCGGTCATCTGGTCGACGGTCTTCCACAGCACTTCGAGCTGTAGCTTGCGCCCTGCGTCGCTCATTCTTCGGTTGCTCCGCTACGTACTCGGGCGCGTTCGCGCCACTTCATCAGGTCGGTGAGGCTCCAGTCGTCCATCGCGGACGGCTGGAAGCCGAATATCACTGCAACGTCGGCGAAGGCGTCGTCGACGTCTGCAGGGATGCGTCCGCCTTGGCCGACTTCGGAGCCAAAAAACCGGTCACCGCCATCCCGATCTGCATCAGGTCGGCAATGTCCATGCGGGCGATCTCCTGTTCCGAGAGCGTCGGCGTCGTAATGCGGGGCAGCACCTTGATGAGCGCGGACACGTCCATGTGCGCGAGATCGACAAGGTTCACGCCGCGCAGCGCGCCGGCGCCCGGCTTGAGCACCTCGACCTGATCGATTGTGTTGTCGCCGCGGTGGAGCGGGGTGTCGAGGGTGATGACTTCTTTCATGGTGAAAACTCCGGAAATGGTGAAACGTAGAAGGAGCCGGTGATCAGCCGGCCAGGTGGATTACAGGCCGATGGCTTTGCGCTGCTCGGCGAGGCGGTCGACGCCGTTCACAATCTCGATGAAGTTGACCAGGTCAATTTCGACAATTGCTGCGCCGTTCACGGAGTACTTGAAGTACGTCACCGACATGGTCGGCTTAAAGTCGGACTTGTCGCCGGCCTTAGCCGAACCGGGGTCGATTTCCTTGTAGCGGCCGCGCAGGATGACTTCGATGGCGTCGCCAGCGCCTTCGCTGTCGTCGTCCTCGATGTACCCGGCAAAGCGCAGCATCACGCCGTCGATCTTGGAAATGCCCCATTGCTCGTAGACCTCACGCATCGGGCCGGGGTAGGTCTGCGACGACTCCATCTTCTCCATGCCGAGATCGACCTCGACCTCTCCGTTCATGCCGCCAGTGCGGATGGCCTCGACCTTGCGGGCCAGTTTCGGAATCGAGAATTCCGCACACTTGCCCATCCAGTTCTGGCCGTTGTGGAAGACGTTGAAGTTCTTGAGAATTTTCGGCAATGCCATGTTCGTTTCCTCGGAGGGCGTCGATTAAGCGGCTTGCGCGACCTTGGCCGCGAAGTCGACCAGGTATCGATCGGTGATGCGCTGACGGAACTGGAGGTTCTCCAGCGGCGGGACTGGCGTGTAGTCGTAGTCGATGAACAGCTGGCCGCTCTTGAGCGTTTCCTTCGTGTTGGCCGTTTCGTCGTACCAGGCGCTGCCGCCGATCAGGTAGCCGGCTGTGACCATCGAGCGCATCTTCGCGTTGACGCCTTCGATGATGTCGCGAGCCAGCGACGGGTTAAGCGGGCCGTCCACCGCCCAGAAATGCGCTTCGGCCATCGTGTCCGCGAGGATTTGCGCGGTGCGCGTGTAGTTCTCGAAGGCGAAGAGCGGGTCTGCCGAACAGGTGCGCGAGCCCCAGAAGCGGAAGCCCTGGTGGTTGATGAGCGTCGTCACGTCGTGGCTGTTCAGGAAGCCGGCGTCAGTCGACGGGTCTTGCAAGTCCCAGAAGACATCTTTCGAGAGGCCGGTGACGCCGTTGACCGGCACGTTGGAGATGGTCTTGTGCCAGCCCGTCTCGTTATCGATCTTGGCGCGCATGCCGAGCGCACGTGCGACCGCATAGGCCGACGCTTCGGCGTTGGCCGTGGTGTCCCAGCTCACGAAGTCGGGCCAGAGCAGCATCGTCTCGCGCCCACCGAAGTTATCGCGATAGGTGACGACTTCCTCCTTCGTCGCGCACTGCCACGCCGACGCGTACTGGAACGCGCGAAGCTTTTGCGCCAGGCCGGTCAGTTCGGTCGATACAGCCAGGCTGTCGAAACCCGGCACGCCGAGAATGCGCGGCTGCACGCCGACCTTGTTCTTGGCCGAGAGCAGCGCTTTCATGCCGGTGTATTTGCCGTCGGCACTCGTGCCACCGATGATGGCCGACGTCGTCTCCGCTTCGGTTGCGCCTTCGGCCACGCGCACGACGATGGTCGCGCAGTTGGTCTGGTCAGCAATAGCGTCGAGCGCCGGCGCGAGAGTGCCCTTCGTGCCGGCCTTGGCGAGCGCGGCCTGCACGTTGGTCTTCAGAACGGGGGTGTTGAGCGGATACTCGGCCGCATCGGCATCCTGTGCGGTACACACCATGCCGATGACAGCGGTTTCGATGGTACGGATCGGACGCGTGCCGTCGTTCAGCTCGAGCACGCGTACGCCGTGGTGATAATCGGTGGGCATTCAGATCCTCCGGAGGTGTTGGAAAGCCTGCCGGTAGGATCGCTCGCGCTCGCGCGAGAAGCACGCGCCGGGTGTTGTACCGGACTGGCGCACAACACTCGGCAGGAAGATTAGGCCACGCCGCCTTCCAGACGTGCGGTTGCCATATCGTGGTAGGCGGGTTCCAGCTCGCAGCCGATGTACGCATGCCCCGCATCCTTCGCTGCTTTCAGGAATGTGGCACTGCCAGTGAACGGATCAAGCACAGTGGAGCCTGGAGGAACGAGCCGGACGACTTGCCGGGCTAGTTCGTCGGGCTTCTGCGTCATGTGCTGCTTGGGGCGTGGCAATCGCTCACTGAAAACACCAGGCAAGAACGTGGTGGACTCCTTGGGCAGGCTCCCGCGCGACGCCCAGACCATGTATTCCGCCTGCGCCGAGAAACCACCGCGGCGAGGGCGCGCGCCACCGGCAGTCTTGTCCCAGACGGCCACGCCGTGCCAAATAAAGCCGGCACCCTGCACCGCGTCAGTAAGGCTCGGCAACTGGCGCCAGTCGACGAAGCACACGAGATAGCCGCCGGGCTTGGTGACGCGGTATGCCTCGGCAAGCCAGGTCATGCACCAGAACGTCCACGAGCGCTGGTCTTTATTGTCGTGCGAGAAGTCGGGGTACAGGCCGTTCGAGTCGTTGATGTACTTCTCGCCAGGCGGGCGGGCGCGCGAGCTGCTGTGCAGGCCGCCCGACGAGTACGGGGGATCGGTGAACACCATGTCGATGCACTGGTCGGGCAGGCGCCGCAGGACGCTGATGGCGTCCTCGCGGAAGATGCGGTTCTGAAAATCAGCCAGCAGTTGGGGGGCGGTGTTGCTCATGCGAGAGTGTCCTCATATCCGACGCTCTGTGGCGTGCTGGTATGGGGCTCTCGGCCCTCAGAAAATTGAGCGTGCCGCAACGGGCACATTTGATGGAGAGGCGCACGTAGTCGCCTTCCCCGAGCTTGCGGTTGCACGAACCGCAGCGAATATCCTGCATGTGAAAGCCTTGCACAATTGTGGTAAGGTTTCGCGGCCTGTCGACAGGTGGCGCGGCCTTGCCAAACTTGCAGGACTGCTCTGCGAGGGCGGGGCGTGCCAGGTGTTAGCGCACCTGACACGTCGCCGCGTCTTTTCCAACCCCCGGAACGTCGTCGCCTGGTCATTACTCCGAGAGCATTCGCAGACGCGTTCGCCATCGGGTGTTGGAGCCTTCCAGCAGCATCTCTCATGCACGCGCGAGGCGCACGCGCCGGGTGTTGTTCCCTTGGGACACACAACGCCTTTACTGACCATCGGCCTGTTAGTTGTTGCCTGACGTTACTCGTCCGCAATCTAGGGCACGTCGACCACGGGGCGCGTATCCGTGAGCCACTCAGGAATCGGGCCGTCGCCGTGGTAGGTGACGCTTTCACCATTGATTTCAATCGTTGCCCCGAGCTGGTACTCCTCCGCGCTGCGCGCGACATAGAGCCGCTTGTGGCGATTGTCTTCCACGACCGTCCACGCGCCTTCGATCCACTTCTGCACCGTGCCGTCCTCCGTGACCGGTGGTTCGGCTTCGACTGCGCCGAACGGGATGTTGTATTCGCCGGGGGATAGGTAAAGTTCGTGGGCCGTCGTCGGATACAAAAAGAGTCCGCGCTCGTCGGTTTGATAAACGGTCTTGAGTTCCATGTCGCTTCTCGCAAAGGTGCTTTCGTCTCGATTGGTGTCGATGAGGCACGTCCGGCCATTGCCGCCCACGTGCTCTACGACCGTGATTAACTAGATGTGTATGCGAGGCGCGTAAGCCGTATTTATGGGGCGCGTTTCCGTCCCCCCGGATTCAGTTGTGTCGCCGCCGGAAAATGGCCCTACGCCAGAACTGCCGGTGGCAGGCAGGTAGGCCCGCGAGCCTGACTGACTGATCGATCCCGGCGGGGTGCCTAGCGTTGCGTGCCTATGCGACCGAAGTTGGTCGACCTGACCGCTGCCGAGCGTCCTTGCATTTGCAGTGTCCGCGTCAGTCCCGGTGTAACGCCGAAACTGGTTGCGCAAATCAGGAGCGCGGAAATTGTCCCCGCCGAGGTCAACGAACCGGTGCGTGCCAGCCGCCCACGATGCGGAAGGAACGACCAGCGCATTCTCCTGCGCGTAAGCCCAGAGCGACGCGTACGCGGATTTGCTTAGCGTGCCTCCAACTGCATCGATCTCGCTCGGCAACGGAATCAGCGTGTGACCGTCAACAGGACGGCCGCAGAGGGGCGAGCGATAGCCGGTGAAGAAGCCAGACTGGGACCAGATCCAGATTTCCCCACACTCGGCGACCGTGATCGGCCCGACGTTCTTTTTCGGGAGATCCGTAATCGAATAGACCAGCGGTGTGAAGGATTTTTTCGCGTACTGCTTGTGCGGGTCTTCATCGTCAATGTGCTCGGAGACCGCGCCCGAGATCGCTTCTAAGACCGCAGTTTTTTTCGCGTACTGGGAATGCGGATCTTCGTCTTTCAGGTGATCAGACATCGCGACCGTGATTGCCTTCGCGGCACCGGCTGCGGCTTTGTCTGCCGCCTTGTCCGCGTACTCGCGCGTCGCCAGGACCACACTGGGGTCGACCTTCAGTTCGACGCTGGCGACGTTCGACACGATGATGACCATGCGCACACCCTGCGTCTTTTCAGAGCCTTCCGGCAGCAGCGGCTTGTACGTCGGCGGCGCGTTGGACACGTAGCAGATGTCGCCGTCCTCATCGATGAGCGCCATCTCACGAATCCACTTGCCGCCTTCGTTCTCCGGAATGATCTGCTCGGCGATGAGCTGGGCCGGGTTCTTCGGGTCGGGCTCGAGTGAGTTGAGCGGCGCACGGCGCCATTCGCCGAGCAGCGCTTTCTGATTCGGCTTCGGCGTGGGGACCGGCGCGTTGTCGCCGCCACCGTCGCCAACGGCGAGCGCCACAAACTTGCGGCGCAAGCCCAGCGCGATGGCGTTCGCCTCTTTGGCGTTCCCGATGTCGGTAGCGATGGTGAAGTAGGTCGCAGTCATGGATAGACGGTCAGAGTTTCAATGAGGTGCGTGGCGGCGCCGATGTAGAAGGGGCCGCTCACGGTGACGGTTTCAGGGGTGTACGGGTAGACGGTCAGCACCTCCCCGTGGTGCACGGCCGCGCCGAAGTAGTGTTTGCCGCGAGTCTCCAGGCTGACTTCGAGGCCGACCAGATGGCGACTCGCTGGCTTCACATCGTCGATGACGCGCACCAGCTCGTTGAACATCTCGTCGGTAATGCCCGTGTCGAGTACGCCAATACGCAGATGGAACGTGCCGCGCCGCCCGACCGGCTTCTCCTGCCACCATTCGATGACTTCGATGAGATAGCCCAGCGGCTCGACGGCTCTGCGCAACGCCGTGATCGTGCCCTTGCGCTTGTGCAGCCAGAAGCTCTTGCGGATGACGTCGCGCTTCGTCGCTTCCGGCCACGCGTCATCCCAACGGTCGACGGACACCGTCCACGCCAAGATCGGCAGCAGGTCGACAGGGCACGTGCGTACGTTCCACAGATCGCGCAGCGGCACCGGCACGCGCTCGATGTCGGAGAGTGCGATCGCCACCGCTCGCTCAAGCGGAGTAGCGTTGGGAGGGAGTAACGATCGCTTCATTGCGCTGCCACGAGTTCCGCAGAGATCGAGCCGAGGAGCGTGCCGTCTTCTTGCTTCAGACGCAGCGTGATGCGCGTGCAGATCGCGGCTTCTTCCTTGTTGCGGGCAATGTTGGCTGCCGGCGAAACGATCTCGACGTTGTCCACGCCTTCGACGCCCAGCGCCGCATCGATCTTCGCGTGGTAGATGCTTTGCCCCAGGCGGCGCCGTGCCTTGGCATACGCCTTGGCGTTGTCCATCGCAGCGGGAAGCAACAGTGACTTCTCCGGGCTGGAGTCCGCGACGATCAAATCCGCGTCGATCTCATACAGAACGACCCTCGCGGCCTGCACGGTAACGCGGTCGGCAACCGGGCGCAGATCCTCGTCGCTGAGTTTTGCTCGGACAGCATTCAGCGCTTCCTCGGGCACCGAGCCGTCAGCGGCCGCGCCAAGCGCTGTAATCAGGATGTCGCAGGGTTCCGGGCTGACGCAGGATGCATCGGCCACGCGGCCGTCGGCCGAGCGCGAGTGAAATTCATACGCCTTCGTCGGTCCAGCGATCGACAATCCCTCATAGGCGTTTTGCGCGCGCTCGAGCAGCGCGTCGTCGTCTTCCATGACGGCATCGACGGGCGGGTTGGCGTCGGGATCGGCAGGAACGATGGTCAGTCGCTCAACTTCGAAGAAGGCGACGAGGTTGTCCAGGTCGTTGCCTTTCGCATAGGGCAGCATGACGGCCACGGCGGCTTCGTTCACGCGCTGGCGCCAGCCCGTTTCCCGATAGCTGTTTTCCTCAAACAGCTTGGTCAGCATTTCGGACTCGAGCTCGAGCGTCGCGGCCACATCCGCCCGCATGTCCTCGGGCAGTAGGAGGAGCAGGCTGGCTTTCCGAGCGGCCAAGATGGTCTCGAAGTCGAGTTGCTCGACAACGTCCGGTGCGGGCAGCTTCGAGAAGTCGATAAGAGCACTCATGCAGCACCTCGGCCCAATGCGACGGTGGCGGAAATAGGCGACGAGGCGCGCGCTCCGTCGATTCTGTCGGCCTCGAAGTCCACGGAGGCCGTGCCAGTGTCATCGCCGGTGCCGACGTTGAACGTCAGGTGGGTGAGTGACAGGCGCGGCTCCCAGCGCGTAATGGCGAGTACGCACGCGGCCTGAATCAGCATGCGGGTGTAGTCGTTGCTCGGCTGGTCGATCAGCTCGGGCACGAGGGAACCGTACTCGCGCCGCATCACGCGAGAGCCAACGGGCGTCGTGAGAATGTCCCGCACGGACTGCTTGATGTGCTCCAGGTCGGTCAGATTCGAGCCGTCAACCTTGTTCGCACCGAGGTAGGTCATTTGTTCGGGCCATCCGTATTGCCGCCACCACGCTGGACGCCGCCGTGGTCGTGCGTATCCAGCACAACGCCGTTCGAAGAGAGCGCGCCTTCCGCATGCGAAACGTCACCACGAATGACGGTCTTGCCGCCGTCGCCGCCCTGACCGGACATCCCGCCGTTGTAGGTCAGGAGCTTCTCGACAGTGAGGGTGCCGCGCACGTGGACGTCACCGGTGAAGTTGGCCTTCGGGAAGTCGACCGTTGCGAGTTCGCTACCCTGCACGTTGGCCGTCTTGAGGCCCGTTGCACTGAGCGCACCGGTGGCATGGTTGTAGACCACGCGTGCGCCGTCAGGGAAGTCGATGAGGAACTCGTTCGGGTTTTCGGACGGGGAAGGAACGGCATCGGACGGCAAGCCGCGAAGCACGATGCCGTTGCCGGTCTCGCCGCTAGGTGCGAACACCGTCACCTGCTCGCCGACGGAAAGCGGCGACCATATCCGCACTTTTCCAGCGGCAGGCTGAATGCACGGCAACCAATCGGTCAGGCGTTGACCGATAAGCACGCGCGCACGCAGCGGCTTATAAGTGATCTCGGCCACGGTGCCCGTGGCGATCAGATTGGCGATGAGTCGGTTGTGTTCGGCATCCATGAGAGCAGGATGCCGCGCGCGCGGAAGAGCTGCACTCACTTAGCGTTGTCGGGACGGGAGCCACAACAGCCGGGAGGCTCAGTGAGTGCATGAGGATAGTCAGGATTCGGTCGCGACCGGCCGTCCGTACTTATAACTTACGGCGTGGTCGATAAGCCAACGGAGGTATACCGAGATGAAGTAGCCCACGCACACAATGACGTCGTCCTTCAATGATCCCTCCTTGTACTTCAACTTGCGAAATTCTTCTGATTCCACGGACACTCTAACTTCCACACCATGACTCTTGAACTCGTCTGAAGTTGGCGACGTTCCTGTTAAATCAGCGACGAGTCTCGCGAATTGCTCTACGTTGCCTTTGTCTAGTTTTTTCTGTTTAAGATGAGCAAGGCCATTGCGCATGTTATTTAATTGCTTTGCAACGGCCGCGAATTTCGTCGGCATACCAAGGGCAACGCAGTATGAAAGTAGCAGGCCGAACTCGCGGGGTTCTCTGATGTATTCGGCGAGTGGCGCCTTAACGACAAATCTGTAGAACGCCCACAGTAGCTGCTCAGTCAGAAGATGAAGACGGAGTACGCCACCGAGCTCGTCTTCGGTAGTAGCTGCGTGCAGCACCAAATCCATGTGACTCGTCATGTCACCGAAATCCAGGCCGATATCCGAAACCGACTGGAAGTTATTAGAGTTATCCATAAGTCTCTCAGTAGTTATGTTGTCGAAATACCTGTGGAATTCTAGGCGAACGACGGTCATAACGCTGAGTAGCGTTAGCGTGCGACGTGTTTGATGATGAGATCCGCAATGGTCGCTTGGTCGCTGTCGGTGATGCCAAGAAGCTCACGCGCTGCGTATTGAACGGACGGCCCATTTCGCTCGACTCGATCACGAAGCCCGAAGTGATGCACGCGTGCGATGCGTTGCACTTCGCCGGTGAACTTCACGACAGCGCTGTCGGATGTGGCTTCAATCTTGAGGTAACGCGCCGTGCGAATCTTGGTGAACATCTTTCGCTTCACGCGCCCGGCTTTGCGCCGCATCTGCGGCTTTCGTGGCTCATACGGCGTGCCGTCCGGATTCGTTTGCGCGGCAATGCGCGCTTGCTGCTGGCGCCGCAGCTCACCAGCAATCTGACGCGCGAGCATGCGGCGCCCGGTCGGCTCCAGCGAGTTCAGCAGCGCGGCCGCCCAAGCGTCCAAATCGCGAATGTCGCTTGCCATCAGTCAACTCCGAGAAAAGAACGAACCTCGTCACTGAGCATCGGCTCCGGACGGTAGGACGCTACCGGCTTGCCCTCGACATACTGAACGTCGACGGCTTCGGTGAGCTGGATCTCGATGGAGACGTCTGCCGTGCCGTTCTTCAGGATGTCCACGTCGAACTTGATGCCGTCGCGTTGCCGCTCGTCATTGGCGAGCAGCTCCGGTTGCCAGTCTCGCGCCCAGGCAACGATCGGGAGCATCAGCGTGGGTGAGTCGTCGGGGTAGTCCGTGACGATGAGATTGAGCGTGTACCGATAACGCAGCGAACCTCCCTTGGAGCCGATCCGGCCTTTCTCGCTGCTGGCCTCGATGCGGCCGTGGTCCACGAAGATGTGCAGCCTGTCGGGGTTCTGCCGCAGATACGCGTTGTTCTCGACCAAGGCTGCGCGCAGTGCGCCGGGCTTCATCATTGGTCGGCACTCCCGTCGGGCTCGATGCTCACGTAGGGGCTGCGACGCAGCTTGTCGCGCAAGGCGTCGAAGCGGGCAGCGAGTTCGTGATAGGCGGTGTAGTTGTCGGCAACTGTGGCGGCGACGGCAGAGAGCGCAACGCCGGAGGGTCTCGCATCAGAATCGCTGGGATTGTCAGGCGCGGTGTTGGCTGCGGCGGCGTCGTGCAGGCGTACAAAGCCGGCAGGAACAGTGCAAGCGGCATCAGCTTCAGCAGTGACATAGACGGGTACCTTCTGAATGATCGTGTCGCCCTTGACGCGGACTTCCCGCACGCGGTCGACGTATTGCGTGATGACGACGGGGTTCTCGCGTGCGTCGTTCAGATCCCCCTTCAGTTGCGTCGCTTCCCTTTCGGCCGCGCTGGCGCGACGCTCGGCTGCGTCAAGACGGAATTGTTGGGCGGCGAAGAGCAGCACAGCGCACACCAGCGCCAGGAGCGCACCGAGGGCTTTGGTGAGCGGCGTCATGCCGCCACCTTCAGCGCGGCATATTTGTCGTAGGCCCGGTCGAGCTTTACGTCGTAGAGGTTCGCGGCGAAGTCCTTGCCGTTGAACAGCTCAGCAACCGTTGCCCACTTCTTGCCCTTCATGGCCTTGAGCAACGTGGGATCTGCCAGAACGTAGCGAACGAATGCGTCGAGCTGCGCCGCCTCGCCGGTGCGCATCAGGTCGACGAAGGCTTCAACGCTCTCATAGCCCAGGCGCTTCCAGTGAAACGCCATGATCTGGAACGCGCCCCAGCTCGCCGACGACAGCGCGCTCGGCCGGTGGATCGTGCTGGCGTCGGCAAGCCGCTTATGCTCGCCGGCGCCGCCCACGTAACCGCCACGTGCTTGATTGACGAGGTTCGGGTAGCGCTGCGCGAGCGCCGGCGCATCGAGGCCGATCGCGACGACTTCCCGGTACATGATGTGACGCTCGTACAGAATGACGGGGCGCCCGTCCGGCAGGAACCCGCAGCCCCGGCTCTCCACCTCGTTGACGGCGCGCACGATGGCCAGCTCGACGCCGAGCTTCTGCGCAGCCTCGGCAAGGTCTGCGGCCGTCAGGTGTCCAGGCGCACGAGCACCGGCGGCGAGGGCTTGCTGCGTCTTCGTCCCGGCAATGCCATCGACCACGAGGCCGAAGTGCTGCTGCACTTCCATGACAGCCCGCGTAGTCGCAGGGCCGAACCAACCGTCGGCATTGATGGGTGCGCCGAATGCCTTCAGCGAGGTCTGCAAGGCGCGCACGGGGGCGCCGTGACTACCTTCGCGAAGTACGTTATCGAGCGGTGTCATTGACCTTCCTCAAGATGCGGGTGATGGAGTTCTCCTGATCGGCGCTGCACCGGAACAGGTCCACGACGTTGCCGCGTACAGCGAATACCGCCAAACAAAGCACTGCGTTGATCGCTACGGTGGTGACGTCTGCCGCAGGGTGAGCGCCGAAGATGACCCGGATCGGCACCGACGCGGTCGCGAGCGTCAGCACATAGGCGAGCCAGGCAGCGGCCGGCCGGTGACTGCCGGCCGCGCGCCGGAACAGCATCAGGCGCACGGCAATCGCGGCGCAGAGCGCGGCGTTGATGATTTCGAGGGCGTTCACGATTTCGGGCCTCCCCTGAACGTGTCGAGCAACTTGTCCGGGTTCTCCGCTCGGCGGATGAGCCAAAGCAGAAGCTTGATGACCACGGCGGCGGCGACAAGCGCACCGACCGCCGGGTTGACGGCAATGCGCTCGGGCAGTCCCCAGCCGAGCAGGTCGGCGCTCAGCCTGGCGGAAAGACAGCCGGCCACGAAGGAGATGAGGAAGAACGCCAGGCGCTTGAACGGCGCCAGGTCATCGGAGGCCAGCACGAAGACACCAGCGCCGGCAAACGCCCCCATGACCACGGCGGCATCGACGCCGGGAAACAGCGAGATCAGGGCGACACCGGCCGTGGCGACCGTGGCGTTGGTGGTAACAGGTTCAGTCATGGTCAGTCCCACAATTGCACGGTCTTTTTCTCGGCCTGTGCGGGTTGGTCGGGTAGATCGATCGGGTGGCCGTGAGGCAGGATGGGGCCGAGGTCGGCCAGGCCGGGGTTTGCTGCGAGCGTTGCTTCGACCACGCCCTGCGTGCGGCCGAATACGCGCCAGCAGATCGCATCGACGGTCTCGTTCTGCATTGCTCGCACGCGCATCAGATCAGCTCCACGGTCGAGCGCGTCGCGCCGGTAATGTCGTTGATGGCCCAATTGGCGTCGCGGCGCAGCTCGTCGGCACCTGGGCGGGTTACGTCGTCCTCCTTACGGGCGGTGGCCGTCGCGTCGAAGTTCCGGTACCGCTCGATCAGACTTGCGTGCGCCCAGCAGAAGACAGCGCGCGTATAACGGATCACGAAGGCCGTTGTGCCCGCGACTTCGGGAACAGCCCGCCCGCCGACGGTCTTCACATCGGCGAGCGTCTCGAAGCCTTCGGCTACGCGCTGCGAGCGCCAGTTCGACAGCGCACCGTTGACGTACAGCATCGCCTCGATGACTTCCGCCTTTAGGCGCGGCTCCGTGACGGTGCCGTCAAGGCGCTGCGTGTCACGCATCGTCGTGATATCGATATCCGGGAAGAATCCGTCGTTCTTGACGGTCTCACCAGCGTCGGTGGTCGGTGCGGCTGCGAGAAAGGACATGCAGAGTTCCTGTCGATAGTGGGCGGTGGAGGGGGGCTTCGGCGATGGCAATCAAGCCTGCGTCCGCCCCCCTGCCGCCCGGCGCGGGGTACGCTCGGTTTCAACCGTCGCCGTTGCCGGCGTCGGTCGATGTCTGGTTCTTGATCTTGGTTTCGAGGCGCTCGATTTCCTTTTTCACGCCGACGTTCTTGTCGAGCTCCATTGCGCGTTTCATGCGAGCAAGCGCGGCTTCCGGGGCGCGCTCGATCTGCGCGAATCCAATCTCCTTGTAGAGCTTCGCGCGCACCTGGTCGGGCATGTCCTGGTCGTCCGTGATGCGTGCGATGGCTTCCAGGCTCATGAGGTCGACCGGGCCGTTGTTGGCGCGCGCTTTCTTCGCCATTTCGGCGTACTCCTCGGCGATAACGCACGCGGTGGTCCGCGTGTACGGCTCGGGCATCTTCAAGCCGTACTGAATGGCATGTGTCGCGATGGGCAGCGCGCCGAGGTAATCGCCCGCGTCAATGCGCCAGACGAGCACGGTCATGACGACGTCGTCTTGCACGCCACGCCCGCTCGACAGCACGCCATCGACCCAGGCGGCGTACTTCGGGAGCATCTCGCGCTTGGCTTCGGCCTTCTTCTCCGTTGACTGGATGCCGCTCAGTTGCCGTTTGTCCTGCGCGAGCTGCATAAGCTGCTGCTCGTAGGCGGTGGCGACGATGGGTTCATCGGTGTTCGCCGCGGCGGCGGTGGCGCGCGCCGCGGTGACCCGCATGAAGTGCTGTTGTGCGGGCGATGGCATGGTTACTCCGGAAGGAACTCGATGTGCTCGACCAGGCAGCCGAGGCCGTAGTCTTCGACCACGAACGCGTCGTTGCTCGATTCGAAGTTCTCGATGCGGTCACGCTTCGGGTTGTCGATGACCGAGCGACGACGGCCGCCGTCCTGGAAGTAGATGGACAGGTTGTCCAGGCGCGTGAGCATGAAGGCGTTCGGCGGGAAGAACGGCACCATCGCTGCCGGCCGACCACCCATCGCCTTCTGGCTCATGATGACTTGGCCCGCGAGCTGCTCGGTGGGTGCTTGGACGCGGTTGATCATCGGGAAGTACTTCTCGTGTGCCAGCGCGCGGCCGCACAGCACGATGATGTCCGTGTCTTCCTGGTGCCACGGATCGAGCAAGGACTCGAGAGCGTCGAAGACGGCTGCGTCGAGGTTGGCATAGTCGCCGCCGGCGCCGATGGTCACCTTGCCTGCAACCTTGCCGTGATCCATGACGCGTGCGGGTGCTTGCTCACGGTATTTCTGAAGCCAGCCCTTGTTGACGTCTTGCAGCAGGGGATTCGCAACGCGATCCGACGTAGCTGCGCGCGACACGCCGTTGAAACCGATCATCATGCGGTCGAGTGCCTGGCGGGTCAGCAATGCGTCGCGCACACGTGCTTGGAAGTCGGGAAACTTCGCCCAGGCATCGAGCTTGGAGTACTTCAGGTGCGAATCGAAGTTCGTTTGAGTGCAGAAATAGCCGTTCGGATCGAGATCCGTCGGATCGATCGTCTCGCGTTCTTTTACGTCGGTGTTGGTCGTGCTCGCGAGCGGAGAGCCGACGCCGAGGCCCAGCTTCTCGCCTTGCTGTTCGGTCACGCCCATGATGTTGATGCGCTTCAGGAATTCGGTCGATTCCTGCAATTTCGTTTCGAGCGTCTGTTGCACGGACGGAGCGACCGAGAATTTCTCGGTGACGCAGCCGACGCCATTCAGCTTTTCGAGCTGGCGCAGATAGCCATTAAAGGCGGCGCGGGTTTCCTTACGCATATGTGCTTCTCCGGTACGGTGGGTTTCGTTTCGTGGTGTTGATGCCTGCGATCAGCAGTCGGTCAGCTCAGCGGACTGGGCGCCGCCCGTTGCCGCCGTGCGCGGCGCGCTGCCGTCGGTGTCGGAGAGCTTTTGGACCAGCTCGTCGTGGTCCGCGCGAAGCTTGTCGACGGCATCGGCCACTGGCTTCATTGCTGCCGTGACGTGTGCGCTGAATTTCTCCAGCTCCTTGGTGATCAATTCCGCGCCAGCCTTCGCCGCCATCTCTGCGGTGTACTCCTGCGTTTTCGCGGTTGCGTCGACCGGCTTCACCGGCGGCGTGGTGGGCGTGGGCTTCTGGCCGAACAGTGCCGAGGTGAAGCGTTCGATGAGCGACGCATTCGAACCCTTGACCGTCATCGTGACTTCACCGGTGTTGTCCGCATCGGTCTCGTCTTCGAATTCGAGCGTGAACGGAACGGCGGCGGTGAACAGGTTCTCCGGAGCGCTCTTGCGAGCTGCCAGCGGGCTGCTCGCGGCACCCGCACTGAACTTCAGCATCTCCGTGCCCAGGCTTGCCGGATTGTCGGTAACGGCGAGTGCGTACAGATATGCCTCTCCCGAGTTCGCGAAGTTCGGAGCGATCTCGATGGAGGAGTAGACCTTCTGGCGGTCCTGATTGGTCATCTTGACCAGGTCGTCGGTCGGGTCGATCTGCGCGAGCAGTTGCAGCTTGCCGCTCGCATTCTTCTGCGTTTTCAGTGCGGTGACGTCGCCGTAGGCGCGGAACGGGCTGTCGGGGTAAAGCCCCTTGATGTGCTCCATGTTCACGCGTGCGCCGTACGTGTTTACGGGGTCATAGTTGCCGGCCATCTGCGTGATCTGTTCGGCGTCGATCTTGCGACCATCGGTCGTGTCGCCTTCAGTGGCGACAACGAAGAACTTAGACTTCTTTGCCATGTTGGGTTTTCCTCGGGGTGAGCGTTCAACATGGCTCATATTCGACGTCGGCCACGCGCGGAGCAACGCGTTGGTGTTGTGCCTCAGAGCCTTACAACACGGTCGCGTCGACCGTTCGCGCGCGCGTGGGCAACCTTGTCGGCATGACACAACAGCCCGCCTTCGATACCGACCCACGACGCCTCGCCCGAGACCTCTACTGGCAGGGCTGGCGCGTCTCGAATATCGCCGAGAAGATCGGGGAGAAGGCGACAACCGTCCACAGTTGGAAACGGCGCGACAAGTGGGACGAGACGGACCCCATCGACCGCGTGGAGCTGACGCTCGAGGCGCAGATGATTCGCCTCGTGTCGAAGACGGAGAAGGACGGCAAGGACGTCCGTGACATCGACCTGCTCGGACGGCAGATCGAGCGCTTGTATCGGGTGAGGAAATACCGTGAGACGGGCAACGAAGCGGACCTGAATCCGAATATCGCGAGCCGCAACAGCGGGCCGCGCAAGAAGCCCGAGAAGAACAGCATCAGCGAAAAGCAGTTGGGACAGCTCCGCGATGCTTTCATGGACTCGATGTTCGGATATCAGCGCACCTGGTACGAAGCCGGTCTGGTGCAGCGCATCCGCGACATTCTGAAGAGTCGTCAGATTGGGGCGACGTGGTATTTCGCCCGCGAAGCCTTCGTCGACGCCCTGGACACAGGCCGCAACCAGATCTTCCTGTCCGCCAGTAAGGCGCAGGCGCACGTCTTCCAGCAGTACATCAAGCAGTTTGCGAAGGATGCCGCAGACGTCGAGCTGACCGGCTCGCCGATGCACTTGCCACACAGCGGCGCGAATCTGTACTTCCTCGGCACCAACGCGCGAACGGCTCAGAGCTATCACGGCAATCTGTATTTCGATGAGTACTTCTGGACAGCGAAATTTCAGGAGCTGCGCAAGGTGGCGTCGGGCATGGCGATCCACAAGCATTGGCGCCAGACCTACTTCTCGACACCGTCCACGCTTGCGCACGAGGCATACCCGTTCTGGAGCGGTGCGCTTTTCAACCGTGGCCGCAAGAAGGAAGAGCGGATCCAGCTCGATCTATCGCACAAGGCGCTCGCGCGCGGCGTGCTTTGTCCGGACGGGCAGTGGCGGCAGATCGTCACCGTTGAGGACGCGCTCGCCGGCGGATGCAATCTCTTCGATATCGCTCAACTGCGCCTCGAATACGGTGCCGATGAGTTCGCAAACCTGCTCATGTGCCAGTTCGTTGACGACGTTCTGGCCGTCTTCAAGTTCTCGCTGCTGCAAGGCTGCATGGTCGACAGCTGGGAGGTGTGGGAGGACTTCATGCCGTTCGCGGCCCGCCCGTTCGGATATCGCCAGGTATGGCTGGGATATGACCCGAACGGCGGCAGCGGCATGGGGGATTCCGCAGCGCTGGTCGTGCTGGCGCCGCCGGCGGTGCCTGGTGGCAAATTCCGCGTGCTCGAGCGCATCCCATTCCGTGGCCTCGACTATGAGGCGCAGGCCGCTGCGATCAAGAAGGCGACCGAGCGTTACACCGTCACTTTCATTGGCATCGACCGCACCGGCATCGGCGATGCGGTGTACCAGTTGGTGAAGAAGTTCTTCCCGGCCGTGGTCGGATTCACCTACTCGCCACACATCAAAACGCAGCTCGTGCTCAAGGCGCACGACGTCATGAGCAAAGGGCGGCTCGAATTCGACGCCGGCCACACGGACATTGCGCAGTCATTCATGGCGATCCGCAAAACACTCACCGCCGGCGGCGGACAGACCACTTACAAGGCAGATCGATCTGCACAGGCGAGCCACGCTGACATCGCATGGGCAACGATGCATGCGATGTCGAACGAGGGCATCGATGGGCAGACCGGCACCAGCCAAGGTTTTATGGAGATGTACTCGTGAGCAACAATCGAAAGGCGCGGTACCGCGCGCGCCAGGCGGAAGCGCCGGCAACGGAATCCACGGTGCCACCGGCACCCGGTGTCGAGGCGTTCGCCTTCGGTGATCCCGTGGCGGTGCTCGACAAGCGGGAGATCCTGTCGTACATCGAGTGCATGAAGATGTCGAAGTGGTACGAACCGCCCCTCTCGTGGGATGGCTTGGCGCGTTCGTTCCGAGCGTCCCCGCACCACAGCTCAGCCATCTACGTGAAGCGCAACATCCTGGCATCGACGTTCATCCCGCATAAGCGTTTGTCCCGCGCTGAATTTCGCGAATTCGCCCTCAACTACATGGTGTTTGGCAACGCGTATCTCGAGCTGAGAAGGAATCGGCTCGGCGATCCGATGGTGTTGAAGACCTTGCCGACCAAGTACACCCGCCGAGGTCTGGATCTCGAATCCTACTGGTGGGTTCCGGACATCGGGCTGGAATCGCAATTTGCTAAGGGCGATGTGTTCCACTTGATGGAGAACGATATCGAGCAGGAGGTGTACGGGTTGCCGGAGTATCTGCCGGCGCTCAATGCCGCCTGGCTCAATGAGTCGGCGACGCTATTCCGTCGGCGCTACTACAAGAACGGGAGCCACGCCGGCTTCATTCTGTACATGACGGACGCGGCCCAAAGCCAACAGGACGTCGATGCACTGCGTGATGCGCTGAAGAATTCGAAAGGGCCGGGCAACTTCCGCAACCTGTTCATGTACGCGCCGAACGGGAAGAAGGACGGCATGCAGATCATCCCGGTGTCCGAGGTGTCGGCAAAGGACGAATTCTTCAACATCAAGAACGTGACGCGCGACGATCTGCTCGCTGCGCACCGCGTGCCCCCGCAGCTCATGAGCGTGATCCCGAACAACACGGGCGGCTTTGGTGACGTCGCGAAAGCGGCGAAGGTCTTTGGGATCAACGAGATCACACCGTTGCAGGAGAGCATGAAAGAGGTGAACGACTGGCTCGGTGAAGATGTGATGCGATTCAATCCGTACGCGCTCGCCGAGGACGTGGCAGCGTAGCGGCACATCACCCGTTTAACTTCCGCCGGGTGCGGTTGGGGTATCCTCGGCCGCATCCGCCGCGTGTTCCTGCGCTGGACGCATCCTGTCCACTCGGGCAGACGCTACGCATGGCTCGTCCCGAAGGCGCGAGCGCAGCGACTCGATGGCCACGAGCCATCCTCCCACTTCCCGCCCCCACTCACCCCGGATGACTTCCGTCTCGGCGCTGCACGCGACTAGCGTCGTATGCAGCCGATGAATCTCCCACAGCAGCTCGCGCACCTCCGGTGATGGTGCACGTGCCCAGATCGCCCGCAGGTCGGTGCTGGTCAACGCCCGACGCTCGGGCGCGACAGGGTTTCGTCTTCGCATGGCTTAAAACACTGTATGAATATCCAGTATTTTAGCCGATTCCCCCGATCTCGCCAGAGCCTCTACAACGGGCTGCCGCTCCGGCCTAGGCTTGCCCCTGCCTGCTAGGTCCGGGGCTGCTGGGCGGGCTGGAAGGCGCGTTGTCGCCTGCCTTTTCCGCTGGCCGACCCCCATCCCCAACCGCCTGCGCGCGCGGTCATGACCCCGCCACGCCTGCCCGCTTGATACAACACTTTTTATGCACTTTGGCGCCGGCCGCCGAGGCCCGTCAGCATTGGCGGGAGTGAGCATGTGGGGGGGCATAAAAAGTGTACGCTTTCATGCGGCAAGCTCATGCATACTCGACACTCCAAGATGCAGAAAAAATACGCGGGGGAACGATGGAAGTGGACACAAGCGATCTCGACTTCGTGCGCAGGCTGCAGGAAGTCAGTGCCAGAGTGGAGGAAGAACGATTTGCCGAAATTCGTGTGGCAAGCGAACTGGCTTGTGCGAGGCTGCGTGAAGCGGAAGATCTTCTTTGGGGAGTGTGGGTTGCTGTCTTGTCGCGAACACATGGCGTCAAGCGCAACTACACCCAGAAGGGGGCCGAACGCGACGCTCTATATGCAATGTTCAAATTGGGGCGATCACTCGTAACGAGGTCGATTTTTGAGGGACGTATTACGCAGGCAATGGCGCTGGTTCGTCAGGAGCTTGAACTACACGCCCAGCTTGTGGCTATTGGTCGCGGACAGCGGCATGCAAAGAAATCGGCACCGATTTCGCCGCTACGGGAAGATTTGCGGATTCTGTACGGCGAACTCTCGCAGCATGCACATTTGGTGTCTCACGACCTTCCACGAAGTCTCTCGGCACGCTGTGTCGACAACGCAGACGTCAACGAACAGGAGCATGGCACGGTCTTTTACCCAATGGCGCGTGATGTTGAGCTGACACGCAGGCTTTACGCGATCCACATCGTTTTGGTGAAGGACGTATTTCTCGAACTTGCGGCTGACACACGCTCGGAGCATCCAGAGTCGATATCAGAGTCTGATTTCAACACTGTCATGGCTGCGATGGACGTGTGTGCGGAAGAGGGGATGGTGACAGAGAAATAGGCTGATTTCGGTAGAGGCCGATCCGCAAGCTGAGCTCACGGAGTCGCTCGGTTTAGCTGCCGATGTTTCGATTCATTGCGTGCCGTTTACGTGCCATTTCGACGACAACCAACGACAACCAGCGACAACGCCGCAGAAATGAAAAACGGGCCCGAAGGCCCGTCTTTACTAGGGTTTTGACCGTCTTTCGTTGTCGTTGACGGTCAGCATATTGGTGGAGCCGGCGGGGATCGAACCCGCGTCCGCAAGCACTCTACGATCAGTTCTACATACTTAGTTCAGTCATTTGATTTAACTGCTTTGTCGCGGACGAACACGCTACGCAGCAGCGATCCACTAAATTTTCGACTCTGGCGTCGCGGCGCCACCAAAGCTTAACTGACGTATATGACCTCTGGCGGTATTGCTACCGGTCTTGCGACGCTAGTCCGTCAGTGAACTAGGCAGAGGACGGCGGCCCTTAGGCTGCCAGTGCGAACGATTTGTCGTTTGCAGTTACTAGATTTCCCATTGATTAACGAGGTGACGGGTCCTCGGTATGCCCTGAATCGCTTCGCTACCCACGTCGAAACCATGTCGGCCCCTGTGGACTGGGGATTATGACACAAATGCATCACTTAAGTGCGAAGTCCACGCGTGTCGTTGCCCCCTTGTCTTTGATGCCGTCGGCGTTGAGCTTCGGCGCCACCACGAACAGCCGGT
Organism: Pandoraea sp. LA3; assembly: GCF_022696215.1. Taxonomy (NCBI): domain Bacteria; kingdom Pseudomonadati; phylum Pseudomonadota; class Betaproteobacteria; order Burkholderiales; family Burkholderiaceae; genus Pandoraea; species Pandoraea sp. LA3. Next base: position 142,597 of record NZ_PTPY01000031.1, on the reverse strand, counting down.
CGGATGCGATCTTGCCGTCCAGCCATGACCGGACACGCTGAGCGCGCCGCTCCGCCAGCGCACGCAGATCGTCGTCGCCGACCTTGACGTTCGTCTCCATTAATTTTTCCATTTCGTCGTCCGGCAGCGACTTCGCGAATCCGATCATGTTGCGCGGCTTCGCAAAATCCGCTGCCTTGTAGGCCGCCGCGAGGTACTTGCTACGCTCTTCCGGACTCACCTGCATGCTGTCCACGTCGACGCTTTCTCCCTTGCCGACCATCGCCTTGACCTTCTGGGCCTTGATTGCGCGCTCGACGGCCACGCTGCGCAGCCCATCGGTGTCCTTGGCCGGATCCACGCGACCGACGATGTCCAGCTTGAGCGCCTCACGATCGTTCAGCGCCTTGACCAGCGTTTCCAGACGTTTCTCATCCTCTGCGCTCAGACGCGCACTGCCCGGGGCGAATTCAACGTAGCCCAGTTCCTGATCGCCACCGCCGAAGGCGGAGGCCAGTAAGCTGAACGGCGCTGTGGCGGCCTTGACGATCAGGTTGACGAACGCGCGGAAGATCACGCCGCCAAGACTGAACTGTGGATCGTCCAGCGAGCCGGAAATCGGAATGTCCACATCGATTTCGCCGCGCGAATTCTTTAGCAGCGATACCGCCAGCCGCACCGGAAGATTGGTGGCCGTCGGACTCTCCACGCGGTCGCCGAACGTCAATTGATCGATGAAGATGTGATTGTTGGCCGTGAGCTTTGCCTGATCGAGCAGGTAGTGCACGTCGACCGTGAGCTTGCCCTTTTCGATGGGGTAGCCCGCATACTTCGTCGAATACGGCGTGAGATTGGTGAGTTCGATGCCATCGGCTTTCGCGCCGAGATCCACGAACGCCATCGGCGCGAGCGGATTGATCTTGCCGTTGATGTTGATCGGCGCGTTGCGGTTGACCTTGCCTTGCAACGCAACCTCGGCAGGGTCCGTCGTTGCCGTACCGAAGGCGCCGATGCGTCCCCCGATGTCCGTCAGATTGGCCGTGTAATTCGGTTTGACGAAGTTGTCGGTGAAGTTGACGTTGCCGCCTTGCAGCGTGATACGTCCAATGTGGACGTCCGCAGGCAGCGCCTTGCCGGTGCCGTAGCCCGGCCCACGCTCGGCCGTCGTTTTGCCCGGCGTCTGCTCCTTTTTTTCGATCTCGGTCGGTTGTCCGGCTTCTACGGCCGATGCAGCCGCATCGAGCGGTGGCTTGGCTGCGGACGCCGCATCCAGCGGAATGCCTTCGTTTGCCCGGGTGAGCGAGCGGGGCGCTTCCTTGTTGCCGACCACGTCGGCCAGATTCAGACGGCCGTTGGCGTTGATGATCAGGCGCGCGTAAAAGCGCGACAGGGCAACGCTGCCCAACTGAACGTTCGGTTTGCCGCTGCCCACAGCCAGATTGATCTGCTGCACCGACAGGGCATTCCACCGCACGAAGTCGTCCGTCGTCACCTTGTCGAGCAGACGGACGTTACCGAGCGTGGCGTCACCGCGGTACGTGGCCTGCGGCGTGTCGCCCTTCATCGCGAACGTCGCGCGGCCGTTACTGGACAACAAGGCGCTTGCAATGCTCGCGTTCAGTTCGTCGCTCATGTACGAATCGAAGGCGGCCAGATCAAGTTGTTGGGTCTTGACCTGGAGGTCGCCCGACAGCGGCTGCGGCGTGATATTCCCGGTCGCGTTGAGCGACCCCTTCTTGTTGAGTGTGCCGTTGACTTCGAGCTGCAAGGGCTTGGTCATGTCCTGCGACGCGCCTTGCACCTTGATGTTGAGCGGCGCGAACTTCGCGCTGATCGGCCGGCCTTTGACGGCACGGTCCTCGAACCCGATGCTTGCGTTCTCGACGGCAACCTTGCCCACCTTCCATTGCCATCCGCCGGCCGAGGCCTGCGTACCCGATGCCGAAGAGGCCCTGGCCGAGGTGCGGCGTCCGCGCTCCGTGCCGACACGTGCGTTGGCACCACCGCCGTTGCTAACGGACGCCTTCGGCTGGCCATCCCCCGTCAGCGCGAGCAGGTTGATCTTGCCGTCCTTGTCGCGACGCGCCGCAACGTCGAGCCCGCTGACGGTCACTTCGTCGACGACAGCCTGACGGGCGCCGAGATCGAAGTGCGAGAGCTTGGCTTCCGCTTTCGCCAGCTTGAGCGGTGCATCGCCCTTCTGGCCCGTGAGCCATTCGATCTTTTCCAGCGTCGCCGTGGCCGGTGCGATTTGTACGTTCGGCTGCTTGTCCGGCGCGAAGGCCGCACTGAATTTGGCGTGAGCGCCTACCGTGCCGCTTTTCAGATCACCGGCCAGCGCGCCCTGTGCGAACGGCAGCAAGGGCGCGAGCGCAATCGATTGGGCGTCGAGTTCGCCGCTGGCGTTGTATGCCGGCAGGCTGAACTGCCCGTGTGCCTTGAGCGAGCCGCCACTCTGGATGCCGAGCGAGGCGTCGTAGGTCGCCGGATCTTTACCCAGCGTCGAGAACTGCTTCACCCCGATCTGGATGTTTTCGAGCGAAACGCTTGCGGGTTTCGCACCACGCTCGTCGGTGAAACGCAACTTGCTGTTGACCAGAGCGACTTCACCGACCAACAGGTCGAGTGGCAATGGCTGCGCGGCGGCGTCGGCCTTCGCCTGTGCCGCTTCAGCGGCCGATGCCGGCGTGGCCGGGCGGGCGGTTTGCTCCGCGGCAACCTTCGGTGCCGACTTGGCGGCTTCGCTGGCCTGAGGCGATGCGGCCGCCCGATCGACGGCCTTGCCAACGGCCTTGAGCACCGGACGTTGCGGAAGGAGCGCCTTCACGACATTGATCGTGCCGTCTTTCTCCATCGTGACGTGCTGGTCCAGACCGTCGATCCGTACACTGTCTACGTGATAGACGTTGTTCAGCGGTTCGACCTTGCCAAGCGTCACGTCGACTTGTTTGACCGCGACAAGCGGCGATCCGTCAGCTTCGTTGACGACGGCGTCGGCTAATCCGGCCGTGCCGGTGAGCAGTACGTGATTGCCGTCCTTGTCACGCGTGAAGCGCAACTTCAGATCGGTGCTGATGGCGCCGCTCTTGATCTGTGCCGGGACCGTGACGGGCGAGTAGCCGAGATATTTCGGCACATCGAGCCGGTCGAGCTTGATGTCGACGGTCGATTCCAGCGAATCGGCAAACGGTTTGGTCTGACCCGAGATGTGCAGCGGCGAGCCGTCGATGGAGGCCTGTAGCAGGGGTTGCACGAAGATGTCGACGTCCGCTGGCAGATTCGCGATGAAAGGCACGCCGACCTGCAAATTGTCGATCACATGCTTTTCGTTCTGGAAGCTGTCGTCGAAGCGAATCGTGCCGTTCTTGATCTGGACGTTGTTCAGTGCGAAGCGCGCGGGCTTGGACGGTTCGGGTGAGGGCGGCCCCGACGTTGCCCGATCGATGATGTCCGAGAAATTGAAGCGCTGCGGTGCGGTTCGCACGATGTTGACGACGGGGGTGTCAAGATACAACTCACCGATCACCGGCGCGAAGCGAAATAGAGAGCTCCACGACGCATTGACACGCAGTTCGCCGATATCCACGAAGGGCTGGTCGGGTGTCTTGTCGCCGATATGCACCTTGTGCAAATCGAGGCGGAGCGTATAGGGATTGAAGCTGACGTCGCCCACACTGACCGGTCGTTCGAGATAAGCGGAGAGCTTGTCGACGGCGTAATGCTTGAGCACCGCCGGGACGGTGAAGTAACCGACGACGCCGAAGACGGCGATGATGCCGGCGGCCCACAGGCCGGTTTTGCGCGCGCGGCGGCGCACGTCGGGATCGCGCCCGAGCGCCTGTGCGCGGGCGAGTCCCTGTTGCAGACGGTTGCCGTCTGCGGATGATTCCGTTGTTGGTTTGCGATCGTTCGCTTGCTCGGCCATGCGGTCTCCCGAAAGTAGCCCGTGGAGCATACGCCACGCCCCTGGAGCGCGGCGGGACATTCCCAGAGCCGGGGTATGTGATGCCCCGGTTCTGGAGCGCGATGATCCGGCGGCTTATGCCGGCGACATCACCAGCGGGGCGATCGCACCCGCGTGTTCGACGACGGCATCCGCGTGCCACTGGGCAGGCGCGAGCGAGTCGCCGCAATAACCGTAGGCCGCAGCCACCGTGGCCATGCCTGCGGCCTTGCCCGCCTGCACGTCGCGAAGGTCGTCGCCGACATACACGATGTTTGCGGGCGCAATGCCGATGCATTCGGCGGCATAGAGCAGAGGCGCAGGGTGCGGCTTGCTGTGCGGCGTGGTGTCGCCGGAAACCACGCAAGCGGCACCGTTGTCGAGGCCGAGCAGCTTCACGAGCGGATTGGTCAGGCGTGCTGCCTTGTTGGTCACGATGCCCCAGGGCATGCCACGTTCGGTCAACGCAGCGAGTAACGCCGGGATGCCGTCGAACAAATGGCTATGGACGCACAACGCGGCTTCGTAATTGGCGAGGAATGCGTCTCTCAATGCGGGAAAGGCGGCATCGTCCGGCGTGACGCCAAAGGCACTGCCAATCAATCCACGGGCACCGTGCGACGCCTGCAAACGCAGGGTTTCGTACGGCCCCGGTGGCAAGCCGCGATCGGTACGCACCTTGTTGACCGCAGCAACCAGATCGGGCGCGGTGTCGGCGAGCGTGCCGTCGAGGTCGAACAGGACAGCACGAATGTCGCCATGCAGCGGCGTCGACGCGGTGCTCTCGGGAGACGATGGGGAGACTCGAACGGGGGGCTCGAACATATCAGGCATCGCGTGTGCACGCGATCATGTAATTGACGTCGGTGTCGCGATTGATCGAGTAACGCTTGCTGATCGGATTGTAGGTCATCCCGCGCAGGTCACGTACCGCCAGACCACTTGCCCGAGCGAACGACGCCAGTTCCGAGGGGCGAATGAACTTCGCGTAATCGTGCGTACCGCGCGGCAGCATACGCAGCACGTACTCCGCACCGACCACGGCCAGTAACCAGGCTTTCGGATTGCGGTTCAGCGTGGAGAAGAACACATGACCGCCCGGCTTCACGAGTGTGGCGCAGGCGGCCACGATCGATGCCGGGGACGGCACGTGCTCGAGCATCTCCATGCAGGTGACGACGTCGTACGTGCCGGCCTCGCGCGCGGCAAGCGCTTCGGCAGCGATTTCTTCGTATTCGATGTTCAGTCCGGCTTCGAGACTGTGCAGATCGGCCACGCCGAGGGCCTTCTTCGACAGATCGATGCCCTTTACGCGAGCGCCCTGGCGTGCCATCGATTCCGACAGAATGCCGCCGCCACAGCCAATGTCCAGCACGCGCTTGCCTTGCAGCGGCACATGCTGTTCGATCCAGTCGAGGCGCAACGGATTGATCTCGTGCAGCGGCTTGAATTCGCTGTGCGGATCCCACCAGCGGTGGGCCAGTTCACTGAATTTATTGAGTTCTTGCGGATCGGCGTTCATCACTTGCTCATGGACATTGACGGCTTGGCGCAGGGGGCTTGCAACATGGCTGCGCGTGCCCTGTGTACCGGGTGGTCGGCGGGCGCCGTCGAGATGGGGCAAGTATAACGAAGTGAGTGCGCCCATGTCCAAAGCGTGAGGCGTGGCGGGGTGCTTGTGTCGGCGTGCGAGGCGTTCGGGTCGTCAGGTTGGGGGGGGCGGAGGCGCAATGAGCATGACGGGCGGGGCGAGGAGAGTGTGCTGGCGTCGTCACCCGCATGTCGTCCATGCATGACGCCGAGGGGATGCGTACGCGACAGGCGCGCCGCATCCCCGAGCGTGCGGTGCCATAGCCGCCGATAGGCGATCAGGCAGCCGCCGGCAAATTCGCCAGCACGGCGTGTGGGTCGTGATACGCGAGACCCAGCGCCTCGGCCACACCGCGATTCGTCACCATGCCGTGCGCGACGTTCAGGCCGGCAAGCAGGTGCGAGTCTGCGCGCATTGCAGCCACGGCGCCGTGATCGGCGAGTTGGAGAATGAACGGCAGCGTCACGTTGTTCAATGCGAAGGTCGAGGTGCGAGGCACGCCCCCCGGCATGTTGGCCACGCAGTAATGGACGACGCCGTCGACGACGTACACCGGATCGGCATGTGTCGTTGGGTGCGACGTTTCGCAGCATCCGCCCTGATCGATGGCCACGTCGACGATCACCGATCCCTTGCGCATCAGGCCGAGCATCGCCCGCGTGATGAGTTTCGGGGCTGCCGCGCCGGGGATCAATACGCCGCCGATGACCAGGTCGGCTTCCCTTAAATGCGTTTCGATGGCGTGCTGCGTCGAATAAACGGTCTGCACACGTCCGCCGAACTGTGCGCTGATGCGACGCAGGGCATCGACCGATTTGTCGATGACCGTCACCTGTGCACCGATGCCGACAGCCACGGTGGCAGCGTTAGTGCCAACGACACCACCGCCCAGAATCACGACCTTTCCTGCTTCCACGCCGGGCACGCCGGAGAGCAGCAAGCCCAGCCCGCCATGCGTTTTCTCCAGCGCCGTGGCGCCGGCCTGAATCGACATACGGCCAGCCACTTCGGACATGGGCGCGAGGAGCGGCAGGCCGCCATTCGCGGACGTCACGGTTTCGTACGCGATGCACGTGGCGCCGCTCTTGATCAGATCTCGTGTCTGATCGGCGTCTGGTGCCAGATGAAGGTAAGTGAACAGGGTGTGATGAGGTCGCAGTCTGGCGCGCTCGACCGCTTGAGGTTCCTTGACCTTGACGATCAGCTCGGCTCGATCGAAGACGTCGACGGCATTCGCCGCAATGCGTGCACCGGTTGCCGCGTAGATCGTATCGTCCATGCCGATACCTTCCCCGGCTTGCGTCTCGATCCACACCTCGTGCCCGCGTGCGACCACTTCGCGTACGGCTGCGGGCGTCATGCCTACGCGATACTCGTGGTTCTTGATCTCCTTGGGTACACCGATCTTCATGATGCGTCTCCTTTGTTGTGATGGCACGGCAAACAGCGATGACGACACTGGGTAAAGCACAAACAAAAACGGCACCCGAAGGTGCCGTTTCGAAGATCAGGCGAAGGCCGGTTCGGCCTGTGCGTGAGGCGCGCCGCTGTAGCGCGCCACCGACAGGTCGTCGGCCAGAATGGCAGGACGGCGTCCGGACATCAGGTCGGCCAGCAATTGCCCGGACCCGCAAGACATCGTCCAGCCCAGCGTGCCATGCCCCGTATTCAGGAACAGATTGCGCAGGGCGGTGGCGCCAACGATCGGCGTACCGTCCGGCGTCATCGGACGCAGACCGGTCCAGAACGATGCTTCAGCCGTGTTGCCGGCGCCCGGATACAGATCGTTGACCACCATTTCCAGCGTCGCGCGCCGCGCCGGATTGAGCGCCTTGTTGTAACCGACCACTTCGGCCATCCCGCCAACCCGGATGCGGTCCTCGAATCGCGTCACGGCAATCTTGTAAGTTTCATCGAGAATCGTCGATACCGGCGCGCGCGATTCGTCGACGATCGGCACCGTGATCGAATAGCCCTTGAGCGGATACACCGGAATGTCGACGATGCCGCGCAGGAACGGCGTGGAGTAAGAGCCGAGTGCAACGACGTAAGCGTCCGCACGTTGCAGCGTACCCGCGCAAACAACGCCCTCGATCCTGTCGCCCGCGACTTGAAGACCTTCGATCGGCATGTCGTAGCGGAATTTCACACCGAGTGCCTCGGCCATGGCGGCCAAGCGGGTCGTGAACATCTGGCAGTCACCCGTTTCGTCGTTCGGCAGACGCAGGCCGCCGGTCAGCTTATGCGAGACGGCGGCCAGCGCGGGCTCTGCACTGGCGAGTGCCTTGCTGTCCAGCAGTTCGAACGGCACGCCGGCTTCTTCGAGCACGGCGATGTCGCGAGCGGCGTTCGCCAATTGCTCTTCCGTGCGGAACAGTTGCAACGTGCCCGCTTGACGGCCTTCGTATGCGATGCCCGTTTCTGCACGCAGCTCACGGAAGCAGTCGCGGCTGTATTCCGCGATCCGCACCATGCGTTCCTTATTGACGGCGTAACGCTCGGGCGTGCAGTTGCGCAGCATCTGGTAAAGCCATTTGAGCTGCGTCAGTGTGCCGTCCGGGCGGATCGCGAGCGGGGCGTGCTTCTGGAACAACCACTTGATGGCCTTCGCAGGAATCCCCGGTGCCGCCCATGGCGACGCGTATCCGGGCGAAATCTGGCCGGCGTTGCCGAAGCTGGTTTCGAGCGCCGGGCCAGCCTGACGATCGAGCACCGTGACGTCATGCCCGGCCTTTGCCAGGTAGTAGGCGCTGGTAACGCCGATGACGCCGCTGCCGAGAACGATGACCTTCATTGCGTTGACTCCTGTAAAACCATAGTTATGCAGTAATAATTCGCATGCTATTCTCGGAATCGTAGGTTTAGTTAATGTATATGGGCTGAATTCAGGAATAAATCATGAGAGTGCAGCAGCAATCGGTCCGGACGCTGGATCGGCTTGACCGGCGCATCCTGACGTTGCTCCAGCAGGACGGACGGATGTCGATGAAAGACCTGTCAGAGCAGGTCGGCCTGTCGATTACGCCGTGCATCGAACGCGTGAAGCGCATGGAGCGCGACGGCGTGATCATGGGCTACTTCGCCCGGGTGAATCCAGCAGCCCTGGGGGCGGCGTTGCTGGTGTTCGTCGAGATCACGCTGGATCACAAGTCCGGCAACATGTTCGATCAGTTCCGCCGGGAGGTGCTGCGAATTCCCGAAGTCATGGAGTGTCATCTGATTTCCGGTGACTTCGACTACCTCATCAAGGCGCGAATCCGGGAAATGTCCGAGTACCGCAAATTGCTCGGCGATATCCTGCTGCAACTGCCGGGTGCCGTGCAGTCGAAGAGCTATGTCGTGATGGAGGAAATCAAGGAAACGCTCACGGTCCACGTCGAGGAGTGAGCGGCCGGCGGACGTCCGCCCTGTGGCGTTGTCGCGGCAAGTCTTGCAGGGCGGCAGGGGGGGGCTGACTACCCGACAAGCGTTGTGCGGGTACGTTATCCGGCGACTCAGAAAAGCGGCATTTGCGGGTCGACCTTTCCCGTAGGCTCCGCGGCTGGAGTGCTGACTCGTTGTCGCATACGTTGTTTTGCAGGACTCCCTTGCTCGGATGGATCCGGCGCGGGCACGCGAAACTGGTCGTTCCTTAGCGGCGGTCTTGCCTGATTGAGCCCCAACTTACGGGCAGCCAGATGAAATCGCTGCCGAATCAGTTCAGCATGCAATCCAGTGCCACGCATGCGGGTGCCAAATTCCGAACTGTTATGTTTCCCGTCACGAACCTGCTCGATCAGGCTCATCACATGACGTGCCCGCATCGGGTAATTCGCTTCCAGCCATTCGACGAAAACGTCGTGAACCTCTCTCGGTAGTCTCAGCATCACGTAGGCGGCATACGTTGCACCCGCCTCGGCGGCCGTCGTCAGCACCCGCTCGATATCGAAATCGGTGAGCGCGGGCACGATCGGCGCCACGATAACGCCCGTGGGAATGCCGGCATCCGTCAGCTTGCGTATGGCTTCAATGCGTTTGGGTGGCGTATTCGCGCGTGGCTCCATCTTGCGGGCGATTTCCGCATCGAGCGTTCCTACTGAGATAAACACCCTCGCCAGTCCCCGCTGCGCCATGCGCGAGAGGATGTCGATGTCTCGCGTGACGAGGGCCGATTTGGTCGTGATGCCCACCGGATGGCCGAAGCGCTCCAGGACCTCAAGCACGCTGCGTGTGATGCCGTATTCCCGCTCGATCGGCTGGTAGGGATCGGTGTTTGCGCCCAGTGCGAGCAGGGAAGGCTGATAGCCGCGCTTGCGTAGCTCGGCGTCCAGGCGTTCTGCGGCATTGTGCTTGGCGTAGAGCCGGGTTTCGAAGTCGAGGCCGGGGGAGAGGCCCAAATAGGCATGCGTCGGACGCGCGAAGCAATAGGTGCATCCGTGCTCGCATCCGCGGTAGGGGTTGATCGAGCGATCGAACGGGATATCCGCGGAAGTATTGCGGGAGATGATCGTTCGCGCGTTTTCCAGCGCGACCTGCGTGACGAACTTGACCTCGCATTCCTGGGCAACGTCCGATTCATGGCGGCTCTCGTCGCTTTCTCGCCGGTACTCGGAGAAGCGGGATTCGAGGTTGGCGATAGCGCCCCGGCCCTTACGGGATGGGGGCGGCACGAACGAGGATGCCATGACGCGTCTCCTGAATAACGCCCCCTGAAAGAAACGCCGGGCAGGCGCAGGGAGTTGTCGTCATTATACTGTGTTTTTATACAGTATTTCGACCAAGGAGAGCGGCAGTGAGATACGTATTTGACGAACTTGCCAGTTTGTCCGTCAGCGTAGCGGCAATGTGCTGGGCGGGCTGGACGTCGTGGTTGACGTCATGCGTCGCGCGGGGGCATGACCGGCGGCACGTACGGGGCGATCGTCCGGGCGATGGTATCGAGCGCCGCTATGTCCATGTTCGGGCGCTGGCGGGCCAGGTGAATGGCGCGAAGCGTCAGCAAGGAATAGAGCGTCGCATGGTTGCCGCCCATGGCAGCCAGGGCCTCGGTGTGGCGTTGAACAATGCCGACGTCGCCGCGCGATACGGGGCCGGCAAGCGCCCCGGAAAGCCCTCGCTCGCGAGCTGCTTCGAGTGTGCCCATGACGAGCGGCCAGATGGCGTCGCGCGCGTCGGTCTCGCTCATGCCAATGGCCTTCCAGAGGTGCGTTGCCTCGTCGAGCAGGCAAAGCAGGAAACTGGCCGCGTAGTTGGCGCCCGCGTGATAACGCATGCGTTCGCCCGGCGCAATGGACAGCGCGCGGCATCCGATATCGCTGGCGAAACGCTGAAGGACTTCGTTCAGCGGCGCTTCGGCTTCAATGGTGATGGCGCTGCCCCGCATGCGGGGCGCGTCATCTTCAAGTCCTGCGAAAAGAAAAAGCGGATGAAAACCGCCGATATGCCCGCCGCTTTTCGTCGACGGTTCAAGCAACCCGACTTCGGATGCGCCACTGCAATGGACAAGCGCTTGTCCGGCACGCGGCGCGAGATGCGTCGCGCAGTCGGCGATGGCGTCGTCCGGCACCGTGAGAAACACCAGATCCGCGTGCGAGAAAACGGCATTCATGGCGTCGGGCTGATCAATGGACAGTGCGCTGCATTTCGGCAATGCCGTCGCGATGTGTTGCGCTTTGGCGATATTCCGGCTTGCCACGACCGTTACGTGGTATCCGGCGCGAGTTGCGGCGATCGCCAGCGCGCGCGCCACACGACCGGCGCCGACAAAACCGAGCGTTGGCAAGACGTTGGAGGATATGGCGTTGGGCATCGCGATCTGGGGTTACTGCGACAGGCGATTCGGCGTGTCGTGAATTTCGAAGTAAGTCTGGAACGCCACAGCGAAGCCGACCATCATCAGCATGGCGCCGACAAACAGCGACAGGCTGACGATGATGACGGCAATCCAGCCCGAACGGGACTGGGTTGCGGCACGAGGGTTGAATTGCGCGTTCCAGCGCTCGTCCGGACGCAAGCCATAAACGATGGCGGCGAGAAAGGCCGAAAACAGCGAGATGGCGCCAAGAATCGTCAGTACCCATCCCGCGAGCGAATGCAGTTCGCTGGTGACCAGAAGTCCCCAACCCGCCAGGCCGCAGGCCGAGCCCACGATATGGGCCCAGCCGAAGCGATCGCGAACACCATAAAGATAGAAGCGATGCAGGCCAAGCGTGCCGAACAGCATGGCAAGGCCGGCGGTCAGGGTTTTGGATTTATAGGCGACTGCGTTCATTGGGAATGGTTATCGGGCAGGCGTTTCGCGAATGACTTCGACCAGCGTCCAACGCATGCTCGAAGCATCGGCGGGCGGATTGGCGACAGGCTCGCCATGAATTTTCACGCGGTATTCTACGCCCGGCTTCCACTCGAAGCCATCGATGTGGGCGTACCAAAGCTCCCACTGCGATTTGCCCGAATCGTCGGCAGTCCGCACGCGCAGGCACTTACGCGGCGCGACGCCTACACAATCGGCCATCTGCGAGTCGACATCGAGGATGCGGTCTTCCGTCTTCACTGCTCCTGCGTTAGCCACGGGGCGATTGAGCAGTGTCTGCGATGCGTAGGTCAGCGTTTCGCCATTCGACGTACTCAGCGTCAGTTGTGTGTCGCGGCGCTCGAAGCGGGTGACGCTCGCGAGCGTCTTCAAATAGCGGGATTCGAAGGCCATCGAATCCGGGCACGCCATTCGCGTCGCTGCGGGGGCTTGAAGGCTAACCTGACCCTTGCCCGGCCCGATCGTGTACTGACCGAAAATGCGATTGCAGCCGCCGGTGCCGGAAAACGCTCCCTTATCGTTGAACGTCAGGTTGATTGCACGGCCTTCCGGCAGACTCGGGGCGTCGCTTGCACCTTCCCATTTCACCAATTGCCAGGTGCCCAGAATGTCGGTTGGGGCAGTCGCAGCCGCGGTGTTTTCGGTGCCCGAAGACGGATTTGCGCCACCGCCCGACGGTGCGGCGCAGCCGGCCAGCAGAGCCGCCGGAACGATAAGTGTCGCCAGGTAAGTAGCGAGCGAGGAGGGCAGGAACGAGAGTAGGCGTTGAGTCATGATCGTTATGTGGTGGTAGTTGCGGAGAGGGCAGGGACGGCGGAATGTCGCGTTGAACAGGGGATGGTGTGTTCTAACGGTGCCGTGAGTACCATGAGTTGTTGACCTAGCGCACAAAGGGTCAGTTCCTTGCGTAGGGTTGGGGATGTTTCCCAATCGAGGTCGGCCGCCCCATGTGGCATGAGGTTTCGGTGCGAAGGCGTGCGCAGCGAGGTCATGGCTTTCGATATGTGATGCGATAGATCGCACCCGCGTGGTCGTCGCTGATGAGCAGAGAGCCATCGGGCAACGTCAGCAGGTCGACGGGGCGTCCCCAGACGGTCTCGCCATCGTCCAGCCAGCCCTGTGCAAAGACCTCCTGTTTTGCAACGTTACCCTTCGCATCGAGAACGATGCGCACGACTCGGTAACCCACTTTGCTGCTGCGATTCCAGGAGCCGTGCTCGGCGATGAAGATATTGCCGCGATACTCCTCCGGGAATTGTTTACCTATATAGAAGCGCATGCCGAGCGCTGCGACATGTGCGCCGAGTTTCGCTTTTGGCGGCGTGAAGCTGCGGCAGGGCTTTTCGCGCCCGAAGTCGGGGTCCGACACGTTGCCCGCATGGCAGTAAGGGAATCCGAAATGCTCGCCGACGCTGGAAAGTCGGTTCAGTTCATCGTCGGGCACATCGTCGCCGAGGAGGTCGCGGCCGTTGTCGGTGAACCAGAGGGCATTGGTGCCCGGCTGCCAGTCGAATCCGACCGAGTTGCGCACCCCGCGCGCGATGACGCGCCAATCGGTGCCGTCGGGCTTCATGCTGCCGATCATGGCGTAGCGATTTTCATCTCGCTTGCAGACGTTGCACGGTGCGCCGACGCCGACATAGAGGCGTTGGTCGGGGCCAAAGGCAATGTATCGCCATCCGTGGTGGGTTTCGGTCGGCAGCTTGTCGTAGAGGGTGACCGGCTTGCCCGGGCTGTCCAGCCGGTTCTCGATATCTTCGAGTTTGAGGATGCGTGAGACGGCAGAGATATAGAGTGTGCCGTTACGCATGGCCACGCCTACCGGCATGTTCAGTCCCGATGCGATCGTGCGGACTTTGGCGGCGTACGCGCGAGATGGATCCAGCGTAATGGCGTAGACGTTGCCTTGGCCACGGCTTCCCACGAACAGGGTGCCCTTCGGGCCCAGCACCATACCGCGTGCGCCGGGCACCTGATCCGAGAGAACTTCGACGTAAAAGCCGGGTGGCAGCGACAGGCGTTCAATCGGAAGCGCGTCGCGCGCTGCAGCGAATTGGGCGGCGAAGAGCAATATCGCGCCTAGGAGGAACTGCCATCCATCGGGAAATCGTCGCATGCAGGACTCGCTTCACGCAAAGGATGCGTGCATTGTAGACCAGTGCTCGCCGGGGCGCGGCGACGCCGCACAAGCCGCCTAATTCGGGCGCCGCTCGACGGCACACATCTGCATTTGGCGAAGTGTTTGTTTTGACGAGGGTTTTGCGCTATAATCACGCGTTTTCTGTCCGAACACTTCTGGATTCACAAGGATTTAATATGGTCGTTATCCGCCTGGCTCGCGGCGGCGCGAAGAAGCGCCCGTTCTACAACATCGTTGCAACCGACTCGCGTAACCGCCGCGATGGCCGCTTCATCGAGCGTATTGGCTTCTACAACCCGGTCGCTGCCGAAGGCACGGAAGGTCTGCGCATTGCTCAAGACCGTCTGACGTACTGGCAAGGCGTTGGCGCACAACTGTCGCCGACCGTGGCTCGTCTGATCAAGCAAGGCGCCAAGGCTGCTGCCTAAGCTTTCAGATAGTCGAGCTGTACGCATTGCTGTCGGTTTGCCGGCGGCATGAGAATTGAACGGCGATGCCTGCTCCGGAGCAATCTAGAGCAGGCATCGCCGTGTGTTCGTCACAAGGTTGGATTGCATGGTTCGTTCCGCACGTGAGCGGGTACCGCTGAAGATCGGTGCTGAAGCGCGTCGCGCCTCAGGCATGCGCGCAGAGCAGGTGCTTGCCCCGGTGATCGAAGTCCCCGACGATCTCGTCGAGCTGGGATACATCGGTGATGCCTACGGGATTCGTGGCTGGATCAAGGTGCAGCCGCACACGGGGAAAGGCGAAAGCCTCTTGTCCGCAGAGTGCTGGTATTTCCGTCGCCCTGGTGCACCGGAGTACACCAAAGCCAATGTGCTTTATAGTCGCGCGCATTCGGGAACCGTAGTCGCGCAATTGCGCGGCAGCGAAAACCGGACGGCGGCCGAGGCGCTCAAAGGGCTTCAGGTCTGGGTGCCGCGTAGCGCGTTCCCGACCGCAGGTGAAGATGAGTTCTACTGGGTCGATCTGATCGGTGCCCAGGTGACGAACTTGCAGGATGAGTTGCTTGGCAAGGTTGTCGGTCTGCTGGATAACGGCGTGCACACTGTGTTGCGTGTGGCGTACGACGTGCCGGCAGTCGATGGCAAGCCGGCGAAGACCGCTGAGCGGTTGATCCCCTTCGTTGGCCAATATGTCCAGACCGTCGATGTCGAGGCGGGGCATATCGTGGCTGACTGGGGTCTCGATTATTGAGATACCGATTGATCGCCCGGCCGTTATGGCGTCCGGGCACCTCTGGACGGAACCGGTCTGATGCAGTTTGACGTCGTCACGCTCTTTCCCGAGATGTTTCGGGCACTGACCGACTGGGGCGTCACCAGCCGGGCGCTCAAGCAGTCGCGCTACGGTCTGCGGTTTTGGAATCCGCGTGATTTCACGCATAACAATTACCGCACGATCGATGATCGTCCTTATGGCGGTGGTCCGGGTATGGTCATGCTCGCCAAGCCGCTTGATGATGCGATTGCTGCTGCGAAGGCTGCACAGGCGGAAGTCGGTGTGCCGCGCGGCCGGGTGTTGTTGATGTCGCCGCAAGGCAAGCCGCTGACGCATCGTCGGGTTGTCGAAATGCGGGAGCAAGAGCAGGGGTTGATCCTGCTCTGCGGTCGTTACGAGGCCATCGATCAGCGTTTGATCGATCGCGTGGTGGACGAAGAGGTCAGCGTTGGCGATTTCGTGCTGTCGGGTGGGGAGTTGCCTGCCATGGCGCTGATGGATTCGCTGATCCGGCTGTTGCCGGGGGCGCTGAACGACGAGCAGTCGGCGGAGCAAGATAGTTTCGTCAACGGGTTGCTCGATTGTCCGCATTACACGCGACCCGAAGAGTACGAAGGCGTGCGCGTACCCGATGTCTTGTTGGGTGGGCATCACGCAGAGATTGAAAAATGGCGGCGTCGCGAGGCGTTGGCCAATACCTGGCACAAGCGCCCCGATCTGATCGAAAGCGCGCGTGCCAACGGATTGCTCAGTCGTGCCGACGAGGCATGGCTGGCAGGCCTACAGGCCGATTCGTCGGCCAGGTAGGTTCGGATGTCGTCATGGGGACGGCATTCGGTTTGACCCCATCCTCTGTCGGGGCCGGTTCGCCGGTATATAACGCCGACACGATGGCACTAGGAGTGGTAAATGAATCTGATCGCTAAGATCGAGCAAGAAGAAATCGCGCGTCTGACCGCGAACAAGACGATTCCCGACTTCGCCCCGGGCGACACCGTGATCGTCAACGTGAACGTGGTTGAAGGTAACCGCAAGCGCGTTCAGGCATACGAAGGCGTGGTGATCGCCAAGCGTAACCGTGGCCTGAACTCGGGCTTCATCGTTCGCAAGATTTCGTCGGGTGAAGGCGTTGAGCGTACGTTTCAGACGTACTCGCCGCTGATCGCCAGCATCGAAGTCAAGCGTCGTGGTGACGTTCGTCGCGCCAAGCTGTACTACCTGCGCGAGCGTTCGGGCAAGTCGGCACGTATCAAGGAAAAGCTCACGTTCAAGAGCAAGACCGTCGCTGCCGAGTAAATCGGACGCCGCTATGCCCGACGACCTCGTGGTCGGGCACAGCAAAAGCCGCATGGAAAAAGCACCCTTCGGGGTGCTTTTTTCGTTTCGCCGCGTCGCATTTATGCGGTTGTGGCAGTGCGTCATAACGCAGGTATGCCGCGAATAGCCGTGTGAATCGTATTTTCTTTGCGGTCACGCGTTTTCAGCATCCTCGCTAAAATAGCGAAGTTAATCATCAACAAAGGTCTACGTGGCGCCACCTCTCATCCTGCATCCGGAAGCGTTACCCATCGTCTCGACGGGCGAGGGCGAGCCAGCGGTGCCGGCGGAGCGGTTGACCCCTTCGGCGTTGCGGGACCGTCTCGCCTGCCCCCCGATCTGGACGCCCGAGTCCGGTGTCGTCGAAGTTGTGTCCCCCACGTTGTTCACGCCGCGTGCCGCTGCGGTCCTGGTGCCGTTGGTCATGCGCCCGCACGGAACGACCGTGTTGCTTACGAAGCGGACGCAGCACCTGAGCACGCATGCCGGCCAGGTGAGTTTCCCGGGCGGAAGCCGAGAGCCGGACGATCCCACGCCTATCGCGACCGCATTGCGTGAATCGCACGAGGAAATCGGCCTGGATGCCGGTGCGGTGGAGGTGATCGGAAGCTTGCCCGACTATGTGACGGGCACGGGTTTTCGCGTTGCGCCGGTCGTAGGGCTGGTCACGCCGCCGTTCGATCTCGTGGCGGACACCGGGGAAGTGGATGAAATCTTCGAGGTCCCGCTGGATTTTCTGATGAATCCTGCGCATCACCAGATTCGCGTCTTCAACTATCAGGTCGGTGAGCGCAGGTTCTACGCCATGCCTTATCCAAAGGCCGCTGGCGGCGAGTATTTCATCTGGGGCGCGACGGCGGGCATGCTGCGGAATTTCTACCGTCTCCTGCGGGCCTGACGCGAAACGCGATTCGGAGGTGCGAAAGCTCCGCTGAAATCGGGATATGCGTGCGTCGCCAAGGCGCATGGGGCGGGCATTTGCGAGAAGCTGTGCTATCGTTACACCATTCCGTCTGGTGATCTGATCGCACGCATGACATTCTTCTCGGTACTCCTCGCGCTGATCCTCGAGCAGGTGCGTGCCCTCTCCACGCAAAACCCGATTTACAACCTGATTCGTTCCCACGCGGCTCACACCTCGCAATCGTTCGACGCCGGTCAACCGCGTCACGGCGTGCTCGCCTGGCTGGTCGTCGTGGTGCCGTTCGTGCTGGTTGTCGGCGTGGTGTACTACCTGCTGATGCGGGTCAATATTTTCCTGGGGTTTGCCTGGAACGTCCTCATCGTCTACCTGACGATGGGGTTTCGGCAATTCAGTCACTATTTCACCGACATCCACGTTGCGCTGAATAACGACAACGTGAATGAGGCCCGTGAAATCCTGCGCCAATGGATCGGTATCGATACCGTGGATATGCCGGTGGACGAGATTGTGCGGCACACGCTTTTGCATGCCGTGATTGCGTCGCACCGTCACGTGTTCGGCGTGTTCTTCTGGTTCCTGATGCCCGTGGGGCCGGCCGGCGCCGTCCTATACCGCCTCGCCGAGTATCTTTCGCGTCGCTGGACCGAGCCTGCGCCTGATCGCAGCCCGGCATTCGGTGCGTTCGCGCGCAAGGCATTCTACGTGATCGATTGGGTGCCTGCGCGTCTGACGGCGATTGGCTTTGCAATCGTCGGCAACTTTGAAGATGCGATCTACGCATGGCGCCATTACGCCAAGCAATGGCCGAACGAAAACGAAGGGATCTTGCTCGCCGCAGGTAGTGGTGCACTTGGGGCGCGTCTCACGGGGCCACTGGCGGAAGTGTCGAGTGTCGACGCGCTGAATCAGGGAGACGACGCCGTGCTGCCGGTCGGTGGCGAGTGTACGCCGCGTACGTTGCAGGCCGCTGTGGGGCTGGTGTGGCGAGCCGTTCTGCTGTGGATGTTGCTATTGCTTCTGCTCACGTTGGCCGTCTGGCTTGGCTGACGCCTGGTAATACGACACCACCAATGAGAAACCCCGCAAATGCGGGGTTTCTTGTTTTTCGGGAAGGCTTACGTCCGCAATCAATACGGAATCTGTTGCTCGGATTCGTGGACGAGTTGCGCGTACAGGGCGTGGCGTTGTTGCGAGACGCGTCCGTCGGCTACGGCCTCCAGAATCGCGCAACCCGGCTCTTTCAGGTGATGGCAGTTATAGAACCGGCATCCCGTGAGTAGCGGACGAAACTCGGGAAATGCACGCTCCAGTGCGCCTTCCTTGAGGTGATGCAGCCCAAACTCCTGGAACCCCGGAGAGTCGATGAGCAAACCGCCTTCCGGCAGATGAAAGATGCGCGTGAACGTCGTCGTGTGCTTGCCTGAGTTCAGTACGGTCGAGATTTCACGTGTTGCGGCATCGGCGTTAGGTACGACCAGATTCACCAGGCTCGATTTCCCCATGCCGGATTGCCCCAGTAGCAACGACGCCTGATGCGCCAGACGCGGCAGCAACTGCGCCTTCGCCGCTTCCGGATCTGCGCGCACCGACACTTCGAGGACTTCGTAGCCCAATGCACGATACGGTGCCAGACGCTCACGTGCCGCCGGTAACGCCTGCGTCACGTCGGTCTTGTTGAGCACGATCAGCGGGCGCAACTCGTTGGCTTCCGCAGCGACGAGTGCGCGGCCGAGCAAGTCCTCGCTAAAGTACGGCTCCGTCGCCAGCATGATCACCAGTTGATCGATGTTGGACGCAAAAAGCTTGCTCTTGAACTGGTCGGAGCGATAGAGGAGATTGCGGCGCGGCAGAATTTCTTCGATGACACCCTGATCCCCCGTACGTGCCCACGCGACTTCGTCACCGACGGCGATTTCGCTCTTCTTGCCGCGCGGGAAACAAAGCACCGTCTCACCGTCGTCGGCTTCGACGACGTAATGACGCCCGTGGGCCGCTGCTACGCGACCATGACGTCGTTCCTGTGCTGTCGTCTCCGTGAGCGATGCCCTACCTTTGGCGCCGCGCTTCATGCGTGCCCCAACAAGCGATCGATGCGTTGCGACGCGGGAGGGTGGGAGTAATAGAACGCGGTGTAGACCGGGTCGGGCGTCAACGTCGACGCATTGTCCTGGTACAGCTTCACCAGCGCATTCACCAGATCGCTGGCTTGCGTCTGGCTGGCGGCAAAGGCGTCGGCCTCGAATTCATGTTTGCGCGACGTGAGGCTACTCAGCGGGCTGGCAAAAAATCCAAACACGGGCAGCACGAGGAAGAAGAGTACGAGTGCCAGCGCGTTGTTGCTGCCTGTCATCGACGGCATGACACCGAGTTCCGTGTAAAACCAGGTCCGGCCGGTGAGCCAGCCGAGCAGGGCGAGGAATGCCAGCGACAAGGCGAAGGCGACAACCAGTCGCTTGGTGATGTGGCGGCGCTTGAAGTGTCCCAGCTCATGCGCCAGCACCGCCTCAATTTCGGCGGGCGAGAGTCGCTCGATCAGCGTGTCGAAGAACACGATGCGCTTGGCGCGTCCGAAGCCGCTGAAGTAGGCGTTACCGTGGGCTGAGCGCTTCGAGCCGTCCATCACGAACAGGCCGCGTGCGGCAAATCCACAACGTTGCATGAGTCCCTCGATGCGTTGTGCGAGCGATACGTCCGAGAGTGGCTCGAATTTATTGAACATCGGGGCGATGACGTGCGGAAAAATGAACTGCACGAACAGGTTGAACGCCACCCAGACCACCCACGTGTACACCCACCAGAGCGGGCCGGCGCGGTCCATGAGCCAGAGCACGACGAACAGCAGGGGTAATCCGAGCACGACACCCACGGCCGTGCCTTTCACCATGTCGGCAATAAAAAGGCCGAGCGACATCCGGTTGAAGCCGAAGCGCTGCTCGATAACGAACTGCCGGATATAGGTGAAGGGCAGATCGACGATGCCGGAAATCAACAGGACCGCCGCGATCAGCGCAATTTGGCCGACGTAGCCTTCACCGAGCCATTCGGAGATGCCGATATGCAACAGGTTCAGCCCGCCAAGCAACGTAAAGGCGACCAGCAACACGGCTTGCGCGAAGATTTCGGCCATGCCGAGGCGGGTACGTGCCACGGTGTAATCGGCGGCACGCTGATGGTCGGTCAGTGTGATCGTGTCGGCGAATCGCTCGGGCACCGTCGCCCGATGAGCGACCACATGGCGAACCTGACGGGCGGCCAGCCAGAGCTTGGTCATGACCATCGCCAGCAGGAAGATCACGAAGAGATAAGTGAACATGCGCTTTAGAAGAATCCGAAGTATGCGAGAATTATAAGTTCTTTCGACCGGTGAGGCGCCGTGCCGGTCGCCTACCGATGCGTTTTCCAGAGTCTTCCGATCATGTCCTCCCTTCCATCCCAAAATCCCACGCCTGCCGACGCCGAAACGACGCTTGCACGCGCCGAATTCAATTTGGTCTGGCTCGACATGGAAATGACCGGGTTGCAGCCCGATAGCGACCGGATCATCGAGGTGGCGGTCGTCGTGACCGACTCGGCTCTGACGCGCCGCATCGAAGGCCCGGTGTTCGCCATCCACCAGTCCGACGCCGTGCTCGACGGCATGGACGACTGGAACAAGTCGACGCACGGCCGCTCGGGGCTGATCGATCGCGTCAAGGCGTCGCCGGTGGACGAGGCGTCGGCGGAGGCGCAACTGATCGAATTCCTGAATCAGTACGTGCCGCCCAACAAGTCGCCGATGTGTGGCAATTCGATTTGCCAGGATCGTCGGTTCATGGCGCGTTACATGCCGAAGCTCGAAGCGTTCTTCCACTACCGGAATCTGGACGTCAGCACCCTCAAGGAGCTTTGCCGCCGCTGGGAGCCCACCGTATACAAGGGCTTCACCAAGCGCGCCGCCCACACCGCGCTCGCCGATATCCATGAGTCGATCGACGAACTGGTGTACTACCGTGAGCATTTTTTGAAGACTTCCGTGCCGGGCGCTCCGGCCTGAGAACTTCATCGGCACATAGACAAACGCCAGCGGATTCGCTGGCGTTTTGTTTTCTGGACTCAGGAGAGAAATGAGGGGGAGGCCGGTCGATCAGGCGGGTTTCGGTGCCCGAATCGCGCTCTTGGGGCGGAACGCCTTGCAGACCGTCTCCTCGGTTTCGATATACGGGCCACCGATCAGATCGATGCAGTAGGGAACCGCGGCAAAGATGCCCGGCACGACCGATTTGCCCTCGGCGTCGCGCAATCCTTCAAGAGTTTCCTTGATGGACTTCGGCTGGCCGGGCAGATTGATGATGAGTGCGGCATGATCCGCCGTCTCGCGAATCACGGCAACCTGACGCGAAAGGATGGCCGTGGGCACGAAGCGCAGGCTGATCTGGCGCATCTGCTCGCCGAAGCCCGGCATTTCCTTGGTGCCCGCGCGAAGCGTGGCTTCGGGCGTGACATCGCGACGGGCCGGGCCGGTGCCGCCGGTCGTGAGGACCAGATCGCATTGCATTGAATCGACGAGCTCGATCAACGTCGCAGTGATACCGTCGGCAACGTCGGGAATCAGGCGCGTTTCGGCAACCCAGGGCGACGTCAGGGCGCTGCCCAGCCAGGCTTGCAGCGCCGGAATGCCCTGATCTTCATAGGTGCCCTGACTGGCTCGGTCGCTGATCGACACCAGCCCTACGCGAAGTTCGTCCGGATGTGAGCGCGTGATCATCAGTAATCCTCGCGCGTTGGGAATTCCGGCAGATCGTTATCGGCGTCGTCCGAAGTTTCGGTCTCTGTCGAGCCGGTGCCCAGCAAATCCTTGAGTACCTGGAAGAGTTCGCGGAAAGCCTTGGGCGGCTTCTGCGTTGCCTGCTCCCGGCGGGCGTTACGAATCAGCGTGCGCAGTTGCTGAGCATCTGCCGTGGGGTGCTGGGTGACCAGCTCGGTCAGCGCCTCGTCCTTGGCCAGCAAGCGTTCGCGCCAGCGTTCCAGCGCGTGCAGCTTGGCGGTTTCTGCCTTGGAGACGCCCTTGATAACGTCCAGGGCACGTTGAATGGCCTCGATTTCCTTTTCGTCCAGCGTGCGCATTTGCTTGCCGACGTACTGCATTTGGCGGCGGCGGCCTTCATGCGCGGTGATCGTGCGGCAATCCCGGACGGCGCGTTCGAGGTTTTCGGGCATCGGCACGCGGGCGAGCGCGTCCTTGGCCAGGTTGACCAGTTCTTCGCCCAGATCCTGAAGGGCATGCGACTCGCGCTTGCGCTGGGATTTGCTCGGGCCTTCGTCGGAAAGCTCGCTGTGGGCGATACGGTTAAAGCGTTGAATGTGCGTCATAGCCGCTATTGTAACGCGGCGCGCGGCGTCCAAATAGTTGCCTGGGCTACGCACGACGGCGCGCAAGTCGCGCTAAGATGGCGGTTCCTATTCAGCCACTGACCGAATCGCGCCGATGTCCCAAGCGACCCAGCACTTCACGCATACCCAGGATCAACTCAAGGAAATCGTCAGCGACGTCTTGCAGTACGCCCGTTCGCTTGGCGCAACCGACGCCGCGGCCGAAATATCCGAGGGCGACGGCCTGTCGGTTTCGGTGCGGCGCGGGAAGGTCGAGACCATCGAGCGCAACCGCGACAAGCTGGTCGGCGTGACCGTTTTCATCGGCCAGCGTCGCGGTAACGCCAGCACGTCCGATTTCTCCCGCAAGGCGCTGCACGACACCGTCGACGCCGCCTACAACATTGCCCGTTTCACAGCAGAAGACGATTGCGCAGGGCTTGCCGAGTCCGAGCTGCTCGAAATGCGCCCGCAGGATCTGTCGCTGTTCCATCCGTGGGACATCACGGCAGACGAAGCCGTCGAACTGGCGCGGCGCGCCGAGAAAGCAGCGCTCGATGTGAGCCCTGTCATCCGGAATTCCGAAGGCGCAGGCGTCTCGGCCCAGCATTCGCAGTTCATGCTTGGCACGACGCGTGGCTTCCTGTCGGGTTATCCGTATTCCCGTCATTACCTGTCGGTGTCGCCGATTGCCGGTTCCGGCAGCCATATGCAGCGTGACGACTGGTATTCGTCCAAGCGTGCTGCGGGCGATCTGGCCTCGCCCGAAGCGGTTGGCCGGTATGCCGCCGAACGGGCGCTGGCTCGACTGCACGCTCGCAAGCTTTCCACGCGCAAGTGTGCGGTCCTCTTCGAGGCGCCGCTTGCTGCCGGACTGCTCGGGGCGTTCGTCCAGGGCGTGAGCGGTGGGGCGTTGTACCGCAAGGCGACGTTCCTCGTCGACACGCTGGGCAAGCCCGTGTTTGCCGATCACGTAGGCATTCACGAAGACCCGCACGTGCCGCGTGCCATGGGCAGCGCGCCGTATGACGAGGAAGGCGTGAAGACGCGTGCTCGCGATGTCGTTAGCGATGGCGTGGTGCAAGGCTACTTCCTGTCGACCTATTCGGCCCGCAAGCTCGGCATGCAAACGACCGGCAATGCCGGCGGTTCGCACAACCTGCGCATGTACAGCAAGCTGACGGCGCCGACCGATGACTTCCGCGCCATGCTGCGCAAGCTCGGCACCGGGTTGCTCGTGACCGAGCTGATGGGGCAGGGCGTGAACTATGTGACGGGGGATTACTCGCGCGGCGCGTCCGGTTTCTGGGTCGAGAATGGCGAAATCCAGTACCCGGTCGAAGAAATCACGCTGGCGGGCAATCTGAACGACATGTTCCGGCAGATCGTTGCGATCGGAGCAGACACGCTGGTGCGTGGCACGAAAGAGGTCGGGTCAATCCTGATTGAACAAATGACCATTGCTGGTCATTGATGCTGCAAAAGTCTGCGATGGCGCCACAAACACGTTGCGTTTGTGCGCCATCGCGGGGCAAATGCTCAATTATCGTGTCAGTCTGAAGCGGTTTGCGATATGCTTAGGAGTTTTCTTAAGCCGTGGCTTAAGAACGGACACGGTAGTTAGGGTAACGGGCGCGCTCACAAGGCGCGCCTTCTCATAACTAGAGACTAGGTATTGGAGGAAGAGGACTCATGAAAAGCACCATGACCAAGTTGCTGAGCGCACTTGTTGCCACGGGGATGGTGGCTGCGGCCCACGCAGCCGATCTGAAGATCGGTGTGGCCGAGGCGCTGTCGGGCGGCGCGGCGCAGTATGGCGCTGCCATCAAGAACGGTTTCCAGCTCGCGGCTGACGAAATCAACCAGGCCGGCGGCGTCAACGGCAACAAGCTCGTACTTCAGATCGAAGACGAACAGGGCAAGAAGGAAGAGGCGATCAACGTTTTCAAGAAGCTGATCTTCCAGGACAAGGTGCTCATGGTGTTCGGTCCGACGCTGTCGAATTCGGCACAGGCTGCCGATCCGATCGCACAAGCCGGCAAGACGGTGGCCTTCGGCACGTCGAACACGGCTGACGGCATTACCTCCATTGGCGACTATATCTTCCGCAACTCGGTGACGGAAGCCGACGTGCTGCCGGAGACCATCAAGGTTGCGGCCAAGCACACGGGCATCAAGAAGGTTGCCGTGCTGTACGGTAACGACGATGTGTTCACCAAGAGCGGTTACGACAACTTCAAGAAGGCGCTTGAAGACCTGAAGATCCCGACGACGACGACCGAAACGTTCGCCAAGGGCGATGTGGACTTCAAGGCTCAGCTCACGAAGATCAAGGCCACCAACCCGGACGCCATCGTGCTGTCGGCGCTGATCGCCGAAGGCGCACCGATCATGGTGCAGGCGCGTCAACTGGGGATCAACGTGCCGTTCATCGGCGGCAACGGCATGAACTCGGTCAAGATCTTCGATCTGGCCAAGGGCAGCTCGGACGGCCTGTGGGTGGGTAGCCCGTGGTCGATCGAGAACAACACGCCGGCCAACACGAAGTTCATCGCCGCTTACAAGGCGAAGTACAACGTGGCGCCGGACCAGTTCGCCGCGCAGTCGTATGACGCCATGTACATCGCGGCAGACGCGCTCAAGAACGTGAAGGTCTCGGGCAATCTGGAAGCGGATCGCAAGGCACTGCGCGACGCGCTGCCGAAGGTCACGCATGAAGGCGCGACGGGCAAGTTCGCTTTCCGTCAGGCCATGGGCAAGAACGGCAAGCCGGCCGGCTATGACGCACAACAAGCACCGATCGTCAGTGTGACGAAGGGTGGCAAGTACGTCATCGAGAAGTAAGTAGCCCGGCAGTACTTGAAGAAGTCCGCATGGGCGTAGGGCCGAAAGGCGCTACGCCCATCGGCGTTTCTGGCGCACGTCGCCCCCCATACGACGCGCGCTCCCGTCCCTTAGGCTGGAATACACACCATGCTGGAACAGCAACTCGTCAACGCGCTCTCCCTCGGGTGCGTGTACGCCTTGTTCGCGCTCGGGTTCACACTCGTGTTCGGCATCCTCGGCGTTATCAATCTTTCACACGGCGCGGTTTTCATGGTCGGTGCCTATGCGGCACTGCAAGCTGTCGTGCGCCTGCATCTACCGCTATGGGCGGCTATTCTCACGGCCGTCGTCGTCGCTGGCCTGCTAGGCCTGATCATCGATGTACTGGTGCTAAAACCGTTGCGCAAGCGCGGTGCGCCTCACCTGATTCCGATGATCGCGACCATTGGCGTGGGCATTCTGCTCAACAACGGCGTTCAGGGTATTTTCGGCGCGGAGAACCTGCGTTTTCCGTACGACATCGTCTCGCAGGACACGCTCACGGTGGCCGGCGTTCATATGACGGTGCTTGAACTGGCGATCATCTTCATCTCGTTTGCGCTCATGGCCGTGCTCATTACCACGATCAAGAAGACGCAATTGGGACGTGCGCTACGTGCCATTGCCGAATCGCCGAAGGCGGCGTATCTGCTGGGCATCAACGTCGAAGGGTTGTTTCTGGCGACGTCGTTCGCTGCCGCAGGTCTGGGCGGTATGGCTGGCGTGCTGATCGGCCTTTACTCCAACGCCGTGTTTCCGCTCATGGGGCAGCCGATGCTGCACAAGGGCATCGCCGTGATCATTCTCGGCGGCATGGGTGATATTCGCGGCGCGATGATCGGCGGCTTGTTCCTCGGCTTCGCCGAAGTGCTGTCGGTGGCGTACATCGGCTCGAACATGCGCGATGCCGTGGCGTTCGGCCTTCTGTTCCTGATCCTGTTGGTGCGTCCGCAGGGGTTGTTCGGCAAAGTGCTCGAACGCAAAGCGTAATCACGGGGGCGCAATGGACTGGTTCAATAATTTCTGGGCGGTGTACAGCAATCTGGTGCTGACGTTGGGTACCAATGCGTTGCTGGCACTGTCGATTTACCTCACGCTCTCGTGCGGCATGCTGGCAATGGCTAACGCGGCGTTCATGGGCATTGGCGCGTACAGCGCGGCACTGCTGACGATGAATTACGACGCGCCGTTTGCCGTGTCGCTCGCTGGCGGCATGGCTGCGCCGGCGCTGATCGCGTTCATCATCGGCAAGCCGACGCTGCGTCTGTCCGGCGTGTATCTGGCCATGGCGACGCTCGGTTTCGGCGAAGTCGTGCGCGTGCTCATCCTGAACACGGAGGATCTGACGGGCGGCGCGCTCGGTCTGAACGGCATTCCGCAACTCACGCAGTGGTGGCATGTCGCGGCGGCTGTCGTGATCGTGCTGGCGGTGCTGTGGCGTCTGCGTCGTTCGAAGGTGGGACGCGCATTCGAAGCCATCAAGGAAGATGAGACGGCAGCCGGCCTCATGGGCATCAACGTCACCGGCTACAAGATGCTGGCGTTCGTGCTCGGCGCGGTGTTGGCCGGTTTAGCCGGTGCGCTCAACGCACATTTGACGTTCTTCATCGGACCGAACGAATTCGGTTTCGACCGTGGCGTCGAAATTCTGACGATGGCGATTCTCGGCGGTATCAACGGTCTCGTGGGCCCGGTGCTCGGCAGTACGATTCTGACGTTGTTGCCGGAACTGCTGCGCGCGTTCAACGACTTCCGTCTCGTGGTCAACGGCCTGATCCTGGTGCTGATCGTGCTGTTCCTGCCCAAGGGCATCTGGGACCCGATGCGTTTTCGCCGTTGGTTCCGTGCCGGCAAGGCGCGTTCGGCGTCTTCCACGTAAGCGCACGGAGGACACGACATGCTTAAGCTTTCCAATATTTCCAAGCGCTTCGGTGGCCTTCACGTGTTGCAGGACGTGAACATCGAAGTCCCGCAAGGTACGATCTTTGGCCTGATCGGCCCGAACGGTGCAGGTAAGACGACCGTTTTCAACCTGATCACCGGCCTGTTGCAGCCCACGGGCGGCAGCATCACGTTCAACGGCGAGAGTCTGGTGGGCGAGAAGCCGCACCGGATTACGCAGCGCGGTATTGCGCGTACGTTCCAGAACATCCGCATCTTCAAGGAGATGACGCTGATCGAGAACGTCGTGGTCGGCATGCATCGCCATCTCACGTATGGTCCGGCGGGGCTGTTGCTGTCGTTGCCGGGCTTCCGCGATATGGAGAAGCGCTCGCGCGAGCGTGCGCACGAGCTGCTTTCGTGGGTCAAGCTCGACCATAAGGCGTACGACATTGCGGACAACCTCTCGTACGGCGATCAGCGCAAGCTGGAGTTGGCGCGCGCGCTGGCAACCGAGCCGAAACTGCTGTTGCTCGACGAGCCGGTCGCGGGCATGAACACCGGCGAGAAGGTCGATCTGATGAGCGAGATCGAGAACATCAAGGCGCGCGGTTACACGATCTTCATGATCGAACACGACATGCGCTTCGTGATGGGGCTGTGCGAGCGCATTGCCGTGCTGAACTTCGGCCGCATCATTGCCGAAGGCAAACCGGACGAGATCAAGAACAATCCGCAGGTCATTGAAGCCTATCTGGGCCGCGATGACGATGACGATGTGGCGGCCCTGGCGGCTGGCGCGGAGGACAAGGCATGAGCGCGCTGCTCGAAGTGAAGGGCCTGAAAGTAGCCTATGGGCATATCGAGGCCGTGAAGGGTGTCGACTTTGCGTTGCGCGAGCATGAGATCACGTCGCTCGTCGGCGCGAACGGTGCGGGCAAGTCAACCACGTTGCTTGCGCTGTCCGGCCTCATCAAGAAGCAGGCGGGAACCATTGTCTTCGAAGGTGAGGACATTGGCGGCCTGGCGCCCAACAAGATCGTGCAGCGCGGGTTGGTGCAGGTGGCAGAAGGGCGTGCCACGCTCACCACCATGTCGGTGCGCGAGAATCTCGAACTGGGGGCGTACACGCGACGCGACAAGCAGAACATCAAGCCGGATCTGGACAAGGTGCTTGAGCGTTTTCCGCGGCTCGCAGAGCGTATCGACCAGATGGCGGGCAATCTGTCCGGCGGTGAGCAACAGATGCTGGCGATCGGCCGTGCGCTGATGGCGCGTCCGAAGCTGTTGTTGCTCGACGAACCGTCGATGGGGTTGGCGCCGATCATCGTGCAGGGCATTTTCGCCACGCTCAAGGAGATCAATGCCGATGGGTTGACCATCTTCCTGGTCGAGCAGAACGTGCGTCAGGCACTCAAGATTGCTCAGCACGGTTACGTGTTGGAGACCGGCAAGGTCGTGTTGGAGGACACTGGCCGGAATCTGCTCGGGAATCCGCGTGTGCTGGAGGCGTATCTGGGCGGTTAAGTCCCGAAAGGGGCACGGGACGAAGGCGCGTTCAAAACGCATATTCGAACGTTACCGGCCAATGCCATGAAGTGACGCCAACGGCGTCGACGGGCTATTCGAAGATAGCTGGTCGACGCCGTTTCTCTTTTTGTGGACGGAGGCCGAAAGGCAACACCAACGCAAGGCACGTTGGCAGGCCGTCGGAATTGGTGCATGCTGCGGCTATTCGGCCGCGGGCACTCACGGCGACGCCGCCGACGAGGCTCCGTCGATTCGGCATCGCGCTCGACAGGAGGAAGAGATTCCATGGACGGCTTTCTGATGGAGCACGCTTCGCGCGGACAGCGGGCTTTTGCCGGCTGTCTGGCGATCGTCATCCTCGCCGCCTTGATCCTGGCGGCACCGCAAGCGACCGCGATGCTGCCAGCCGTCGCCCCCTTTCTGCCCATGTGCGGGCTGACCGTGTTCACGACGGCGGCGATCGTGGCGTATCTGCTTTCTGCGCAATTTCGGGTCAGCCGTTTGCCCGTGTTTGGTTGGCTTGCCGGTGCCTACGCTTTTACGGCGATGACTGTGGCGATGCAGTTGTTGACGTTCCCCGGACTTTTCGCCCCCACGGGATTGTTTGGCGCCCATCCGACGACATCCGGCTGGATCTGGGTCTTCTGGCATGCGGGATTCCCGACGCTCGTCGTCATCGCGATGCTCTCGCAGCGCCTCTATCTATCGAATTTCACGCCGAAGCTCGTGACCCAATTGCTCCCGGTCGGCCAACGCCTCTGGCTTTACGTGGGGCTACCGTGGGTCGTGGGCGTGCTGCTGTGTTTGACGGCGCTGACCGTGCGACTACCGCCGGCCTTGTTGCCGGCCACTGCGCCAGGCGACTTCTCTGGCGGCGGAACCGGCATCGTTCTGCTCGTGCTCAATCTCATGGCCCTCGGTGTCGTGCTGGGTGTAGGGCGGTTGCGTACTGTTCTCGATCTTTGGGTCGCACTGGCCGTACTGGCTTGCGTGACGGACACCGTGCTGAGCCTGATGAGCACAGTTCGCTTCTCGCTCGGCTGGTATCTCGCCCGCTTTTTCAGCATGTCGGCGCCGGGCCTCCTTGTTTGCGTGCTGGTGTGGGAGGTGACGCGCCTGTATCGCGAACTCACGCGCGCGCATCTGCGCCTGATCGAGTACAGCAATCGCGATGCCCTGACCGGCATCTACAATCGCCGCTACTTCAACGATCGTTTTCCCGGTGACTTCGAGCAAGCGCGTCGCGCCGGACATCCTCTGTCGCTGCTGATGGTCGATGTCGACCATTTCAAGCGCTACAACGACGAACATGGCCATCCCGTGGGCGACGAATGCCTTGAGCACGTTGCACTGGCGTTGATGCGCTCGACGCACCGCCCAACCGATCTCGTCGCGCGCTACGGGGGAGAGGAGTTCGTGATCGTGTTGCCTGAGACGAATGGCAAGGGCGCACATTTTGTAGCCACGCGCGTGACGGAGACCGTACGTGCGTTGGCGATCCCGGGGGCGGGACCGCAGGGTGTCGTGACCGTCAGCGTCGGATGCGCAACGCACGTACCGCAGCAAGGGGATGCGCGAGATACGCCGGAGCGGTTGATTGCATTGGCCGATGAGGCGCTATACGCAGCGAAACGCTTGGGGCGTGATCGTGTCTACGTGGCAACGGGCGCGTCGGTCGGGAATGTGTGTGAAGGCGATGGCGCGGCCGCTGACGTGCCGCGCGTGAACCTGAACATCTGAGGATCGCCCGGACAGCCGGGCGACAGTGTCAGACGCGTTCGTACGTAACGAACGAGTAATCGAAATCGTTCGGCGCGGGCGAGTGATGGGTTTCACGCGCGGTCTCGCGCCATTGCGCAGCCGAGAGATCCGGGAAGTGGGCATCGCCTTCGAAGGCCTTGGCGATCTCCGTCACGACGACCTTGTCGGCACTCGCCAACGATTCTGCGTACAACTGCGCGCCGCCGATCAGGCAGATTTCCTCGGCGCCCACACACATGCGCATCGCATCCACCAGCGAACCGGCCACTTCGCATCCTTCAATCTTCAGATCCGGATTGCGCGATACGACGATATTGCGGCGCCCCGGCAGCGGACGCCCGATCGAATCGTACGTCTTGCGACCCATCACTACGGGCTTGCCGAGCGTGGTGCGCTTGAAGTGGGCGAGGTCTTCCGGCAAGCGCCAGGGCAATTGGTTATCGCGCCCGATCACGCCATTCTCGGCGCGGGCGACGACCAGCGTCAGTATCGTCATACGGCCACCGGTGCCTTGATATGCGGATGCGCTTCGTATCCGGTGATATGGAAGTCCTCGAATTTGTAGTCGAAGATTGAGTCGGGCTTGCGCGCGATTTCAAGCTTCGGCAGCGGGAACGGTTCACGTTCGAGCTGCGTGCGCACCTGATCGAGGTGGTTGTTGTACAGGTGACAGTCGCCGCCGGTCCAGATGAAATCGCCCACGTCCAGCCCGGTTTGCTGCGCCACCATGTGCGTGAGCAATGCGTAGCTGGCGATGTTGAACGGCACACCGAGGAAGATGTCGGCACTACGTTGGTAGAGCTGGCAGGACAACTTGCCGTCTGCAACGTAGAACTGGAAGAACGCGTGACACGGCGGCAACGCCATTCGCGGGATCTCACCGACGTTCCATGCGGATACGATCAGGCGACGCGAATCGGGCGTCGAGCGAATCTGATCCACGATCTGCGTGATCTGGTCGATATGGCCGCCATCCGGTGTCGGCCACGAGCGCCATTGCGCGCCATAGACCGGACCGAGTTCGCCGTCGGCATCGGCCCATTCGTTCCAGATGGAAACACCGTTTTCCTGCAAATAGCGCACATTGGTGCTGCCCTGCAAGAACCAGAGGAGTTCGTGCACGATGGACTTGATGTGCACTTTTTTCGTGGTGACGAGCGGGAATCCTGCCTGCAGGTCGAAGCGCATCTGATAGCCGAACACCGAGCGTGTGCCCGTGCCGGTGCGGTCAGTCTTGTCTGTGCCATGTTCAAGTACATGGCGCATGAAGTCGAGGTACTGTTTCATAGGCCCATCCGTTTTGCCGGATTTTACCAGCCTCTGCGTAACAGTGTCCTTCCCGGGCCTCAGACCACGGCAGGACTCGCGGTGAATGCTACCGGGTGTTGCACCGTGAGCCGCAGTCCCACGCGATCGCCTGCCTCGTGCGCGAGCTCGCCATCGACCCGCGCTATGACCTCAATACCGGACGCCAGACGCAGCGTGTACAACTGATCAGCGCCGCGAAACGCGCGTCGTACGAGCGTGGCTTCGAACGGGCTTGCCGGGTCGTGCGCGATGTCGTCTGCACGCAGCAGGACGTCGACATGGACGGGATAGGTGTCTTTCGCGGCATTGCGCAGCAGTTTGCCGGCTATCGCCGGTGAAACGGAAATTTCCCCTAGCTCCATCGAAATGCCGCCGCCGTCCGCATTGCCGCGGAACGTACCCGGAATCAGAGCCCCGCGACCGATGAAGTCCGCGACCACGCGATTGGCGGGCGTGCGCCAGAGTTCGCGCGCGGGAGACCACTGGGCAATCGCCCCCGCGTGCATCACACCGATGCGGTCGGCCATGGCGAACGCCTCATGCTGATCGTGTGTGACCAGAATAGCCGTGGCACCGCTTGCACGGATGATTTCGCGGACTTCGACGGCCAGGCGCTCACGCAGATCGAGGTCGAGATTCGAGAAGGGCTCGTCCAGCAGCAGCAACGCCGGTGCGGGCGCCAGCGCGCGAGCAAGCGCCACACGTTGTTGCTGGCCGCCCGACAACTCGTGGGGATATTTTCGCAGTGCGCCTGACAGACCGACACGTTCGGCAAGCATCTCGACGCGGGCCTTACGTTCCCCGCGTGGTGTGCGGCCCAGACCGAAGCCGATGTTCTGCGTCACGTTCAGGTGCGGGAATAGGGCATAGTCCTGAAACACCACGCCCACGTGGCGGCGCTCCGGCGGCTCGCTGATTTGGGCATTCGCGACTTCATGACCGTCGAGCACGATCCTTCCGCCGACCAACGGTTCGAAGCCGCAGACAGCCCGAAGTACGGTCGTCTTGCCGCAGCCAGACGGGCCCAAAAGGCACCCGATCTCCCCGCGCGCAAGGGACAGCGACAGGTCGCGTACGGCTGTGTGGACGTGTCCTGCGGTGTCATAGCTGACGGAGATGTGATCGAGCAGTAGATAGGGCAGTGGCATCGGCGTGATGAAGGTTTGCGCTGGGCGGTTGACCGTTAGTTACGCTGGTTGCGTTAGCGGCGCTAGCGTACGGGACACGGTCTCGTACTTGCCGTCTTCGACATCGTTGGTGGATTGGTAGGTTCGTTGGCGACTTTTGCTTATCGGGCACTTTCCGGGCGTGGCCGCGTCAGAGGCGCAGATGGGAATGCGTATAATTTACAACGCTTTAGACCAGAGAATGATTTTCGGTTCCGTTCAGTAATACGCAAAGGGCGTCGGGTCGTGGTGACCCACGGTCACATTTCGCAGCGCTGACGCACCGTTGCCGCGCAGCGCTATTTGTCTAGCCACGATGCATCCTGATTGACGCTGTACTTCCCGAAATCTCCGGAACCCCCTAGATCCCGGGACTCCTCTTACCGCCTCCAACCACGATTTGCCGATGTCATCGACGCCTCCGTCACGCGCCGTTACCGATACGCTACCCGCTGAATTGCCTCCGGAAGCGACACAAAGGCGACCATCGCTCACGCCTGACCCCGTCGCGCAGACTCAGCCGACGTCACCCACCCATTTTGAGACGCATCGCGTGCCGCGCCGCCGTCACCATCGGCTTTTCAGTGCTTCAGGTTGGCGACTGGTGGCATGGATTCCGGCGTTGATCGTGCTCGTGCCGATGTTCGGCATTCTGGCGGCCCTGGGGGCGGGGGATGCTGACACCCGAGCGGTCCTGACGCACATGGTCGATACGGTGTTACCGGAGTACGCGCTGAATTCACTACGCATCTCGCTGGCAGTGAGCGGTGGCGTGCTGGTGATGGGCGTGGCGAGCGCATGGCTGGTCGTGCACTACGCCTTTCCGGGACGACGCGTGCTGGAGTGGGCGCTCATCCTGCCACTGGCGATGCCTGCGTATGTCACCGCTTATGCGTACACCGACTTCCTCCAGTTCGCGGGACCGGTGCAGACGGGCTTGCGGCAGATGCTGGCGGTCGACCGTCTGGCATGGTTCCCCGAAATCCGTTCCTGGTATGGCGCGGCCTGGGTCTTTGCCGGTGCCTTCTATCCCTACGTGTATTTGCTGGCCCGTACGGCCTTCACGGAGCACAGCCAACGCTTCTTCGAAGCGGCGCGTACGCTGGGATGCACGCCGCTTCGTGCGTTGGTGTGCGTCGCACTGCCGCTCGCGCGCCCGGCGTTGGTCGCCGGGGTGGCATTGGTCCTCATGGAGACGCTGGCCGATTACGGGGCCGTGGCGTACTTCGGCGTGCCCACTTTCACGACAGGTATTTACCGCGCCTGGCTCTCGATGGGAGACCGAGTGGCGGCGGCACAGCTGTCCGCGTGCTTGCTGTTCGCGGTCATGCTGCTTCTGGTCGCCGAGGCACGCAGCCGGACGCGCCTGCGCTATTACGGCGCGCCGGGACGCGCGCCGACAACGTCGCGCCGTACGCGTCTCAAGGGGCTGCGTGGCAGTCTGGCGACCCTCGTTTGCGCGCTACCGCTTGTCATTGGCTTTGTGCTTCCGGCACTCATCATGGTGCGACTGGCGGTGTCCGAGCTGGATCAGGTGCCCTGGCCGCGCTATGGCGAATGGGTCTTCAATACGGTGCGGCTCGCGGCGGTGGCCGCAGTCGTAGCTTGCGTATTCGCGCTGGTCCTTGGCTATGCGCAGCGACTGGCGCCGGGGCGCATCACGCGTATCGCCGTGCGGCTGGTCGGGGTGGGGTACGCGATTCCCGGGGCGGTCATTGCGTTAGGCATTCTCACGCCGGTTCTGCATCTGGATACCTGGCTGGGCAATGCGTTCGGTGCTAACGGTCTGGTGCTTGCCGGGACCGGCGGCGTGTTGATTTATGCCTATCTGGTTCGATTCCTGCCCGCCGCGCTCCAGAGCGTGGATGCCGGCTTCGCCAGAATTGCACCGAATCTCGACGCCAGCGCCCG
This sequence comes from Pandoraea sp. LA3, assembly GCF_022696215.1. Classification (NCBI taxonomy): domain Bacteria; kingdom Pseudomonadati; phylum Pseudomonadota; class Betaproteobacteria; order Burkholderiales; family Burkholderiaceae; genus Pandoraea; species Pandoraea sp. LA3. The sequence goes on along the minus strand of NZ_PTPY01000031.1, from coordinate 107,418 downwards.
GAGTCTCGGGGTGGGGGGATGGGCGATGTTGCGCCGGGTTCATCTGCCATTGTTGCGGGGGAGCGTGCTGACGGCCGCCTTGCTGGTGTTTGTCGACGTCATGAAGGAGCTGCCCGCCACGCTTGCGTTGCGACCTTTCAATATGGATACGCTGGCTGTGGTCACGAGTCACCTGGCCGCTGATGAGCGTCTGGCTGAGGCGGCAGTGCCCGCTTTGACGCTGGTTCTCGTCGGACTGTTGCCGGTACTCGTGCTGGCGCGCACGATCGCACGTCGCCCTTGAGGTCTCAAAATGCGCCGCGTGCGTCATCGCGGTGCCGCTTTGTTAAATCTAGAAACGTTTCACAGTTGCCGCGTCGATAGCGTCGCACTATAGTCAAATCAGACCCGGCGACCGAGCTGGGATGATTGAGCGTCAACAAAATGATTGCGATCATCATTTGCAAATGTTGGCTGTTCATGGCCTTGGCGACGGCACCACCGCCCGAGGCACCGCTCAACACGGCTGACGGCGGCTGGAGTGCCGTTTTGCTGACGGGGGCGATGCGCTAGGCGGTTGTCCTGGGAGGGATCGGCGCAAGGACATTTCACCGGACGCAGGACGTCCGGGGGAAGCGTGCAACCTGAGGAGACCCTGTCGGTTCCGTGTCATGTCGGCACCGTTGCGCCTTTGACGATGCCGTCCGCTCAGGGTTGTCTCCCGCGACGGTTGATGCGTTATCAGCCAGTTGTGGCTCCGTTTGGGGCCGTTCGCGTGGGTTCGCGGACGTTGCGTGTCAATTGAGTGTTGTTTTCACGTATCGTCAGGGGCGGCCCCGAGTGACGTTTTTGTCGCGTGCGCCGCAAAATCGCTGTCAATGCAGTGCCTTCGGGAGATAGGCATGGCGCTATGGCGGATCGATCTCGTCTCGTTACGGTTGTTCGTCGCGGTTTGCGAAGAGAGCAGCATCGCTCGGGCGGCGGAGCGTGAGTTCATTGCACCTTCGGCCGTCAGCAAGCGGATCAACGACCTTGAATCGCTGGTCGGCTCCGCGCTCTTGCAGCGTCACAAGTGGGGTGTCAGAGCCACACCCGCCGGCGAAGCGCTGCTGCATCACGCGCGCAACGTACTACGCAGCCTTGAGAAGATGCAGGGTGACCTGTCGGAGTACACAAGTGGCGTACGTGGGCACATCCGCATCTTCGCCAACGTTTCCTCGATTGTCGAAACATTGCCCGACGAGCTTGGCGCCTTTCTGCGGCGTCACGAGGGCGTGAAAGTCGATCTGGAGGAGCACACCAGCGCTCAGGTCGTGCGCGGCGTGGCCGACGGGGCCACTGATATCGGCATTTGTTGGGATGCCGTCGATACGCGTGACGTCGAAGTCTTCCCTTACCGTCACGACCAGATCGTGACAGTGCTCCACCGCGACCATCCACTCGCCTGCGCACCGCAGCTATCGTTCATCGAAACGCTGGACTTCGATCAGATCGGCGTTCACCCGGACAGCGCGATGTACACCGTATTCCGGCGCTTAGCCGCAGAGCAGGGTAAAACCGTCAAGTTTCGGATTCACGTCTCGACGTTCGAAGCGGTCTGCCGCATGGTGCGGGCTCAACTCGGGCTTGCCATCGCGCCCAAGGAAGCCGTTGGTATTTATTCGCAGGTGACGGACGGCGAAGCTTTGCGAATCGTGCCGCTGACCGACCCGTGGGCGGCGCGCCGTCTGGTCGTCTGCGTTCGCCGCTACGACGCGTTGCCCGTCGCGTCCCGCATGCTGGTGGACCATTTGTGCGCCCGTAACGTAACGGGGGGGAACGTGCCGGAGGCGGGCGAAGCGTGACGGAAAGGCGACATGTCCTTACGGCGGGTGCGAGTCCTCGCAGGCAGGCATCGTGAACTGCGATGTCTGGCATGCCGAAACACAACTTGCCGCCATGTCACGGTCAGCGGATGCTCTGGATGCCGATAGCGATTCCGGCCGACGAGCCGGGGCGCGCCTGTATCTCGCATAGTGCGGGAGGAGACACGCGATGACACATGCCGAAGCGCGCCGCGTGCGCGAAGCCGTGGGACGCCTGATTCTCGTCCTTACGCTGATGGCGTTAGGCCTCATAGCACTCAGTCTGAGCGCCGGCGCCTCCGCTGCACCGGCCCAACCGCTCGAAAAACCAAAGATCACCATCGCCGTCGGCGGAAAGCCCGGCCTCTACTACCTGCCCCTCACGATCGCAGAGCAACTCGGCTATTTCAAGGACGAGGGGCTCGACGTCACCATCGATGATTTTGCCGGTGGGTCGAAGGCGTTGCAGGCGGTCGTTGGCGGGAGTGCCGATGTGGGCACCGGCGCCTTCGAACATACGCTGCTCATGCAGACCAAAGGCATGACCTACCAGTCGTTCGTCGTGCTTGGTGCGGCGCCGCAACTTGTGCTGGGCGTCGTCAAGAGCAAGGCGGCAGAGGTGAAGTCGGTCAAGGACCTGAAAGGGATGCGGGTAGGCGTCAGCGCGCCCGGCTCAAGTACGCACATGCTGGTGAGTGTTGCGCTGACGAAGGCCGGGCTCAAGCCGACCGATGTGTCGATCGTTGGCGTCGGAAGCAACGCCACGGTCATTGGCGCGACCCGCAATGGACAAATCGATGCCGTTTCCAACGTGGATCCGATGATGACGTTGCTCCAGGAGTCGGGCGACGTGAAGGTGCTGATCGATACGCGTACGCAAGCCGGGACCCGCGCAATGTTCGGCGGTCCGATGCCTGCGGCTGTCATGTATGCGCCCCAGAACTTCATCCAGAAGAATCCGAGAACGGTCCAGGCACTGGCCAATGCCATCGTGCGAGCCGACAAGTGGTTACAGCGGGCCACGGCCGCGCAGTTGCTCAAAACGGTGCCCGAACCCTATCTGCTCGGTGACAAGACGCTCTACCTGAAAGCCTTCGCCAACTGCCGCGAGGCGTTCTCTCCGGATGGTCTGATGCCGACCGATGGACCGGCGACAGCACTCAAAGCGCTGGCCTCGTTCTCCCCGGAGGTCAAACCGTCGCAAATCCGCCTGGGGGATACGTGGACGAATACGTTTGCCGCACAGGCGAATCGCCAGTATCCCTGAGCGTCGGTCGACGAACACGCGTTTGGATGTCATGACCTCACTTTTTCCTCGCTGTCGCCGGCTGCCTCGGCACGCAACTTGCGATCGAAACGGGTGAACCCATGCGGGAACATTCGAGGAGCGATCTTATGCAAGCCACCGTGCAATTGAACGGCCGGGTACTGTGGTTGAGCGACCGGGCCGATGCGATGGTCCGTCAACTGGCGGGGGAAGACCTGACGCGTGCCGAAGCGAGTCCGCTGCGCGATCAGATATCCACCGACGAAATGACGCCCGCCCGGGCATGTCTTGCATTCGACGAATCGCTTGGCGATTACGTTTATGCGGGTTTGCGATGCAGCGAGGACACGGCCGATCCGACGGGCGTCTTCCCGGTCAAGCCAAAGGCGGTGCGTGAAGGGGGCTTCGCGTTGTCGGTGGCGGGGTTGCGTCGCGGCAAAGGGTCGTCGCGCGAGGCCAGCCCATTCGCCGAGTGGTGTGCCGGCATCCGTATCGTGATTGCCGAGAGTTTCGAGCGCATCTATGCGCAGAATTGCCAGAATCTCGGTCTCCTGATGTCCACCGATCTTGCCCTTGCCGAGCGCTTGCAGCGCGGCGAGGCGATTCCCATCGAGGCGTTTCTCGAAGACTGCGATCCGTTGGGCGAGGCCATTGTCCGTAGCGGCGGGTTGTTCGGCTATACGCGCCGCAGACTGTCCGGAGACATCGTGCCGCCGCAACCTGCGCATGCGCCGGGCGCCATGACTTACGGCGAAAAAATCATCGCGCGAGCACTGGGCGTTGACCGCGTACGGGCGGGAGATGCGGTGTTCGTCCCCGCAAGCTGGCGCTTCTCCCACGAGTACGTGACACCGATGGCCGTCAGCTTCCTGCGTCACGCTTTTGGAGACGAAATACCGGCGTTGCATGATCCGTCGACCGTTCTTTGCTTCGAAGATCATTTGACGCATCTCGACGCGCTGTCCGCCAATGGCAGCCGCTCAACGCAAATCGTAGACGCCGCTCGGCGGTTGGGCACCGTTCAGCGCGAGTTCTGTACGCAGCACGACGTGCGTTTGCACGGACGTGCAGCGGGCGGCGGCTCCGAGGGGATCTGCCATGCGCTGATGCTGGAACGCTATGCGTTACCGGGGCAGATCATCGTCGGTACGGACTCTCACACGCCCCATTGCGGCGCGGTCGGCGCCTTCGCCTTTGGCGTGGGCGCCACGGAGATGGCGAATGCCTGGTTGACGGGAGACGCACGACTTGCGGTGCCGGGTACGTGCCTCGTCCACCTCCGTTCTCGCTTGCCGACGGGCGTCGGCGCCAAGGATCTCGCCCTGCATCTGCTGCACTTACCGTACATCCGCGATGGCCGCGCCATCGGGCAGATCATCGAATTTTCCGGCGAAGCGGTGGCGCACTTGTCGACCGATGAACGGGCCACGCTCACCAACATGGTGGCCGAGATCGGCGGGCTGACGGGGTTGGTCGTACCGGATCACGAGACCGTACGCTACTTGCGCGAGCGACGCGGTATCGATGTCACGTTAGATACGTGGATGACGAGTGATACGCAGGCGTCGTATGCGCATGTGATCGAGATTGACTGCGGGCGGGTCGGCGCGATGGTGGCGAGTCCGGGGGATCCGGGCAACGGTGTCGCGCTCACCGAGCTGTCGGCCGCCGTGCCCATCGACATTGCGTACGGTGGCTCGTGTACGGGCAGCAAGCGCGACGATCTGCGCGCGTGTCACGACGTGCTGTCATGGGGCCTGTCGCAGGGGCATCGTGTCGCCGATGGCGTGCGCTTCTATCTGCAATATGGAAGCGAAGACGTGCGTCGCTGGTGCGAAGCACAGGGTTACGCGGAAGTGTTCAGGGCCGCAGGCGTGACGATGCTCTCGCCCGGTTGCGGTGCTTGTGTCAACGCAGGTCCCGGCGTGTCGACGGCAGCGGACGACGTAGTCATCAGCGCCCAGAACCGTAATTTCCCCGGTCGATCCGGGCCGGGACAAATGTGGCTGGGCAGTCCGGCCACGGTGGCGGCGAGTGCCTTGGCGGGGTACATCGTGGGCTTCGATCAATTACGACGCGACGGATTCGCGACCCACCTGGCGCGCGTGTCGCCGCGGTGTGGGGGCGAGGCCTCGCGAGTCAGTTCCGGAGGTTAGCCGATGCAGGACGCATTCCCCACGGCGCCGATGCCGCTCAAAGGCATTCGTGTCGTGGAGTTTTCGCATATGGTGATGGGCCCGGCATGCGGCATGGTGCTAGGCGATCTCGGCGCCGACGTCATCAAGGTAGAGCCGGTCGGGGGAGACGCTACGCGGCGCTTGCTCGGCACCGGTGCTGGCTTTTTCCGAACATTCAACCGTAACAAGCGTAGCCTCGCCGTCGACGTGACGCGCCCCGAAGGCCGTGAACTTATCTTGCGGTTGGTCAGTACCGCCGACGTGCTCACGGAGAACTTCAAGCCGGGGCGCATGCGCCAGATCGGGCTGGATTACGCCACGTTGTCTCGCTTGAATCCGGCCCTTGTCTACGTCTCTCTCAAAGGTTTCCTGCCGGGGCCATACGCAGTTCGTACGGCACTCGATGAGGTCGTGCAGATGATGGCGGGACTTGCGTACATGACGGGGCCGCCGGGCCAACCGTTGCGTGCGGGGACGTCGGTCAACGACATCATGGGCGGCGTGTTCGGTGCGCTCGCTGCGTTGGCGGCGCTTTACGAACGCAAGACGACGGGACGCGGGCAGGAAGTACAGGGTGCGCTTTTCGAGAATTGCGTGCTGCTCGCGGCGCAACACATGCAACAGTACGCTGTCACCGGTGTCGCACCCGATCCGATGCCGGCACGCGTGTCTGCGTGGGGCGTGTACGACGTCTTCACGGCGCGCGACGGTGTGCAGATTTTCCTGGCCGTCGTGAGTGACAGCCAGTGGCGCATTTTCTGCGACGTGTTCGGGCGGCACGACCTGGCGGACGATCCCCGTCTGGCAACCAATAACGATCGCGTGATGGCGCGCGACTGGTTGCTGCCGATGTTGCGGGACATGATGCAGGGTTTCGACGCCAGCTATCTCGCGGCGGCATTCGAGCGCCACGGCTTGCCATTCGCGCCGATCGTCAAACCGGAAGCGTTGTTCGACGATCCGCATTTGCTCGCAAGTGGCGGACTGGGCGATCTGACGACCGATGACGGCGAGCAGACGCAGGTGCCATTGCTGCCGATCACGATGGCCGGGCAGCGTCTGCCCGCGCGGCGCCCGTTGCCGACATCGGGCGAGCATACGAACGAGATTTTGCGCGATCTGGGATATCCCGATAGCCAGATTGCGCGTCTGTTGAGCGAGGGGGTGGTGGCGGGACCGGTGGACGGATCGACGCCGGACGATGCATCCGGCGCGGGCGACCCCGCCGGTCCCGTTTTGTGGAAAGACGGCGCGAATCAGGGGTGAGCGCCGATTTCTCGGAGTTTTCCGAGGCGCGTCGGCGTGTTGTCTGCTTGCGGCTCGATGGGCGAGCGCGGTACGGTATGGACATCCACCGTCACCTTGCCTCCACCATCACGCTATGACCGACACGCTCGATGCCCAGAACGCCCGTCAAACGTCCGCATTGCCTGACGCCTCAGACAAACCGTTATCCGGCGTAACCGTGCTCGATCTGACGCGGCTGCTGCCGGGACCTCTCGCCGGTCAGCGCCTCGCGGAAATGGGGGCGCACGTCATCAAGATCGAGGACACGGGCGCGGGCGATTATGCCCGCGAGATGATGCTCAGAGAGGGGGAGTCGGCACCCGGAGCATTCTGGCGACTCCTGAATCGTGGAAAAACTGTCGAGCGGCTGGATCTCAAGAATGCGGGAGATCGCACGCGTTTTCTTGCGCATGTTGCCCGCGCGGACGTCCTGCTTGAAGGGTTCCGGCCCGGTGTGATGGCGCGTCTGGGGTTCGATTTCGAAACGCTCGTAGGGGTGCGGCCATCGTTGGTGATGGCATCGATCTCCGGTTACGGACAACAGGGACCGATGTCGCAAGCGGCCGGACACGATATCAACTACATCGGTTATGCGGGCGTACTCGATCAACTGGCCGACGCGAGCGACGCGCCAATCGTTCCGAACTTCCAGATCGGCGACCTTTATGGCGGCGGGCAGGCTGCAGTACAAGCAGTGCTGGCGGCGCTCGTCGCGGCGCAACGCACCGGACGCGGGCGTTGGCTGGACATCTCGATGACACACGAAGTGTTTCGCTCGAACATCGTTCCAGCGGTCGCGCTGCATCGTCAGGGCAGTGCTTCACGCGCGGGCAAGGATCTGCTCAATGGCGGCGTGCCGTGCTATCGGGTGTACCGCACACTCGATGACCGTCACATGGCCGTTGGCGCACTCGAACTGAAGTTTTGGGAGACGTTGTGCGATGTGCTCGAACGGAGCGATTGGAAGGCGCGTCACTGGTCGTTAGGGCAAACGATCGGCGGTTCGGACGCTATGGCGCTTCAGGCCGAATTGGCTGCCGTGTTTGGCAGTGCGTCGCAAGCCGACTGGACCGCACGTTTTGCTGACGTCGATTGTTGTGTGACACTTGTACTTCGGCTTGAGGAAGCGATCGAGCATCCGCTGTTTGCGCAAACGAGAGGGGCACTGCTGCCGTGATGCGGATAGTAGAGGGGAGCGAGGGGTGTTGTGCGAGGGAGGGATGGGGCCGCAATCGTAGCGGCGAGGGGCACATGCCAGCGAGTGCACGCTGGCGATGACAGGTGTTAGCGCCGCGAGGCGTTACCGAATGTCACAATTTTTCATGGCCGCTAGACGCGAGTCGGGGGCTTCGATCGCGTAGAGTCTTTGCTGACCAAAGACCACTCCGCTATGACTCGACGGCTTGCTTCGCTCAGACCACGGCAATGGCCGATCCCCACTGCGCGACAGCGGTGGGTGAGCACCGTCGTCGCGAGTGCTGTGGTTGCCATCGTGACGTGTGCTGGATGCGCGTCGTATCAGGACGCGCCGACGGATCGAGGCAAGGTCCGTTCGACATCGATGACGACGGCCGATCTGGCGCAGACGGACATCAACCGCATGGCGACGCTGGGCATGCGGGCGAATCTCGAGAGCCTGTATCTGCTCGCGGACAAGCTCTACAAGCGCAATCCCCGTGAATGGCACAAGGGCGGGGCGGCGACGCAGGCCGACGCCATGGCGCAGTTGCGTGCTGCCGTCGAGGGACGTCGTACGCTGGCGGCACTTAAGGATTTGCGTGATGTGAAGGCCTTGTCGCTGTCACTGGATCCGACCTTTAGCGGCGATCGGGTCGCCGCTTTCGTCTTCAGCCTGTCGGACACGATCATCGCCGCGCATGGCGGCACGACGGTGTTCTATCTCAGCGACGGATTGGACGCGCAACGCATTTTCAACGCGGCCCGTAATGTAGAAATCGCTGCGTGGTTACTGGCGAGCCGTCGCGATATGACGGGCAAGCCGCTGCTGCTGGCGAATGAAATCGGCGATGTGCGCAATGTGAGTTTCGAGCGTGAGTTCGGCAAGATCATCGGTCGGCTCGATCTTCTCGCCGAGATGCTCGACGAGAAGTACCGTCGGGCCGGTATCGGCTACGTTCAGAACTTGCTGGGGGCGCAGTTCCTTCAGTTCTTGCCGGTACGGTGATCCGGCGACGCTCGTGGCGCGGATGAGATAGGTCGGACAAACGTTACCGATGGGACGCGGAATGTGTGCGAATGCTGTATATTTGCACAGTGTTTCCGCCACCCGCCATGACAGACCCTTCAGCCCCTCTGCGCAAGATTATTCATTGCGACGCCGATTGTTTTTACGCTTCCGTAGAGATGCGTGACGACCCGTCGCTGCGTGGGATTCCGCTGGCGGTGGGCGGTCAGCCGGATCAGCGCGGCGTGGTGGCGACATGCAACTACGAGGCGCGCGCGTTTGGCGTGCGTTCCGCCATGCCTTCCGCGCAGGCCATGAAACTCTGCCCGACGCTTCGCATCGTTGCGCCGACGATGCAGCGCTATCAGGAAGCGTCCAAACGGATCATGGCGATCTATCGTGACTACACGGAGCTGGTCGAACCGTTGTCGCTGGACGAGGCGTATCTCGATGTCACCGACAGCGAGCACTGCGGCGGATCTGCCACGCTTATCGCCCGCGAGATCCGGGCGCGCGTCGCCGCTGAGGTTGGGTTGACGGTATCGGCCGGCGTCGCACCCAACAAATTCATCGCCAAGATTGCCAGCGACTGGCGCAAGCCTGACGGTATGTTCGTCGTGAAGCCTGCCGAAGTCGATGCCTTCGTTGCGGTCCTGCCTGTCGAGCGACTATTCGGCGTTGGCAAGGTCACGGCCGAGAAACTTCGTGCGCTTGGGGTGGATTCGTGCGCCGACCTGCGCAGCCATTCGATGGCCGATCTCACCGAGCGCTTTGGTGTGTTCGGACAGCGCTTGTTCGAGCGCTGCCGCGGGATCGATACCCGGGAGGTCAGCCCGGACCGCGAACGCAAGTCGATTAGCGTCGAGACGACATACACGCGTGACCTGCGGACATTGGCTGAGTGCGAGACGGCGCTCGAACCCTTGCTTCGTCAGTTGACCGAGCGAATTGGTCGAGCCCGACGCAATGAGCCGCTGGCGATTGCCAAGGTGTTCGTCAAGATTCGTTTTGCCGACTTTTCACGGACGACAGCGGAGGCGGGGGCGCTGGGTGTCGATCCGGGGCAGTGCCGCGAATTGCTGGCTGAAGCCGTGGGGCGAAAGCGCCGTCCGGTTCGGCTGATGGGCGTTGGGGTCCGGCTGCTTGAAGCGCAGGCAACGCGCCAGTTACGCTTGTTCGACGATTGGGACGACGGCCATGATGGACCGGATGAATCGACGCACTCATCGTCTGCATCGGGCGATAATGCACCCACGCAGGCTTGAACTGCATAGACGCGTGAGGTGAGGGATGGCGGAGATCATCGAAGTCACACTGCGGCTGACTGCCGCGTTGATCCTCGGCGGATTGGTCGGGCTCAATCGGAACCTGCATCACAAGTCGGTCGGCCTGCGGACACTGGCTATCGTTTCCTTCGGATCGGCGTTGTTCGTGCTCGCCGTGGTGCCGTTTCCGGGGACGGCGCTGCCGTACGACGGATCGTCAGTGAGTCGCGTCGTGCAAGGTATCGTCGCGGGGATCGGGTTCCTCGGTGCGGGATGCATCATCCGGCCGAGTCATGGGGCTTCGGTCCATGGTTTTACGACAGCCGCAGCGCTGTGGAGCACGACCGGAATCGGCATCATTTGCGGCCTCGGTCGCTGGCATATTGCGTTGGTGGCCATGGTGCTGCTGCTTATCGTGCTGGCGCTCGGCGGGCGTATCGAATCGCTCGCGCACCGTTGGCTAGGACACGACGAGCCGGAAAAGCACTCACCGGACGCGGACGCGACGGTGCCGCGTGCGCACGACGACAAGTAACGTCGACGCGTTTGCAGAAGACGCACATCGCAGTCTCCCCGCCCTGAACGTCCTGGGCATATTCTTGTGGATGCCGAAGAAAAATGCCCGCCGAAGCGGGCAAATGACGTTGTCGCAGTACCCCCAAAAGGACGTAAGAGGGCGATTTCATTTTGGTCACCTGCCTGTGTTTCGCCAATCGGGGCTTGCCCGATTAGGGAAAGCACGTTCGGGTGACTACGTAACCGAAGCGCGCGATTGAAATAGGCGCTTCATGTCATTGAAGCGCGCGCAACTCGGTGGCACGTGCGCGAGCGACACGAAGACCGTCGGTCTGAAGGGTGACGGTGGCGGCGTCGGCTTGTTGCGCGGCGTCCGATGCTGAGGTGTACGTCACGATGGCGGCCTGACGTTCGCGGCGAAAACGCTCGGTAATCGGTGCGCATTCGGTGGTGGCTTCGTCGGCCAGACGGATCGGGTCCGGCACGAGATTGACGTAACGGGCGACGTGACCGTAAAGGCAGGTGCGGTACTGATCGGCGGCAGCATCGGCGGCGGCCAGATGCCGCTCACGCAGCGTCGCGGCGTCCGGGCTCGTCTGGCGTGTAGTCATCGAATCGCCGTGAGGCTTCGAAGGCGTTGCACACCCTGCAAGGATCAGCACGGCAACGGCGCTGCACAGGGTCGGTACAACGTGGCGGGAACAGGCCAAAATCGGAAACTTCCGAGTCATGAGGTAATCGAGGCCGATGGCGTAAAGTTCATGATCTCGCTATGGTACGGGATTTGGCGGATTCGTCCCGGATTCCGCAAGGCACCTGCGACTTAACCCGATGACGGCGCACACCTGTCGCGCCAATCAGACATGAGCGAATTCCAAAAAGGGCTGGTATGGCTGCGACGCGATCTGCGTTGCTCTGACAATGCGACGCTGGCGCAAGCGCTAGCGACCTGTGGCGAGGTCTACGTCGCATTCGTTTTCGATACGACGATCCTCGACGAACTGCCGCGAGACGACCGTCGCGTTGCGTTCATTCACGACAGCGTCGGCGAGTTGGCGAAGACCTTCGCCGACGCGGGCGGTGGGTTGATCGTCCGGCATGGTGATCCGTCGACGGAAATTCCGGCGTTGGCCAAATCGTTGGGGGTGCAGGCGGTATTTGCCGGCCGCGATTATGAGCCGGCCGCCGTCGCTCGCGACCGATCCGTCGCCCGCACCCTGGCGGATTCGGACGTGGCGTTCGAACTGGTCAAGGATCAGGTGATCTTCGAGATGAACGAGATCCTGACGGCGCAGGGCGAACCCTACAGCGTCTTTACGCCGTATTCACGCGCCTGGCTCAAGCAGGTGCGTCCGGTCGACCTGGCGCCGCATGGACGCCCGACAGACCTGAAACGTCTGGCGAAGCCGCCGCACGGTCACGGCAAACTGCCTTCGCTGGCGTCTCTCGGATTCGACGTGCCGACGTCACGCCGTATGGCGGTGCCTGCGGGCGAGGCGGGGGCGCGCCAGTTGCTCGACGACTTCCTGCCGCGCATGTCGCACTACCACGAGCGGCGCGATTACCCGGCCGTGAAGGGACCGAGCTATCTGTCGGTGCATCTTCGTTTCGGCACGGTATCGATCCGGACGCTGGCGCGTGAGGCGCATGCCGCCATGCTGCGTGGCGGCGACGCTGGGAATGGCGCGAAGACGTGGCTCAGCGAACTGATCTGGCGTGAGTTCTATTTCATGATCCTGCACCATCATCCGGATGTCGTCGGTAACGCCTTCAAGCCGGCCTACGATGCGATCGAGTGGGCGTCCGGCAAGGCAGCCGACGCACTTTTTCAGGCGTGGTGCGACGGGCGCACGGGCTACCCCCTGGTAGACGCGGCCATGCGTCAGATCAATCAGACCGGTTACATGCACAATCGGCTGCGCATGGTGACGGCCAGCTTTCTGGTCAAGGATCTCGGGATCGACTGGCGGCGCGGGGAGGCGTACTTCGCGCGTCAGTTGAACGACTTCGATCTGGCGGCAAACAACGGGGGCTGGCAATGGGCCGCCTCTACCGGTTGCGACGCGCAACCGTACTTTCGAATTTTCAATCCGGTCACGCAGTCGGAGAAGTTCGACCCGGAGGGCCGCTTTATCCGGAAATACGTCCCGGAACTGGCCGACTTGTCGGACAAGGCGATTCATGCACCGTGGCGTGTCGACGCTGAAGTACTACGAGACGCCAAGGTGACGCTCGGACGCGACTATCCGCACCCGTTGGTGGCGCACGACGTGGCGCGCAAGGAAACGTTGGCGAGATACGCCGTGGTGAAGACGCCCGCGGTGTCCAGCGAGGCCGGGGCCGAAGACGAATGATCGCGGGGTAAATTCTGCCCAGTGCGAATCCACGCAGATACGTGCGCAGATACGTGTATACCCCGGTCAACTTTTTCCGTGGTCGGCCGTTGATACGGGTATGGCACGCAAGAGGCCTGGGCTTCGATATCGGTTCGCAACGTCGGGGGGCGTTAGTGAGCGTCAGGGAGGAAGCAGTACTACAACAGCAGATGTGCTCAAAATGCTCTGAAACGAGCAAGGGCAGGCCAAAACCACACGGGGAAGCTGGAGTTAATCCTTGGCCGCATAGACGGCAGCTTCGAACCACGGGGTTCGCGTTGAGCGAGTGCCCGGAACGTAAGCGTTCCGGGCATTTTTTTATGCCGTCGCTTTTTGCCTGGTCTCTTGTTTGGCCTTTTGTTTCGCCTGATGTCCACGCCATGCGCCGATCCCAAGGACAAGCCAGACGGCCAGATTGAACGGCAAGGTGAAGTATGGCCATCGCAATGGCGCGAGCCATGTGCCCAGTACCACGCAGATCGTCGCGGCCAGCATCGCGCCAAGCAGGCGAAGCTTTGGAGGGCGCCCGAAAACCCCTAATCCAAGCGCGGCAAGGAAGGCATTGACGCCGGCGCCTCCCATCTGAACAGTCATGGAGGGCCAAGGCGTTGCCATCAAGGTAAAGATCATCCAGACGGTCATGGCAGCGATCAACGCCCAGAGCGTCGCACGCACATTCCCGAGCGCCAGCACGTACCAGGTGAGCAGACCCAGCACCAGCGGCGCGATGAAGACGACTTGTCCGACAGCGCAGAAGACGAAGCCGGGCGTGCCTGCATCGCACGCCAGAGCGCCGCTGCGGGGGAGCAGATCCAGCCAGGGTCGGAGGGCCCATGTCATGGTCATGGCGACCACAAAGGGGCCAGTCAGCGCGGGAATCCGGTATCGAGCGAGGATGGCCGTCGCGACGACGCTCATGCCCACGCATAGCGTGAGCCAGGCGGCAAGGCTGGCATCCGGTTGCCACAAGGCGCCGAAGGCAATCCCGGTCAGCGCCCCGTTATAGCCGATCAGGCCCGCCCGACGCCGGTCTCGCGGCATCCGCAGTGCGATGGCAAAACCCGAGGCGCTCGCGCTCGCTGCCAACCCCGTCATGGCGGCCGACAGGTCGGCTAGCGCGAGCACGGCCAGAAGCAACGCACCGATGCCGGGCGACGGCATGAAGTAGATTTGCGCGAAGTTGGCCATGCCCCCACGCATCTCTGCAATCATCCATCGACGCTCGCTGGCCAGCGACGATGAGGCTTTCGACGTGGGCGGGGGCGTTACGATGGGCGAGCGGGGCACGGACATGAGGGAAACGACAGCGACGTAGGCGGACGTGAGAGGAGGCTCGCGCGCGGTCGTCGGATCGGCCAGTGACAGCAACGCAGCGATGGCGGCGAGCTTACGCCGAACCGTCATCGTCGGGTATGTGGCCTCGTTATAGTCGGTATTTGAGCGGCCGAAAGCCCCGATCCACCGTCCCGGAAATGCAAAACCCGCGCACGAGGGCGCGGGTTTTGTTCAACTGATGTCAGGCGCAGAGCTTACTTGCCGCCGCCCTTGGCCGGTTTCACTGCCCAGCTGTCCTTGAGCGAGACGATCCGGTTGAAGACCGGCTTGCCCGGCACCGAATCGTGACGGTCCGCCACGAAGTAACCGTGACGCTCGAACTGCACGCGATCTTCCGGCGCGAAGTTCAGCATGCCCGGCTCGACATAAGCCTGCGTGACCCGCTTGGCGTTCGGATTGATGGCGTCGAGGAAATTCTTGTCGCCGGCATCCGGGTTCGGGTCGAGGAACAGACGGTCGTAAATGCGCACTTCCGCCGCCAGTGCGTGCGGCGCGCTCACCCAGTGAATGTTGCCCTTGACCTTGTAGTTGTCAGCGCCCGGCGTGCCCGAACGGCTGTCTTCGAAGTAGTTGCAATGCACGGCGCTCACGTTGCCGTCGGCATCGGTATCGAAGCCAGTGCACTCCACCACGTACCCGTAGCGCAGGCGAACCTTGTTGCCCGGGAAGAGACGGAAGAAGCCTTTGACCGGCTCGGCCTGGAAGTCTTCGCGCTCGATCCACAGCTCGCGCGAGATCGGGAAAGTACGCACGCCGCGCTCAGGGAAGTGCGGATGCACCGGTGCCTGACAGTCTTCCTGCTTGCCTTCCGGGTAGTTGTCGATGATGAGTTTGAGCGGATCGAGCACTGCCGTGGCGCGCGGCGCCTTCGGGTCGAGGTCGTCGCGCAGGGCCTGTTCGAGAATGCTCATGTCGATCCACGACGCCGACTTGGCCACGCCGATACGATCGCAGAACAGTTGCAGGCTCTCGGGCGAGAAGCCGCGACGGCGCAGGCCTACGAGCGTCGGCATGCGCGGGTCGTCCCAGCCGTCGACGTGCTTTTCGTCCACCAACTGACGCAGCTTGCGCTTGCTCGTGATCGCGTAGGTCAGTTGCAGACGGGCGAATTCGATCTGCTGCGGCGTGGGGCGGCTGAACATGCCCGCGTCTGCCAGCTCACCGAGCACCCAGTCGTAGAACGGACGCTGGTCTTCGAACTCCAGCGTACACAAGCTGTGGGTGATGTTCTCGATGGCGTCTTCGAGCGGGTGCGCGTACGTGTACATCGGGTAGATGCACCAGGCGTCGCCCGTACGATGGTGATGTGCGTGACGGATACGATAGATGGCCGGGTCGCGCAAGTTGATGTTGGGCGACGCCATGTCGATCTTCGCGCGCAGCACATGCGTACCGTCGGCGAACTCGCCCGCACGCATACGGCGGAACAGGTCGAGGTTTTCTTCGACGGTGCGATTGCGGAACGGCGAGTCCTTGCCGGGCTCGACGAGCGTGCCGCGATTGGCGCGCATGTCGTCGGCGCTCTGGCTGTCGACATACGCCTTGCCGCGCTGAATCAGCATCTCGGCCGCTTGATAGAGCTGCTCGAAATAGTCGCTCGCGAAGTAGAGATGTTCTTTCTGCGGCGTCTGATAGCTGAAACCGAGCCACTTGACCATGTCGATGATCGAGTCGACGTATTCGGTTTCTTCTTTCTCGGGGTTGGTGTCGTCGAAGCGCAGATGGCACACGCCATCGTAGTCGCGGGCGATACCGAAGTTCACACAAATGGCTTTTGCGTGACCGATATGCAGATAGCCGTTCGGCTCCGGCGGGAAGCGCGTTTCGACGCGCTGGCCCCATTTGCCCGAGCGATTGTCTTCGTCAATGATGTTGCGGATGAAATTGGATGCCGCGCTCAGCTCTGTGCTCATGCCTGTCCAGTGTTCGGAGTTTGGCGAATATTCTACCGTACCGCACTGCACCACGGGAGAGCGTCATCTCCACGCCACGCGACGTCGCAATTCAGGACACGGCATCGAGCCGCGATGCCGCGTCCTATTGCCTCCTGCGGCCTGACCGGTGGGATCAGGGCGTTTGCGTCGGGGCGCGTTGGCTGGGCCAGTTGGCGTACGAGAGCAGCCAGAGTGAAATGATGTTGACGATCGGAATGAAGGCCAGCACCGTGAGCCAGGGGGAAAAGCCGAGCCGTCGAAGAATGCGCCACACCGGGACACCGATCAGCACGATGCTGACGAGTAGAGCGAGAAAGCTTGACGTATTAGCCATGAGACATCTCCCTATGCGCCCCACCCAATGCGAGGCCCAGGGGCAAGTATAAGGAAGGGATCGGTGTGCGCGGACACGTTTCCCGGATTGTGTCCTATGCTGGAAACACTGTCGGCGTGGCCGGCGGCTCTGTGCCTGACCCTCAATGGAGGAGATCATGGAACTGCATCTCAGCTCGCATCGCTATACGCACCGCTCGCCGGACTGGGCCGCTGCGGCCGTTGCCGGTTTTGTGGCCTGCGCCTTCTTCTCCGCTGTCGAAATGCTCATGGTGCTGCTCGTCTCGGGCCAGAGCCCATGGGTGCCGCCCCGTATGGTGGCGGCCATCGTGCTCGGGCCGGGCATTCTGTCGCAGCCGGCCACGTTCGACGTGTCGATCGTCGCCATGGCATTGATGGTGCATGCGGCCATCGGTGTCGTGCTGGGCGTGGTGCTCGGGGCGATCATCGCGCCGTTCCGGCTCGATTCCGACGTCGCGACCGTGTCGATTGCCGGCGGCGTCTTCGGCCTGATCGTCTATGTCGTCAATTTCTATGTGATGACCCAGATGTTCCCGTGGTTCATGGAGTCGCGCGGGTGGACGATGGTGGCGGGTCACGTGATCTTCGGCGCGTTCGCAGGGTATATGTACTGGGTATTGCGGCAAATGGACGACGACAAGTCGACACCGTAGTCCAGCGCCATCCGGCGGGCGTTGGCGCACTTTGGTGCAAGCCGGATCGTTTTCTGCTATCATTCGCCAACTGCATTCATCCGCCCGTCAACTTCGGGTTTGCTTGAGGCAGTTTCTCGTGGCATGAAATGCCCGGCAGATAAGACATCTGCCCGGCGTCGGCCAAACGCGCGGCACGAAAATCACTACAGATGTGTCGCACGTACGGTGCCGACGCATGTCACCCTGAACGCTTGGTCGTTCAAGTCGCCGTTCCGAAAGGACGGACGACACCGTTCCCCGAAACAGGAAGTCGTACAGAACGCCCGGATTGCGCCTTGTTTTTTCGCGTCGTCGGTGCGCATGCGGACTTGCGCCGTGTGCAACGTTCAGTCGCGTCGGTTGTCGTATGTCAGTCACTTTTTTGTCGCGTGACTGTCATATTCGACAGCTACGCTGCGTGCACTTCACGGAAACATTTGTGCAAATTTGCACTCTCATCACCGTAAGCCGATTCGAGAGGGATAGTTATTAGTCAATTTTCTTGCAGTAAAGAAGGATACAAAATGAAAACAACGCAATATCAAGAATTCCAGTACAGCGTCCATGCCATCGAGCGAGACAATGCCCGTTGGGACGCGTTCTACGAGATTCATCGTCCGACCCAGAAGGGTCTGGAAAAAGTGGGTGCCTATCAGGTGCAGACGGCCTACGGCTTCGCCACGCAGGGTAACGCCCTCGACGACGCCGAGCGCAACGCCCGCGCCGACATCGAGCAAGGTATCGTCTTTTACCAGTAAGTCCCGGGACATTCCCCGCTCGACTGCCTCGTTCGCTTTTCTCGTTCGTCTTTTTCGTCTTCCCCCTATTCATCCCATGTGCGCGATCCCGGCATCGTCGCTTTGCGACGGTGCTATAGTCCCGCCTTTCTCACGATTTCCCTCGGCAAAGGGCGGAGCGTCGGCAATGGAATGGATGTGCAAGTCGTTCGATGAGTTGGGCAGCGCGCTGCTCTATCGCATTCTGGCCGCACGAAACGCGGTGTTCGTGGTCGAGCAAAACTGCCCGTACCAGGACATCGACGGACGTGATCCGCAAAGCCTCCACCTGGTGGCGCAAGCCACGACGAGCACCTCGGATGGGGCGCAGATCGCTGCCTATCTGCGATTGCTGCCCCCCGGGTTGGCCTATGAGGAGGCCTCGATCGGGCGTGTCATCACGGCGTCGTCCCATCGGGGGACCGGGCTTGGCCGGGAACTGCTCGCGCGGGCCGTCGCGATTGCCGACGCGCAGTGGCCGATGGCGGCGTTGCGTATCGGTGCCCAGGCGCATCTAGAGGCGTTTTACGGCGGATTCGGCTTCGTCAAAGCCAGTGAGCCCTACGATGAAGACGGCATCATGCATATCGAAATGGTGCGTGCAGCACCGCGCAACGCCTGATTCGATGCCGGCGAGCGCGGTAACACCGTCGCCATCACCGAGCACATATTCGCGCAGTATCACGCTTTATCGGCCGGGCCATCGCGCCCGGCACTACAATATCTCCCACCGCAGTTCACGCGTTCCAGAGACTTTCCCCGACACATGGCCTTGTACTCCATCACCGGCGCCCAACTGGCGTTCGGTCACCACGCATTGCTCGACAATGCCGATTTTTCACTCGAAGCCGGTGAGCGCGTCGGGCTTATCGGCCGTAACGGCGCCGGCAAGTCGTCGCTGCTCAAGATCGTGGCCGGACTCACGTCCCCGGACGACGGTCTGGTGGCGCGTCAGGCCGGGCTGCATACGGTCTACGTCCAGCAGGAGCCGGAGTTCGATCCCGAGCAGTCGGTGTTCGACGCCGTCGCGTTGGGGCTCGGTGACTCGCACGTCCTGCTCTCCGAATACGACCGCACGGCAGAAGCGCTGTCGGTGGCCCCGGAGGGTGCCGAACATGATGCCCTGCTTGCCCGTCTGAACTCGCTGCAATCGTCGCTCGATGCGGCCGATGCGTGGCAACTCAAGACACGTGTGGAGACGACCATCGCGCAGCTCGGACTCGACGGGCACGCCCGCGTCGGCGCGCTCTCCGGCGGGATGCAGAAGCGGGTCTCGCTCGCGCAGGCGTGGGTCGCGAAGCCCGATGTGTTGCTGCTAGACGAACCGACCAACCACCTCGATTTCGACGCGATCCGCTGGCTTGAAGAGTTGCTCCTCAACTATCGCGGCGCGTTGCTGTTCATTACCCACGACCGGAGCTTTCTGGATCGGGTCGCCACGCGCATCGTCGAGCTCGACCGGGGGCGTTTGCTCTCGTACCCGGGCAACTTTACGCAGTATCAGGAACGTAAGGCCGAGCAGTTGGAAATCGAACGCGTGGAGAACGCGAAGTTCGACAAGCTGCTCGCGCAGGAGGAAGTGTGGATTCGCAAGGGCGTCGAGGCGCGTCGCACGCGAAGCGTGTCGCGTATCGAACGTCTGAAGACGATGCGCAGCGAACGTGCCGAACGTCGCGAGCAGCAGGGCAACGTGCGCATGGATGTGGCGCAGGCGGAAAAGTCGGGCAAGATCGTGGCCGAACTCACCAACGTGACGAAGGCCTACGGCGGGCGCGTCATCGTGCGCGACTTTTCCGCGACGCTCATGCGTGGCGACAAGGTCGGTCTCGTCGGCCCCAACGGGGTCGGCAAGACGACGATGCTCAAGCTCATCCTTGGAGAGATCACGCCGGACAGCGGCCAGATTCGCGTCGGCACGAACCTTCAGGTGGCGTACTTCGATCAGATGCGCGCGCAACTCGATCCGGAGCGCAGTCTGCTCGACACCATCAGCCCGGGCAGCGACTGGATCGAGATCAACGGCGCGCGCAAGCACGTCATGAGCTATCTCGGCGACTTCCTGTTTTCCCCGGAACGCGCGCGCTCCCCGGTGAAGTCGCTTTCCGGCGGTGAGCGCAACCGTTTGCTGCTTGCCCGGTTGTTCGCGCGTCCGGCCAATGTGCTGGTGCTCGACGAACCGACCAACGACCTCGACATTCCGACACTTGAGCTGCTCGAAGAATTGCTTGAGGAATATAGCGGGACGGTGTTCCTCGTGAGCCACGACCGTACGTTCCTCGACAACGTGGTGACGTCGGTCATCGCTGCGGAGGGCGACGGCAACTGGCGGGAGTATGTCGGTGGCTTTACCGACTGGCAGGTGCAGAGCGAGCGTTCGGCGGCTCTTGCCGCGCAACGTGCGCCGGCGGACGACACGCCGAAGGAAACGGCGAGCGCGCCCAAGCGGGGCACGAATCGTACCGTCAAGCTCAGTTACAAGGAGCAACGCGAACTCGATGGATTGCCGGAGCGCATTGCGTCGCTCGAAAACGAGCAGAAAGCGGCCGCAGCCACGATCGAAGACGGTTCGATCTTTGTGAAAGATCCGGCAGCGGGTGCGGCGTTGTCCGAACGTTTCGAAGCGATTGAACTGGAGTTGCTCGAAGCGCTCGAACGCTGGGAAGTGCTCGAAGCCAAGCAGCGCGGCGAGGGCGCGTAAGCCCGTTGGCTCACGTGAACCGCCGTGTCGCGGACAACTGAAACGACGGCCGGTTTTCCGGCCGCGTTTCGTTGGGTGTCACGATGGATGTCATGAGGCGGCTGGCGATGTCACTTGAGCGCGCCGCGAGTGACAGTACAATAGGCCGCGATTCATCGGGCGTCGGGCGTCTGCCGGAGCATTGGCCGTCGCCGCACGAACACCCGAGTGCCCATTATGTGGGCGCCGCAACACAAGTCGTTGATCCGGCGTCACTTTTGTCATGTGTTAATGGGTTTTCCCCGTGGTTGTCCACAGGAAATGTGGATAATCGCCGGGCGTCGAACCCCAATTCAGTCACGCTATGTCGAAAAAAAATACGCCTGCCCAGTACAGCGAAGCGTCCATCAAGGTCCTGAAGGGCCTTGAGCCGGTCAAGCAGCGCCCGGGCATGTACACCCGCACCGAAAATCCGCTGCACATCATTCAGGAAGTCATCGACAACGCTTCTGACGAAGCGCTTGGCGGCTATGGCAAGCAGATTCTCGTCACGCTGAACAAAGACGGTTCGGTGAGTGTCGAGGACGATGGCCGTGGCATTCCCGTCGGCATCCACCCGGAAGAGGGTGTGCCGGTCGTGGAAATCGTGTTCACGCGTCTGCACGCGGGCGGCAAGTTCGATAAGGCCGCGGGCGGCGCTTACACGTTCTCGGGCGGCTTGCACGGCGTTGGTGTGTCGGTGACGAACGCACTCGCGACGCGACTGGCCGTGACGGTCTGGCGTGACGGTCAGGTCTCGGAACTCGAATTTGCCGACGGCGGCAACGTCGACGTCGCGCTCCACTCGCGTGCGGCGCAACGCGGCGAGAAGAAGAGCGGTACGCGCGTGACCGTGTGGCCGGACGCCAAGTACTTCGATAGCCCGGCGCTGCCGCTGGGTGAGCTGCAACGTCTGCTGCGCTCGAAGGCCGTGCTGCTGCCCGGCGTGCGTGTGACGTTGCGTCAGGAAAAGAACGGTGAAGAGCAGACGTGGTTTTACGAGCATGGCCTGCGCGGCTATCTCGTCGAATCGCTGGGTGGCGCAGAACCGCTCATTCCGCTCTTCGAAGGCGAGCGTTTTGCCGACGGCAGCGAAGACAGTTTTGCCGAAGGCGAAGGCGCTGCGTGGGTCGTGGCCTGGACGGAGGACGGCGCACAGGTGCGCGAGTCCTACGTCAACCTGATTCCGACGCCCGCAGGCGGCACGCACGAATCAGGGTTGCGCGAAGGGCTGTTCCAGGCCGTGCGCGGCTTTATCGAATTGCACAATCTTCAGCCCAAGGGCGTGAAGCTGCTGCCCGAAGACGTGTTCTCGCGCGTGTCGTTCGTGCTCTCGGCAAAGGTGCTCGACCCGCAGTTTCAGGGGCAGATCAAGGAGCGCCTGAACAGTCGTGATGCGGTGCGTCTCGTGTCGTCCTTTACACGCCCGGCGCTCGAGTTGTGGCTCAATCATCACGTCGAGCATGGCAAGAAGCTTGCCGAACTCGTGATTCGTCAGGCGCAGGCGCGTACGCGTGCCGGCCAGAAGATCGAAAAGAAAAAGAGTTCGGGCGTCGCCGTTCTGCCGGGCAAGCTCACGGATTGCGAGACGGAAGACATCACGCGCAACGAACTGTTCCTCGTCGAGGGCGACTCGGCGGGTGGTTCGGCGAAGATGGGGCGTGACAAAGAGTTTCAGGCGATTCTGCCGTTGCGCGGCAAGGTCCTCAATACGTGGGAGACCGAGCGCGACCGGCTATTTGCGAACAACGAAGTGCACGATATCGCGGTGGCGATCGGCGTCGATCCGCATGGCGCGAACGACACGCCCGATTTGTCGAATTTGCGTTATGGCAAGATCTGCATCCTCTCCGATGCGGACGTGGATGGCTCGCACATTCAGGTGCTGCTGCTGACGCTCTTCTTCCGGCACTTCCCGCAACTGATCGCGACGGGGCACGTGTTCGTGGCGCGCCCGCCGTTGTATCGTGTCGACGCCCCGGCACGCGGCAAGAAGCCCGCGCAAAAGCTCTACGCGCTAGACGAAGGCGAACTCGAAGCGATTCTCGACAAGCTGCGCAAGGACGGTGTTCGCGAATCGGCATGGTCCATCAGCCGCTTCAAGGGGCTGGGCGAGATGAGTGCCGAGCAACTCTGGGAGACGACGATGAATCCCGACACGCGGCGCTTGAGCCCCGTGGCTCTGGGGCATCTCGATTTCGACGCAACCGTGTCCCGGATGAACATGCTCATGGGCAAGGGCGAGGCGGCGCAGCGCCGTAGCTGGCTCGAAGCCAAGGGCAACGAAGTGGAAGCCGATATCTGAGCGGAATGCCGTAGGCCCGCGTCTGGCGGGCGATGGGTGGGGTGTCGGCGTGTCGGAAAGTGTCCATTCATCGCATTTTCGCCGCGCTCACGCAGGGCAAACCAGCGTGAGCGCTCACATAGTGGGATAATCCAGCCTTCACCCTACCGGGAGTCGCGTTATGTTGCGTTCTATGCGTTGCATTTTCGTGCCGATGTTGCTTGCTGGTGCAAGCGTTACCGCCTTGGCACAGTCGGCCCAGCCGCGCGTCTTCTTCGTTGCCCCTGCTGATGGAGCGACGGTTTCGAACCCGGTCGTGGTCAAGTTCGGCGTCGCGGGAATGGCGATCAAACCGGCGGGCGACATGACGTCCGACACCGGCCATCACCATCTCATCATCGACGGCGATCCGGTTCCGGCAGGTCAGGTCGTTCCAACCGACGACACGCACCTGCATTTCGGCAAAGGACAGACCGAGACGAGCGTCAATCTGACGCCTGGCGATCACACCCTGACGATGCAATTCGCCAACGGTGCGCACCAGTCGTACGGTCCGGCCATGAGCCAGACGATCAAGGTGCATGTCAAAGGTCAGCAATAATCCAGTTTCGACGGCGGAGCGCCTTAGCGCGATCCGCCGAAAGTTCTCTCTGCGGCAGTTCGCAGGTCCCGCGTTGGCAGCTTTGCTGCTTGCCGCGACGCCACTCGCACACGCCGAGCTTTACGGTTACGTCGACGAAAATGGTGTCGCTCACCTGGCGGCGCGCAAGCTCGATGCGCGCTATCGGCTGGTGGTCGGTAATGGCGGCGACGTCGATTTGCGCACTCAGCAGCAGGGCGGTGCGGTCAGCACCACCGATCGTTCGCGTCTGTACGACGCGCTTGCCCGTCATCCCAATCTGAAAAAACTGGCGCCCGTGATCTCACAGGCAGCGCAGAAATTTCATGTCGACGCCGCGTTGCTGAAAGCCGTGATTGCGGCTGAGTCGGGATTCGATAGCGATGCCGTGTCACCCAAAGGCGCGGTGGGATTGATGCAGGTGCTGCCGACCACCGGGGAGCGTTACGGGGTACGTTCGGACGCTCGCCGCACGGTGGCCCAGAAACTCACCGATCCGCGTACCAATGTGCTGACAGGCGCACGCTACTTGCGCGACCTGCAAGCGCGATATCCCGACCGTCTCGAGCTGGTGCTCGCGTCGTACAACGCAGGTGAGGGCGCTGTCGCCCGGCACGCGGATCAGATTCCGCCTTATGCGGAAACGCGTGATTACGTGGCAGCCGTGCTCGAACTGTATCGACGTTTCAATCCCGAAGCAGACGGCATGCCGGGCGGGAATGTCGTCAGGACCGGCGCCGGGAAGTTCGGCAATGCCCGCGTGAACGGCTCGCGCGACGGCCGCATACACGTCATTCTGGGCGCACCGACAGGCCTGCCCGTGGTGCCTGCTACTATGCCGAACGCCTCCGGGCGTGAATCGGTACCCTCCGGGTTGTCGGCGCCGCCCGCCACCGACTGAGGCCGCATCCCGCATGCGGCATGCCGCATGGCGGCTCGGAATCTTCCGAATCGCGGTCGGAATTCCGGTAGTTTCACCCGCCGTCGATCCCAAAATCACATCTCGCTTTGCCATTCGGACGGGTTTTTGCCGAAATGTACCGGCGAGCTTGGTATGATCTCGCGGTCAACGTCCTCCCGAACTCTCGTCAAACGTTCGCAGCAAACCCACAGGTTTTATGGAACAAGTAGAAGATCTCTTTACGCAACCGTCGGATGACGACACGCTAACGCTCGGCGCGTATGCCGAGCGCGCTTATTTGGACTACGCGATCAGCGTGGTCAAGGGCCGCGCCCTGCCGGACGTCTGCGATGGTCAGAAGCCGGTACAGCGCCGCATCCTGTTCGCGATGAACGAAATGGGCCTTGCGTCCGACGCCAAGCCGGTGAAGTCGGCACGCGTCGTCGGCGATGTGCTCGGTAAATTCCACCCGCACGGCGACCAGTCCGCGTATGACGCCCTGGTGCGTCTCGCGCAGGACTTCTCGATGCGCTATCCGCTCATCGACGGTCAGGGCAACTTCGGCTCGCGCGATGGCGACGGCGCGGCGGCAATGCGATACACCGAAGCGCGTCTGACGCCGATCGCGAAGCTGCTGCTCGACGAGATCGATGCGGGCACGGTCGATTTCGTGCCGAACTACGACGGCTCCACGGAGGAGCCGCGCTTGTTGCCGGCACGCCTGCCGTTCGTGCTGCTCAACGGCGCCTCGGGGATCGCGGTTGGTCTGGCCACGGAAATCCCCTCGCATAACTTGCGCGAAGTCGCGTCGGCTGCCGTCGCCCTGATCCGCAATCCCAAGCTCGACGATGCCGAGCTGATGACCCACGTGCAGGGGCCGGACTTCCCGGGCGGCGGGCAACTGATCTCGAGCGCGGCAGAGATTCGCGCCGCTTACGAGAGCGGCCGTGGCAGTCTCAAGATGCGGGCGCGCTGGAAGATCGAAGAAATGGCGCGCGGTCAGTGGCAGGCGGTGGTGTATGAATTGCCGCCGAATACCTCCGGTCAGAAGGTGCTCGAGGAAATCGAGGAGCTGACGAATCCGAAGGTCAAGCTCGGCAAGAAGTCGCTCACGCCCGAGCAGCAGAACCTGAAGCAATCGATGCTGGCAATGCTCGATGCCGTGCGCGACGAGTCGGGTAAGGACGCCCCGGTGCGTCTCGTGTTCGAGCCGAAATCGAGCCGCATCGATCAGCAGGAATTCATCACGATGCTGCTCGCGCACACGAGCCTGGAGTCGAGTGCGTCGGTGAACCTTGTGATGGTGGGCGCCGATGGACGTCCGGGCCAGAAGTCGTTGCGCGACATCATTACCGAATGGATCGGCTTCCGCTTCGAGACCGTCACGCGTCGCACGCGTCACCGTCTGGGCAAGGTCGACGACCGCATCCATATTCTCGAAGGCCGCATGATCGTCTTCCTGAATATCGACGAAGTCATTCGTATCATTCGCGAGTCGGACGAGCCGAAGGCCGCGCTGATGGCATCGTTCAAGCTGAGCGAGCGTCAGGCCGAAGACATTCTGGAAATTCGCCTGCGTCAGTTGGCGCGTCTGGAAGCGATCAAGATCGAGCAGGAACTCGCGTCGTTGCGCGACGAGAAGGCGAAGCTCGAAGACCTGCTCGCCAACGAGAGCACGATGAAGCGCCTGATCATCAAGGAAATCGAAACCGACGCCAAGCAATTCGGCGACGAGCGTCGCACCTTGATTCAGGAGGAGAAGCGTGCGGTGGCCGAAGCACGCGTCGTCGATGAGCCGGTGACCGTCGTCGTTTCTGCCAAGGGTTGGGTCCGGGCGCTCAAGGGCCACGGCCTGGACGCGCAGGGTTTCTCGTTCAAGCAGGGCGACTCGCTGTATGGCGCCTTCGAATGCCGGACGGTCGATCCGTTGATTGCATGGGGCAGCAACGGCCGTGTCTATTCGGTCGCGGTGGCGCTCTTGCCGGGGGGGCGTGGCGACGGCGTGCCGCTGACCTCGCTGATCGAACTCGAATCGGGTTCACGTCTGTTGCACTACTACGCGGCCTCGGGCGAGCAACCGCTGTTGCTGGCCACGACGGCTGGCTTTGGCTTCACGACCAAACTGGGCGATATGGTCAGCCGCGTGAAGGCTGGCAAGTCGTTCATGACGATCGATGACGGTGCCGAGCCGCTGGCGCCCACGCCGATCTGGCAGGGGGCGAGTGCCGTGGCCTGTCTGTCGAGCGATGGACGTCTGCTCGTATTCGGCATGGACGAAATGAAGGCGCTCACCGGGGGCGGACGTGGTGTCACGCTGATCGGTCTCGAAAGCAAGCAGACGCTGGTGTCGGTCGTACCGATCAGCGAAGCGGGTGTCACGGTGTACGGTGAGGTACGGGGTGGCAAGTTGCAGTCCGAGACGCTCTCGGGTGCATCGCTGGCACCGAACATCGGCAAGCGCGCTCGCAAGGGCCGTGCACCGGCAGTGAAGTTTGCGACGTTCAAACCGCGTTCGCTTGAGCCGGTGTTGCCGGCCGTGCCTACCGCATCCTGAGAGGATCACGCATGAGTGTCTACGCCTTCAGCCTGTTCCTGCATCTGGTCAGTGTCGCCGTCTGGATCGGTGGAATGTTCTTCGCGCTGGTGTGTCTGCGTCCGGCGTCGTCGGAGCTCTCGCCCCAGCAACGTCTGCCGTTGTGGGAAGCGGCGTTCACGCGCTTTTTCACGTGGGTCGGCGTTGCCATCGTGCTGATTCTGCTCTCCGGCGGGCACATGATGATGGGCATGGGCGGTTTGCATGCCCGTTGGCCCGTGCATGCCATGGCGGGGATCGGTGTGCTGATGATGCTGGTCTTCGGGCACATCCGTTTCGCCCTGTTCCCGCGTCTGCAACGCGCGGTGCAGGCGCAGTCCTGGCCCGACGGGGCTGCGGCCGTCAACGGCATTCGCCGGCTCGTGATTCTGAATCTCGTGCTGGGGATCGTGGTGATCGGTCTGGCGGCGTCGCTGCGCGGCTGATACGGTTGATGCCAGTCGCGCTGATCACATCCGATCGCAAGATTGGCGGCATCACGTGGCTGGCTGACGCTCCTCGCGGAGATGGCCGGCCACTTCGTGGCACATCGCCACGAAAGCCTGAACAAGCGGGCTATTGTCGTCGCGGCGCTTTCCCAGGAGCAACGGTGCATGGGCATCGGGTTCGCTGACATCCATGAAGTGCGCCCCTTCGATCTGGATGCAACGCACCGCTGCCGGTAGGATCGCCACACCCAATCCACTTGCCGCGAGCGCGACAATCGTCGTGGACTCGCGCGCCTCCTGCACGACACGCGGTGTAAAACCAGCGCGCTCGCACATGCCCCGAATCTGACCGTCGATCGCCGTGCCCACGCCGTGGGGATGCATGATGAAGGCTTCGTCAGCCAGATCGGCAATCGACAGGCTGGCCCGCCGCGCGAGTCGATGCCCTTGATGCAAGACCACGACCAGCGCCTCATCGATCAATGTCTCGAAACTCAGGCCTGCGACCGGCGGCGCATCTTCTGCCTGGCGCAACAGACCGATGTCGAGCGTGCGAGCGACCAGTGCCTCGCGCTGATTCTCCGAGGGCGACTCGCTCAGCGTGAGCGTGACGCGTGGATACCGCTGACGGTAGCTCGTGAGCACGCGTTTCATGAGATTCGTCATCGGCGCCGACGTCGTAAAGGCGATGCGTAACTCACCGGCGTCGAGTCCGGCAATTTGCTGCACTTCGAGGCGCGCAGCGTCGGCATCGGCCAGAATCTGGCGTGCCCGCACGAGGAACGCGCGCCCCGCGGCAGTGAGGAAGACGCGTCGCTGCGAGCGCTCGAAGAGCGGCACGCCCAACTCATCTTCCAGTGCGCGGATCTGCATCGACAGCGGCGGTTGCCCGATGTTGAGCTTCTGGGCTGCACGGCTGAAATGCAGTTCCTCGGCGACCGTCACGAAGTAGCGGAGATGACGCAGTTCCATGCTTCGAGCCTCAATTGATCTGTTTTATATATAGAAAAGTCGCTTAAATATATATTGGACGCGATGTAAGGGCAAACCTATCATTCGTTGTATACATTTCACCCTTGGTTCGCGCGAGGCGAGCCATCTCCATGGCATCAACGAATTCCCTCCCTCTTGCTACCGGCGGTGCGTCCGTCGCTGGCGCGTCTGCCCCGAAACTTCCTGCGGGCGTCGCCCGTGGCACGCGTGAATACGCCGTTATCAGCCGGGCGCTCTTTTTCGGCGGTTTTTCAACGTTCGCGCAGCTCTACTGCATGCAATCGCTGCTGCCGCTGCTGACGACGACGTTCGGCATCAGTCCCGCGCAGGCGAGTTGGTCGGTGTCTGCGGCAACGATGATGATGGCGCTTGGCCTGCTCGTGACGTGTGTCGCCGCAGACCGCGTGAGTCGCAAGCGCATGATGACCATTGCGTTGCTCAGTTCGTCGGTGCTGACGCTGGCGAGTGCGTTCTCGACCAACTTCGAGACGATCGTCATTCTGGCGGCGCTCAAGGGGCTCGCCCTGTCGGGCTTGCCCGCCATTGCCATGGCCTACCTCAGCGAAGAGATCGATCAACGCTCGCTCGGCATGTCGATGGGCCTCTACATCGGCGGCAACATTCTGGGCGGGATGGCGGGCCGGGTAATGGCCGCTTTCGTCGCCGACATGTTCTCGTGGCGTGTGTCCGTCGCGCTGATCGGACTCGTCTGCCTGGCGATGGGACTCGAATTCGCCCGCAGCTTGCCTCATTCACGCCGCTTCACGCCGCGCCACATGCCCGTGCGCGAGGCGCTCGGTCATGCCCGCCGCCATCTGGGCGATCCGGCGCTGCTTGGCCTGTATCTGTTCGCCGGGCTGATGATGGGCAGCTTCGTGAGCATCTACAACTATCTCGGCTTCCATTTGTCGGCAGCCCCGTTCCATCTGCCGCATGCGGCCATCGGCGCCATTTTCGCGATGTATCTGATTGGGGTGGCCGGCTCGTTCATCGCGGGGCCGCTCTCGGATCGCGCGGGGGGTCCACGCCTGCTCTGGGCGCTCGTGGCGTTGGCGATGGTCGGGCTTGTGACGATGTTGTCGCCGCAGGTGCTGGGCGTGGTGGCCGGACTGGCGATCTTTACGTTCGGCTTCTTCGGTGCCCATACCGTTGCGAGCAGTTGGGTCGGACGGCGCGCGACAGAAGGGCGGGCGATCGCGTCGGCGTTGTATCTGTTCTTTTATTACCTCGGCTCCAGCCTGCTCGGCAGCTTCTCTGGTGTGATGCTCAAGTCGAACGGCTGGCACGGTGTGGTCGCCTTGCTGTGCGTCGCGGTGGTGATTTCATTGGCCGTCGCCATCGCGATGCGGCGTGCGTACGGATCGGGCAAGCCGGTCTGATCGACGTCGAAGCGAGTTCGACACCGCTGCAAAACACAACAGCCACCCGAGGGTGGCTGTTGTCATATTCGCGGGACGACGATGTCGATTGCGCTGACGGTGCGACATCGAATGTCGTCGTCGCGGCAGCATGTCGGCGCGCTCGAGAGCGTTACCTCTAGCCCGTCCCGCGAACGCCTGCGCACGGTGGACGCAGTGCTTACGCGAGCTCGGCGATCAGTTCGATCTCGACACAGGCGCCCAGCGGAATCTGTGCGACGCCAAATGCCGAACGGGCGTGCTTGCCGGCGTCGCCGAACACTTCACCGAACAGTTCCGACGCACCGTTCGTCACCAGATGCTGGTCGGTGAATTCCTGCGTCGAGTTCACGAGGCTCATCAGCTTCACGATGCGCTTGACCTTGTTCAGGTCACCCGTGTGCGCATGCAGCGTGGCGATCAGCTCGATCGCGACAGCACGTGCGGCGGCCTTGCCGTCTTCGACGCTCACGTCCTGACCGAGCTTGCCGGTCCAGACCTTGCCGTCTTTCTTCGGCAGGTGACCCGAGAGGAAAACGGTGTTGCCGGTCTGAGCGGCCATGACGTAGGCAGCGGCCGGGGCGGCGGAGGTCGGCAGTTCGATACCGAGTTGCTTGAGTTTGTCGTAGACGGACATGTACGGCTTCCTTGCAGATACGGTGAAATCGGGCCGATCGATTCATCGATGCGATCGGTGGGGCTGGTTCGGCGATGGGTTGCGCGATTCCCGTCGGTCCCTTGGCAATTGGCCCGAGGCGGGCTCGGGCCAATCAGCGCAAGTCGGGGTACGGGTCGCTGCCGCGCGGGTGGCGAATCAGGCAGCGCGTCGGGTCGCGGCGTCTGCAATCAATGCCCCCAGGCGTGCGATACCGATCTCGATCTTCTCGGGCGGCACCGTCACGAACGACAATCGCAGCGTGTTCGTTTGCGGCGTGCCGACATAAAACGGCGCGCCGGGCACGAACGCGACATTCTGCGCAATCGCTTTTTCCAGTAGCTGCATGGTGTCGATGCCAGCGGGCAATGTCAACCAGATGAACATGCCGCCCGCAGGCGTGGTCCACGTGGCTCCGGCGGGCATGTGCTGCTTCAGCGATGCGAGCATCGCTTGCGCCTGTGCGGCGTAAAGCGTGCGAATCGACGGGATATGCGTGTCGAGAAAACCGTCTTTCACGACTTCGTAGGCGATGCGCTGCGTGACGCTGGGCGTGTGCAAGTCCGCCGCCTGCTTGGCCTGGACGAGCTTGGCAATCACCGCCGTCGGGCCGATGATGAAGCCGAGTCGCAGCCCCGGGGCGAGAATCTTGGAGAACGAGCCCATATGGAGTACATGCTCGGGCGCAAGCGACAGGAGGCTCGGCAGGCGCTGGCCTTCGTAGTCAAGTTCGCCATAGGGGTCGTCTTCGATGATCGCCAGACCGTCGCGCTTGGCCACGGCCGCCAATGCTTCACGACGCGCCATGGGCAAGCGACGTCCCGTCGGATTCTGGAAGTTCGGCATGGCGTACAGGAAGCGGGCGCCTTTCACCAGTTCCGGCGTGAGCGCCTCGGGAAGCAGGCCATGATCGTCGGTCGGCACCGGCACGTATTTCGGCGCGAACAGCGAGAACGATTGCAGTGCCCCCAGATAACTCGGCGCTTCGACGAGCACCCGGCTGCCCTCATCGATGAAGATCTTGCCGATCAGATCGAGACCTTGCTGCGATCCGGTGGTGATCAGTACGTTGTCGGGCGAGAGCGTCAGGCCGTCGCGTGAGTAACGCCTGGCGATCCATTCGCGCAGCGGGGCAAACCCCTCGGTCGCGCTGTATTGCAGCGCAGTCTGCGGCGACTCGGTGAGAACGCGCTCTGCGGCCGCACGCATCTGTGCGACGGGGAAAGTCGCCGGGGAGGGCAGGCCGCCAGCGAACGAGATGACTTCGGGGCGCTCGGTGACCTTGAGAATTTCGCGAATGGCCGAGCTGGTCAGATTGCGGGCGCGTTCGGAATATTGCCAATCGTGCATGATGGTCTCGCTTGGAATGTGCGGCTTTTCTGCGTGAGCCGCGAGTATCGGGCGTTGCGGGTGCCGAGCGCTTGGGGGCAGGCGCAACGCCAGGGGGCTGACACGTCACGGCGCAGGGATCGCATGCGCCGTGGTGTGTCGTCAGACCGGTTTGCCCGTGAGTCGCGAAGCGCCGATCTTCATGTTCTTGCCGAGTGCGATCGTCATCACGACGCCCGCGGCAAACAGCCACGTGACGGCATCGACCTGTTCGCCGAAAAAGAGGGCGGACAGCGCAATCGTGAAGAAAATCTGTAGCAATTGTACTTGGCCGACACGCGCGATACCGCCCATGGCGAGGCCGGCGTACCAGGCGAAGAAACCGATGAACTGGGAGAAGAGCGTCACGTAGGCGAATGC
Organism: Pandoraea sp. LA3; assembly: GCF_022696215.1. Classification (NCBI taxonomy): domain Bacteria; kingdom Pseudomonadati; phylum Pseudomonadota; class Betaproteobacteria; order Burkholderiales; family Burkholderiaceae; genus Pandoraea; species Pandoraea sp. LA3. The sequence continues at coordinate 75,115 of NZ_PTPY01000031.1, read as the reverse complement.
GCCCCAGGCGCGGCCGCTCACCGGCCAGGGTTGCTGCCATGCAAGCCATCCCACAGGCAACAGCAGCACCGGGGTCGACACCACGAGTGCCCAGCAGATGACTTGCCAGCCACCCATCTCGCGGGCGAGTTTGCCGCCTTCTGCGTAGCCCAGTGCGCCGATGACGACGGCGAGCAGCATCAGGCCGTCCGCAGCATGCAGACTACCGCCCCCGGCGCGCAGCGCGAAAGCGATCACCAGTGCGCTGCCGAGCAGCGCGAAGACCCAGAAGCCGCGCGACGGGCGCTCGCCACCGAGCCAGTAAGCGTAAATCGCGACGAAGAACGGCTGCAAGCCGTTGACGACGGCGCCATGTGAGGCCGGGATCGTCTTCATCGCCCAAGCCGAGAACACCGGGAAGGCGACGATGACGCCGAGCGAAGTGATGGCAAGACTCTTGAGCTGCGACCGGGTGGGCCATGGCTCCTTGCGCCACCAAAGCAACGCCCCGGCGAATACCGCTGCCACCAGCGCGCGTCCCAGTCCATTGAGCAGCGGGTTGACTTCCGCTACGACGATGCGCGTCATGGGCAACGTCAGACTGAAGATGAGCACGCCGATCAATCCGATCAGCATGCCCCGGGATTCACGCGAATTCATGGTGTCGCCTCGTGGTTCTGGTAATGATCCGCCCGCCATGCGCTGTGGCCGGGCGTTGGGATCGATAAGGTCTAACGCAAGGTGCGAGGACCGTTCGGGGTTTCGATTTCTGCGGCGAGCGAGGGCTCGACCAATGTCGCTTCCACGTTGACGAGCGCATCGGCGCCCAGCCATTGCAGTTGTTCTGCGATCACCGTTGCCTGCGGGTGAAAGCCACGCAACGATGTGACCGCGCAGTCTGCGGGCGGCAAGGCATCGGCCGGATGCTGCTGCGTATCCCACTGGATCAGCGTAGGCAGCAGCCCCTGTCCTGCGCCTTGCCACGACGGAAGACTGCCGTCGTCGGGTACACCGATCTGCCAGGTCAGTGCCCCGCGCTGCATGGCCATTACCGGCGCCAGCCGCTGCGGATATTGCGCTTGCCAGCGAGGTAGCGAACGCGGTCGATCGACGCGCGCCACCCAGTGCGCAAGGTACGGGCCCCGGGCAAGGCGTGCCTGTACCGTCTCGTCGTCAAGTCCGAACCAGCGCGCACGACTCGGGGCCGGTGCGTCCGGATCGATCGCGATGATCTCCAGATACGTGCCACCCCACAGTCCCAGCAAGCTGTTATGCGTTCCCATCCGGGCATGCTTGCCGCCGCGTTGCGGCACGACATCGGTGAGGCCAAGTTGCTCGATGACATGCGCTTCCCCCGCTTCCAGCGTTTGTGCGGCAACGACGAGGTGATCGAGTTTCAAAGGCCCGGAGGCGTTCAGTGCGGTCATATTCGGTTCTGGCGAAGTCGCGCGGCAAAAACTGCGCCGCAAAGGCGATAGCTTACCTGTGACATGTCCGCTACGTGAGGTTTGCGCATCCCGGGATTTGTCGGGCGTGCGTTGGGCGATCCGTGCCGATGTCGTGCGCCGATCCGCTTGTCCACGCGTTGTGGCGCACCACCGTCTTACCCGCGAGAAAGTGGCGTCGCCTGCCGATTCGTCAGACGCGGTACGCGGGCGGCGATTTCACGCCATGCCAGACGCCATCCGTTACGAAGCAGGCCGCTGCCACCTGACGCGCAAAGCGTCTTGGCGGGCTGGCTCACGCGCATGCGGGCGCCGTCTTGCCAGGTACCGAGCCACACGCGCTGACCACCCCGAATCTCGAAGCTCTCGCCCGCACGCAGCCAGTGGTCGACCGGTTCGCCTTCCACGGTCAGCCACAGTACGCCCTGCAACACTTGCAGCGACTGAGGCGGTTCGATAGCCGGGCTTTGCCAGAAGACGGTCTGTCCCGGGTCTAGCTCGAAGAGTCGGATTTCACGCATGGCGGTCTCCAGTTGAGAGGACACTTTATCGGTTAACTCCGGTACAGTACCGATACAGATGTCGAGGGAGTTTTCGGTACAGTTCGGCATTGACAGGGAATTTGACTAGCGTAGAGTGGCGACCCATAGCGACTTCGGGCTGACACTTTTGGCATAGGAACGTGTCAACCTGGCGGGGGATGCCAATCGGTGACTTTCGCAAATGTCCGCATCGGCACGACCGGTGCGTTCTGTTAGGGATGGCTGCGCTCGTGCGGCGCGCCACAAGGTGGACGACGATGACGACAACGAACCGTATTTCTCCGTTGATTCTGGCGGACAACGCAGCGCTCGATACGGCGCGCATGACGCTCGTCGATCAACTGGTGCATTGGGCGCGCTTGCGTATCGAGGAGCGCGTCTTTCTGCCGGGCATGCGGATGCCGTCGATCCGCTCGCTGGCCGAAGACAAGGGCGTATCGCGGTTCTCGGTCGTGGAAGCGTATGAGCGGCTGGTCGCGCAGGGCTATCTCGAAGCACGGCGGGGTTCGGGCTTTTACGTGCGTGAGCGTCCGGCGGTGCCGCCGCAGAACGTTGCGGCGCCGATGGTGGCGCAAGGGCCGCTCGATGTGGCCTGGCTGGTCCGCAGCATGCTGCATCAGGTCGCGCCCGAACGCGGCCCGGGAATGGGGTACCTGCCGCCCGGCTGGCTCGATGCGGACATGATGACGTCTGCCATGCGGTCCATGAGCCGGCAGTCGAGCGCGCATCTGCTTCAGAGCGGCAATCCGCACGGTTTTCTACCGCTGCGCATGCAGTTGCAGACGCAGCTTGCGGAGCTCGAGATCGGCGCGCGTCCGGAGCAGATCGTGCTGACGTCGGGCATTACGCAAGCAGTGGACTTCCTGTTGCGGCTGTACGTTAGCGCAGGGGATACGGTGCTCGTGGGGGATCCCGCGTGGTTCGTCATGTTCGGACGAATCGCGTCGCAAGGCGCGCATACGATCGGCGTGCCGTACACACCGGATGGGCTCGACATGCAGGCGCTGGAGCGACTGGTTCAGCAACATCGCCCCAAGTTGCTCATCCTCAATTCGATTCTTCACAACCCGACCGGCACGTCGCTTACCCCGGCGCGTGCGTTCCAGATTCTGCGGCTGGCGGAGCAGTACGACTTCATGGTGCTGGAGGACGACATCTACTGCGATCTGTGTCCGCCGCATCAGCAGGTGGCGCGTCTGGCGAGTCTGGATCAGCTCAAGCGCGTGATCTACATGGGCAGCTTCTCGAAGACGCTCGCCGCCAATCTTCGCGTGGCGTTCGTGGCCTGTTCGCCGGAGTTGGCGAAGACGTTTGTCGATCACAAAATGCTATCGAGTTCGACCACGCCGGAGATCAACGAGCGCATCGTCTACAAGGCGTTGACCGAGGGGCACTATCGACGTCACGTCGAGCGTTTGCGCACGCGACTCGACGAGGTGCGCGATGGTACGCGACGGCATCTGGAGCGAATCGGATTGCGGATGTTCGGGGAGCCGACGTCCGGCATGTTTCTCTGGGTCGACACGGGGATCGATACGAACGCCATTGCGGCTGCCGGTCACGAGGCAGGATTTCTGTTTGCGCCCGGTGCGTTGTTTTCGCCGCGACAGACGCCGAGTACGTGGATGCGCATGAACATCACATGCTCCAGCGATCCGTCGATGCTGTCGTTCCTGTCGCGGCAGCTCGAACTGGCGGCGTGATATCCGCCACGGTGCGATCGGAGGGCCGACCGATCGGTTGGTAGGGCGTGCCTGCGTACCGATGATCCTCAGGGTGCGGGCTGATTCCACTGATTCCACCGTTCCTGTCGTTCGCGGCACCGTATTCACGTCGTCTCTGGCGCTGGCCCCATGGTCGAGCGCTTTGGGTTTTTGCCGGGTCTTGCCGCATTTCACGACCATGTTGGGCCAGCATCGGCAAAATAACCCTCCTGTCGGCCTTGAAATGCAGCCGGCCAGTCCCATGTTCCGACGTGTACCGCCATTGCGGCAGCGCGCGCGCAAGTGCGCCCGGCGGCGGTCCGAGTCGACATTTCATCCATCTCACCGATTCATGAGGGTTCCCGACCATGGCGCAAGAAACCATGAGCTTTCAGGCAGAAGTCAAACAACTTCTGCAACTGATGATTCATTCGCTGTACAGCAACAAGGAAATCTTCCTGCGCGAACTGATCTCCAACGCCTCGGATGCCGCTGACAAGCTGCGTTTCGAAGCGATCAACGACGGCGCGCTGTACGAGCAGGATCCGGAACTCAAGATTCGCGTGTCGTTCGACAAGGACGCCCGCACTGTCACCATCGAAGACAACGGCATCGGCATGAGCCGTGAGGAAGCCATCGCGCACCTCGGCACGATTGCCAAGTCCGGTACCAAGGAGTTTTTCTCGCGTCTGTCGGGCGATCAGCAAAAGGACGCCGCCCTGATCGGGCAGTTCGGCGTGGGCTTCTACTCGGGGTTCATCGTCGCCGATCGCATGACGGTCGAATCGCGCCGTGCCGGTCTGCCCGCCGCAGAGGGCGTGCGCTGGTCGTCGACGGGCGAAGGCGACTTCTCGGTCGAAACCATCGAGCGCGCACCGCGCGGCACGGCGATCACGCTGCATCTGCGCGAAGGCGAAGACGAGCTGCTTTCGTCGTGGCAATTGCAGTCGATCATCCGCAAGTATTCGGACCATATTTCACTGCCCATCGTGATGCGCGGTGAAGCGTGGAACGAAGAAAAACAGGCAATGGAGCCTGCCGAGGCCGACGAAACCGTCAATCAGGCCAGCGCACTGTGGACCCGCAGCAAGAGCGAGATTACGGACGAGCAGTACACGCAGTTCTACCAGCACATTGCCCACGACATGCAACCGCCGCTTGCGTGGACTCATAACCGCGTAGAGGGCCGCAGCGAATACACGCAACTGCTGTATGTGCCGGGTCATGCGCCGTACGATCTCTGGGACCGTAATTCGCAAGGCGGCTTGAAACTGTACGTCAAGCGCGTGTTCATCATGGACGACGCCGAGCAGCTGCTTCCGAATTACCTGCGCTTCGTGCGTGGGGTCGTCGATTCCGCCGATCTGCCGTTGAACGTCTCGCGCGAAATCCTTCAGGAGAGCCGCGATGTGAAGGCCATTCGCGAGGGCTGTGCCAAGCGTGTGCTCGGCCTGCTCGAGGATCTGGCCGAGAACCAGCAGGACAAGTACACCCAGTTCTGGGGCGCCTTCGGTCAGGTACTTAAGGAAGGCACCGGTGAGGATCAGGCCAACCGCGAGCGTATCGCCAAGCTGCTGCGCTTTGCCAGCACGCACAATGATTCGGCCGAACAAAACGTGTCGCTGGCGGATTACGTCGGCCGCATGAAGGAAGGTCAGGACAAGATCTACTATGTGACGGCAGAGAGCTGGGTGGCCGCAAGCCACAGCCCGCATCTTGAGGTGTTCCGCAAGAAGGGGGTGGAAGTGCTGCTGCTGACCGATCGCGTAGACGAGTGGATGTTGTCCTACGTGCACGACTTCGACGGCAAGGCGCTCGTGAGCGTAGCGCGTGGCGATCTGGACCTCGGCGCGCTGGAAGATGCCGGTGAGAAGGAAGCGCAGGAGAAGACCAGCGACGACCTCAAGCCGCTCGTCGAAAAGATGAAGGAAGTGCTCGCGGACAAGGCGAAGGACGTGCGTGTCACGTTCCGTCTGACCGATTCGCCGTCTTGTCTGGTGTCGGACGAGAACGATATGAGCGGCACGCTCCAGCGTCTGATGAAGGCGGCCGGGCAGAAGATGCCCGAATTCCGCCCGATTCTCGAGATCAATCCGGAGCACGCGCTGATCCAGCGTCTGAATGCCGAGAGCGCCGATCTGGCGGACTGGACGCAACTGCTGTTCGATCAGGCATTGCTCGCTGAAGGCGGCAGTCTGGAAGACCCGGCGGCGTTCGTGAAGCGGACCAACGCACTGTTGCTCTCCGCGCGCTGATTTCACCGGTTCCGCTGAGCGGCACCCAAGTCGCTCCACCGTGCCATGAAAAGCCCCCGTGACGAAATGTCGCGGGGGTTTTTTCATGGGGCGCGTCGGTCCGCAGCCATTGACTGTGCGGTGTCGGGCGGACATCCGCGGCCGCCATGGTGCACGGCGCGTTGTCGCGTGACGCCTTTATAATGCCGAGCCATGACTTTCCGATTCGAAGTAAGCGGGCGGCGCTGGCAGGCTGTCCCGGCACCGGCGCTTTCGCGTCGTCACAAGGACTGGTTGACCCGGGGCGGCGCACTCACGCGGCATCTGTCCGCGCTAGGCCGTGTGAGCGTGCGCGTCGTGGCTGAGCGGGTCATGCCCGCCGATGCGGATCAGTGCCGTGCCATCGGCGTGCCGTTGCGTACCCCCATGTGGGCGCGCGACGTCATTCTGCTTGTGGACGACGAACCCGTTGTCGTCGCGCACAGCGTTACGCCGCTCACTTACAGCCGTTCGATCTGGCAGGCGATGCGTCGCTTGCGTACACGACCGCTTGCCGATCTGCTTTATCACGACCCCACCGTCACGCGCTCCGTGTTGGTGTCCAGCCCGTTGGGGCCGCGACATCTGCTGCACACTCGCGCGCGTCGTGATGCACGTGACCCGCTGGTGGGTACGCATCCGAACGCGCGCCTGTGGGCACGTCGCTCGGTGTTTCTGCGGCATGGCGCGCCATTGCTCGTGACGGAAGCGTTCTTGCCGCGCTTCTGGCGCCGCCTTCAAGCCACGCATCGTGAGACGGTGAAGGACTAAGCGGCATGTCCACATCTCCCATCCCGGCACTGAAGCGCAACTTTCCACCCGTCGTGGATGCGAATACACGCGTGCTGATTCTTGGCAGCCTGCCGGGTGAAGTGTCGCTGGCGCAGCAGCAGTACTACGCGCATCCGCAAAATCGTTTCTGGCATCTGGTCGGCGACGTGATCGGCGTGCCGCTGCCGACACTGGCGTACGAGGCCCGGCTCGACGTGCTGCGCGCGCATGGCGTTGGACTTTGGGATGTGGTGGCGCAGGCGCGCCGCGAGGGGAGCCTCGACAGCAATATCCGCTTGCATGCGGGGAGTGACCTCGTCGGATTGATTGAGACGTTGCCGTCGTTGCGCGCCGTGGCGTTCAATGGCGGGACCGCCGCCCGCATCGGTCAACGCGCGCTAGCGCAAGGCGGGGGCAGGGCGACATTGCCGGTGGTGTTGCTACCTTCCAGCAGCCCGGCCTATACGATTCCGTTCGCTACGAAGCGCGACGCCTGGCTTGCGTTGCGCGAGTGGCTCGGTGAGCCCGGATCGATGACATCCGCATGATTTGCGGACACCACCACAGAGCGTATGCGCACCAAACGTACTGTCACCGCCGGGACTGGATCCCGAACCCGGTACAATGCGAACCCATCGGAATTTCCCGAGCTTTACTGAAGGACACATGACCCTCATCAAACGCAAATCCATCGAAGCCGAAGCGTTCGTCGCCGACGATCGTGCCGCCCGTTCCCCGCGTCCCGCATACAAGCCGCGTTTCGCGCCGGTGACGTTCTCCGAAATTGGTGGCGTGCGTTACCTGCACTTCGGCACGGAGTGGGTGCAAGGCGCGATGCGTTTGTCCAAGCCCGATCGCATCGAGCTGGAATACGCGCAGCAGATGATGGCGTGGTTGCTGTTCATGCACGTACCGAAGCACGTGGTGCAGCTCGGCCTGGGCACGGGCTCGATCACGAAGTTTTCCGCCAAGCAGTTCCCGCGCACGCAAGTCACGGCTGTCGAACTGAACCCGGCCGTGGTCGTGGCCGCGCGGACGATGTTCGATCTGCCGAGCGATTCGCGCCGCCTGAAGGTGCTTGAAGCCGACGCCTGGGATTTCGTCACGAATGCCGCGAATCACGGGACCATCGACGTGTTGCAAGTCGACCTGTACGACGCCACCGCCCGCGGCCCGGTGCATGACACCCCCGCGTTCTACAAGGCCTGCCGCGCAGCGCTGCGCGAACCGGGCATGCTGACGATGAATCTTTTCGGCGATCACGACAGCTATCCGAAGAACATCCGTCGTCTGCGTCAGGCGTTCGACAATCGGGTGATCGAGTTTCCGGAAGTCCACGACGGCAATGTGATCGTGCTGGCCTTCAACGGTCCGCTGCTGTCGGTGGAGTGGAAGGACGTGGAAGCGCGCGCCAAGGTCGTGGAAGCGGCCACCGGCCTGCCCGCCAAGCGTTGGGTCAAGCAACTGCGTGAGACCAACGGCGACGGTGGCCCGGTACTTACGGTCTGACGCGTATCGCGTACCAAGCATGACTGCGCCGATGGCGTTTGCTTGTGGCGTACGTAAAAAAGCCAGCCGATCGGCTGGCTTTTTTATTGCCCGTTGGACGCCACGTGTCAGGTATCAGGCCGTGACTTCCTCGATCGTCAGCGCTTCGCCGCCAGCGACGATAGCCAGCAGACGGTCGACGTTCGGGTGTGCGCCCGGACGGTTGCGGGCATCGGCAGTGTGCTCGCCAAAGACGGCCAGCGCGTGCTCGGCAGCCTTCGCGTCAAGCGTGCCGAAGGCTTGCTTCAGATAGTGGTAGACGGCGAGCGAGCCTTGCTTGCCCGGTGCGTTTTCGATGGTGCCCACCACGGCGCCGCTGCCGTCGCGCAAATCGATACGGGCGATACCCTCGACACTGCCGATGGCGGCCATCAATGCCAGATTGTCCTTGAAGACCGGGGTCGGTTCGATCACTGCCATGGTTCTGCTGCTCCTGCGGTTACGTCAAAAGTGATTGGAAAACGTTGCGGGCCGAATGGTATCACCTCGGCCCGCGCGGGTTCACGTGCGACGCCATTCCAGAATCGCCAGCGTCACCACGCCCGCAATCAACCCCCAGAATGCGGAGCCGATGGACAGCAGCGTCAGGCCCGACGCCGTCACCATGAACGTGATGAGCGCCGCTTCGCGCTGGCGAGTGTCGTGCATGGCGTTGGCCAGGCCGTTCATGATCGACCCGAACAGCGCGAGCGCCGCAATGGAGACCACAAGCGCCTTGGGAAATGCGGCGAACAGGGCAGCGATGGTCGCGCCGAACGTGCCCGCGATCAGATAAAAGACGCCGGACCACACGGCAGCCGTATAGCGCTTGGCCGGATCTTCGTGTGCCTCTCTTCCGGTGCAGATGGCCGCCGTGATGGCCGCCAGATGGATGCCGTGCGAGCCGAACGGCGCCAGCAGCACCGACGCAATTCCCGTGGTCGAAATCAAGGGTGACGCCGGCACCTTGTAGCCGTCGGCCCGGAGCACGGCCAGGCCTGGCACATTCTGCGAGGCCATCGCCACGACGAACAACGGAATCGCGATGCTGATCGTTGCCGACAGCGAGAACGCAGGCGTGGTCCAGACCGGCTTCGCGAGCGAGATGTCGAAGTGGCTGAAGTCGAGCAGGCCAAGCCCACCGGCAACGGCCGTTCCCACGATCAGGGCCAGCAGAATGGCGTAACGCGATGCGAAGCGCTTGATGACGAGATACGTGAAGAACATCGACAACACCAGTGCCGTCTGATGTTGTGCCGCGACGAAGATCTCGAGTCCGATGCGGAACAGAATGCCAGCGAGCAAGGCCGACGCCAGCGCTGGCGGCACGCGCCGCATGATCGTCTCGAAACCGCCTGTCAGCCCGCAAATGGCAATGAGCGCATTGCAGACGATGAAGGCCCCGATGGCCTCGCCGTACGGCACGCCGGGCAGTGAGGTGATCAGGAGTGCTGCGCCCGGGGTCGACCACGCCACGACGACCGGCGTGCGGTACCGCAGCGAGAGCCCGACAGTCGTCACGCCCATGCCGATGGACAGCGCCCAGATCCACGATGAAATCTGCGCAGACGTAAGATGCGCGGCTTGCCCCGCCTGAAACATGAGGACGAGCGAGCTGGTGTAGCCCGTCATCATCGCGACGAAGCCGGCCACGATGGCTGACGGCGAGGTGTCCGCGAGGGGGCGCAAAGGTGGCGGCGTCACGGGAGTCGTGCTGGACGTCATGATGGCGTATGTCTCTGTCGTTACGTTGTTGTTGTGATTGCCGCTTGCCAAACGATACAGATTTGCGGCGGGCAGCAAAAGCCCCGTGTGCCGGACAGGCGTCCGGCATCGGTTCGGCGGGAGTGGAAGAGGGACGGTTACTTGCTGAGTACCCGCATCGCCGACTCCAGTCCCGCCAGCGTAATGGGATACATGCGATTCGCAAACAGCTGGCGGATCACCGAAATCGACTGGCGATACTGCCAGATGCCTTCCGGTTCCGGGTTGAGCCACGCGTGATGCGGGAAGCGATCGATGAAGCGCCGCAGCCAGACGGCGCCAGCTTCCTTGTTGTTGTACTCGACCGAGCCGCCCGGCTGCAGCACTTCGTACGGGCTCATCGTCGCGTCGCCCACGAAGATCAGCTTGTAATCCGACGGGTACTTGCGCAGCACGTCCCACGTCTCGAAGCGCTCATTGTGACGGCGTCGGTTCTGCCGCCACAGGTAGTCGTAGACGCAGTTGTGGAAGTAGTAGAACTCGAGATGCTTGAATTCCGATTTCGCCGCCGAAAACAGTTCTTCCGTGCGGGCGATGTGATCGTCCATCGAGCCGCCGACGTCGAGCAGCATCAACACTTTCACGTTGTTGTGGCGCTCGGGCACGAGCTTCAGATCGAGCCAGCCCGCGTTGGCTGCCGTCGAGCGAATGGTGTCATCGAGATCCAGTTCCTCGGCGGCGCCTTCACGCGCAAACTTGCGTAGACGCCGCAGTGCGACCTTGATGTTGCGGGTGCCGAGTTCGACGGTGTCGTCGTAGTCGCGGTACGTCCGTTGGTCCCATACTTTGACTGCGGAGCGATTGCCGTTGCTTTCGCCGCCGATGCGAATGCCTTCCGGGTTGAATCCGCCGTTGCCGAACGGCGACGTTCCCCCCGTGCCGATCCACTTGTTGCCGCCTTCGTGCCGGCCTTTCTGCTCGTCGAACAGTTGCTGCAGACGTTCCATGAGCTTGTCTAGCCCACCTAGCGCCTGAATGCGTGCCTTGTCCTCCGGGGACAACTCGCGTTGCATACGTTTCTTGAGCCAGTCGAGCGGGACTTCCCCCGACGCATCCACCATCTGCTGTACGCCTTTGAAGTAGGCGCCGAAGGCCTGATCGAACTTGTCGTAGTGCTTCTCGTCCTTGATGAGCGAGAGACGCGCCAGATAGTAGAAGTCATCGAGCGAAGGTGCGATGACCTGACGCTGCAACGCTTCGAGCAACGTCAGATACTCCTTCACCGAGACCGGCAGTTTCGCCGCGCGCAATGTGTAGAAAAAGTCGATCAGCATGACGTGGGTACGCTTACCGGTTGGCGCGATTCATGAACACGAGTCGCTCGAACAGATGCATGTCCTGTTCGTTCTTGAGCAGCGCGCCGGCCAGCGGCGGGATCGCCAGCTTGTTATCGGCGCTACGCAACGCTTCGGGGTCGATCTCTTCGGCCATCAACAGCTTGAGCCAGTCGATGAGTTCCGACGTCGATGGCTTCTTCTTCAGTCCGGGAATTTCACGCACTTCGAAGAACGTGGCCATGGCCGCACTCACCAGTTCGCGGCGGATATTGGGGAAATGCACGTCGATGATCGACTGCATGGTCGCCGGATCCGGGAACTTGATGTAGTGGAAGAAGCAGCGGCGCAGGAAGGCGTCCGGCAGCTCCTTTTCGTTGTTCGACGTGATGATGACGAGCGGACGGTGACGTGCCTTGATCAGCTCACGCGTCTCGTAAACGTAGAACTCCATGCGGTCGAGTTCGCGCAGCAGGTCGTTCGGAAACTCGATGTCGGCCTTGTCGATTTCGTCGATGAGCAACACGACCGGATGATCGGCCTCGAAGGCTTGCCAGAGTACGCCCTTGACGATGTAGTTGGCGATGTCGCGCACACGCTCGTCGCCCAGTTGCGAATCGCGCAGGCGCGAGACGGCGTCGTACTCGTACAGGCCTTGCTGTGCCTTGGTCGTGGATTTGACGTGCCATTGCAGCAACGGCATATCGAGCGCGGCAGCGACTTCCTCCGCCAGCATGGTCTTGCCGGTGCCCGGTTCGCCCTTGATGAGCAGCGGTCGTTGCAGCGTGGATGCCGCGTTCACGGCGAGCTTGAGGTCGTCGGTGGCGACGTATTGGGAAGAGCCTTCAAAGCGCATTGTCGGTGCCGTCCGCAAACAGCCGGCCAACCGGCCGGGCAGGGAAAAAGTTCAGTATAAGACATTGCGCATATGGCTCGCTCGGGCGTTGAAAATGTGTTTTGACATCAAAGGCTTGCAGAAAAACTTCGGAGAACTGTGCGGGTCAGCACCGAGTTTGCGCCCGGGAGGGTGTGGGTTACAATCGATTGCTTTTTTCACGGGTCGACGGCCTTGGAGCCAGGACGTCGACCTGCGTGTTGCGGGCCGGTATTCCAACCAAAAACGTTCCCAAGAAGACCATGAAAAAGTTCCTCACGATGATGGCGCTGGCGCTTGGCAGCACGTCGCTGATGTCTGCGGCGCATGCGGCAGAGCTCAAGCCCGATCTCGACGCCGCGAAGAGCAAGGTTGCCATGTGCATTGGCTGCCACGGCATTCCCGACTATCGCACCGCGTTTCCCGAGGTTTACCGGGTGCCGCGTATCGGCGGGCAGAATGCCAAATACATCGAGAACGCACTGAACGAATACAAGAAGGGCGACCGCAAGTTCTCGACCATGCATGCCATTGCGCAGACGCTGAGCGATCAGGACATCGTCAACATCGCCGCGTACTACGCTGCGCAGACGGCGTCGTCGCCGGTCAATCCCCAAAAGTAAATCGTGCGTGGCTGAGGAGAACAAGATGAAGCATTCGATGGCAAAGGCCGCTGCTGCGGTGTCGCTCACGCTCGGTGCGGTGCTCGCTTCGCTTAGCGGTTCGGCCATGGCCGCAGGTAACGTCGCTAATGGTAAGGCGCTCGTCGACAAGGGAATGTGTGCGAGCTGCCACGGCGCCAATTTGAACGCGCCCATTACCCCCGAATACCCCAAGCTGGCTGGTCAGTACGCTGACTACGTCTATAACGCCTTGCGTGCGTATCAGAACGAAACCAGCACCGTGTATGGGCGTAGCAACGCAATCATGAAGACGCAGGTCATGTCCAATCCTGCGACGATCGGTAAGGACGGCAAGCCGCGTCCGTTTACGTCGCAAGAACTCAAGGACATTTCGGCCTATATCGAATCGCTGCCGGGCGATCTCGTCACCAGGAAGTAAGCTTGCGAGCGCCTGTCATGGCGCCGGACGTAAAAAAACGACGGTTGCCGTAGCGGCAGCCGTCGTTTGCTTTCCTTCCGGGCATCACGTCTATCGCATATTCATCGGCGTCGGTTGCGGTAGGTGCGGTTCCCGTCGTTCCGAGTGACGCCGAGGGGCTCGCTCAGCGCGACGCCTGTTGTTCGATGCGTTGCAGATACGCGTCTGAATCGGGCGGTTGGCCGCTGCGCTGTGCTTCCCAGAGCGTTTGTCCCAGGCATTCCATGATGCGGTGCTGTGCTTCGTGCGGCGAGTCGAGCCGATGGGTCAGCTTTTCATACGCCGCGCGGATGCCCGGCGGCTGGTCGATCGAGACCTGCTCGCTGATCGCCAGGTGCATCGACAGATGCAGGAACGGGTTGGTCTGCCCGGCTTCCGGCGAGTAATCGCGCCCGCTGGCGTCTTCCGTATCGGCGAGCGCTTCGTGATATTCGGGATGTTCCTGGATCCAGTCGGCGGCAATCGTTTCGAGCGGCGTGAGAATGCCGCCGCTGCGCTGCTTTTGCCAGGTGGTGCAGAAGAATTGCCGGACTTCGTCGCGGCTCGGATTGAACATGGGGACTCCGTGGGGGTTCTTTTTTCGGGCATCTTGCGGCGTGCCTTACCGTGACTACAATGGCGCATCCGCCCGCGGGGAGCCGCAGTGCGCGTATTGCCGCAAACTGCCCGGCGGTCCGGGAATGACCGGATCACGCCGATAACGCAAGAAAAACACGCCGTATTGTCGCTCAATTTGCTCAATCATGCCGCAAAGCCCCCGCAGCCCAGTCACTCCCCCGGCGCTTGGCGATGCGCCGCCCGTGCCTACGTCACCAGCGCCATCCGCACGCGGCGGCATTGCGCTGATTGCGGTGTCGGCGGCGGCGTTCGGCGCCATGGCCATCTTTGCGCGCGGCGCGGCCGCTTCCGGCGCCGACATGTTCGCGATGCTGCTGTTCCGTTTTTTCGTGGCAACGGTGTTGCTGCTCGTCTGGTGCCGGATACAGCAGGTGCGTTTCCCTTCGCGGCGTCAGTCGCTGCATATCGCCCTGATGGGGGGCATTGGCTACGTGGGGCAATCGCTTTGTTTCTTCGGGGCGCTCCAGTATGCGCAGGCTTCGCTCGTCGCATTGCTGTTGTATCTGTACCCCGTTTTCGTAACGATTCTGGCCGCGATTTTTCTACATGAACGTCTCACCCCGGTAAAGATCGGCGCGTTGGTGCTGTGCTCGTTTGGCACCGCCTTGACGGTCGGAGGCGGACACGGCCAACCGCTCGGTATGGCGCTGGCTGTGGCGTCGGCCTTGATTTATTCGGGGTATATCGTCGTCGGCGCGCGTGTGACGCGCGGCGTGGATGCCCGGGCGACTGCCACGCTCGTCTGCCTGGCGGCGACGGTGTCGTTTGGTGCGATCGCGGCGGTTCGGGCTTGGCGTGGGTTGCCGCTGCACTGGCCGGACGGCGCCATGGGGTGGGCCGCGCTAACCGCAATTGCTGTGTGCTCGACGGTCATCGCGATCCTGACGTTCTTCGCCGGTTTGCAGCGCCTCGGCGCCGGACGCGCCTCGATGCTCTCGACGCTGGAGCCCGTGGTGACCGTGCTGCTCGCGGCCATGCTGCTGGGTGAAACGCTCACCGTCGCGCAGTTGGGCGGTGGGGCGCTGATTCTGGCCGGCGTGGTCTGGCTTTCGGCTCGAGGTGCTTCGGCAGACACGACGAACACCGCAAGTGCCTGATCCTTCTGCGATTTTTGGCTCGCCAGCGCCTGCCATGCGACGACGGTACAATCGCCCATCGTTTGCCATTCGTTCGACGTTCAACACCAGAGGTCAACCGTCATGAGCACCATTGCCAAAGAAGCTGTCGCCCAACTGTTCACCGATGCCCGCACGCACAACGTGTGGCTCGACAAGCCGGTCAGCGACGAAACGCTGCGCGAACTCTATGACCTCGTGAAATGGGGGCCGACCTCGGCCAACACCACGCCCGCCCGTATCGTGTTCGTGAAGAGTCCGGAAGCCAAGGCGAAGCTGCTCGAGTGCATGGCGCCCGGCAACGTCGACAAGACGCGTACCGCGCCGGTGACGGCGATCATCGCTTATGACCTGAAGTTCTACGAACACCTGCCCAAGCTGTTCCCGAACGGTGCTGAAAAGATGGTGCCGATGTTCTCGGGGGACGCCGCCAAGGCTGCCGGCGCGGCGCACATGAACAGTTCGCTGCAAGGTGGGTATTTCATCCTCGCAGCACGTGCACTGGGCCTCGATTGCGGTCCGATGGCCGGCTTCGACGCGCAGAAGGTCAACGATACGTTCTTTGCTGGCACCGAATGGCGTGTGAACTTCATCTGTAATCTGGGCTACGGCGATCAGAGCAAACTGTTCCCCCGCAATCCGCGTCTGTCGTTCGACGAAGCGGCACGCATCATCTAACGCGCTGTCTGCGCACGCCGCAGCACTTCGTGGGCGAGTGCAAGACAAAACGGGCGGTCCCGCTATCGGGCCGCCCGTTGTCGTTTTAAGGTTCGTGCGTGGGTACGTTGTGCCGTGACGCGTCGCCGGTGCCGTATCAGACCTTTGGGGCGGGCGTCTTGGGCCGGAAGTCGCACAGCGGTTCGATGGCGCAGTGCCAGCACTCCGGTTTGCGTGCCTTGCATACGTAGCGGCCGTGCAGAATGAGCCAGTGATGCGCGTCGTGCTTGAATTCGCGCGGGGTGAAGCGCTCCAACGCCAGTTCCACGGCCAGCGGATCCTTGCCAGGCGCCAGACCGGTACGATTGGCGACACGGAAGATATGCGTATCGACGGCAATCGTATCCTCGCCAAACGCCGTATTGAGTACGACGTTCGCGGTCTTGCGGCCAACCCCAGGCAATGATTCCAGCGCCTCGCGGGATCGCGGTACCTCACCGCCATGCACGTCGAGCAGCAACTGACAGGTCGCGATGACGTTTTTGGCCTTCGTGCGATACAGGCCGATCGTCTTGATGAAATCAGACACGCCAGCTTCGCCGAGGGCAAGCATCTTGGCCGGGGTGTTCGCCACGGCGTAAAGCTTGCGCGTCGCCTTGTTCACGGAGACGTCGGTAGCCTGCGCCGAGAGCAGCACGGCGATCAGCAGTTCGAATGGCGACGTGTATTCCAGTTCGGTCGTCGGCGTCGGATTGAGCTGTTGCAGCGTCTCGAACAGGGCGCGGCGTTTGGCGTCGTTCATGGCGGGGGCGCGTGTGGGGTGGCGTCTGTCTTGTTATTGATGGGGATGGCGTCCAAGCGTGGTGCCGCTCGTTCAGGCCTTGTCGTTGTCCGGGCTGTCGGTTTCAAGCCCCAGTCGCCTGCGACGCGCTTGCGCCTCGTCGATCTGTGCCTGCACCGATGCAGAAACATTTTCGGTGTTCTTCGGGCCGAGACCTTCGGCAGCCAGTGCCGCCTTCTTCTGACGGGCGCGTTCCAGCGCCGCTTGAATGATCGCCTGCTTGCGTGCGGCGGCTGCCGCAGCGTCATCGGCCGCCGGGGGCGTTTGCGAAGTGCCTTGTGGTGCCACTGGTACGGCCGCAGCGGTCTGCGTGGATTGCGTTGCGACCGTGTTTCCTGGCGACGCGGTGGGCGTGGCCGGTGGAGTCGGTGCACCCGCTGCACCCGGTTCGACACGCGCTGTCCGTGCGGCGAGACGCGCCTCGCGCTCGGCTTTGTCTTTGGCCAGACGCGCCTGATGCGCTTCGAAATGGGTGCGTGCCTCGTCGGCCAGTGCCGGCGACCAGGCGTCCCAGCCCGTGCGATCCCCGGTGACCGGTACCATCTCGATGCAATCGACCGGGCAGGGCGGTACGCAGAGATCGCAGCCCGTGCAGCGATCGGCGATCACCGTATGCATCAGTTTTGCGGCACCGGCGATGGCGTCGACCGGGCAGGCCTGAATACACAATGTGCAACCGATGCACAATGATTCGTCGATGACGGCACGAGGACGCGGTCGCTCGACGCCGTTCTCCGGGTTAAGCGGAATGACGGGGCGGCCGAGCAGCTTCGCAAGACGTTCCACGCCTTCGGCGCCGCCCGGCGGGCACTGGTTATAGCTGGCTTGCCCACTGGCGATGGCGTCGGCGTACGGACGGCAACCGGCGTAACCGCATTTGGTGCATTGCGTCTGGGGCAATAGGGCATCGATGCGCTGAGCGAGCGCGCTGACTTCGGACACGTCTTTTGTGGGGGATTCGGCAGAAAGTCGAATTATCCTGCATTTTGCAGAAACACTGAAACCGTTGTGCCATAATTCCGCCCGATGAGAACGACCGGCCGATCATGACAACACTAGAAACCAAGATCAAACGTGACCCGGAACGCACCCGCCAGCGGATTCTTGCCGCTGCGATCGAGGAGTTTGCGGAACGTGGTTCGAGTGGTGCGCGCGTGGACAGCATTGCACGGCGAGCCGAGATCAACGAGCGCATGCTCTATTACTACTTCGGCAACAAGGACCAGCTATATCTGGCAGTGCTTGAAGAGGTCTATGGCGAGTTCAACCGTGCCGAACATGGGCTGAAGCTCGACCTGCTGGCACCGCTCGATGCCGTGGCGGAACTGGCCCACTTCGTGTGGGACTATTACGCCGACCATCCGGAACTGATCCAGCTCATCAACAACGAGAATCTGCACGAAGCGAAGTCGATGCGTCAGTCGACGGAGATTCGTCAGCAAGTCTCGCCGATCGTAGAGTTGCTCTCCCAGACCCTCAAACGGGGCCAGATCAGCGGGGAGATTCGAGAAGGCATCGACCCTGTCGACCTCTACGTGACGATTTCCGCTATGGGCTATTACGTGATGTCGAACCGGCATACGCTTTCCATCGTCATGGGACGCGATGTCATGAGCGACGAGGCGCGAAAGACGTACTCGTCGTTCAATACGCAGATGCTGCTGGATTCGTTGCGTACGCGATGATCGTCAGGCCGCACCCTGCGGCTTAGGCGTCTGGCCTGGAAACAAAACCGCCGCGTGGGCCGAAGCTCACGCGGCGGTTTTGGTATGACTGTCAGCATTCGCGAACGGGGATCAGCGCACGACGCTCAGGCGTGCTTCGCAATGAAGTCGCGGATCTGCGGATAGATCACGTTGCGCCAGCGGCTGCCGGAAAAAATCCCGTAATGCCCGCACTTCGGCGCGGTGAAATGCGCGCGTCGCTTGGCCGGAATCCCGGTGCACAGCTCGTGCGCGGCTTGCGTCTGACCGCTACCCGAGATGTCATCCAACTCGCCCTCGATGGTGAAGAGCGCCGTGGTCTTGATATCCTGCGGGCGCACTCGCTCGCCGGCCACGTCCCACGTCCCGCGTGCCAGACTGAAATCCTGGAACACCGTCTTGATGGTATCGAGGTAGTACTCGGCCGACATGTCGAGCACGGCGTTGTACTCGTCGTAAAAGCGCCGGTGCGAGTCGGCATCGTCGTTATCGCCGCGCATCAGATCCAGATAGAAGTCCCAGTGCGACTTCAGGTGGCGGTCCGGATTCATGGCAACGAAGCCCGCGTGTTGCAGGAAGCCCGGGTAGACCAGACGGCCCGCGCCGGGATAGTTCGCCGGCACCGCGTGAATCACGTGATTCTCGAACCACTCGTACGACTTGTTCATTGCCAGCGAGTTGACGGCCGTCGGGCTCTTGCGAGCATCGATCGGGCCGCCCATCATCGTCATGGTCCTGGGCGTCTTCTCGCCGTTCGACGCCATGAGCGAGATTGCGCCGAGCACCGGCACCGTCGGCTGGCAGACCGAAATGACATGCAGGTTCTCGGCGCCGATGTGCCGGATGAATTCCTGAATGTACGCAACGTAGTCGTCCAGATGGAACGCCCCCGCTTCAAGCGGCACCATGCGCGCGTCGACCCAGTCGGTGATGTACACCTTGTGGTCCTTGAGCAGCGTGGAGACCGTGTCGCGCAGCAACGTAGCATGGTGGCCAGACAGCGGGGCCACGACCAGCACGACCGGGTCGTCCTTGAGCTGCCCGACAGCACTGGCGTCGTCTGCGTACCGTTTGAAACGCAGCAGGCGGCAGAACGGCTTCTCCATCGCGGTCATTTCCACGACCGGGATGTTGTGACCGTCGACCTCGACTGCCTTGATATTGAATTCGGGCTTTTCGTAATCCTTGCCGAGCCGGTAGAGGAGTTCGTATCCGGCGGCGATGCGGGGGGCGCCCGGCATCATGGCAAGCAGGCTGCCCGGGTTGACGAAAGTTGTCGCCGCCGCCTTTGCCCACGTGGTGAGGGGATTCAGCCACGCGCGGTTGTACTCATGAATCTGATACAGCATGTTGTGTGCCCTGAGGCGGATGATGGGGGAATTATGCAACCGTTTATCGCGGCTGTGCAACGCAGCATAACCCTGATATATGGCATTTCCGCATCATCCCGATAGTCTTAGCTTATTCAGGCCATTGTTATTAACTATCGTTGCTGCGATGCAACAATGCGAGGAATAAAAAAAGCCCGCCGAATGGCGGGCTTTCTCATCGGGTGCGACTCAAGGGCTTAGCGAAGCACTTGCGCGATGGCCGATGCCACGTGGTCGATGTTCTTGTCGTTGAGCGCAGCCACGCAGATGCGGCCGGTGCTCACGGCGTAAATGCCGAACTCTTCACGCAGACGTTCGACCTGGTCGGCGGTCAGGCCCGAGTACGAGAACATGCCGCGCTGCTTGATCACGAACGAGAAATCGCGGTCCACGCCTTGGGCGCGGAGCTTCTCGACCAGTGCCAGACGCATGGCGCGGATGCGCTCGCGCATCTCGGCAAGTTCTTCTTCCCACAGGGCGCGCAGTTCGGCGTTGCCCAGAACGGCGGCGACCACCGAGCCACCATGCGTCGGCGGGTTCGAGTAGTTGGTGCGGATCACGCGCTTGAGTTGCGAGAGCACACGGGCCGATTCGTCCTTGTTGCCCGTCACGATCGACAGGGCGCCAACGCGCTCACCGTACAGCGAGAACGACTTGGAGAACGAGCTGGAGACGAAGAAGTTCAGGCCGGTCGCGGCGAACAGACGCACCACGGCGGCGTCGGCATCGATGCCGTCACCAAAGCCCTGGTAGGCGATGTCGAGGAACGGCACCAGCTTGCGGGCCTTCACGACTTCCACGACTTGCGCCCACTGGTCCATCGTCAGGTCGACGCCGGTCGGGTTGTGGCAGCAAGCGTGCAGCACGACGATCGTGCCTTCCGGTTCCTTGCCGAGCATGTCGAGCATGCCGGTGATGTTTACACCATGCGATGCGGCGTCGTAGTACGGGTACGAAACGACGTTGAAGCCGGCCGTGGTGAACAGGGCGCGGTGGTTTTCCCAGCTAGGATCGCTGATCGCGACCGTGGCGTTCGGGTTCAGTTGCTTCAGGAAGTCAGCGCCGATCTTCAGTGCGCCCGTGCCACCCAGCGCCTGGGCAGTCACAACACGGCCTTCGGCCAGCACCGGCGATTCTTTGCCGAACAGCATTTCCTGCACGGCCTTGTCGTAGGCGGCAATGCCTTCCATCGGCAGATAGCCGCGCGGCAGGCCGGCGGCCACACGTTGTTCTTCCGCTGCCTTCACAGCCTTGAGCAGCGGCAGTTTGCCTTCCGCATTGAAATACACGCCGACGCCCAGGTTCACCTTATCGGTGCGGTGATCGGCGTTGTAGGCTTCGTTCAGACCAAGAATGGGGTCGCGCGGGGCGAGTTCGACAGCGGAAAAGAGGGTCATTTCGACGGCTCGAGGCAGGTAGTAGGAAAATGCAGCGGGACGGCCGCAACTTACGCAGGATCGGCCCAGCGGGCTATTTTAGCGAAGATTACCCGCCCTTGTGGTAAACACCGGCCCGTAATGCACGAAATCGTGCCTTTTCGGCACGAAAAGTGCCACGTATTGCCAGAAATTGACGAAAGCCCCGGGGGACGCCTCGACGTAACCCATTGGCGTCAGGGAATCGTCCGACGCGCTAGAATGCCAGATTACGTCCCTCATGTTCGCGCCCCCGCCATGACCCCTGCGGCTGACACCGATCTCGACGAAAGCAAGTTCCTCACGTTCCCGGATTCGCCTTATCAGCTTTACTGCCCGTTTCCTGCGGCAGGCGATCAGCCCACGGCCATCGCGCAACTGGCGGAGGGCATTGAGGACGGGCTGGCATTTCAGACCCTGCTTGGCGTGACGGGCTCAGGCAAGACGTTCACGATGGCCAACGTCATTGCCCGTCTGGGCCGTCCCGCTATCGTGTTCGCGCCGAACAAGACGCTCGCGGCGCAGTTGTACTCGGAGTTTCGCGAGTTCTTCCCGCGGAATGCGGTGGAGTATTTCGTCTCGTACTACGACTACTACCAACCGGAAGCGTACGTTCCGCAACGCGACCTGTTCATCGAAAAGGATTCGTCGGTCAACGAGCACATCGAGCAGATGCGTCTGTCGGCGACGAAGAGTCTGCTTGAGCGGCGAGACGTGGTGATCGTGGCTACGGTGTCCGCCATCTACGGTATCGGTAATCCGAGCGAGTACCACCAGATGATCCTGACCGTGCGCCAGGGCGACAAACTGGGGCAGCGCGAAATCATCGCCCGCCTGATTGCGATGCAGTACACGCGTAACGAAACGGATTTTGGCCGAGGGACGTTCCGCGTTCGCGGCGACACCATCGACGTGTTTCCGGCTGAACATGCCGAGTTGGCCTTGCGTGTAGAGTTGTTCGACGACGAAGTCGACTCGTTGCAGTTGTTTGATCCGCTCACGGGGCGTGTGCGTCAGAAGGTGCCGCGATTCACGGTGTATCCGTCCTCACACTACGTGACGCCGCGAGATACGGTGTTGCGGGCGATCGAGACGATCAAGGACGAATTGCGCGAGCGGCTCGACTTCTTCTATAAGGACGGCAAGCTGGTCGAGGCGCAGCGTCTTGAACAACGTACCCGCTTCGATCTGGAAATGTTGCAGGAGCTGGGTTTCTGCAAGGGCATCGAAAACTACTCGCGGCATCTGTCCGGCGCCGCACCGGGCGAGCCGCCACCGACGCTCGTCGACTACCTCCCGCCGGACGCCCTGATGTTCCTCGACGAGTCACATGTGCTCATCGGTCAGTTCAACGGCATGTACAACGGTGACCGGGCACGCAAGGAGAACCTCGTCAATTACGGATTCCGTTTGCCATCGGCGCTCGATAACCGTCCGCTCAAGTTTGCCGAGTATGAACGCAAGATGCGTCAGGCCATCTTCGTCTCGGCGACCCCCGCAGATTACGAAGCGAAGCGTACGGGGCAGGTGGTCGAGCAGGTGGTGCGTCCGACCGGGCTGATCGACCCGATCATCGATGTCCGCCCGGCGCGTACCCAGGTGGACGACGTGCTGTCGGAGATCAACAAGCGCGTAGCGGTTGAGGAGCGTGTGCTGGTGACCACGCTCACGAAACGGATGGCGGAGCAACTGACCGAGTATCTGTCGGACAACGGCGTGAAAGTCCGCTATCTGCACAGTGACATCGACACCGTTGAGCGCGTAGAGATTATTCGCGACTTGCGTCTGGGCGCGTTCGACGTACTTGTTGGGATCAACTTGTTGCGTGAGGGGTTGGATATTCCGGAAGTGTCGCTGGTTGCGATTCTCGATGCAGACAAGGAGGGTTTCCTGCGCGCCGAGCGGTCATTGATTCAGACGATCGGGCGGGCTGCACGTAACGTGAACGGAACGGCCATCCTGTATGCAGACAAGATGACCGATTCGATGAAGCGCGCCATCGGCGAGACGGAGCGTCGCCGCGCGAAGCAGATGGCGCATAACGAAGCGAACGGCATCGTGCCGCAGGGCGTGAAAAAGCGCATCAAGGACATCATCGATGGTGTCTACGATCCGCAGGACGCCAAAGCGGAATTGGCGGAAGCCAAGGAGCAGGCTCATTACCAGGACATGTCGGAAAAGCAGCTGGCGCGCGAGATCAAGAAGCTCGAGAAGCAGATGCAGGAGCATGCACGCAACCTGGAGTTCGAGAAGGCCGCGAAGGTGCGCGACCAGTTGCTGCACGTCAAGGCGCTCGTGTTCGGCACCGACGGTGCCAGCGAGGCGGAACTGGGGCCGAAGGGAGGCGGTGTGCCGGGCGCAAAGTAAGTGTTCCGCTGTTTAGCGCAAAGGGCAGAGTAATAACGGATGCGACACCCGTTTGACCGATTAACGATCCATTGGGTGCGAGAATAACTGCCGATAGCGTATGGAAATTCTATCGCGCGTTTGGTCGGCTCGATTCTGCGTGAGTTTGGGGCATATAGGGGGAACGGAGCCCGCGCGGGGGCCAGAGCTTTGGAGACGGCATCGGGCGCCGTCTCCAGCCGGATCACTCAACCCGAAAGACTTCCCCTGATGAGGATTCGGGACATCAGGAAAGTGATCGGAATCGTGAGCACGACAACGGCAATTGGCGCCAGGTAAGGTGAGAGCTGCAGCTTGCCGACGAGCACATACATCAGTCCGATGCCGACCAGATACTGAACCACGTACACAAGCGGAAATTTCAACAGTCCCGCCACCGACATCTTTACCTTGAAGACGAAGTGCGAGTTCAACCAATATGAAAAGATCACGCTCAGAACGAAGGATACTGTGTAAGCCAACCTATATCCTACGAACGTCAAACATACCGCATAAATCACGTACCCGAAGCCGGTGTTAGTCGCCCCAACCAAGAGGAAGCGGGCGAACTCCCGGCTAAAAAACTTCTTCCACCACGGAGTACGGGTGCTTGTTGACTTCATCAAAAATTCTCCACACGTACTCGCTAATAATGCCGAGCATGACGATGATCAGGCCCAGCAGAAATGAAATCAGGCAGACAATCGTCGCGAAGCCTGGTACGGCCACTTTGCCCAGCAACGCACTGATAAGAACGAGTATTCCGTAGGCGAAACTGAAAAAAGAGACCGTCGCACCGGTGAAAGAAATGATTCTGACAGGTGCGAAAGAGAACGAAAATATCGAGTCAATCATGAGTTTCAGCTTCTTGCCGAAAGTCCATCTCGATTTGCCGTGTTCGCGCGCAATGCGTTTGTAATGGATCACATAAGGCTCGATGCCGAGCCAGTATGGGAACAGCGGGAAATTGACGTGCTTTCCGCTGTCTCTCAAGTACGGCAAAAACATTGCGTCCATCAGTGCAAGATCGAATCCTTTTTCCGGGTAGGACGCGATCACGAAGGATCTCAGCATTCGATAGTAAATCTTGGCGAAAAGCTTTGATGAAAGCGGGTCTTCGCGATCGGTTCGTGCGCAGATCACATACTTCTTCCCGGACAGCCAGTGATCGACCATTTCCGGAATCAGCGAAGGAGGGTCTTGCAAGTCCGCCGCGAGAAAAAGGAAACAATCCCCGGTAACGTAAGTCACCCCCGTTTTTACGGCACTGATAGCTCCGAAATTGCGGCTCAGCTTGATAACGCGGACGTCAGGTTGCGTGGATTTGTACTGCCTGAGCAAGGCGAGCGAACCGTCGCCAGACCCGTCATCGACGAAGATCAGTTCCAGCTCCATGTCGCGGGCGGCAAGCTCTTTACGGACGCCGCCCATTTTTGTGAAGAGATCCGGCAACGATCCTTCATTGAAATAAACTGGAACAATGATCGAGAGTTTTTTCACGGCGTATCTCAGTGTTGGGGCGATCGATTGCCGGCAGCGCTCGGCTGAAGATTGCGCAACAGTGCGATCAGCGCAACCGTCATCAAAACAGTCACGGCAACGAATACTTCATACATGCGATTTGACATCCATGGGCCGGTGTACATGAAAAGCATCTGATCCGGGAATTCGAGCAATTTGCCTGTCCATGGGCCGACATTGATATCAAGCCAGAAACGAGAGACCACAAGCGCGATGGCGAGGATACTGTAGTTGAAGGCCCAGTCTCCAGCGGTTCCCATTCGACGGCGCAACGCCTCGCAAACAATGATCGCGACGATCGGCCACGCATTGATGAACTGGCGCGACTCGGCGCCCGCCGAAAGCAGTGCGAAAAGCGCCACATAGAAGACGAGGCCGGCGCCTTGCTCTTTCACGATCGAACTGACTTGCGGCCACAAAATGATGGCGAGGACAAAGAAGGGCCCGTAATGCTGAGCGTGTGCGATCACGTTTACAAGCGGATTCGCGACGGAGGCTTGGGTAAGCAGGCCGATGTAGGACGTAATCGTCAGCGGGTCGCCGCCCTGAGCCGCAACGGTGCCGATGACCCATTTAATGATCGCAAAAATGATTGCAGCCAGGGCCACGCGATACCAGCGCACGACTCGCAGCGCCGAAAACCAGGCGCCGACATCGGTAAACGGACGCACCACGAAATACATGTACGCCATCAGCAGAATTACACTGGCCGGAAAGAGCGCCATGCGAATCGGTGTCGTGCCGTTCTGCTGACGCAGCCCTTCGAAAAAATAGAGGTATCCAGCGAGCGCCATCCAGAGAACCGGGATGAGGAGGGCAAGAACGTTGGCCGGTATCTTGACGCGATCACTCTTGAAGGGGGCCTTGCCAAATGCGAGAAGCGGTATCGTGCCGTAGAGCAGCGTCGGCCAGATGAATGCGCCGATGATGATGGAAAGCGCGAGGGGCACTACGCGATCGCGAAGATAGAAGTAGAAAATTACCAGGCTGATCACGTATGCCGAAATGTCGACCAGGGTCGGGTTGTACGAAGCATTTTTCAGAACAGGGTAGTTGATGAAAAGCGCAGTGCCGGCGAGAAAATAGGTGGGTAAGCGCCACTCGAAATGACGCCCGATCAGATAGGTAAAGAATCCTGCAATCAGGAGAAGGCCAAAGTTATAGATATAAAACGCGTGGATGACGCGTACAGGGTAACTAATGTCGTAGTGCAGCAGACCACTGACGTTGTGAATGATCACGGAAGGAAGGAGCCGCCCGACGTAATAGGCCGGCACCGTCTTGCTCAGGATGAGCTCTTTCGAGTTTGTTTGGGCCCAGCCGGCATACAGTGAACCATCCCATCCAAGTCCATCCTGAAACTGAATTCGCTCTCCATGATTGAAGTTGTAGGCGAACAACCCAATAAGTAGAACGACGAGAAGTGCCGCGAAAATTTTATGTTTTGTAAGAGTTGATCGCATTCTGGGTACTTGGATTGCGCGTTTGTACGAGCGCGCAGTGTTGAGAGATGGACGGGTTGGAATGAGCGTAGGCGTGTCATCAATTGAGGCTTGTCACGTCGTGCCGCAATCGATCGGGACGCCGAGGCGTTTTCTACTACCGGCGCAATACCTGTCGGTGCTCGATGACAACGCCGATGATTACCACTTTCTCGTACTCACTATTGATGGTCGCGTAATCCTGGTTGAGCGGTACTAGTTCAAACACATCATGTCCACTCGCGTTGATGCCTCGCGGCCTGTACTTCTTGAGTGTCGCCACCTCGTGATCGCTCGTGGCGATAACGAAATCACCGGGCAGCGGTGCCATCGCCGGGTCGACTATCAGAGGGTCTCCTTCGTGGAACTGAGGATCCATTGAGCGGCCCTCGACTTTGAGGGCGAACGCATGGTCCGACAGTTCAACGTCTGTGAGCAGATGAGCCAATGCAACATTCGGCGGGAACGGCACAAATGCTTCAGTCGTCTGGCCCATTTGTGCCACCCATGTACGGTCAATCAGGGGCACTCGCCGATGTCCGGGCGTTGGGGCTGGATCGTTTTCAAATTGTGAGCTCCCCAGTCCGGGGATTGGCACTGCATGCTTCGTGATACGCGAGATTTCAAGTATTTGGCTGAAGCTGGGTTCATGCCGTCCGTTTTCCCATGCGGAGATGTTACCCCGCGTTTTCTTGCGTTTTTCCGCGAGGTCGCCCTGCTTGAGTTGGGCGGCCTCCCGGCTTGCCCTGATCCAGTGCGCGATATCCATGCCGGAAATGGAAAGAAAATCTAACGTGCGTTGGGCCACATTTTCTTTCCTTTCAGGGGGATTGTCTATCCGGTTGATGTTGAAACCAATGCGTAGATTGGTGGCAAAAGACGTGGTAAGTCGTTGATCGTGTTAGGTGGGCGGGGGCACTTTGGGCATTTGATCCTTACGAAAAAGCCCTCGCACGGTTTGTCTGTGTGGTTAACCCACAAGCATTGCTGCAGCATACCGATGCCAATTCAATTTGCCATAGGCGTCGACCGGGGCGTTTCCGTGTTCGCGGAGACCGATTGTTTCCCGATAATGCGCATGATGTGGTCACTAATTCTGGCAAAAAGCAGCTCTGAACCGGCCTGTGTCAAATGATGGATGTCCGAATAGAGTGGCATCCCATCTGAGTCGACATTGCGGCAGGTAGTCTCGTTGCAGAATGCATCATATGGATCGATAAAAAAGACACCGCGGTGAGTCTCGGCGTAAGCTCTGAGCACCTTGTTGACATTGAGAGCTGCCTGATGTTCCAGCCGTGATTGTTCGGGCAAACAGAGAGGGCGCGGGAACCATTTCAAATGCGCGATGCAGGAGAGCACCCGATATTTCGACGAGCCCGGCACATCTCCGACGATGATGAATTTTCTTCCGTCAAGGGCAATGCGCATGCGTTCAAGTGCGGCGACGAACGGAGCATATTTTGACGACTCCAAATCGCGGTCCGGGCGAATATCCCAAGCTTTGTGGGTGACGAGATCGGCGGCCTCCGGGAGCTGCCCGGTATAGGCTGCCGAGTAGATGAACACGGAACTCGAAGAGCGCGCCAATTGCTGCAACACTTCTGCATTCGCATTCCGGGTCGATGCGTCGAAGGACGGTTGGTTTTCGGCGAGACGCGTCGTGCCGGGTAGTAGCAGGGCGGAATCGAATTTCCCTCCACCGCCGCCTGTAGCGCTAAAGACGGTCAGATCGAAAGGTTTGGCGAGTTCGTTGACCATGCCGGTGAATAGCATGCCAGCATGGCTATCGCCCATGATGACGATGTTTGGCGCGGCATCTTTGCCTTGGTGAATCAGGCCACCTTCGAAGCCCGCGCCGCCCCAATACTTCGTCGAAAACTCGTTGATCGAAGCGGTATTGCGCAGTGCAATGGGCAGGTCCACACGCCATAGCCAGCCCGTGCTGAGATAGACACTTACCCCCAATGCGCCGATGCAGCCGAGCGCTGCGATCCATCCACCGGCAAACATCGCCTGAGACCGCTTCATCGAGGTGCGCATATGACGTGCCGGCTGCTCGATGTATTTGTGCATTAGTGATGCAATCAGGATCGCAGCAACGAAGATGCCTGTGGGCTGCCACTCATGGAGCGCATATGTGCCGTCCATATTCTCGTTGAACGTCTTCACGAATACGATCAACGGCCAGTGCACGAGGTAGAGTGAATAGCTGACGAGGCCGACGTACACGGCGGGGCGACAACGCAGCAGTGCGCCGCTCCACTTCGCCTCGCCGGCATAGATCAGAAGGGCAGCGCCCACGGCGGGAAGAATGGCG
This sequence comes from Pandoraea sp. LA3, assembly GCF_022696215.1. Taxonomy (NCBI): domain Bacteria; kingdom Pseudomonadati; phylum Pseudomonadota; class Betaproteobacteria; order Burkholderiales; family Burkholderiaceae; genus Pandoraea; species Pandoraea sp. LA3. The sequence continues at coordinate 46,439 of NZ_PTPY01000031.1, read as the reverse complement.
TTGTAGCTCGGGAAGACGGTGGACTCGTTGTAGGTGACGAGCGCAATGACCGTTAGAACGAATCCGAGCGCGCACAGTATTTCGAGCGTCCACCGCTTGCGGGTGACTTCAAGCCTCGGGAGCCATAACACGGCCGCACCGATGCAAAACTCGAACGCACGATACTGGACGAGGTAATAAATGCCAGTTCGATGAGTCGAGAGGTGGTGCAGGCTGAGGTAGAAGCTTGCGGCCGCGACGACCGCAATGACAGCCGGTGCAGCCCATCGTCTTTTCACCAGTCGGTGCGCGCAGAGTAGCAGCACCGGCCAGAAAATATAGAACTGCTCCTCGACGCCGAGCGACCAGGTGTGGAGCAGCGGATTGGACTTCGAGAAGATGTCGAAGTACCCGGCCTGCTTGAGCAGGAAGATGTTTGACACGGAAGCTGCCGCGGCCGCCAACGTGCCACCGAACGGGGTGAACTTTGCGGGGACTAGTAGCCAGACGCCGATGCAGAATGACACCAGCAGCGTGCAGGCGAGCGCGGGGAATATGCGCTTGGCGCGTCTGATATAGAAGGCGACGAAACTGAAGCGTCCCGTCTCCTGCAACTCGCGCAGGATGATGCCAGTGATCAGATACCCGCTGATGACGAAGAATATGTCGACGCCGACGAATCCGCCGGTCATCGCCGGAAACCCCAAGTGGTACAGAAAGACGGACAGAACGGCAATCGCGCGCAGCCCGTCGATGTGCTTGTAGTATGTATTTGCCATCGCCGGAGATTCACTTATTCTCCGCGAACCGGTTCGGGAGTCTGAATTTAAGTAGGCGGGATTCTACCTTCTTGCTTCACGGTGCGCGCCTGCGGGCTCAATTGCCACGCATTGATGCAAAAAGTTCATCGAGGCTATCAATATCAGATGTTGCGTGCAGATGCTCACCGTGCCAGTCGTCGCAGGCATTTCGCTAGGTGTCAGATACCGTTTCGGTAAGATAGCCGCCGTACCACCCCATTGACTGTCAGAGTGCCGGATTTTCCCGGTGGCCGACGATGCCTGCAGTTATTCTCACATCGTGTGCTATTTCAGTATGTCGCGTTCGCGGGGCGCAGGCCCATCGTGTGCAAAACGGATAAGTGAGTTGACCTCATTAAGTCGCAACAGAACGTTCTTGCAGCTGTTGCTGAGCGCGTGGGTTTTGTATATTTGATCTCAATGAAAAAGACATCAATCTTATTTGTCTGCATGGGCAACATTTGCCGTTCACCCAGTGCTGACGGCATTTTTCGTCACCGTTTGGCGGAAGCCGGTCTGGCTGAGATCGTCGACGTCGATTCGGCAGGCACGCACAGCTATCACATCGGTCACGCGCCCGATGCCAGGACACAGGAGGCCGCGCAGCGTCGCGGCTACGACCTGAGTGCGTTGCGGGCGCGTCGCGTCGAGGCTGACGATTTCGAGCGCTTCGACTGGATCGTCGCGATGGACGACGCCAACGTTGCCGACCTGGTGGCGCGATGTCCGGCTCAGTATCGTCACAAGATTGTGCGATTGATGGACTTTGCGACGCATCACGACGCCACGGAAGTGCCGGATCCGTATTACGGTGGCGCACAAGGTTTCGAGACCGTGCTCGACTATATTGAAGATGGTCTCGATGGCTTGCTCGTGCATTTGGGAAAGGCGCGTTGAGCGCCTGAGACGCAGCGCACGATGAGCAGGGTGCGGACTGATCAATGTCGGCATGACGGTTTCGGGAAATCCGCTTTCAAGGCTATGATGCTGGCCCCGCATGCAAGAGGTCGCTCGCGCCGCGTGGAATTTCGTCTTTTCGTCATCCCGATCATTTCCCGTTTTTTCTTCGCGCGTTCTTTCACCGATGTTCAATTCGCTCAATTCGTACTGGCGTAAATGGCGTGCATCACGTCACGCTGGCCATCAACTCGACGAACTGCTCGCACACGCCGATCCTTCGGCGCCGCTGGCGGTTCGCAACCAATGGCTGATCGAATTGGCGCACTGGGTGCAGAAGCGTGGCGCCCTGGTGAACGACGCGCGGGAGGAGGGGGAGGCGGCGAGATATCGTCCGCATACGCGCCTGCGCTACCTGCTGCAAATGCTGGATCGCAATCCACAGTGGCGATTGCCAGTGGCGCGCACGCTGCGTAGCGTCATTAATGAAAGCGACGCGATTTCGCTCCTCTGTGATACCGGTATGCCGGTGCGTCCGGGATTCTGGGGCGCGCTGGTCGAGCGCATAGAAAAGGCGCTGATCCCGCCGCCGCCAACGCGGCGCGACCTTTCGGCGCTGTGCTCGCTGATGTTTCCCGACGGCGACGCGGCCGACTGGATTGGCGCGTTGCCGCCGGAACTGCTGGGGGATCTCATCGCGCTGCTGCATTACGGCGAGGACGAGGACGCCGAGGCCGACTGGAACCCGTTCGCCGAGGATCTGCTTGCCGCAATGCATCATCTGGTTGATCAGATTGCATCGACCGGACTGTCGCAGGCGGTGCGTTCGCGTCTGACATATTCGCGCGTCAACGATTCGCCGTTCTACCGGCTCGGACGCGCCATGCAGGCGCTCGAAGATGCCGGTCAGGCATTCGCGCATGGGGCGCCGCCATCGCAGATTTTCGTGCAACAGATCAACGTCTTTCGCGCACTACTGGACAATTGCGGCCTCGCCGTGCGGCAGGTGTACGCGCATCTCGACGAGAACGGTGTCAGCGTTGACATCGTGTTTCAGGTCGAGCGTGCCAAAGCGAGAATTCGACGGCTCGAGCGTTTGCTGGAGGCTTGGCTGACGGACGGTGATCGCGGCGATAGGGCCGTTGCTCGCGTTCGTCTTCTCGCCGATCTGGTGCGGGCCAACAAGGCAAGCCAGAGTGTCGGTGAGTTGGCGCGGACCTCGTTTGGATTGCTGGCGCGCAAGGTGGTCGAGCGTAGCGCCGAGACCGGTGAGCACTACATCGCGAGGAACCGCAGCGAATACTTTTCGATGCTGAAAATGGCCTGCGGCGGTGGTCTGGTGACCGTCGTGACGGTCTACATCAAGTTCATGATCGCGGGGGCGCATCTGCCGACGGTCGTCGAGGGCTTCCTTGCCGGCGCGAACTACGCGATCTGCTTCCTGTTCATGCACTTCTGCCATTTCACGCTGGCGACCAAGCAGCCTGCGATGACGGCGCCGGCGATTGCGAGCAAGCTCGACGACGTCGATACGCCGGCCGGGATGGACGCCTTCGTTGGCGAAGTCCTGGCACTCGTGCGGACGCAGGCCGCGGCCATCTTCGGCAATCTGGCGATGGTCTTCCCGTTCTGTTTTCTGGTGCAGTGGGCCGTGTCGGCAGCGCTGGGGGTCAACACCATCACGCCGGAAAAAGCGCAGGCAACGCTGCATTCGTTCTCGATCCTGGGGGTGACGCCGTTCTTTGCGGCACTGACCGGCGTATTGCTGTGGTGCTCCAGTCTGATTTCGGGCTGGGCGGATAACTGGTTCGCGTTGCATGGCATCGGCGATGTCCTCGCCTACAACCGTCGCTTGCGCTTCGTCTTCGGGCGAAACGGAGCGGCAAGGCTGGCAGACTGGTGTCGACGTCACATTGCGCCGGTGCTGGGCAATCTGACGCTTGGCTTCATGCTAGGCCTGGTGCCGGCGATTCTGACGGCTTTCGCGCTGCCCTTCGAAGTCCGGCACGTGACGCTGTCGACGGGTTCGATCGCGACGTCGATCGGGGTGTTGGGCCTGCCGGTGCTGCATGACTCGGCGCTTTGGCTGGCTGTCGCGGGTGTCGGGTCGATGGCCCTGCTCAACGTGGGTGTCAGTTTTGCGTTAGCATTCCACATGGCGCTCAGATCGCGTCCACTGCGATTGGGTGACCGTCGGCAAATTCACCGTGCCATTTGGCGCGCCGTACTGCGCAATCCTCTGGTACTGCTGTTCCCTCTGCGCTCCCCGCGGATGGACCCTCGTCCCGAAAAATAAGAAGTTTAGGAAGTTGCCCGGACGGATAGGGGAACTTCCGCAAAAAATGGGCCAGAAGTACTTGACTAAATTCGTAGGGAATTTATACTTGACGAAAATAGTCGAGATTAATCCCCTGCATCATCATGAGACTTACCACGAAAGGCCGTTTCGCCGTCACGGCGATGATCGACCTGGCCATGCGCCAGGACGCGGGTCCCGTGACGCTTGCGGGCATTAGTCAGCGTCAGCGAATTTCCCTCTCTTACCTGGAACAGCTGTTCGGTAAGCTGCGCCGCCACGAAATCGTGGAGAGCGTACGCGGGCCGGGTGGTGGTTACAGCCTTGCGCGCCGCGCAGAAGAGGTGACCGTCGCCGACATCATCATTGCGGTCGATGAACCGCTCGACGCCACACAGTGCGGCAGCAAGGGCAATTGCGAGAAGGGCCAGGACGGCCATCGCGGTCACTGCATGACGCACGAGCTGTGGGCGACACTCAACCAGAAGATGGTCGAGTATCTCGATTCCGTTTCGCTGCGCGACCTGGTCGAGCAGCAGCGCAGCAAGCAGGCACAGCAGGCTGTGCTGCGCGACACGCGCGAGTCCGGTAACAGCAACCAGACGATTACGACGCGCATCCCCAATTCGGTCTTTGATATGGCCCGTTCATAACAGGCGCCACGGCACGATCCTGGAGCACCCCATGAAAAACGACACCCTCAACCTCCCCATCTACATGGATTACAGCGCCACGACGCCGATTGACCCGCGCGTCGTGGACAAGATGTTGCCCTACTTGCGTGAGCAGTTCGGCAACCCGGCGTCGCGCAGCCACTCGTTCGGCTGGGCTGCCGAGCAGGCGGTGGAAGAGGCGCGTGAGGAAGTGGCCAAGCTGGTGAACGCCGATCCGCGCGAAATCGTCTGGACGTCGGGCGCGACCGAGTCGAACAACCTCGCCATCAAGGGCGCTGCGCATTTCTATCAAGGCAAGGGCAAGCACCTCATCACCGTGAAGACCGAGCACAAGGCTGTGCTCGACACGATGCGCGAACTCGAGCGCGAAGGCTTCGAAGTCACTTATCTCGACGTCAAGGATGACGGTCTGCTGGATCTGGACGTCTTCAAGGCGGCGCTGCGCCCCGACACGATTCTCGTGTCCATCATGGCCGTGAACAACGAAATCGGCGTGATTCAGGACATCGGCACGCTCGGCGAAATCTGCCGTGAAAAGGGCATCATTTTCCACGTCGACGCCGCACAGGCCACCGGCAAGATGCCGATCGATCTGGCAGCACTGAAGGTCGACCTGATGTCGTTCTCGGCGCACAAGACGTATGGCCCGAAGGGTATCGGCGCGCTGTACGTGCGTCGCAAGCCGCGTGTGCGTATCGAAGCGCAGATTCACGGCGGTGGCCATGAGCGCGGCATGCGTTCGGGCACGCTGGCGACGCACCAGATCGTCGGGATGGGCGAAGCCTTCCGTCTGGCGCGCGAAGAGATGGCCGTCGAGAATGAGCGCGTGCGTATGCTGCGCGATCGTTTGCTGACCGGTCTGACGGAAATGGAAGAGGTGTATGTGAACGGCGACATGGAACAACGTGTCCCGCACAACCTGAACATCAGTTTCAACTTTGTCGAAGGCGAATCGCTGATCATGGCGATCAAGGACGTGGCGGTGTCGTCGGGTTCGGCGTGCACGTCGGCCTCGCTCGAGCCTTCGTACGTTTTGCGCGCACTGGGTCGCAACGACGAACTCGCGCACAGCTCGATTCGTTTCACGGTGGGTCGTTTCACGACCGAGCAGGAAGTCGACTACGTGGTCGAACTGCTCAAGAGCAAGATCGGCAAGCTGCGTGATCTGTCGCCGCTGTGGGAAATGTACAAGGACGGGGTCGATCTGAATTCGATCCAGTGGGCCGCACACTGAGTATTCAAGGAGTTAGCCATGTCGTACAGCAAAGAAGTTCTGGATCACTACGAAAACCCGCGTAACGTCGGTTCGTTCGAGAAGGGCGACGACGCCGTCGGTACGGGCATGGTCGGCGCGCCGGCCTGCGGTGACGTAATGAAGTTGCAGATTCGTGTGAACGAAGCCGGCGTGATCGAAGACGCCAAGTTCAAGACCTACGGCTGCGGTTCGGCAATCGCTTCGTCGTCGCTCGTGACCGAGTGGGTCAAGGGCAAGACGCTGGATCAGGCGCTCGAGATCAAGAACACCGAAATCGCGCAGGAACTGGCGCTGCCGCCGGTGAAGATTCACTGCTCGATTCTGGCTGAAGACGCCATCAAGGCGGCGGTCGCCGATTACAAGCAGAAGCACGGCCAGACGGCCGAAACGGCCAAGGCTGCGTAAGCGGCGCGACGAATAAGGAATCAGGCAAGATGGCCATTACATTGACCGAGAAGGCCGCGCAGCACGTTTCGCGTTATCTGACGCGGCGCGGCAAGGGCGTGGGCCTGCGACTGGGCGTGAAGACGACCGGTTGCTCGGGCCTGGCCTACAAGCTGGAGTACGCCGACGACGTGGCGAACGAAGATACGGTCTTCGAAAGCCACGGCGTGAAGGTGATCGTCGATCCGAAGAGTCTGCCGTACATCGACGGCACTGAGCTGGACTTCGCGCGCGAAGGCCTGAACGAAGGGTTCCGATTCAACAACCCGAACGTCAAGGACGAGTGCGGCTGCGGTGAGTCGTTCCGCGTCTGACGCGACGGTGGCAATGCCTGCGGTATTGCCACCATCACGCAAGATCATCGGTTTTCGGCAAGACGACGAAGGCCAATGGGTTGCGCGACTGGCGTGTGGGCATGGACAACATGTCAGGCATCTTCCCCCATGGCAGATCCGGACATGGACGCAGAGTGCCGCAGGTCGTGAAGCGATGCTCGGGAGCGAATTACCTTGCCGGAAATGCGAGCGTGGTGAGCCGTCCGACGAGTGACTGGACGGGATACCCCGGTTGCTGGTTTTTGCAGGCAAGGGCAGTAGCGTAGGCAGCAAGGCGGCGCGAGCCGCTTTTTTTACGGGCCGAATGTTGGCCCGGACGTAGGTCCAACGTATTAAACGTATTAAGCGGGCGCGATGAGTGCATTGACTGACAACTACTTCACGCTGTTCGATCTGCCGCAGGGCTTCGCGCTCGATACCGAAGCGCTTGAGGCGGCGTACCGTGCCGTGCAATCTCGCGTGCATCCGGATCGATTTGCGAGCGCGAGCGATGCCGAACGGCGCGTGGCCATGCAATGGGCTGCGCAGGCGAACGCCGCGTACCGTACGCTGCGTGACCCGCTCCAGCGTGCAACCTATTTGCTGACGTTGCAGGGCATCGATGTGGGCGCGGAGAACAACACCGCGATGGCCCCCGATTTCCTGATGCAACAGATGGAGTGGCGCGAGGCGATCGACGACGCCGTTGCCGCGCGCAACGTCGGTGCGCTCGATGCCCTCGCCAAGTCCTTGCGCGACGACCGTCGTGTGCGACTCGCCAAGCTGGGCGACTGGCTGAACAGTGCGGCCTGGCAACCGGCGGCGGAAGCCGTGCGACAACTGATGTTCATTGCGCGCGCCGAGGAAGACATCGCGCAGCGCATCGAAATGCTGGAAAACGCGTGACGGCCCGGTGCGGCGCCGTCACATGTCATTGAGAACTGCTTGAGAACAGGGCGCGCGCTGGCGTGTGTCGCCCGTATTGCAAAGTCATGGCCCTTCTGCAAATTTCCGAACCCGGCATGTCCCCCGCGCCGCACCAGCGGCGACTCGCCGTGGGCATCGACCTTGGCACGACGCACTCGCTCGTTGCCTCCGTGCGCAGCGGTGTGGCCGAAGTCCTTCCCGACGAGCAGGGCCGCGTCTTGCTGCCCTCCGTTGTCCGCTATCTAGGCGGGCACCGTACGCAAATCGGTTACGACGCCAAGGCGTCGGCGGCGACCGATCCGCGTAACACCATCGTTTCCGTCAAGCGCTTCATGGGCCGTGGTCTCGCCGATGTTGCGCACGCTGATAACGCCCCTTACGACTTCGTCGACGCGCCCGGCATGGTGCAGATGAACACCGCAGGCGGCGTGAAGAGCCCGGTGGAAGTGTCTGCCGAGATTCTCGCGACGCTGCGTCAACGTGCGGAAGATTCGCTCGGCGACGATCTGGTTGGCGCCGTGATTACGGTCCCCGCGTACTTCGACGATGCTCAACGCCAGGCGACCAAGGATGCGGCGCGTCTGGCCGGGCTGAATGTCCTGCGTTTGCTCAATGAGCCGACGGCTGCCGCCATTGCGTATGGTCTGGACAATGGTGCAGAAGGCCTCTACGCCGTCTACGACCTCGGTGGCGGAACGTTCGACATCTCGATTCTTCGATTGACGAAGGGCGTGTTCGAGGTGCTCGCCGCAGGTGGGGATTCTGCCCTCGGTGGCGACGACTTCGATCAGGTGATCTACCGCTGGGCGGTGCAGACGGCGGGCATCGACACGGCGTCGCTGACGCCTGAAGACGTACGCAGCTTGCTCGACCATGCACGCACCGCCAAGGAATCGCTGACGGACACCGAGCAGGCGACCATCGCGCTGACGCTGTCGGGCGAGCGCAAGATTTCACTGGACCTCACTCGCGAGCAGTTCACGACGTTGGGCGCACCGCTGGTGCAGCGCACGATTGGTCCGATGCGCAAGGCGTTGCGCGATGCTGGCATGGGTCCGGAAGACGTCAAGGGTGTCGTGCTGGTGGGGGGCGCTACGCGCATGCCGCAAGTGCGCGCCGCCGTGGCGAGCTTCTTCGGACGGGAACCGCTGGTGGATCTCGACCCGGACCAGGTGGTGGCGCTGGGTGCGGCCGTACAGGCCAACCTGCTCGCGGGCAATCAGGCGGAAGGCGACGACTGGCTATTGCTCGACGTGATTCCGCTCTCGCTTGGCGTCGAGACGATGGGTGGCCTCGTCGAGAAAATCATCCCGCGCAACGCGACGATTCCGGTCGCGCGTGCGCAAGAGTTCACGACCTTCAAGGACGGCCAGACGGCAATGGCCATTCACGTGCTGCAAGGCGAGCGTGAACTGGTGTCGGACTGCCGTTCGCTGGCGCGCTTCGAGCTGCGCGGCATTCCGCCGATGACGGCTGGTGCGGCGCGAATTCGCGTGACGTATCAAGTCGACGCCGATGGTTTGTTGTCCGTCTTCGCTCAGGAAATGCACTCGGGCGTGGCGGCTTCGATCGAGGTGAAACCGTCATACGGTCTGGCCGACGAAGACATTTCCCGGATGTTGCAGGACAGCTTCGGCTCCGCCGAGCAGGACATGCATGCCCGCGCGTTGCGCGAGCAGCAGGTGGAGGCCGAGCGTCTGCTGGTCGCGATCGACAGCGCGCTGCAAGCCGATCCCGAATTGCTGGACGAGGTAGAGCGCGCGCAGATCGATGGCTTGTTGGCCGATCTGCGTCAGAAGGCCTCGGGCGACGATCAGACCGCCATCAAGGCGGCGACCGAAACGCTCTCGCATGCGACCGACGCGTTCGCCGCACGCCGCATGGACAAGAGCATCCGTGCGGCGCTGGCCGGTCGTCGCGTGGCGGACATCGACAAACTGTAAGACACACACGGAATTCAAAGCCATGCCTCAAATCGTTGTATTGCCTCACGTCGAGCTGTGCCCGGAGGGTGCTGTGCTGGAGGTTGCGCCGGGCACGTCCGTGTGCCGCGCGTTGCTGGACAACCATATCGAGATCGAACACGCCTGCGAACTGTCGTGCGCGTGCACGACCTGCCACGTGATCGTGCGTGAAGGTTTCGAATCGCTGGAGCCGGCGGAGGACGAAGAAGAAGATCTGCTGGACAAGGCCTGGGGCCTGGAGCCGACGTCGCGTCTGTCGTGCCAGACGCTGATGCCGGACGATACGGATCTCGTCGTAGAAATTCCGAAGTACACGATCAACCACGCCAAGGAAAATCACTGAGCGATGCCCGTGGGTGTCGTGCAGTGACGAGATAGCACAAAGGAGCTTCCCCATGAAATGGACCGATAGCCTGGAAATCGCGATTGCGCTCACTGAGGCGCATCCCGACGTCGACCCGCAGTACGTGCGCTTCACCGACCTTCACAAGTGGGTCGTCGCGCTGGACGGTTTCGACGATGCGCCGGATCGTTCCGGTGAGAAGATTCTGGAAGCCATTCAGTTGGCATGGATCGACGAAGCCGACTGATCCGGATCGATGCTGACAGGCCAACGGGTCTTGTTGGCTGGATGAGACGTCCGAAAAAAAGCCGCTCGAAAGAGCGGCTTTTTGCTTTCTTGTGATGCGGCCATGCAGCCCATCCGGGCGCTGGCCTCATGCCTCAACTCGCGCGCACCAGCCCGTTGTTTTCCAGACGCACGCGGTCGCCTGGCTGAACGCCGGGGGCCGATTGATAGGTCCAGTAACGCGTCTTGCCAGTATCCATGCGGACGTACACGCGATAAACGGTGTCCGAACGGACTCGCTTTTCGACTTCGTTTCCGGCCAGACCGCCGCCGAGTGCACCGACCACCGTCATTGCCGTGCGGCCGTTACCTGCGCCGAACTGATTGCCGAGCAAGCCACCAGCCACGGCGCCGCCCACAGCGCCCAGACCGGTCGCATGACCCTCCGTGCGAATCGGTTGCACCGATTGCACGGTGCCGCAAGTCGAGCACGTTGCCGCTTGCTGTGGCGTCGGCGCGGCCGTCTGCTGGGCATACGGCGGCTGCGGGGCCGGAGCGCGCTGAGGTGCTTGTTGCTGCGTTTGCTGCGACATTTGTTGCGATGCGTACGGCGTTTTCGGCTGTTCTGCATACGCGGCTTGTTGCGTCTGTGCCGACGGCGCCGTTTGTTGCGGGCCGGTCAATGCGTACTGTGCGCTATTGCTCGTTGGCGCAGGGCCGTCGGTACTCTTCGCCACCGGCAGCACGCCGGTAATGGCGGCGACACCGAGCAGGCTGACAACGACGATACTGCCGGCAGCGGCAGCGACCAGGGGATGCATGCGACGCGGTTGCAGATCGTTATCCATGTTGTTCTCTCCATCGTGCGGTAAGTGCGAATCCTCTTTTGCGTGCTGGCGTGCACGGGCGATTTCGCATGAGAAAAGTTTCCGTCACCGCGAAAACGGCATCCGTTTCATTTTGTAACGCGATGTAAGATGTGCATCGTCCGATCGACCTTCCGGTAATGTTGTTGGATCCCCTAAGTTTTTGAAAAATATAAGAATTTTCTTTGATTGAAAAGGCGTTGCGCAGGCGTCGTCTGCGGCGGATTTAACAAAAGAAACAAGTCGTGGGAGAGGCGAGACATGAATCGACAGATGGCGTCATCCGAACTGCCGACGACGCGTCGAGGCAAGCCTTTAGGGGGCGTGTCGTTGCCGCGCGGCGTCGTGATGGCAGCGGGTGTCGTCATGGTGCTGCAATGGGCGGCACTTGGCGCGTGGGCTTTCAGCTGGCTGATGAGCGAACGTGAGGGGGCAGAGGGGACCGAGGGCATGCCGCCGCTGGGGCACGATCTGCGCGTCTTCTGGACCGTTTCGTGGATCACCACGCATCTCGGTGCATCTGCTGCCTTCGACAACGCAACGCTCGACGCCGCGCAACTGCATTTCTTTCCCGATTACACCGAGCTAGGGCATTGGCTGTATCCGCCGACATTCCAGTGGCTGATTCAACCGCTGTCACGGCTGTCATACGGCTGGGTGTACGCGTTGTACGTCATCGTTAGCGTCGCGTTGTTTGTCGTTGCCGTGAGGCGATGGCGAGTTGGGGCGGGTTGGCCGTGGCTGGTCGTCATGGCGTTCCCCGGACTCTGGGTCGCGATCCTGACGGGGCAGAACTCGGTCGTGACGCTGTTGCTGATGACGGTCGCGCTAACGTATTCGGGCACTTCCCCGTTGCTTGCGGGAGTGTGCGCCGGCCTGCTCGTCATCAAACCGCAATTCGCGGTGCTGCTGCCGCTGTGGTGGCTATGCGCAAGACAATGGCGCGCTTTGATGACGATGGCCGCGACCGCTGCGCTCTGTTGTGGGCTTACGCTGACGTGGGAGGGGTGGTCCTTGTGGCGGGCGTTCTTTGCGGCCGTGTCCGCGTTCAATGTCGAGGTCGTCCAGCAAGGCGCAGGCGATATCTGGCATGCGATGCCGACGGTGTTCGCTGCGGCACGTCTGAGCGGAATCCCGTTGCCCGTGGCGTACGCACTCTACGCCATTGTGGCCGTGCCTTCGATACTCGTTGCCGCATGGCTATGGGCGAAGCGTGGGCCCTTGCCGTTACGCGTCGCTGCGGCCATGACAGCGACGTTACTGGTTCAGCCCTATCTTCTCTACTACGAATTGGTGTGGTTGATCGTGCCGCTGTTATGCCTCGCACAAGAGGACGCCACTGTTGGCACGAACGAAGGGCAGACGTGGCTCGCGGGGCGATTGCAGGCGTTGCTCTGGCTGCTGCCGTTACAAGCGTATCTCGCCGTACTCTGGACGCCGATGGGGCAGTGGGGTGTCGTGTTGCTGCCTGCACTGATGTGGCTGATCGGGTGGCGTGCTGTCCGGGCCATACGCGCACAACGGGCACAGCAAGCCTCACGCGCGCATAATGTTGCGCATCGTCTGTGAACGCATCTCCCGGCGCTTGGTCACACACTTATGATCGATACGTTACCGACTCTCGAAAATCCGCTGGATGCGACGAGCCATCCGCATGTGTATCCGTACGTCGTGCAACGTGCGTGGGTCGATACGCACGATGCGCAGGGCGACGTCAGTGAGCCATTTTCGGACGACGTCTTCGTCACCTTGGTCCTCGATAGCCCGACCGGGCTGCGACGTTTGCAGGGTAGCGATTTGCAAGCCGCCGGACTGACGTTCGAGGCGGCGTTCGCGCAAGCGGCATCCAACCTCTCACGTGCCTGGACGGCGCGCCATTTCGAATTCGGCATTGCCCGGCTCGACGACGGCACGATGATTGGCGGTTCGCGCGGCAATTGGATGGCGCCCGCGGGGGCTCTGGTGCTGGGGAATCTCTACCAGTCGATGGCCGAGCATTTCGAAGCGACGGAGTTCGCGGCAATCGCCGTGAACCGCACCTTCCTCGTCGCCTTTCCTACCGATACGAAGACGGTGTCGTCGCTGGCATTGCGTCAGTTGATCGAGGGCGCATCGACGGGCGCCATTCTGCCCATCTCACGTAGTTGGTTGCGACTCGATGGCGACTGGCCGTCCGCTTATCGAGGTACGCCGGCTTTCTAAAATAGGTTTCCAGTGTTGTCTCGTTTCACATAGCCTGCGCTCGCGACCCCAAAACTTGACATCGGACGCTACCTAGACTCGGTGAGGGCACATTCCGTTGCCTTCACCGGAGACTACGTATGCCAGCTTTGCCCTCGGTATCGTCTTACGCGACTCATTCCTACGCAGCTCATACGGCTTCCTCGACGGGACACACATCGTCCGTCTTCCTCTCACCGATTGGCTCTGTGCAAATTCGGAGCGCTGCGTTCTCCGAGGCGTTCGACGGGGCACGCGTGCTTCGCGCCGTCGCCGAGCCACGTGCGCCCGCGCAATGCCGTACGGTGTTGCCGCAAGCGTCTCCCGTCGAGGTTCAGGTCGAGGGGAGAACGATCATGCATCTGCATTCCGAGCCGGACCGCGTGGGCTTTCTCAACGAAAACCGGGTCAGCGCCGTATGGATGGAGATGCTCGGTGCGACCCGTACCGAGGATGGATGCCCGGCCACCGTACGTCCCGGGGAGGTGGCCACCGATATCGCGGATCGCATGGCGTGTCTTGGTGTCGGTGCCGGTGGGTCTCGGCGCGCCGATGCGCAGGTGCCGTCCGCCCCGCAGGAGGTCAGCGATGTCAGTAATGTCGGCGAGATTCGTGACCTCAGCCTTCCCGTGGATACGAGTGAGTTCGCCACGGTGGAGGCGTTATCACTCCCATCGATCTACCTTCGCGAGCCGGGATTCGAGCCGGGCACGATGGCGGCGCTCGAATATGACCTCGGTTGGCGTGCGCTCGCCCCATCGTGGCGTTCGGTGATGCCGTCGGTCGATGAAAGCGTCTGGTCGTCCGATCCGAATACGGCCTTATTCTGCGCAGTTGGACGCGCGGTCCTACCGCATCTTGCGACGCACGAATCGGGGCAGCTCATGGACGAGATCTGCGTGCGAATCGTGTCGTTTCACATGCACGCGGGTGGCCTGGTGGACTGTCTGGCCAACGTCACCCAATCCGTGGCGCGCCTGTCGGCCGATGGACAGCCGACATCGGTCGCCGCCATCGAGATTGCCGATTTCATGCGTGAGTGCGCAGGAACCGACTGGCGAGATTCGATCGTTGGACGGGAAGGGGAGGACGCGCTGACGCGTCGCCGGGAGGCATGTTCGGAAACCACGACGCCGGTGCCGACATCCACATTACCGGCGACGTCCCCGGACGATCGCGAATTGCCCGATGAGGAGGATACGTCGCTGCGTCGTGAGCGTTCGACGTCGCTATGAAAAAAGCCGCAGCCCCCGACAGGGGCTGCGGCTTCATCTTGCGTTGGTTGCGTGCCGACCGATCAGTCTTCGCGGCGCAGGTGCGGGAAGAGCAGCACGTCGCGAATGTTGGGGCTGTCGGTGAGCAGCATGATCAGACGATCGATGCCGATGCCGCAACCGCCTGTCGGGGGCATGCCGTATTCGAGCGCGCGAATGTAGTCGGCGTCGTAATACATGGCTTCTTCATCGCCCGCATCCTTCTGATCGACTTGTGCACGGAAACGTGCGGCCTGGTCTTCCGGATCGTTCAGCTCCGAGAAGCCGTTGGCGATCTCGCGGCCCGTGATGAACAACTCGAAACGCTCGGTGATGCCAGGCAGCGTATCCGACGCGCGTGCCAGCGGCGAGACCTCTACCGGGTAGTCGACGATGAACGTCGGTTCCCAGAGCTGGCTCTCCGCCGTTTCTTCGAACAGCGCCAGTTGCAGCGCGCCGAGGCCGGCGTTCTTGAACTGCGGTGCATCGGTCTTCACGCCGTACTTGGCGAGCGCGCCGCGCACGAAGTCGATATCCGCGAGTTGCGCTTCGGTGTACTCCGGCGCGTACTTCAGGATGGCTTCGACGATCGTCAGGCGATGGAACGGCTTGGCCAGATCCAGTTCGCGACCCTGATATTCGATGGTAGCCGTGCCGCGTGCGTCGACGGCCGCGCGACGGATCAGGGCTTCCGTGAAGTCCATCAGCCAACGGTAGTCCGTGTAGGCTGCGTAGAACTCCATCATCGTGAACTCCGGATTGTGGCGCGGCGACACGCCTTCATTACGGAAGTTACGGTTGATTTCGAACACGCGCTCGAAGCCGCCGACGATCAGACGCTTCAGATAGAGCTCGGGGGCGATACGCAGATACATCTGCATGTCGAGCGCATTGTGGTGCGTGATGAACGGCTTGGCTGCCGCGCCGCCCGGAATCGGGTGCAGCATCGGCGTCTCGACTTCCATGAAGTCGGCGTTCGTCATGTACTGGCGGATCGAGGCGATGGCCTTCGCACGTGCGCGGAACGTGTTGCGGGTTTCCGGCGACGTGATGAGATCGACGTAGCGCTGACGATACTTCGTTTCCTGATCGGCCAGACCGTGGAACTTGTCCGGCAGCGGGCGCAGCGCCTTGGCGAGCAGACGCAGCTCCTTCACCTTGACCGACAGTTCGCCGGTGCGCGTGCGGAACAGCGTGCCGGTCGCGGCGATGATGTCACCGATGTCCCAACCCTTGAACGCCGTCATCGAATCGGCACCCACGTCGTCGCGACCGATGAAGAACTGAATCTGACCGCTGCCATCCTGCACGGTGGCGAAAGCGGCCTTGCCCATCACGCGCTTGAGCATCATGCGACCGGCCACCGACACGGCGACGGGTTCGGCTTCAAGCGTTTCGTTGTCGACGTCCTGATAGCGTGCCTGAAGATCGCCGGCGTGCTGTTCGGGGCGGAAGTCGTTCGGGAATGCCACGCCGCCCGCGCGAATCGCCGTCAACTTCTCGCGACGCTCGGCGATGAGCTTGTTGTCGTCCTGCGGCAGGTCGTTGGCCTGATTGGCCGAATCGGCCGGGATGTTTTGATCGGTCATGATGCGAACGATGAAGTTATTCGGTAAAACGCAGCGTGTGGAGCAGGGCATTCTTGAGCGAGCCGTCGGGCGCACCCAGCCAGATCAGTTCCGTGCGGTCCTGATGCGGGCTGGCATTGGCCGCTGCACTGGGGTCTCGCACAAACAACGCCGCGATGGCCTGCGAGCGCGGCTCATACAGGATATGGACGTACTCGCTCGGGCAATCGTGCGGCTTGCAACTCTGCACCAGCAGCCAGGGCTTGCCTGCGACGCTCACGCGCTGCGATGGCGTCGAGGTGCCGCCCTGACGCACCCATGCGGGCACATTGCGCGGTGCAACGATGCGTGCGTAAGCGCCCGAAAAATCCGGGCGCTTGAGCAGTTCATGCAGGTACGGTCCCGTCTCGGGACTTGCACCCGGTGCACCCGGCGAACTGGCCGGGGCAGCAACGGCGGCGCGCTGCAAGCACAGCGCACTCACCACCCACACGGCTAGCGTGCGGACAAACGCCATTCCTTACACTCCCTGCTTGAGACTCGCGGAGATGAAGTCGTCCAGATCGCCATCGAGCACCTTGCCGGTGTTGCCGGTCTCGACGCTGGTGCGCAGGTCCTTGACGCGCGACTGGTCGAGCACGTACGAGCGAATCTGGTGACCCCAGCCCACATCCGTCTTGCTAGATTCAAGCTTGTCCTGCTCGGCGCGACGCTTGCGCATCTCGTGTTCGAACAGACGCGAGCGCAGCATGTCCCACGCTTCGGCGCGGTTACGGTGCTGGGAGCGGTCGTTCTGGCAGGCCACGACGATGCCCGTCGGGATGTGCGTCAGACGCACGGCGGAGTCGGTCTTGTTGATGTGCTGACCGCCCGCACCCGAGGCGCGATAGGTATCGGTACGCACGTCGGCCGGATTGATTTCGATATCGATCGAATCATCGACTTCCGGGTACACGAACAAGCTGGCGAACGACGTGTGACGGCCACCCGACGAATCGAACGGCGACTTGCGCACGAGACGGTGCACACCGGTTTCGGTACGCAGATAACCGTAGGCGTAGTCGCCCGTGACCTTGAGCGAGGCGCTCTTGATGCCGGCGACGTCGCCGTCCGACACTTCGAGGACTTCGGCCTTGAAGCCTTTGCGCTCGCAATAACGCAGGTACTGGCGCAGCAACATGCCGGCCCAGTCGTTGGCCTCGGTGCCGCCGGCGCCGGCCTGAATGTCGATGAAGCAGTTGTTCGGGTCGGCCGGGTTGTTGAACATCCGGCGGAACTCCATGTCACCCACGCGGGCTTCGAGCCCCTTCGTGTCGCCTTCAAGCGCCACGAGCGAGTCTTCGTCACCTTCCTCGCGAGCCATGTCGAACAGCTCCTGCGTGTCGGAGAGGCCGGCGTCGAGTTCGGTCAGATTGGTGACCACGCTGTCGAGCGCCTTCTTCTCCTTGCCCAGTGCCTGAGCACGCTTGGAGTCGTTCCAGATGTTGGGATCTTCGAGTTCTTTGTTGACTTCCGTCAGGCGAGCTTGCTTGACATCGAAGTCAAAGATACCCCCTGAGCTCGCCCACGCGAGTGCGAAGGTCGGCGAGCAGGGATTCGAGGGCGTTGAGGCGTTCGGCTTCCATGAGCTATGACAGTTGCGAATTCGGGAAAACCGCAATTATAGCGCAGCGAAGCCCCTGTTTCCCTGACTTTTCGGGGGCTTTTGACGACTTTCGGACAGTGGCTTAACGCGACGTCTGACGCAGACCGAACCCATCGCGCGCGAAGCCGACATCCGCGAGAGACGTATCGTCGAACGACGCGAGCGCTTCGGCTTGCAGCGTCTGCTCATAGTGCATGCGCCACTGATCGATGGCGCGGAAGAACAGGCCGAGCGGCGTGACCGGCGCAGCAACGACCGGGGCGGAAGCGTTGAGGTTGGCAGCGGCGGACAGGGGGCGGTACATGGTGTGACTTCCTTCACAAGGTGCGACGCGAGGGCCGGAGGCGGAATGCTTGGGCGTGCATCGCATTAGGGATAACCCGAAGCTTATGCCTTTCGCGGGCACTAAAAAAGTGAATTGTTAAGGTGATTTTGTTCACTATTATTGAAGTGATGGCGGCCGACGCGTAACATTTCACGGTTGGCCGCCGCGCGTGTTGCGGCAGACCGAAAGCACGATGTCGCCTTGGCGTCGTCGTGCGGTCTTGTCGTCACGCGATTTGCCCTGGAGCCCGTCATGGACTTTCTGCAACTTCAGACTTTTAAAGCCATCGTCGATGAGGGCAGCGTGCTGGGCGCGGCCGAGGCGCTGCACTGTGTGCAATCGAACGTGACGGCGCGCATCCGGTCCCTGGAGCACACGGTAGGCGTGAAGCTTTTCCACCGGCAGGGGCGACGTCTGCAACTCACGCCGAGCGGGCGTACGCTGCTTGGTTACGCGGACCGGATTCTCGCGCTATCGCGCGAAGCGAGCGCGGCACTCAATCCTGCGAACGAACCGTCGGGGGATTTCTCTCTGGGCGCCATCGAATCGTCGGCCACGTCGCGCTTGCCTGCGGTGCTGGCAAGGTTCCACGCGGCCTATCCGAAAGTGCGTCTGAATCTGGTGACGGATACGTCGTTGAACCTGCTCGACGAAATCCAGCACGGACGCGTCGATGCGGCGCTGATCGCTGGCACCGCATGTCTCGAAGCGCAAGCGCAAATGTCGGTCGTCGCGGACGAGATCTACCGCGAACCGATCGTGCTGGTTGCCCCGGCACGAGCGGGACGCGTGCATGAGGCTTCCGATCTGGCCGGCGCTACGCTGCTCATGTGGCCGCCGGGCTGTCCGTATCGCGGCACGATGGAGCAGTGGCTGGCGTCGAACGCGGTCACGCCGGGGCGCATTTTGAGTTACGGAAGCTACGCGACCATCGTCGCTTGCGTGGGTGCAGGCGTGGGCTATTCCCTCGTGCCTCGCGGCATCTATCTGCGGTACCGGCAGGAGGCGAACATCGTGGGGCACGCGATGGAGGATCTGGCAGCGGTACCCAACTTCTTCGTTCGGCACCGCGGGGTGGATGTGCACCCCGCGCGAGAAGCGTTTCTGCGGGTGATGCGTGAGTATGTTGCCGAGGCGCAACCCGCGTAGATATGTCGATGTGGGCCAAAGGGCCGCTTCTTACTGGACGGGATGTGCGGCGCCGTGAATGTCATGCCGAGACGAGGCGTAACCCGGCTGAGATATCGAGGGCTTAATCGGCTCAATCGGCGGACTCGGCGGACGAACGCAGATCACGTCCGTCCGCGGTACTTCGTCAGCCTTGTGCGTGTTCGATGATCATCTGCACGCGAGATACGCCGTTAAAGGTGTCCGCAGCGAGGCGATACGCGAATTGCGCGCGGCTGGGCAACGTATCGGCATGATTGAACCAGATGGCATTGAAGCGCATGCGACCGCGCCCGAGTTGCAGCTTCAGGTGTTTGTCTTTCAGGATGGCTTGCGAAAGCACTTCGAATTCGCCTGAAAACACCGGGGGCGGGAAACCTTGCCCCCACACTTGAGCGTCGAGCAGCGCAACGAACGGCGGCACGAAGCAATCGTCGCCGATGTCGCCATCGGTTTCGATCACGCGTGAGAGCGCTTTCTCGTCGAGCCATTCCTGCCCGACGGCTTCGAACGCGGCCTGAAAGCGCGGCAGCGCGTCGGCCGCGATCGTCAGGCCAGCGGCCATGGCGTGGCCGCCGAACTTGCCGATCAGGCCGGGTTCGCGTTTGGTCACCAGATCGAGGGCATCGCGCAAATGAAAGCCGGGGATCGAGCGGCCGGAGCCCTTGATCTGACCGTCATCGCCCGGCGCGAACACGATGGTTGGGCGATAAAACTTCTCTTTCAGCCGCGCGGCCACGATCCCGATCACGCCCTGATGCCACGTTTCGTTGAACGCGCACAGCGTGGTTGCCGCACGCGGATCGAAGCGCGCCAGATCGGCCAGCGCCTCTTGCTGCATGCCCGCTTCGATTTCGCGCCGTTCGCGGTTCATCGCGTCGAGTTCCTGCGCGAGTGTCCAGGCGCGGGCATCGTCATCCGTGAGCAGACATTCGATGCCGAGCGACATGTCGGCGAGACGTCCCGCCGCATTCAGGCGTGGGCCGAGACCGAAACCCAGATCGAAACTGGCGGCCTGACGCGCATTGCGGGCGGCCGCACGGAAGAGGGCGTTGATGCCTGGGTGCATACGTCCGGCGCGCATACGCGAAAGACCTTGCGCCACCAGAATGCGGTTGTTGGCATCGAGTTTGACAACGTCCGCCACGGTCCCCAGTGCGACGAGATCAAGCAGCGTGTCGAGACGCGGTTGCTCGCGGGTCTCGAACGCGCCACGGCTACGCAACTCGGCGCGCAACGCCAGCAGAACGTAGAACATCACGCCGACGCCAGCCAGATTCTTGCTCGGAAACTCGCAGCCCGGCTGGTTCGGGTTGACGATGCAGCGCGCGTTGGGAAGTTCGTTGCCGGGCAAGTGATGGTCGGTGACGACGACTTCGATGCCGAGCATTTGCGCAGCGGCCACGCCGTCGAGGCTGGCAATGCCGTTGTCGACCGTAATCAGAACGTCCGGTGGGCCTTGCTTGCCTCGGGCCGCCAGGGTGACGATTTCGGGCGTGAGTCCGTAGCCATACTCGAAGCGATTGGGCACCAGATACTCGACCTTCGCGCCGAACATGCGCAGGCCGCGTACGGCCACGGCGCAGGCTGTCGCGCCGTCGCAATCGTAGTCGGCCACGACGAGCATGCGCTTGCCGGCGTCGATGGCGTCCGCAAGAAAGACGGCCGCGTCTTGCGCTCCCTTCAGTTGCGTAGGCGGGATCAGGCGGGCGAGGGCGGTTTCCGTTTCGCTGCTCTCGCTCACGCCGCGAGACGCGAACAGGCGGGCAAGCACGGGATGCACCCCGTTGCTGGACAGCGCGTTGGCCGTCGCATCGTCGACATGACGGGTGACGATGTCGGTCATGCCACTTCCTCGCCCAGTCGGGCCAGCGTTGCCATTCGGGCAGGAAGTGCCTGACGTCGCCAGAACTTGCGCAGATCGCCGCTGCGTGCACGAATCGTCACGCTGTGGCTGTCGCCGCACAGCGTGAGCGCAACTTCACGCGCTTGCGAGCCGGTGACACGAGCTAAGGCGGGCGCGAGCCACGTACGGTCGATTTCGACGAGGGCGTCTCGCCAGCGCGCCCAGTCTTCCATCAGGAAATGCGGGGTCAGCGTGTCGAGCTGCACCAGTGTGCGGCCGTCGGCAGCGTCGATTCCCGCAGATGTCGGATGCAACGCAATCTGCATATGGTTTGCCAGCCCGCAAGTCGCGGGCGCGTCTGCCAGCACGGTCACGCACGGGCGATTCATGCGGGGCGCGGCAATGCGTTGACCGCCGCCATAGAGCCAGAGGGCGTTGACCGGCGGCAGGCGGCGCGCTTCGCGAGATTGATTGGCCGGGTGGTCATACCACGCCATCTGGACTTCGTTTTGCCACTTGCGCCAGGTCAGTTCGGCCTTGCCTTGCGGCAGCCAGATGTCGACGTTACGGCCGGCGGCACGTGCAGGCGAGGCGGTGAGCAGGTCGCCGAGCGCCGGCGCGCTCAGATACCACCGGTCGGGGCGTGGTGCGATCAAGTCGGCGCCTTCTTCGGCGAACAGGGCGTGAGCTGTCGCGAAAAGGGCGGCAGAATCCTCTGAACTCAGTTCGAGTTCGGCCGGATCGGTCAGTACGAGATGATCGGTGGCAATGTGGATGTGCGCGGGTTGTGCGCAGTACCAGAACCGGGTGTCGAGCGAGCCCGAGTCCGCCAGCAGCATGAAAGGCGCCAGCGGGGCGCGCGCGGGGCCGCCGGGCAGTCCGAAGGCGTCGGCGAGCCAGCGCTCATGCGGCAGGGTAGGGACGAAAGGGTCTTCCGGCACGTCCTGCGCCGACTGAACGCCACGCGCGAGCAACTTTTCGAGCGCGGGCAACTCCAATTCGGCCAGCAGTGCGGGCAAATGGGCCGACGCGGGGAGCGCGAACGGCAAGAGAAAGTGCAGGGCAGGTGTATCCATGTCGAGGCGAATTGTATGGCAAACTTCGCGCTGGCAGTTGGGTGACCCTGACGTCAGGTACGGAACGTGCCGTCCAGCATACCGGGCAGGGGCCGGATGCGGGGCTTGAGCAACCGATCAGCGCCGGTGAAAGCCGGCGTCGGCGCGTTCCGATCGATCCTTATCAAGAATCAGGAATCCGTTTGAAATTCCCATACGAATGGCAGATCGGCTGGCGCTATACGCGCACCGGCAAGCGATCATCCGGCAACGGTTTCATTTCCTTCATTTCCTTCATCTCCATGGCCGGCATTGCGCTGGGCGTGGCGGCGCTCATCGTGGTGCTCTCGGTGATGAACGGCTTCCAGAAGGAAGTTCGGGACCGCATGCTTTCCGTGCTGGCGCACATCGAGGTCTTCGCGGTCGACGGCAATTTGCCGGACTGGCAGCGTACGGCCGCCGAGGCCTTGCAGAACAAGAACGTCATTGCTGCCGCACCTTACGTCGGTGAACAGGCCATGCTCACGCGCGAGGACAACGTGCGCGGTGTCGTGCTGCGCGGCATCGTCCCGAGCGAAGAGGCCAAGGTTTCCGATCTCGGCAAACAGATCACCGATGGTACGCTCTCCAACCTCACCCCCGGCAGCTTCGGCATCGTGCTTGGGCGTGAGCTGGCACGTGCGCTTGGGGTGAGCATCGGCGACAAGATCACGCTGGTGGCGCCGCAGGGGACCATCACGCCGGCGGGGGTATTGCCGCGCGTGAAGCAGTTCACCGTGGTGGCCATCTTCACCGCCGGGCACTATGAGTACGACAGTTCGCTCGCGTTGATCGACCTGCATGACGCGGAGACGCTGTTCCGTCTGGATGGACCGACGGGCGTGCGTCTGAAAATTCAGGATATGGAGCAGGCGCCGCTCGTCGCGCGTGAGCTGGCCAAGACGCTGTCCGGCAATATGTGGGTGCGTGACTGGACGCAGCAGAACAAGAACTGGTTCGTGGCCGTGCAGACCGAAAAGCGCATGATGTTCATCATCCTGACGCTGATCATTGCGGTTGCGGCATTCAATCTGGTGTCGTCGCTCGTGATGACGGTGACTGACAAGTATGCGGACATCGCCATCTTGCGTACGTTGGGCGCGCAACCCGGCTCGATCATGAAGATATTCATCGTGCAGGGCGTGACCATCGGCTTTGCTGGCGCGTTGCTCGGTGTGGGGCTGGGTTGCCTGATCTCGGTGAACATCGGCACCATCGTGCCGTTCATCGAGCGCTTGCTGGGGATTCACTTCCTGCCGCAAGACATCTATTTCATTTCCGAATTGCCCTCGGATCTGCAATCGTCGGACGTGATTCGCATCGGGGTGATCTCCTTCATCCTGTCGGCACTGGCGACGATTTATCCGAGCTGGCGTGCCTCGCGCGTCAAACCGGCGGAGGCCTTGCGCTATGAGTAACGCGAATCAATCGATGGCGCCTGTGCCGAATCTGGCCTACGACGGCCCTGTGCTGCGCGCACGCGATCTGCACAAGACCTTTCGTCAAGGTCAGTTGAATGTGACCGTACTCAACGGTGCGAGTCTGGATGTGGCGCCGGGTGAGAAGGTCGCCATCGTGGGGGCGTCAGGGTCGGGCAAGAGCACCTTGCTGCATGTGCTCGGCGGGCTCGACGATCCGTCGCGCGGCGAAGTGTCGTTGCTTGGCAAGCCGTTTTCGTCGCTGCGTGAGCGCGACAAGACCGCGCAACGCAACCAGTCGCTGGGTTTCGTCTACCAGTTCCATCATCTGCTTGCCGAGTTCTCGGCGCTCGATAATGTGGCGATGCCGTTGCGTATTCGTCGGCTGCCGACCGAGCAGGCGCGGGTGGCGGCGCAGACGATGCTCGAACGTGTGGGCCTTGGCTCGCGCATGAAACATCGCCCGTCGGAGCTTTCCGGGGGCGAGCGTCAACGCGTGGCAATGGCGCGCGCACTGGTAACGCAGCCGGCGTGCGTGTTGGCCGACGAACCGACCGGCAACCTCGACGGGCATACCGCAGAGACGGTATTTGAACTCATGCTGGAACTGTCGGAGACGCTCAGGACCAGCTTTGTGATCGTCACGCACGATATTGATCTGGCACGTCGTTGCGACCGCGCTTTGCGGTTGCGCGAAGGGGTGCTGGAGCTGGCCTGATCGTCGTCATGCGCTATCGCTGTCGATGAAGCGACGCCGGGGAGTTCCCCGGCGTTTTTTCATTTCAGGCGCGGTTGATCGGTTTTTTCGGCAACGTCCTAGACCCGGATGCGGTGTTGTCCGATGGTCATGACGAGCGCGGCGTGCGAGCCTTGTCATCGACCCGTAGAATTGACGCTCAAGGACATCTGACCATGTGGATCGATACCCATTGCCATCTCGATGCGGCGGAATTTGACGCCGACCGCCCGACCGTAATTGCCGACACCGTTGCCGCTGGCGTGACGGGCCTTGTGGTGCCTGCCGTCGAATGCGCGACATTCGATGCCGCGCGTGCGTCGGCCCGTGCGATACCCGGCGGCGCTTACGCGCTCGGCATCCATCCGCTTTATACGCCCCGGGCACGGGATGAGGACATTGCGACGTTGCGTCGCGCAGTGGCGCGTGCGATGGGCGATCCACGATTTGTCGGGATTGGCGAGATTGGTCTGGATTTCTTCGTCAAGACGCTCGATCCGGACCGTCAGCAATTCTTCTACGTCGAGCAACTGAAGATCGCCCGGGACTTTGATTTGCCGATCATCCTCCATGTACGCCGGTCGCAGGATGCCTTGTTGAAGCAGTTGCGCATCTTCACGCCGCGAGGCGGTATCGCGCATGCGTTCAATGGTAGTCATCAGCAGGCGGACATGTTCGTGGCGCGCGGATTCTGTCTCGGGTTCGGCGGGCAAATGACGTTTGATCGGGCATTGCAGATTCGCCGGCTGGCCGTAGAAATGCCGCTATCGTCTCTCGTGCTGGAAACGGACGCTCCCGATATCGCCCCGGAATGGCGCTACAAGCAGCGCAACAGCCCCGTCGAGCTGCCACGTATCGCGCAAGTGTTGGCGCAGGTGCGTGGCGTGTCTGCCGACGCGTTGTCTCAAGCGACTTGTGCCAACGCCTGGCGGGTGTTGCCGCGTCTTGCCGGCGCAATGGCGATGACGCCCGGTGATGACGCTGGCGCCAAACTTTCCCTGATTTCCGAAGATCCCTCCGGGCATTCGCGCTGACGCTTCGGCGTCGCGCGGATGTGCAGACATGACGCGGTGACGTCATGAGAGTTGTGCTGCTTGCCTGGGTTGTCGGCATCTGGTGGTTGCAGCAGGCGCCGGAATTGCCCGCAGGCCGGGGGTATGGATGGGCGGTGGGTATCGCGAGCGGCGTCTTCGTCGTGGCGGCGCTATGGGTGCTGAGGGGTGCCTGTATGGCGTCGGAGCGGAGGACTTGCGGCGAAGACGCGGGCCGGATGCGGAGTGGAGTCGAAGAGCCAACGGCGGCGTGGACGGTGGACAACGGCGTACGGCGAGTGCATCGCGTAGCGTTGCTGAACGGCGGCTGGGGGAGGCATGCAGCGATAGCAGGGCTCGCTGTTTGTACCGGTGTCGGCGGGTATGCATGGGCGGCGTATCGAGCGGACGCACGACTTAGCGATCGTTTGCCCCCGGCGCTGGAAGGCCGGGACGTGACGGTGACTGGTGTCGTCGCCGGGCTGCCGACGTCCACCGGCGACGGCGTGCGATTCGTATTTCACGTTGAGGCCGCGTTCATCCCGGGCGCGAGCGACAAGAGCGTCCACGTGCCAAAGTCCATCGAGCTGGTATGGCCGCAGAATGCGCCATTCGCGGGAAAGTTCGGGCGACAGGGGCGTCGGCGGTCTGACGCGGCGGGGTCCAGTGAGTCGAATGAGCGCGGTGAAGGAAACGTCGGCGACCCTATCGTTGCTACGCGATCGGGCGAGCGGGTCATTGCCTCGGGTTCGGATATGCCGCGGGCTGGGGAGCGCTGGCGCCTGCCAGTCCGCCTCAAAGCGCCACGAGGCGTCGCCAATTGGCACGGCTTCGACGCCGAATTGCTTGCATTCGTGAAAGGGATTCGCGCCTCGGGATATGTGCGCACAGCTCATGGCGGGGCGGCGGCATCGTGGGAGCGACGCCCTCGCAGATTGCAGGCCGGGCCGATGACGGGGTATGGCTTCGCCGCCTGGCGTGAGCGCTTGCGAGACGATTTTCGGGCTGCGCTCGGTGAATCGGGGCGGTACGGCGGCGTGCTGATGGCCTTGGCCCTCGGCGAGCGAGGCGATATTGCGGACGCGGACTGGCAAGTGTTTGCCGATACCGGCGTGAGCCATTTGCTGGCGATCTCCGGCTTGCACGTCTCACTGGTCACCGGGGTCTTCGCCGCGCTCGTGGGCATGCTCTGGCGCCGCGCGTGCTTCCGGCGTTTCAGTCTGCCGCTGTGGTGGCCGGCACCGAAGGCGGCGGCCGTCGCCGGTTTGCTTGTTGCGGTGGCCTACGGGGCTGTGGCGGGATGGGGTGTTCCGGTCCGGCGTGCCGTCGGGATGGTGGGCATCCTCGTTGTCGCGCTGCTCAGCGGGAGGTTCGCTGCACAGTCCTATGTGCTGGCATGGGCGCTGGCCGTAGTCGTCGCGCTGGATCCCTGGGCGGTCGTCACCCCCGGCCTGTGGCTCTCGTTTGGCGCCGTGGCGGCGCTGGTGATGGCGAGCCGCCATCGCAACACATCGATGGGAGAGGTTGCGCGTTGCGAAGCCGACGAAAATACAGAAGGTGTAGCGCGCCCGGTGCTTGCCGACGGAGCGGGCGATGCCTCGGAGGTGCAACGTAGTCTGCGCCCGTCGTCGAGCGGCGTCCGACATTGGGCCGGCGTGCTGGGAAATCGTCTGGCGCAGGCCACGCGCGCCCAGTACGCGGTCACGATCGGCCTTGTACCGCTGACGTTGGCGTGGTTTGGCGCGGTGCCGTTGCTCGGTCCGTTGGCGAATGCCGTTGCCATTCCCATCATGACGCTGGTCGTGACGCCGCTCGCACTGCTGAGTTTGCTGCTGCCCGTCAGTCTCGCGCATTGGACGTTGGCGGTCGCTCATACGGTCGTCGGCTGGCTCGCGGCGTGGCTCGGCACGCTTGCGGCGGTGCCGTGGGCGGTATGGCGGGCACCGGTGTCACCGGTTTGGGCGCAAGTCGCCGCGGTTGTCGGCGTGATGCTTTGCCTCATGCCGCTATCGCCCCAGGTTCGGCTGACGCGGTTTCGATGGCTTCGGCGGTTTGGTGCGCGCATCGCCGGGTTTGCGCTCATGGGACCGGCAGTGTTCGCTTCGCCCACGCGACCTGCTGAAGGGGAGTTTCGCGTCACGATGCTCGACATCGGTCAGGGCAACGCCGTGGTGGTGGAAACGGCAACACGCACGCTGCTCTTCGACACAGGGCCGCCGGTGGGGCGGCGCAGCGATAGCGGTCGGCGCGTGATCGTGCCCTATTTGCGGGCGACAGGCGTCCAGCGACTCGACCGGATGATCGTCAGTCATGCGCACGATGACCACTTTGGCGGCGCGTTGAGCGTGTTGCGCGCATTTCCGGCGACGCAGGTGTTTTCCTCGTTGCCTGCGGGGCACAAGGTGCGTGGGGCGGCACAGGCGCATCGGACCTGCCTGGCTGGGCAGCATTGGACGTGGGATGGCGTGACGTTCCGGTTTCTGCACCCGGACACGTCTGCATTGCGCGAGGGATGGCGCGTAAAACACGGTAAAGGCGGTTCGCTGCGTGGCCCCAACAGCGTCAGTTGCGTGTTGCGTGTCTCGAGCCGGCGGCACAGCGCGTTGCTTGCTGCCGATGCGGAGGCGCCGCAAGAGCGGGCGATGTTACTGCGCGGCGGGGCCGCGCCGGCATCGACAGTGCGCTCGGATATCTTGCTGGCGCCACATCATGGCAGTTCGACGTCGTCGACGCCCGCATTTGTGGCGGCCGTGTCGCCGCGGCATGTGGTGTTTCAAACGGGCTATCGCAACAAGTTCGGTCATCCGAAAGCGCCAGTGATGGAGCGCTACCGTGCGATCGGCGCGCGACTCTGGCAAAGCGTGGCGCATGGTGGGGTCCGTTTTTCCACTGCCCCCGACGGGATCGAGGTGCAGGCCTACCGCGAGCAATATCGGCGCTACTGGCATGCGACGCTTCCGGAAACGTCCTGACAACGACATGGTGGCTTGGGTGGTCCTGTTGAAATGGCGGGCGTGGTCACCGCCGATGCCCCGATGATTCGATGGAAACCTCTACCGGTACTCGACGAGCGGTTCGCTAGAATGGTCCGGTGAGTGTCATGCGCCCTGATCACCGGACGCGACGCGAGCGCGCCAGGACAACGAATTCCATGACAAGAGACATCATCCATTTTTCGCACGGCAACGGCTTTCCCGCAGGCGTCTATCGCAAGATGCTCGGTGCGCTGGCCGACGAGTACGACGTGCGAGCCATCGATCGCATCGGCCACGATCCGCGCTATCCCGTCACGCCGGGATGGCGGTATCTGCGTAACGAACTGGTCGATACGCTGGTACGTCAGTATCAGGGGGAGCCCGTGTGGCTCGTCGGACATTCGCTCGGCGGCTTCCTGAGTCTGATGGCGGCGCTCAAGGCACCGCAGTGCGTGCGTGGCGTGGTGATGGTCGATTCGCCTATCGTCACGCCGGGCTGGCGCACGCAGATGCTTCGTCTGGGCATGCTCACGGGCCTGTATGAGCGCCTGTCGCCCGCTGGCGTGACGAAGAAGCGTCGCGATCAATGGCCCGACTGGGAAAGCGCCTGGCAGCATTTCGCGAGCAAGCCGGCGTTCGCCAGTTGGGAACCGGACGTGCTGCGTGACTATATCGATTGCGGCACCTTGCCCACGGGGGAAGGTGAGGCGCGGCGTCTGGCGTTCGCGCGAGAGATCGAATACCGCATCTATCTGACGCTGCCGCCGTCGCTCGCGGTGCGCGCCCTGCGTGGGGTTCCGGTGCCGGTCGGTTTTCTGGCAGGTACGGAGTCTCGCGAACTGCGTCAGGCCGGGATCGGCGCCACGCGCCGTATCGTCGGCACGCATCTGCGGTATGTGCCGGGGACGCACCTTTTTCCGATGGAGCGCCCGCTGGAGACCGCCTCGGCCATTCGTGACATGCTCGCGGAACTGAAAGGCGAACACCGGCGTTCGCTTGCGGCGTGATCGACGTACGGTAGATCGCGCCACATCACGCCACAGCACGCGATATCGGGCCGGAGCGCGCCGGTCGTGATGGGACGCCGCGCACGATGCCTGTCAAGACCAAAATTTGCCGCGCCGGACCTCGAGGGCGGGGCTGCTTTCGGGTATAATCCGGCTTTCCCGCGAGCAATTACTGCGATGACCAAATTCGTTTTTGTCACGGGCGGCGTGGTTTCCTCTCTTGGTAAGGGAATTGCTGCCGCATCTCTGGCCGCGATTCTCGAATCGCGTGGCCTCAAAGTCACCCTCCTCAAGCTTGATCCCTACATCAACGTCGATCCGGGCACAATGAGCCCGTTCCAGCACGGCGAGGTGTTTGTCACCGAGGACGGTGCGGAAACCGACCTGGATCTGGGTCACTACGAGCGCTTCATCAGCGCGAAGATGCGTCGTGCGAACAACTTCACGACGGGCCAGATCTACGAGTCGGTGATCCGCAAGGAGCGCCGTGGCGAGTATCTCGGCAAGACCGTTCAGGTCATTCCGCACATCACCAATGAAATTCAGGCTTTCGTCGAGCGCGGTGCGCGTTCGACGTGGGACGGCCATCCCGACGTCGCCATCGTCGAAATCGGCGGTACCGTCGGTGACATCGAGTCGCTGCCTTTCCTTGAAGCTGCTCGTCAGATGAATCTGCGCCTGGGCCGCAACAGCGTGGCCTTCGTGCATCTGACGCTCGTGCCGTACATCGCGACGGCCGGTGAACTCAAGACCAAGCCGACGCAACACAGCGTGCAGAAGCTGCGCGAAATCGGTATCTCGCCGGACGTGCTGCTGTGCCGCGCCGATCGTCAGATCCCGGAAGACGAGTGCGCGAAGATTTCGCTGTTCGCGAATATTCCGCAGGATGCCGTGATCTCGGTGTGGGACGTCGACACGATCTACAAGATTCCGCAAATGCTGCACGACCAGGGCATGGACCGGATCATCTGCGAAGAACTGAAGATCGAAGCCAAGCCGGCCGACCTGTCCATGTGGACGCGTCTGGTGCACGCCGTCGAGAATCCGAAGCACGATGTCACGATCGGTATGGTCGGCAAGTATGTCGATCTGACCGAGTCGTACAAGTCGCTCATCGAAGCGCTGCGTCACGCTGCGATCCACACGGAAACGCGCGTGAACATCGAGTACATCGATTCCGAGCAGATCGAGAAGGACGGCACTGATGCGCTCAAGCATCTGGATGCCATTCTCGTGCCGGGCGGTTTCGGCCGTCGCGGCACGGAGGGCAAGATCAAGGCGATTCGTTACGCCCGCGAAAACCGTGTGCCGTATCTGGGCATCTGCCTCGGTATGCAACTGGCCGTGATCGAATTCGCGCGCGACGTTGCCAATCTGGCCGAAGCGAACAGCACGGAATTCGAGCCGTCGACGCCGCATCCGGTGGTCGCCCTCATCACTGAGTGGCAAGACCGTGACGGCAAGGTCGAACA
This sequence comes from Pandoraea sp. LA3, assembly GCF_022696215.1. Lineage (NCBI taxonomy): Bacteria > Pseudomonadati > Pseudomonadota > Betaproteobacteria > Burkholderiales > Burkholderiaceae > Pandoraea > Pandoraea sp. LA3. The sequence goes on along the minus strand of NZ_PTPY01000031.1, from coordinate 15,698 downwards.
ACGTACGGAAGATTCGGATCTGGGCGGTACGATGCGCCTTGGTTCGCAACGTGTGCCGATCAAGACCGAAACGCTGGCTTCGCGCATTTACGGCGATACGGTGAACGAACGTCACCGCCATCGTTACGAAGTCAACAATCACTACGTGCCGCAGCTCGAAGCCGCTGGTCTGGTGATCTCGGCGCGTACGCCGACCGAGAACCTGCCGGAGATGATGGAGTTGCCGCAGCAGGTGCACCCGTGGTTCGTGGGCGTTCAGTTCCACCCCGAGTTCACCTCGACGCCGCGCGACGGCCATCCGCTCTTCAAGGCATACGTTGAAGCGGCGCTGGCAGGTCAGCAGGCGCGCAAGAAGGCCGCCTGAGACGCGCAGCGAGCGAGAGACAAGGAGTTCCCATGAAACTGTGCGGTTTCGATGTTGGCCTGGACAAGCCGTTTTTCCTGATCGCGGGTACCTGCGTCGTCGAATCGGAGCAAATGACGATCGACGTCGCGGGGCAGCTCAAGGAAATCACGAGCGCGCTCGGCATTCCGTTCATCTACAAGTCGTCGTTCGACAAGGCGAATCGTAGTTCGGGCAAGTCGTATCGCGGCCCTGGCCGTGAGCAGGGTCTGAAGATCCTCGAGGAAGTGCGTCGCCAGCTCGGCGTGCCGGTCCTCACGGACGTGCACACCGAAGAGGACGTGGCGGTCGCCGCGCCCATCGTCGACGTGCTCCAGACGCCGGCTTTCCTGTGCCGTCAGACCGATTTCATTCGTGCCTGCGCCCAGTCGGGCAAGCCGGTGAACATCAAGAAGGGGCAGTTTCTCGCGCCGCACGACATGATCAATGTCATCGACAAGGCCCGCGACGCTGCGCGCGAAGCCGGTCTGCCCGATGACGTGTTCATGGCTTGCGAGCGCGGCGTTTCGTTCGGCTACAACAATCTGGTCTCGGACATGCGCTCGCTGGCGATCATGCGCGAGACCGGTGCGCCGGTCGTGTTCGACGCCACGCACTCCGTGCAGTTGCCCGGCGGGCAGGGCACCAGCTCGGGCGGTCAGCGCGAGTTCGTGCCGGTGCTCTCGCGTGCTGCAGTGGCCGTGGGCGTGTCGGGCCTGTTCATGGAGACGCACCCGGATCCGGCCTGCGCACTCTCGGACGGTCCCAACGCCGTGCCGCTCGGCCGCATGCGCGAGCTGCTCACCACGCTCAAGACCATTGATGCGGCGGTGAAGCAGGGGCAGTTCCTGGAAAATAATTTCAACTGAAATGAGACACACCGTCCTGGGGCCACTATTTGTACGCCCACAGGACGGGTATAGCGGTCAGACGCCTTGGCAGCATGGCGTCGAGTCGTTAAGCTTGTCGCGCAGCGGTCGCGAGCGACCGCCGCAAGGGCGAGTCCCCGAGGAGATGCCCGCGTGCCGCACGCCGAGCGCACCGTCGACATCGATGTCATCCCACAGGCCGCCGTGCCTCATTTCGAGGCGCCGTTGTTCCCCCGTCTACGTACTGTCCAGCCGGTGCGCGCGCACGACGCGCAGCATCGCGATCCACGTCAGGATGCGGCGCGCTGCCGATTCACGTTCAGCGCCCGGCGTGGTAGCGGCAGGTGATCGGCAGGATCGCGGCGCGAAGCAGGTTCCCTTTAGCGTTTTTGTCTTATAGATACCGAGGAATACATGAGTGCAATCGTAGATATCATCGGGCGCGAAGTGCTGGACTCGCGCGGCAATCCGACGGTCGAGTGCGACGTGCTGCTGGAGTCGGGCGTGATGGGCCGCGCGGCAGTGCCGTCGGGCGCGTCGACCGGTTCGCGTGAAGCGATCGAACTGCGTGACGGCGACAAGTCGCGTTACCTCGGCAAGGGTGTGCAAAAGGCTGTCGAGCACATCAATACCGAAATTTCGGAAGCGATCATGGGCCTGGATGCTGCCGAACAGGCCTTCCTGGACAAGACCCTCATCGAACTCGACGGCACCGACAACAAGTCGCGCCTCGGCGCCAATGCCATGCTGGCTGTCTCGATGGCCGTTGCCAAGGCGGCTGCCGAAGAAGCCGGCCTGCCGCTGTATCGCTACTTCGGCGGTTCGGGCGCCATGCAAATGCCGGTGCCGATGATGAACATCGTCAACGGCGGCGCACACGCCAACAACAGCCTGGACATCCAGGAATTCATGGTGATGCCGGTCGGTCAGTCGAGCTTCCGTGAAGCACTGCGCTGCGGCACCGAAATCTTCCACGCACTCAAGTCGCTGATCGCCGAGAAGGGCTGGAGCACGGCCGTGGGCGACGAAGGCGGTTTTGCACCGAACTTCGAATCGAACGAACAGTGCCTCGCGACCATTCAGGAAGCCGTCGAAAAGGCCGGCTACCGCCTGGGCGACGACGTGCTGCTCGCGCTGGACTGCGCGTCGACCGAGTTTTACAAGAACGGCAAGTACGAACTGGCCGGTGAAGGCCTGTCGCTGAGCTCGGAAGAGTTCGCCGACTACCTCGCCAACCTGTGCGACAAGTTCCCGATCGTCTCGATCGAAGACGGTATGTCGGAAGACGACTGGGCCGGCTGGAAAATCCTGACGGACAAGCTGGGCAAGAAGGTGCAACTGGTCGGCGACGACCTGTTCGTCACCAACACGAAGATCCTGAAGCAAGGTATCGAGCAAGGCGTGGCCAACTCGATCCTCATCAAGATCAACCAGATCGGTACCCTGACCGAGACGTTCGCCGCCATCGAAATGGCCAAGCGCGCCGGCTACACGGCCGTGGTCTCGCACCGTTCGGGCGAAACCGAAGACTCGACGATCGCCGATATCGCCGTGGGCACCAACGCCGGTCAGATCAAGACCGGTTCGCTCTCGCGTAGCGACCGTATCGCCAAGTACAACCAGTTGCTTCGTATCGAAGAAGATCTCGGCGATATCGCTTCGTATCCGGGCAAGGAAACGTTCTACAATCTGCGCTAATTCCGTTTCCCCGGGAAGTTGATTTGCGACTCAGGTTGTTGCGGCCCGCTTCCCGGAATTCTTGCCAGGCGAAAGCATGCGAATGGTGACCTTGGTACTGGTGCTGCTCTTGGTAGTCATCCAGTATCCGCTCTGGTTCGGCCACGGTGGCTGGTTGTACGTGCACGAACTGCGCGACGAATTGAGCGCCGAACAGCAGAAGAACGAGCAGTTGAAAGAACGTAACGATCGTCTGGCCGGCGAAGTGCAGGACTTGCAGGACGGCACGGCAGCGATCGAAGAGCGCGCTCGTTTCGAACTGGGGATGGTCAAGGATGGCGAATTGTTCGTGCAATTCGTCGGTGCAGAGGGGGCGAGTGCGCCGCAGGGCGCTTCCGGTGCCGATGCGCCGCTAGTGTCCTCGACCGAACCGGCGCACAAGACCGTCGCGTCTGCGCCGCCACCGCCGCCGTCGCAAACGAAGAGCAAGGCGCAGTCAGCTCACAAGGCGCAGCACCACTGATCGTCGTTGACTGTTGTTCGAGACGGTCCGCAATCGCGGGTGATCCGTTGCCGATGTCATGCAGGACAAGAATGGCGTGCCTTCCCAGAGGGCAATCGCCCGCCATTCAGCCAGAACGAAAATGCCGCTTCGATGTAAATCGACGCGGCATTTTTTATGGGGTGCTAGCGGCGCAGATCCGAGCGTGTCGGCGTCACAGGTCAGGTCTTGCCGTTCTTCGCTTGCGACACGGCGCCGTCACGTCATGCGATCCCTCAGAAGCCGACGCTCACCCCGACAGACGAGCGAGGGCCGCCGTACCAGCCAGGGCCGTACCAGCCCGGCCCGTACCAGCCGGGGCTTCCCCAGCCGCCATAGAAGTAGGCATTGCTGTTGTAGCTGCGAAGGGCGTCCTCGTACGCGCGTTGAGCACGCTCGCGCTCGATGGCGGTTTCCTGTTCGTCGTAGATGCGCTTGTTCAGGCGCGTGAGATCCTGCTTCTGGGTGTCGGTCATGGCGCCCGGTGCCGTGTTTTGCCCGTCCTGTGACGGTGGCAGGCGTGCGACCGGTGCGTCTGGCGGAGGCAACTGCAACTGGGCGCATCCGGCAGCGAGCGTTAGCGCGAAGAGGCTGAACACGCCTGCCAGCGATCGCATTGGACGGCCCCACGCGGCGCCGCGACGCACCGCCGGTGAGGCGTTATCGTGGCTCGGAAGTGCAATCGCCTGGACGGCGTGAGTCGTGGGGGCGGCGGCAGGATTGGCAGCAATTCGGGGCATGGTGCGATAACCCGTAAAGCCCGTAGCAGGGCAGCAGTAGCGTCAGGCAGTGGTGGCAGACGCAGCGCCGACGCGCGGCATCTCACCGGATGCCAACTGAGAGTCATCGGCGCGCCGGACGGTTCCGTGCGCCGATGATTTCCCAACGATCCGATATCAATGCTGGCCTGCCGGTGCAGCGTGCGATTGTTCGGTGAAGAGTTGCGCCGCATCGACCTTGTCGAAGTGATATGTCTGGCGGCAGAACTCGCACGCCACTTCCACGTTCGGACGCTCGTCGAATACGCTCATGACTTCCGCTTCGCCCAGCGTGCGCAGCATATTGGCGACGCGTTCACGCGAGCAGGTGCAGCGAAACGCCGTCGGCAGCGGGTCGAAGACGCGCACCGTTTCTTCCCAGAACAGGCGATGCAGCATCGTTTCACGGTCGGTGCTCAGCATTTCGTCGCGCTTGAGCGTGTTGGCCAGTTGGCAAACGCGATTCCACGTGTCCTCATCTTCTTCGGGCGCGTGTTCGGCGCCGCTACCCGCCGTGCCGCCGTGGCCCGGGAGCTTTTGCAGCAGGATACCCACGGCGTGGTTGTCGTCCGAGGCCAGCCACAGGCGCGTGTCCAACTGCTCCGAATGGTGCATGTAGTGTTCAAGGACCGACGCCATGTCGGGCAGCGGACCATGCTCGTCCGAGAGCGGTACCACCCCTTGATACGGCTGCTGACCCGGCTGCTTGACGCGGGGATCGAGCGTGATGGCGAAGTGTGCACGGCCGTTGACGTTGAGGAGCGACTTGAGCGTGCCGTCTTCGGGGATCTCGCCGCTGTACTTGGCCGTGGCGCGCATGGTGAGGTCGGCGTTGCATTCGACGACGACCATGCTGACGGGGCCGTCACCCTTCAATTGCAGGATCAACGCGCCATCGAACTTGACGTTGGCGGTGAGCAGTGCGGCGGCGGCCATCATTTCGCCAAGCAAATGGCGTACGGCCACCGGGTAGTCGTGACGATCCAGCACGGCGCGCCAGGTGGCGTCGAGGCTGACATACTCGCCGCGCACGGGGGCGGCGTCGAACATGAATTTCTGAAGTTGGTCGGACACGGTCGAATTCCTGAAAAATGCGGCAACGGCGGTCGGTGTGGCAGGCGATCCGGCAAGGCGGGGGGCGCAAGATGTGCGGTGAGTCCGATTTGCACGTTTTACGCACGAAAATCAGACAATTCGCTCGTCTTGCACGCATTCCTGCGAGCCCGGCATGGCACACAAGCCGAAGTTTGGCGCGTCAATGCTGCAATATCTGGGGGCGCGCGCCGCATTTTCAACACACCGGCAGCGACGTTCCGCACGCCGGACGACTGGCGTGCAACGCTTGCCGGTCGTGCGTTCAGCCGATGCGCACCAGCTGTTCCTTGAATACCTGCCGGCGCGTTGCATACGTGTCGGCGTTGCGCTTGAGGGTGGCGACTTCTTCGTCCGTCAGTTCGCGCACGACCTTGGCCGGCACGCCGAGGATCAGCGAGCGGTCCGGAAACGTCTTGCGTTCGGTCACCAGCGCGCCGGCGCCCACGAGGCTGTCGCGGCCGATGACCGCGCCGTTGAGCAGCACCGCCTGAATGCCGATCAGCGAATTCTCGCCGACCGTGCAGCCGTGCAGCATGGCCTGATGGCCGATGCTCACGCCGTTGGCCAGCGTCAGCGGATAACCCGGGTCGGCATGCAGCACCGCGCCTTCCTGCACATTGGTGCCGGTGCCGACCTTGATCGGCTCGTTGTCGCCGCGAATCGCCACCCCCGGCCACACGCTGCTGTTCTCGGCGAGAACCACGTCGCCAATGATGGTGGCAGTGTCGGCCACGAAAGCACTCTCGTGGATCTGCGGGGTCTTGTCTCCAAGTTTATAGATCGGCATAGCGGCTTTGGTTCGCGGTTAAAATCGACGAAACCGCTATTGTAACGTCATGGTCGATTTCACTCCTACGCCCGGCGCCGAACCTGGCCTTCGCAGCATCGCCGTCGGCGAGCCTTCCCACGCTTCCCCCGCCGACGTATCTGATGCCTGCGACGCATCCGGCACGTCAACCGTCTTCCCGTCCTGTGCACGGGCGCGCGCGCTCGAGTTGCTGCGCGTTTGCGATCCGTACGAGAAAGCTGCAGGCGTCACGGCGCTTCGAGACGCGGTGCGTGGCGGCGGTGCATTCTGGTATCCGGCACGCCGGTTTGCGCTGGCAGCCGACGGCGGGGCGGACGAGGGGATTCCGGGGCGTCCTGCGGCGCCGGCGCTGGTATCTGCGCGCGAGTTGAAGCAGCGCGCCGTGACGACCGTAGAAGGGCGCGCCGCCTTGCTGCACGCGCTCGCGCACATCGAATTCAATGCGATCAATCTGGCGCTCGACGCCTTGTGGCGTTTCGATGCGCTGCCCGCCGAGTACTACGACGACTGGCTTCAGGTCGCGGCGGAAGAGGCCTACCACTTCTCGTTACTGGCCGCGCATCTGAAGACGCTGGGCGACACGTACGTCTACGGGTGTTTTCCCGCGCACGATGGTCTCTGGGACATGGCGCGTCGCACGTCCGGCGACTGGCTGGCCCGTCTCGCCCTCGTACCGCGCACGCTGGAGGCACGCGGGCTCGACGCCAGCCCGCCCATCAAGGCGAAGCTCTCCAGTGCAGGCGACAAGGCGGGAGCGGCCATTCTCGATATCATCCTGCGTGACGAAATCGGCCATGTGGCCATCGGCAATCGCTGGTACCGCTGGGGCTGCGAGCGCGCCGGGTGCGAGCCCGTCGAGACCTATGCCCGGCTGGCGACCCAGTACGGTGCGCCACGTCTTAGGGGGCCGTTCAATCTCGAGGCGCGCCGGGCGGCGGGTTTCGACGACGCCGAACTGGCCGCGCTTCAGGCGGGGGAATGACGGTGGCCCAATCGGGCTGACACCGTTGGCTGGGCGTCCATGCGTCTGGGGCCCTTCCGTCGACGTGATGTTGTCGACGTACGGACGTAGGGATGCATCAGGCACAACGCGAGCGACGAGTCGCCGCCGTCCTCGCAGGGGCGCATCCGTTTTTGACGCGGCTACCGGGGTGTCGACAGCGACCGATATACTCGACGTTCCTCAATCGTTCAGATCTTCATCGTCTGCCCGCATCATGATCGATTCCCGATCCGAGTTCCTGACGGTGCGCGGCCTGCGCCACCATGTCCGCCAGTGGGGCACGCCCGGCGCACCGAAACTGTTTGCCCTCCATGGCTGGATGGATGTGTCGGCCTCGTTCCACTTCGTTGCGCAGACGCTCGCCCAACGCTGGCATGTGCTCGCGCCGGACTGGCGGGGCTTCGGCCTCACCGACTGGCCAGTCGCGGACGGGCGCGCAGGCAGCTACTGGTTCCCGGACTATCTCGCCGATCTCGACGCCTTGCTTGACGTCTACACGGAGCCCGGTGAAGCCATCAACCTGATCGGCCACAGCATGGGCGGCAACGCCGCGTGCCTGTACGCAGGCGTGCGGCCGGCGCGTGTGCGACGTCTCGTGAATCTGGAGGGCTTCGGCCTGCCACCTTCGTCGCCGACAGCGGCGATCCGTCAACTCAGCCGCTGGCTTGACGACATTCAGACGGTGCCGACGCTGCGCCCGTATGCATCGCTCGCCGACGTGGCGGCGCGCCTGCGCAAGACGAACCCGCGCCTCGCGCCCGAGCGGGCGGAATGGCTGGCGCAGCGCTGGGCCCGTCAGGAGCGCGACGGGCAATGGCATTTGCTTGCCGATGCCGCGCACAAGATCGCGAATCCCTATCCCTATCGGCTGGACGAAGCGATGGCGGTCTGGGGTAACGTAAGCGCCCCCGTCCTGAACGTCGAAGCCACGGATTCGGATGTGCTCCAGCATTTCGCCGGGGCGCAGGGTAAGGAGGTCTTCCGCGAGCGTTTCGAGGTCTTTCCGAATTTGACGCAAGCGTTCGTTGCCGATGCCGGTCATATGCTGCATCACGATCAGCCGGAAGCCGTCGCACGCCTCATCGATGAGTTTTGCCGCGATTGATCGGCAAGTGCTGTGAAGGGCTGCGAAGCGTGGGGGAGTGCCGCGCCCGTCAGTTGATTGCGAGGCGAGCCTTGGTGTGAGGCGGGGCCGTCAACGCAGGCAACTCGCGTCGCGTGCACTTGAGCGGTAGAATGAAGGCGTCATTACCACGTCATACGCCGGTGTCGGACGGGCCAGAAGTCTTTGCGATGCCACGGCACCCTCACCCGGCGGCTCATCATGCTCAACGCGGATCTTCATTGTCATTCCAAGGTGTCGGACGGCACGCTGTCGCCGTCCGAAGTGGCGCAGGTCGCTTTCGAGGCCGGCGTCGACCTATGGGCGCTGACGGATCACGACGAGATCGGCGGGCAACGCGAAGCACGTGCGGCGGCCGAAGCGCTGGGCATGCGCTATGTCGGCGGCGTCGAGATTTCGATTACGTGGGCGAACCGCACGGTGCACATCGTCGGATTGAATATCGATCCCGATAATCCCACGCTGATCGATGGCCTCGCGGCAACGCGCGGCGGCCGGGCAGCGCGGGCGCAACTGATGAGCGAGCAGTTGGCCGCGGCCGGTATCCCCGGGGCCTATGAAGGGGCGTTGCGCTTTGTCGGCAATCCCGACTTGATTTCTCGTACGCACTTCGCACGGTTTCTGGTGGACATCGGCAAATGCGCGTCGGTCTCCGACGTGTTTGCGAAGTACCTTTCGGAAGGCCGTCCCGGTTATGTGCCGCATCGATGGGCTACGCTCGAAGAATCCGTCAAGTGGATTCGGGGCGCGGGCGGCATTGCGGTCGTGGCGCACCCGGGCCGGTATAAGTTCACGCCGCTCGAATTCGGGGCGTTGTTCGATCAGTTCCGTGATCTGGGTGGCGAAGCCATCGAAGTGGTCACCGGCAGTCATACGCCGGATCAGTACCGAGAGTATGCCGATGTCGCGCGTCAATACGGTTTTCTGGCCTCGCGCGGCTCGGATTTCCATGGACCGACCGAGAGCCGCGCGCTGCTCGGCAAGTTGCCTGCGTTGCCCGACGATCTCACACCGGTCTGGGGCCGCTGGCAGTAACTCTCCGACAACATGTCGCAATTCTTCCAGATTCACCCGGAAAATCCTCAGTCACGTCTCATCAAGCAAGCCGTACAGATTATCGACAAGGGCGGCATCGTGGCGCTGCCGACCGATTCGAGCTATGCGATCGCTTGTCACATCGACGACAAGCATGCCGTAGAGCGCTTGCGTCGCATTCGCGGGCTCGACGAGAAGCAGATGCTCTCGTTGCTCGTGCGCGATCTGTCCGAGCTGGCTGAGTTCGCCATCGTCGACAACCGGCAGTACCGGCTGATCAAGGCCACGACGCCGGGGCCGTACGTCTTCATTCTCGAAGCGACGAAAGAAGTGCCGCGACGCCTCTCGCATCCGTCGCGAAAGACGATCGGTCTGCGCGTGCCGGAGCACGCGATCACGCTGGCGTTGCTTGAAGAACTCGGGCAGCCGTTATTGGCCACGACGTTGATTCTGCCGGATGAAACCGAGCCGCTGAACGACCCGGAGGAGATTCGCGAGCGGCTCGAAAAGCAGCTGGATCTCGTGATCGACGGCGGTGCGTGTCCCAAGGAGCCGTCGACGGTGGTCGATCTGACAGTGACGCCGCCGGAAGTGCTGCGTCGCGGTCGCGGATCGCTGGCGCCGTTCGGACTGTCCTGAACCCATTGGGCGCGGGGAATGGTACGCGGCGCATGCCCGCCTTCGCGGGCGCCCGAATCTTTGTAAGGGAGGGTAATACTGGCGTGCAGGTCTGCTTGTTACAATAGCCGGCTATGAATGCTGACCTGATCCAGACCATTGCGGTCTACGCGCTCCCCGTCCTCTTTGCGATTACGTTGCACGAGGCCGCCCACGGCTATGTCGCGAAGCACTTCGGCGATCCCACTGCGTTCCTGATGGGACGCGTGACGCTCAATCCCCTCAAGCACATCGACCCGATCGGCACGATTCTCGTGCCGTTGGCGCTCTATTTCATGACCAGCGGCGCATTCCTGTTCGGCTACGCCAAACCGGTGCCCGTGGCGTTCGGCAGCTTGCGTAATCCGCGCGTCGACACGATCTGGGTCGCGCTGGCCGGGCCGCTCTGCAACTTCGTGCAAGCGATTCTCTGGGCCGTGGTTGGGGTCGGGCTGCAAATCGCGGGCGTTCGCGAGCCGTTCTTCATGATGATGGCGCAGGCCGGTCTCGTGGTGAACCTCGTGATGTGCATGTTCAACCTGTTCCCGGTGCCGCCGCTCGATGGCGGACGCGTGCTGGTGTCGCTGCTGCCGGCGCGCGCAGCCTATACGCTTTCGCGCGTAGAACCCTACGGCTTTTTCATCGTGATGGCGCTGGTCGTCAGCGGTGTGCTTGGCCGTATGTGGCTCTGGCCGCTGATCCAGTGGGGGCGTGACGTGATCGTCTGGATGCTCACGCCGTTGCTGTCGCTGGTTTCCTGAAGTTTTTGCACACTATAACTAGACCATGTACCCCGAACGCGTTTTCTCCGGCATGCGACCGACCGGTCGTTTGCATCTGGGCCATTATCACGGCGTGCTCAAGAACTGGATTCAGCTCCAGTCGGAGTATCCGTGCTACTTCTGCGTGGTCGACTGGCATGCCCTCACCACGCATTACGAAACGCCGGAAGTCATCGAGCAGAACGTATGGGACGTACTGATCGACTGGCTGGCCGCAGGGATCGATCCGAATCAGGCCACGCTCTTCATCCAGAGCAAGGTGCCTGAGCATGCCGAACTGGCGTTGCTCATCGGCATGAGCACGCCGCTGGGCTGGCTCGAACGTGTGCCGACGTACAAGGAACAGATCGAGAAGCTCAAGGAAAAGGATCTGTCGACGTACGGCTTCCTGGGTTATCCGGTGCTCATGGCCGCCGACATTCTGCTGTATCGCGCGTTGCATGTGCCGGTGGGCGAGGATCAGGTGCCGCACGTTGAAATGACGCGCGAGATCGCACGCCGCTTCAACTATCTCTACGGCCGCGAAGCGGGTTTCGAAGAGAAGGCGCTGGCGGCCGCGCGCAAGCTCGGCGGCAAGCGCTCCAAGCTCTATCTGGAATTGCGTAACGCGTATCAGGAGAAGGGCGATGACGAAGCGCTCGAACAGGCGCGCGCTATGCTCTCCGAGTCGCAATCGCTGTCGATGGGGGATCGTGAGCGTCTCTTCGGTTACCTCGAAGGCGCGCGCAAGCTGATTCTGGTCGAGCCGCAGGCGCTGCTCACGCCAGCCTCGCGCATGCCCGGCCTCGACGGCCAGAAGATGTCGAAGTCCTATAACAACACCATTGGTCTGCGCGAAGACGCCGAATCGATCACCAAAAAGGTGCGCACCATGCCGACGGATCCGGCGCGCGTGCGTCGTACCGATGCGGGCGACCCCGACAAGTGCCCGGTGTGGCAACTGCACCAGGTCTACAGCGATGACGATACGCGTGAGTGGGTCCAGGCCGGGTGCCGCAGCGCTGGTATCGGTTGCATCGAATGCAAGCAGCCGGTCATCGAAGGCATTTTGCGCGAGCAACAACCGATGCTCGAACGCGCGCAGAAGTACATGGACGATCCGTCGCTGCTGCGCGCCATTGTGGCCGACGGCTGCGAGAAGGCCCGTAAATCGGCGCAGGAAATCATGCGCGATGTGCGTGAGGCCATGGGGCTTCAGTACTCATGACGGGCGTTGTCGTCCCTGATGTGATGCACGGCATCGGCGCTCCGTCGCCGTGGCTGGTGCGTTGGGCGCATCTGATTGCTCCGGGTGCCCGTGCGCTCGATGTGGCGTGCGGGCATGGGCGTCACTCACGCTGGCTCGCATCGCGCGGCGTGAACGTCACCGCAATCGATCGTGACGAGGCGGCGCTTGCCACGATGTCAACGCTGGCGGGCGTCACGACGGTGTCTACGGACCTGGAAGGGGCTCCGTGGCCGTTACCTGCGGACGCGACGTTCGACGCCGTCATCGTCACAAATTATCTCCACCGACCGCTGCTCGCGCGTATTGCGGCAAGCGTGGCGCCGGGAGGTGTCCTGATTTACGAAACCTTTGCCCAAGGAAACGAAAGGTACGGGAAACCGTCCAATCCGCTGTTCCTGCTGGCGCCGGGCGAGTTGCTCGACGTGGCACGTGAGGCGGGGCTGCGGGTTGCGGGTTTCGAAGATGTCACGTTGCCGGCGCCGCGCGCGGCGTGTGTGCAGCGGCTGTGTGCGACGCGTGCGTCCACCCCCGGGGAAAACCCCGGGACTGCCGCGCTGTACGAGGCGACAGCGTAATCCGCTACAATCCACCCTTATCGCTGAATTGTTCGATCAAACATGACTACCCAAACTCCGATTCAAGGCAGTATCGTCGCGATTGTCACGCCGATGGCAGAGGACGGCAGCCTTGACCGTGAAGCACTGCGTAACCTGATCAACTGGCACGTCGACGAAGGCACGGACGGTATCGTCATCGTCGGCACGTCGGGCGAATCGCCGACGGTCAACGTCGAAGAGCACTGCGAACTCATCGAGATCGCGGTCAAGCAAACGGCGGAAGCCGGCCAGTCGCGCGGCCGCAAGGTGCACGTGATTGCCGGCACCGGCGGGAATTCGACGGCAGAGGCCATCGAGCTGACCAAGCATGCAAAGAAGGTCGGCGCCGACGCTTCGTTGCAAGTCGTGCCTTACTACAACAAGCCGACGCAGGAAGGCCAGTACCAACACTTCCGCGCCATTGCCGAAGCCGGTGAGCTTCCGGTCATCCTCTATAATGTGCCCGGCCGTACCGTGGCGGATGCCAGCAACGAAACGCTGCTGCGTCTGGCCGAAGTGCCCGGCATCATCGGCGTGAAAGACGCCACGGGCAACCTGGATCGTGGCATCGACCTGATCCGGCGCGCTCCGAAGAGCTTCGCCGTGTATAGCGGCGACGACCTGACGGCTGTTGCGCTCATGCTCATGGGCGGTCAGGGTAATATCTCGGTCACCGCCAACGTGGCACCGCGTGCGATGCACGAGTTGTGCGCGGCGGCGCTGGCTGGTGATGTGGCCAAGGCACGTGAATTGCAGTTCAAGTTGTTCGAACTGCATCGCGCCATGTTCGTCGAAGCCAATCCGATCCCCGTGAAATGGGCGCTGCAAAAGATGGGCATGATCGCGTCGGGCATCCGCCTGCCGCTCACGCCGCTGGCGCAACCGTATCAGGACACGGTGCTCAAAGCCCTCAAGTCGGCCAACATTGCTGTTGCTTAAGCTGTCGTTCAGGCACCCGGGTTCGATTGCCCACCCTTTTTTTGCGACTCATGAAACGAATCGTCAGTAATTCCGTAGCTCGTCCCGTGCTGGCATGGGCCGCTATTGCCTCGTTGGCCCTCGTTGCCGGTTGTAGCTCCCTGTCGAGCGCTCTGTCGTCCGACAAGGTCGACTACAAGAGCTCGAAGACCGGCCCCTCGCTCGACGTTCCGCCGGATCTGACGAACGTACAGGCTACCGACCGCAAGTATGTGAGCCCGGGCGGCACCGCCACGCTGTCGAACTACGAGAGTCAGCAGAAGGTCGTCGCTGCCAATCCGACCGACACGGTGCTGCCGGATGTGCCGGGCATGAAGGTCGTGCGCGATGGCAACGAGCGTTGGCTCGTGATTCAGAAGCCGGCCGGCGATCTGTGGCCGACGCTGCGCGAATTCTGGCAGGAAAACGGTTTCGTGCTGACCATCGATTCGTCGGATACCGGCGTGATGGAAACCGATTGGGCCGAGAACCGCGCCAAGCTGAATCAGGACATCATCCGCGACTTGCTCGGCAAGGTGCTCGATGGTCTGTACTCGACCGGCGAACGCGATCGTTTCCGTACGCGTGTCGAGCGTGACCCGAACGGCGGCACGGACATCTACATTACGCATCGTCGCATGGTGGAAGTGTTCACGAATTCGCAGAAGGACACGACCAAGTGGGAGCCGGCACCGAACGATCCGGGCCTCGAAGCGATCATGCTGACCAAGCTGATGCAGCGCTTCGGTGCGCAGGCCGATCAGGCCAAGGCCCAGGTTGAGAACGCGAAGGCCAGTGGTCCGTCGGCGCAGGTCGTGAAGACGGCAGACGCCGCCTACCTCGACATCAACGAGCCGTTCGATCGTGCATGGCGCCGTGTGGGCGTGGCGCTCGACCGTGGCAACTTCACGGTGGACGACCGCGATCGCGCGAAGGGCCTGTACTTCGTGAGCTATGTCGATCCGGCATCGCTGGCGAAAGACAACGGGTTCTTCTACAGCCTGTTCCATGCGAAGGAAGTGCAGGATCAGAAGAAGGCTAAGAAGTACAGCGTCAACGTACAAGGTCGTGGCGACAGCCAGACGCGTGTGCAGGTGCTCGACGACAAGGGTAACGTCGATAACTCGCAGATCGCGCAAACGATCATCAGCGTGATCGGCAACCAGCTCCGTTAAGGCGGGGCGTGCGGTTCGCCAGTCTAGGCAGCGGCAGCGAAGGTAATGCCCTGCTGGTGGAGGCGTCGGAAGGCGCCTCCACGACACGCATTCTTCTCGATTGCGGTTTCTCGATGCGAGAGGTCGAGCGTCGCCTGGCGGCGCGCTCGGTCGACGTGGCGTCGCTCGATGCCATCGTCATCACGCATGAACACGCCGATCACATCGGTAGTGCACTCTCCCTCACTCGCAAGTATCGAATCCCGCTCATCATGAGCTGGGGAACGGGGCAGGCCGTCAAGGTCGGCGCTACGCTCAAGGGCGAGGGCGACGACGCGCTCGTGCGCTGGTGTCGCTCCGATGAGCGGCTGGCTGTCGGCAACCTCGAGCTGCATCCCTATACCGTGCCCCACGACGCTCGCGAGCCTTTGCAGTTCGTGTTTTCCGATGGCGCGCGGCGTCTTGGCGTGCTCACGGATGCCGGGTGTCCGACGGCGCATCTGATTGCCACGCTCGGCGGTTGTGATGCGTTGGTGCTCGAATGCAATCACGATCGCGAGATGCTGGCGAACAGCAAGTACCCGCCGTCACTCAAGGCGCGTATCGGTGGCACGTATGGCCATCTGGCGAACGATGCGGCTGCGCAAATTCTCGGGGCCATCGACCGCGCGAAGCTTCAGCGTGTCATCTGTGCGCATCTGAGCGAACAGAACAACACGCCTGATCTGGCGATGGCAGCGATGTCGGCGGTGATCGGCGCGGAGGCGACGGAGATCCTGGTCGCTACGCAGGCGGGGGGATTTGACTGGTTGACGTGCTAATGCTGTGCGACCGCTCTGACGAGGGAGTTTGCCGCCAGTGCTGTGCGGTGTCTGCAAAACGTACATGTCAAGTCCTGAAATAGGTTGACAGAAAAAGTCATTCAAAACGCCCGATGCACCGCATCGGGCGTTTTGTATTTCAGGGCCGCATGAGGTCGTTCGTGATTGTAGATGTGCACGGACTGTCTCACCATTTTGACGGCTTGCTTGAG